>CAZQOB010000018.1:0-71406 GCA_964594885.1 uncultured Acidobacteriaceae bacterium
GCTTGTACGGATCTGCGCGGGGGGCGATCAGCGATGGTCGTCCCTACCGCGACAGTTAGAACCAGAAGAGTCGTAACTTCCGGTCGGCCTGGAACGTAGACGCTGCTGACCACCCATTCAGAATCGTCGGATCATGAGCGGAACCGACTGTCCATTTTCTATGTGGCATACCTAAGCGTGACTTCCCGAATGCACGGGCAACGCACAGTAGCTGCCCTGCGTGAAGCCCTCCGATTCCACGCCGAAGGCATGGTCAAACCGCGCTCGATAGTTTTCCCAGGCAAGGGTTGCCGTCAGCTCCACTAGCTGTGCATCGGTGAACTTTTCGCGCAACTTCGCGAACAGCGCATCTGCAACCCCCAATGGAGTCTGCGTCATGGCATCGGCGTATTCCAAGACCAGTTTCTCCTCTTCCGAGAACAGCAAACTGGTAAGATAGCTGGGTAAGGCTTCGATCTTCTCTTGCGACACGCCGCTTTTTCTGCTGACCGCAGAACCGATGTCAATTCAAAAAGGGCAGCCGATCAGTGTGGCGACGCGCAACTGCGCGAGGTCTTTGAGGCCAGCACCGACTAGGTGGCTGGAGGCAAAAGCCTGTTCCATCTGGCCGTAGCCCCAAAGCAGCTTGGGGTGATGAGCGACGAGTTGCACCGGCATGACGACTCGGCCGACCCTTCTTCTCGTCATCGCATAGACGATTCGCGTAAATAGCCCGCTCACCAGTCCCTGCTTGCTGGGCTCAGCCCCGCGGATACGGGCCATTGCGTTCACCTCTTGATATATGCGGTTAAGAGTGTACTCCGAAACTACGGGCTCAAGAATTCGATTCCGGCGACATAGAGGGCGTTGCGGGCCGAGGGGAAGCCGCCAGCGAGAGCGAAAGCCAGAGCTTCGCGGAAGCCAAGCCCGCCAGACGGGCCACCTCGGCCTTGCAGTGCCCCGCCTTTAACAGAATCTCGACTTCGTGTCGCTTTAGCATTCCTAACATCCTCCTCCCTTCGCCCATCCGATTTACTGACCGGGGGCACAGGGAGAGTTCTAGCCCTTCCGGCTATCGCCGGGCATGCCAGAATTTCCGGAATGAGGAATGCCAGATTTTTCGGAACCGACACCTTCGACTTCTGAGCCCTTCGGAGAGCGGCATTACCAGACCGTCTGAATCTGTTTGCAATCACGAATTTTCTCGTCTTTGGTGACTAAGGCGATGCCCTCGGCGAGTGCTGTCGCCCCGATTATGCGGTCGCATGGATCGCTTGAATAGTCTGTAGAAAAGAGGTTAGCCAGCGCTGCAACCTTCGTTGTGATAGGAAGGACAGCGACTCGCGAAGAAACCTCTTCGAGATATGCTTCTACCGTCCCCGTTAGCTGCAGACGACTGTGACTTGCCAACCATCCCAGCTCCCAGAGAGTAATCGCAGAGATGGCTATTCCCCCACCTCGGCTAGCTCTTCGGATGGCAGAGTTCGCATGCTTAGATAATTTTGTGGGTTCGCTGGTGAGCCAAACGAGCACGGGAGTATCGAGGAGGATCACTTTGTGCTGCTATCCCACTCAACAGGGATTGGAGACTCGATATCGCCGACGATTTTGACTCTTCCCGTCATGGACCCGAAAATGTCAATCTTCTCCGGTTGGGCGGGAACCACCTTGACCACTGGCGTTCCACGCTTGGTTACAATGACGGGCTCGCCGGTCGCCTGAACCTTTTTCATTACCGCAAGACAGCGAGCCTTGAACGTACCCGCTGATATATATTTCATAACACCTCTCCTGCCCATGGTCATTATATCATGACCATGAAGGATCAGCTACACGTAGCATGGTCAAGCTGCTTTAACAACACCAGATACCGCCGTGAAATACCGGTTCCGCAAATCCAACGCGACATGTGTGCGTGAATTCTTCTCCGCAAGGCAGCGGTGTAGAACTTGCGCCTCTAATGCCGCGACGCTCATTCCCTGCCCATAGATCGGATTGAAACTGCAGAGCGCATCTCCCAGCACGAGAAAGTTTGAGGGACAGTGTTTCAAACGGTCGTAATGATTCCAGAGGTGCGCTGGAAATCGATAAGTGGAGATGGGAGAAGTCGGGATGGCATGTTCAATCGTTCGAAATAGTTCCTTATGCTCAAGACTAGCAGCGAATTTCAAAAACCCTTCTTCCGTGTTGTTTAACGCGGGCGGTTCTTGATGTGCGGGCGCTGCATGGAGGAATGTGGCACGAAAAGCGGCTTTTCTACGGTGCGCGCGCAAGATCTTCAGCCCGATCGCATAGAGATACGTACGGAAAAGGGCGCGGCTGGTAGCGTACCGAGCTACGCAGGATGACCAGGAAGGTTTCCTGGGTTAGTTCTTCCGCATAGCTGGGATCGGCTAGACGACGTCGAAAAAATCCAAACAGTGGTTGTTTGTATCGGGAAAAAAGTTCATGGAACGTATCTGCCGAGCCTCCTGAGAAGGCGATCATCAAGTGCTCATCACGGTATGTAGATTCAAGTTGTTGCGGAGGTGGATGTGTGGGTGTGCCGTCCATGGCGAGTGAGATTTTCGCCTCCGAGTCTAAAACGATCACTGGCAGTGCGTCCCTGCATGGGATAGCTCAACTCAGCCCTCCAGAACTGGTAATGTCGCGAGAAGACGAAAAGTTCTCTCCGAGAAAAAGGAACGAGCGTAGTGGGCAGTCTGGTTTTTGGACCTATTGAGTGACGACGGCCCCTCGACCGATCAAAGCGCTTTAAACTAAACGCTAATTGCAAAAGAAGGAGCGATGAGTTTGCGGAATATCGAAATTTGCGTTATACTTACGTTTGTAATATTTTGTAACAATGATCATATTCGATGCCTCCACGCTGATATTGATCGCCAAGGTCGAGCTGCTTGATCTCTTTCTTGCCAATATCGACGTGCCAGTAGCGATTCCCGGCGAGGTTGAGAGGGAATGTTGCGGCTCCAAGAAGGCGCTGGATGCGGTCATCATTCAGAGAGCCCTCGATGAGTCGCGCATCAAAACCGTCGTGGTTAAGAATCGCCGCCTTGTGGCCAAATTGCAGGACGACTTTAGCATGGGCAAGGGCGAAGCAGAGGCCATTGCGCTTGCACTCGATGAGAAGGCTCAGTTCCTCGGCATCGACGACAAGAATGGCATCAACGCGTGCAAGTTATTGGGCGTCGCATTCACTACCGCAGTGGGCATCCTGATTAGAAGTCGGGAGAAGAGGTTACTGGAAGAATCTGAGGCCCTTGAAAGGCTTGCGTCGCTTGCGAAACATGGCCGGTACAAGGATCTGATTATCGAGGATGCGAGACTGAGATTGGAGGGCAAACCATGAGCAAGACGATGAGTGTTCGCATGGATCGCGACAACTACGACTTCCTCCACGAAATCACTAAAGCAGAGGGGAGTGATCTGTCCAAGGCAGTTCGAGACATGGTGACTCGTGGAAGAATTCTGCTCGCGGTCGAGAGATATAAGAAAGGAGAGGCCTCGCTCGGCAGGGCTGCCGAATTGGCGGGTGTTCCCTTGGGACAGATGATGACAATCCTTACCGAATTCGGTGTCGAAAGTAGGCTGGAAAAGGAAGACTATCTCCAGGGAATCAAGAATCTTCAAAAGGTCTGGTGAAGGCCGCGCCAGAGGACGCCTTGGGAGGCCAATTCTATTCGTTCGGGATCAGCCATCGCTTCGCCGGCTAGCCGGCGAGCCACAAACTGCATTCTTTCGTCCATGACCGAACACTCCTTCCAAGGCATAACTCCCTCCCCGTAGGGAGGAATGGATTTCGTGGGAACTGTTCCAGATCGGCACGAAACACGGCTTCTGCTCGGTCCGCTTGGCCGTTCAGCAGCAATGCGGCTCCCAGAGACTCGCGGACCGGATAAAACCATCCGGGCGGCTCGCCATAGTACAGCTTATCTTGGACTTCTACTGCCTTCTCCCAATCGCTGATTGTCTGCTTATGGTCGCCCTTGGCCGCAGCAATCCGAGCACCCAGGATATTCTCCGCGAGATCAAGAAAGCTCTGAGCCTTGTTGAAATAGAAGCTGAACTCCACATCGGCAGGTGTTTCCTGGCGCGCTGTAGCAAGAATTTTCTGTTCCGCTTCTGCATTGGCAATTTGGCCCTTGGCGGCAAATGCGGAGCCGCGTGCGAACTGCCAGAATGCATTGGTCATAGCCATGCCAGGGTTCGGTGCCGGTATTGACGTAGCGCGCCCATTCCTCCATAATGGAGGAGTTTAGGAGTAATGGCATGGCCGTGCTTAACATTAAGAATCTCCCGGACTCTCTTTACAAGAAACTCCAGGCCCGGGCCAAACGTCAGCATCGATCAATCGCTCAAGAGGTTACGCATCTGCTCACGGATGCCCTCGAAGCGTCGAAACCGCGGTCGATTCTTGATCTCCAGGGGTTGGGCAAGGACTATTGGAAAGGAATCGACGCGTCGACACATATTGACCGGGAACGAGCTTCATGGGATTGATGGCGGACGTCGGTCTCGGCCCTGTAGGCGTGGACACCTCCATTTTCATTTACTTCATCGAAGAACATCCCCGTTTTCTCCCGGTGCTCCAGCCATTTTTCAAGGAAGCAGATACAGGCCGAAAGGAGCTGGTGACGTCCGCTCTTACCCTGTTAGAAGTCTTGGTCGTTCCCTACCGCTCCGGAGACCGGCTGCTAGCGGAGCGGTATGAGGCACTGCTCACGCAGAGTCGTGGGGTCAGAGTTGCAGAGATCTCGCGCGACCATCTCCGCGCTGCTGCACAGCTGCGGGCCGCAACCGGAGTCAAGACGCCAGATGCTCTGCAGCTCGTGGCCGCATTGGGGGCCGGCTGTGCGGCCTTTCTCACCAATGATCGCGCCCTCCCAACGGTACCGCGCCTCCGTATTTTGCAATTGAGTTCCTACATTCGTTAATCGCACTGTCCGCGGGGGCAAGCTCCATCTGCTTGAGATGCTCTTGCAGACTTCTGTAGAGAAATTTGTGCCCCGCAAACCTCGGTCGATAGAGCCTGGGCCTGGGCTAGTAGCTCGAATAGCCCTGTAGGCGAGTGATCCGAGCAATGCGTGAGAAATCCTGATCGACCGTGAAAAGAGCCACCCGATGATCAAGGGCAACGGCAGCAATGAGCGTGTCGATTGTGGTCAAAGAGAATCCTTTTGCGCGACCGGCACGGAAAAATAGGGGCAGCTTCGCGATACGTCGAGGAACCAAGAGGTTCGATCATTTCCCACTGGGAAAGCCGCCCTGCCGAACTTGCCAAGCAGTTCGCCGGGCTACTCTGGCGCGATTTGATGGTCAGCCTGCTGCTCGGTGTCGCCAAGCGGCCGAAGCCCCGCGAAACCGCTCGCCGTGCCCGCTACGCAGCCGCCTTCCTACAACTTCATCCGCTTCAGAGTGACCCGCCAGCAAACTGACGAGCCTTCAGCACTAATCCTGATATCACTAGGGTCAGTTCCGACTGCGAGCGGAGTCAGTCTCCGAGTAGCTGACAAGACGTCCGGAATGTGAACTCGGCTAGGGTGCAAGTACTCCAGCCCCTCTGGCGCTTATGGGCGCTCCACACATTTCAAGCCTTTGGGAATTCTGAAAAGCCCCAAGCAACAACGGCTTGCGGGCCGCCCTCGCGGTCGAGTGACCTCAAAGGGTCAGGGCCGCCCGCCCTTGCAAGGGGGAGAAGGATTAGACGTCGTATAATCTCGTGCGCACACCTGGGGAGCAGAACCTATGAACGTACAAGAACAAATCAAGAAGTATATTACCAGCCAGCCGGAGCCCAAACGCAGTGACATACGAGAATTGCATCGGCTCACGCTCCAAGTGTCACCAGAATGCAGATTATGGTTCTTCGATGGCAAAGACAGCCAAAATCATACTGTTTCCAACCCTACGATAGGATATGGATTTCACACAATAAAATATGCCAATGGAAAAAGTAGAGAGTTTTTTCAAATTGGTGTGAGCGGAAACAAAACCGGAATCTCTGTCTATATTCTTGGTCTCAAAGATAAGAAGTACTTAGCCAAAACGTATGGAAAAAAACTAGGCAAGGCGAGCGTGACCGGATATTGCATTCGGTTTAAAGCTCTAAAGGATATAAACATCGATACGCTTGAAGCGGCAATACGATATGGGCTTGCAGCTCAGAATGAAAAAGGCAAGCTGATGAAATAATTCCACTGTTAAAGGCAAGCAGGTATCGATGTAAAGGCTCCAGCATACGACCCCTACCTGACCCGCGCCGCAAACAGGAAGTTGAACGAACGTTCATCGGAGACAGTCTGTTGATCCTCGCGGCCATTCTCGCGGAGCCGCTACTAAAAGTTTGTAAGCGCGGCTCACCGCAGCCACTTATTGACTCTGCGCTTTTTGGTTCTGTACTCTTTGCTGCATCTTTGGTCGCGGAGCACCACATGAGAACAATTGTTACAGCTGCGTGCCTGTTTCTGTTGGCAACCCCTTCAGCACAACAGGACAAGCCAGCGACGTCGTCGGGGAAAGCCGTTCTCGAAGCGTACGTGTCTGCTTGGAATCGCCACGATTCCGCAGCTCTCGACAACCTGCTCGCTCCCGACGCCGTTCACAAAGACATCGCATGGCCATCCCGCGACGAGGGACCTGCGCAAGTCAAGAAGTTCATGCAGCAGATGATTGCGCTTGAGCCGGAATTCAACTGGCGCCTGACCAACGTTATCGAAAGCGGCTCGACGGTGGCGGCGGAATGGACATGGACAGCCACATTCACCGGCGACTGTCCCACAGTCGGGCAGGTCGTTGGGTTGCACAGCTCAACGCGCGGCGTTTCGGTCGCGGAGATTGACAACGGCCGCATTAAGCGCTTTACCGACTACTACGATTTTGCGAGTTTCTGTCGAGCCGGTTCAGGTCAGAAAAACAAATAGAATGCGATCTGCATTCCCTACCTGTGATCTCTGCCCGGGAAACAAATACGATACGCGTAGACAGGGCGTTCGGTACGCTCTTTCTGTGAGGTTGACCCAGTGGAGGTCCGGGGTTTGAGTCTCCACGAGCCTCCCATTCCCTTCCAGGTCCTTTTCTAGACGCCAAATTGCTTCAAGTGATGATCCAGGTGTTTGTACATGCCCGTGCTCCACTCGAGCGGCGTGATCGGGCCAAAGAATGGGTGCGGATGTTTGGTGCATCCCACTTCGCCACCCTCGTGGAACTGACGCACACACTGCTTCAGCCGTTCGCGCTCCTGCGCGAAATCACCGCTCGGGACCCTCAATTCTTTTGCCGTTGGGCTATTACGCGGAAACGGACTGTCATCGGTCAGGACATGACGGACGCGCGGTCCGACGATTCTGCCTAGCAGTGTGCGCTTGGCCACGAGCTTGCCGGAGGCCATCTCCAGTCCGGCACTGCAATGGGCCATCATCTGGGCGACGTCCATTTTTCCCCACTGCCGCTCGGAAGTTGGCTTGAGCTGCCCTAGGCGGTTCATTAACTGCTGCACGGCTTCCGGGTCAAACAGGTTCCTCATGCGATCCTCCCAGCCTGCTCCAGACTTGCATCGGGCTTGACCAGCCGATGGCCTCACTATAACTCTCAACCACAGGCACCGAACGTGCCCGGCGCACGACATCCGCGAATTTGCCCAGCTTTCGGCGCTGCCCAAAACAGGCAGCGGGGTTCGTTAGGCTACGGCCGTTTTCTCACTTCCAGCGCTACCGGGCGGGCCACGGACTTCACATCCGGATCATAGTATTCGTACACGCGCGACTGGAAAGTCCGCGCCCGAATCGGATACTTCGCGCGCAGCCGGAATTTCAACTGTACCGTCTCGCCGGGGGCCAGCGCGTTGAAGTATAAGATCGCTTGGGTGGCGGTCTGGCTGAACTTTTCCAATCTGCCGGCCTTCATCTTCGCGGATTTCTCCTGATACTCCTGCAAATCTTCGCTGAGCAAGTCGAATCCGGGCGGAATGCCCAGGTCTACCATCACCATGTTCGCCGTCTTGGTTAAATTGTTGCGAATCGTAGCCGTCGCCGTGGCCAAGTCGTCTTGCGCCAGTTTCGTCCGGTCGTAGCTCACAGAAATCGAAAGCGGTTCCTTTCCGCCGGCTTCATCCCAGGGAATGAAGTATTGCCCTGCGATCTGATATCCCAGCGTTCCTTTGCCGTCGTAGCGAATCTCCACCGTGTTCTTGCCGCCCGCGTCGATCTCTTTGAATACGAATTGGTGCAGAAGATCGTTGTTTTCCGGAGTCAAGACAAGCTTTTCGACCGCTTTGCCGTTGACCGCGATCTCGACTGTGCCCCGCAAGTCAGCAGTGCCCTTTTCACTGGCCAGCAGCAGCGCGCGCAGAGCCATGATCGTCGCCTGGGTGCTGCCCCATGCTCCGGTTGCATCCTTTTTCGACGTAAGATAGGTTAGCGCCTTTCGCGTCGTGGCCGCAGCTTTTCCCCATTTCAGAAGCGCTTGGGCTGCCAGCCCCGTCGTTTCCACGTTGGCGCTGGTTCCCGTCGCATAGACGCCGGTCTCTTCCGCGCTCCACCAAACCTGCTCGTCCTTCTCGGTGCGCGCGTCCAGGAGCATCTGCATCAGTTCTTCGGTAAAGCCGCGGTCCTGCGCGGAATCCAAGGCGAAATTTGCCAGCACTGCAAGCGTGTACGCGTCCGTCTTTTCCGAGAGGTGTTTCTGGATGTATCCGCTGGCCTTCTGCACCGCCGGCCCTTGATAACCCGTGTTGCCCAAAGCCCACGCGATGTAAGCGGTAATGCGCAGAACATCCTGGTTATAACGATTCGTCGCGCCTTCGTTGATGAACTCGCTGTCGGCTCGCCAGCTGCCGTCCGCCTGCTGCTGCGAAGCCAGCCACTGCTGGGTCCGCTGAATCACCCGCGGGTCCACGTCATGCACCTTCGCCATGTCGTAGAACTCCATCAGCCCGTACGACGTCAGGATCTTGTTTGCGGGCGCCTGCCCGAACCACGAGAAGCCTCCGCTTTGCACTTCGAAGGTCAGCAACCGCTGATAGCCGTTGCCGATAAACCCCTCCGCCTTTGCGTGTACTTCTGGCGTTAGCTTCTTGGTCCGTTTCATGTAGTCGAGCGCCAGCACATTGGGATAGGTGCTCGAGGAGGTTTGCTCGAAACAGCCGTTGGGCATGCGCAGGATCGAATCCATGCCCTCCATGATCTGGCTCATCGGTCCGGGATACAGGCGAACGAAAATCTTGCTCGCGTCCTCGATAGCACTTCTCGGGAATTCCACGTCGTGACTGACGGCCGACTCCAGCTGGCCGTTGAAAACAGTGTTCTGCTCGCGGCCGTTGGGAACCACTTCAATTTCGCGGACCACAATGTCAGCGCGTTTTGTGCTCCCGCTCATTTGTGCGGAGAGCGTCAGCTTGAACTTGCCGATCCGTTTGGCCTGCAGAGTGAACTGCGAGCCGCCCACATGTTGCGCATCCACCGCGACGGATTTTTCTCCGTTGTCATCCTCGAACGAATACCAATCGTCGTCCTTCAGCTTCAGGCTCACGTCGCCCTTGGCGTCGGTGTAGTTGTAGACCGCCACCGGCAACGACACCTGATCGCCTTGGGTCAAAACCACCGGCAAGTCGAGATCCACAAAGAAGTCCTGAAAGACTTTCACGCTGGATGTTGCCGTACCCAGAGTGCCATTTTGCTTGGACGCGATCATGGACATGCGCCAGGTAGTGATGTTGTCGGCCAGCGGCACGGAAATCTCCGCAGCTCCGTTGCGGTCCGTGATGATTTCCGGGTTGATGTACAACGTCTCCGGAAAATAGGAACGAACGTGAACGTTGGCGTCCGGTGGCTGCTCTTTAGGGCCTGCATCAAGTGCAGCGATTTGCATGAAATTTCGTCCGTTGATGGGCAACTCCTTCATTTTCAATGGCATGGCCATCGGTGGTCTGGGCTGCGGCGCAAATCCAACTCCGCCGGCTACGCCACCCATTGCGCCGCCTGGAGCCCCGCCTCCGACTCCATTCCTGAACCCGTTCGCTTCGGTGTCCGTACTCAGAACGACCGAAGCCCCGGTCACCTCAAGCATTTGCGTAAACGAGCCAACCTGTAGCCTTGCGGTAATCTCCGCGCGATCCCGAGCTTCAAGCTGAAACGAATCTGCGGCTTGCTTGAAGCCCGGGCTGGCAACCGTCACCTTGTAGATTCCCGGCGGCAGCGCCTTGCCGTGAAACTCACCCAATTGGTTCGCGCGTAGCAACGTCGTGTTTCCCGTAGTCTGGTTTACGACGGTGATGAGCGCGTCGGCAAGCACTGCGCCACTCGGATCAATTGCCAGTCCAGAGATTTCAGCCCGATCTTTGTTGGCACCACGCTGGTGTTCGATCTCCACCTGCAGCCGTGCGCTGCCCTCGGCCGCCGCCGTTACAACCTTGCTGCGCCGGAAATAGAAATACGTGCTCTGGTCATCGCCCGTGCCGAAAGCCTGGTCCAGACCGGCTCCGTGAATCACATACAGAGTTTTGCTTTGGTCCCAGGGCGCGCGCTCGACCTTCAATTTTGTGCCCCAGGCGTCGCGAAATTCAGGCTTACCGGAATCCGCCAATTTCCTGAAGACTTTTTCCATATCGGTCTGGTCGGGATCGCGCGCGATTTCGTTGCGCAATGCCACAACGATCTTTTCCGCATTCGCCTGGAACCGTGCCTGATAGCGGTTCTGGTAGTCGTAGAATCGCGCCTGCGGGATTTGTCGGCCGGCTTCCGCTTCGAATTTGTTCGCTCGCACGACTTCCGTCGCTGAAAAAAGCGCCCGCGCCGCGCGATCGCGCTGCGCCTCTTTTTCCTCTGGAACAGGCTCGACCACGTCCGGCAAACCCACGCCGTGAATCTCATAGCGGGGCTTCATCACTTCCTGCTCGAGGTAGAAAAATACTTTGGCAAAGCCGGGTTTCTTTTCCGCCAGCGCAAAAACCGCTGCGTCCACAATTTGCAGACCCAGGGCGGCGCGCACGCCTTGTCCTTTTTGATCGGTAACCCGAAAACGAATATGCGAATCGTCGCCGGGTTTATAGACCGGCCGGTCCGCGGTTGCCTGCACCTTCAACTCATCCGCGGGTTGAACGAACAAGAGCCGGTGATCGCCAATTGGCTGCGCGTTCTGCCGGAACATGTAAGCGCCGACGTCTACGGTGCCCGCAAGTTCCGCACCGGCTGCCAGCGTCAGTTCCGCGGCGCCGTCCGCGATGTCCAAGTCTCGCGTGAGGACGGTCTGTCCATCCTTCACAACGTCCACATAAACGGTGCCGCTTTTTTTGCTGCAGAGAACTCTGAGACGAATGGAGTCACCCGCGCGATAGACGGCTTTTTCGGCCCGGAGCAACAACTGTTGCTCTCCGGCGCGGGTCTCGAGTGGCAGTTCCCGTGAGACTTTTTCTCCATCTTTGTCGGTTCCTTCCACGCGGAGCATTCCGCCGGGCTGGGCTTTCTGCAACGAAATCATCGCAACGCCGCCGGCATCGGTTTTGGCATTCCATTCGTCACCAAAGTTGCTCCGAACCCTCAAGCTGGCTTCTACCGGCGAACCGTCGGGATAAGAGGCGAGCAGAAAAACTTGATTCTCGAGACCGGGAACAAGCGAACCACTCTCGGGGATTGCCGTCAGCAAAAACGCCGATGCACTAACGGTGACCGGTTCGCCGCGGCTCTCCGAATGGCCCGCGGCGTCCTTCACTGTTGCTTCGATCAGAACCTTTGCTGCACCCTTCTCCGTCGGCCGTCCGGCCAGGTAAGCGGGCAACGGCAACTCGAAATGATAGGTGCCTTCGCGATCGGTCTTGCCTTGTACCGACGCCGCCTGAAATTCGCTCACGTCCATTCCGGTGGCGCGCACGGAGACTTCGGCGCCGTCTAGCGCCTTCCCAAAAAAGTAGTTGGCCTGCACCGTTCCGGCTACGGTGTCTCCCGGGCGATAGCCATGCTTCCTTTTTCCCTCCGTTGTAGCGAAGGTCAAATCCACTTTGAATTTTGGCAGGACGTATTTGTCCACATTGAGCGCAATCTCCGCCGTGTTTGTGGAATCCGTGCCTTCTTCTCCCAGCGTCGCGCGCAGGTGATAGGTGCCGAGGTTCACCTCGCTGGCCAGGCCAAATTCCGCCGAACCGATTCCAAATTCGTCGGTCTGCGTCATCTTTTTGAAAACTTTGTTGCCGTGCGAATCTTCGACTTCGAGCAGCAGCCGGCGGTTGGCCACCGCGCGGTGGTCGGCGCGATCCAGTGCCAGCGCGCGGACATGAATCGTCTGCCCCGGCTGATACAGCGCTTTGTCCGTGGTCAACAGGATTCCGGCTTTGTCCTGGATGCGGATTCCCTGCGCGTACTCCGTTTGGCCCAGCGATGTGTCCACGGCGTAATGCAGAGTGCAGTTGCCGGTAACGCCTTCAGGAAATTGAAATTGCGCTTCGGTTGTGCCGCGATGATTCAAGCGCCCCGTGAACAGCGTCTGCCGCTTCTTTCCCTGGGCTTCGAAATCGATGCGAACGGAACCGCGTCCGGGAATCGAATCTCCCTTGGAGTCACTGACGACTACGCGCACGGCCGCCTTGCTGCCTCCGAGGTATGTCTGCTGGCCCAGAATTCGCAACACGGGCAGGCGCAGAATATGGGATATGGACTCGATTCCCTCGAGCGGCTCGGTTTTCCCGTCGTCATAGCGAAACTGGTATCGCAGTCGGTGCCAAACGAGATCATCCAGCGCTAGCGGCCTGTCGAGCTTTACTTCCGCTTTGAACTGCGATGATCCCGCTGCTGCGTTGGCTGCTTTCTCTGCGCGGCCGATCAAGCGATCCTCGGGATCCAAGATTTCAGCGACTAAGTTTCCTGAGCCGGAGCGCTTCGCGTTGTAGGGGATCGTCACTCGCAAAGTTCCGTGCGAGTATATTGCCGACGGGCTGCTTTTTTCAGTTCCAGCAAGAGTCTGGATGAGCGCGGCCCCGATCGAGGCGAGCACTCCCAGAACGGCGAAGATCGCGACCTTTGCGGTGAGATATTTCGGAAGGCCAGGCTGCATCGGATTCTTCTCAATTTCCAATTGGGTCCCCATCGGGATCTTCGGAATCCACGTCGGGAAGACATGCGCTCGCTTTTGGAACGGTCTCGGCTCCATTTCTTGCAGGATTTTCTTCCGGGAGCACGGAAACCGAGTCCCAGGCATGGACACCGAAAGCTGGCGATCAGTTCCCTGTTTGCGGCGTGGCAGATTTGGCGTGGAGCGCAGAGTTGCCTTCAGGACCTAAGCAAGTTACCTTGACACGGCCGAAGTCCCGTTGCGCTATTCGGAAACTGCGAACGACTCCATGACCAGCGTCAGCATTGCGGTGGAACTCAAAAAGAAGTGCCCAAGTGCGGCGCTTGGTTGTGTCCAGGGCGCAGTTGTTATCGGGCCGAAGCCGGACGGACTGAACGATTTGCTTCGCAAGTGCGAAGAACGTTTCGCCAAATCGTTGGACGGGCGGGCAGCGCTGGAAGCGCCGGCCATCCTGATGACGCGCGCGGGCTACAGGGCCCTGGGCAAAGATCCGGCTCGCTATCGCGGTTCAGCAGAAGCGTTGCTGCGACGACTAATCGCGGGCAAAGGTTTGCCACGAATCAACAATGTAGTGGACGTGATCAACCTGGTTTCGGTCGAAAGCCGCTTGCCGATCGGACTGTACGATCTCGCGCAGGTTCAAGGCGCGATTGAGTTTCGCGCTGGACGCGCGGGAGAAAGCTATAAAGGCATCGGCAAGTACGATTTGAATTTGGAAGGATTGCCGCTGTTCGCTGACGGCAAAGGCCCCCACGGTAGCGCGACCAGCGATTCCGAACGCACCATGGTCACGGAAGCGACGACCCGGGTGCTTGCCATCCTGGTGTCGTTCGGCGGAACAGGCGGGCTGGAGCAGTGGGCGCAGCGCTTGGGTAGTTTGCTTCAGGAGTACGCGTCCGGCCAAAAAGTCGAATGGCGAGTCGCGAGCTAAGGGAGAACTCCCCCACCCCCGGTTATAGGGACTGCGTAACTTCGCTGGCGCCAGCGGGCACGCGGATGCGGGGCAGCAGGCCGCGGACGGCGAGAAGCTCGGCGTTGAGTAAGGCGGCGCCGGCGGCACCGCGCAGCAGATTGTGGGAGAGCAGCGTCAGCTTCACGTCCAGGAGAGGGCACTCGCGAACGCGGCCGACGACTGCAGCCATTCCGTTTCCGGCGTTCACATCGCGGCGCGGCTGCGGACGGTCCTCCTCCGCAACAACGACCACGGGATTTTTCAGCGCTGTCGGAAGGGCGGCAAGTTCTTCGCTGACCGTAAAGTTGCGGAGCGCTTCGCGGACTTCGCGCAGGGTCGCCACCTTTTTCAAGCTGACAGAAACGCACTCGAGGTGGCCATTTTCTACCGGCACGCGATTGCAATGGGCGCTGATGCCCAGGCCCGCTTCCACGAAGCGCGAGCCGTCCCAATGGCCCAGCAACTTTTGCGGCTCTGCTTCCATCTTTTCCTCTTCGCCGCTGATGAACGGAACCACGTTGCCAAGAATGTCGAGCGCAGGAACGCCGGGATAACCTGCCCCGGAAACAGCCTGCAGCGTGACCGCAAAAATTTTCTCCAACCCGAAGGCGTCCGCGATCGGCTTAAGTGCCAACACCAATCCGGCAGTGGAGCAGTTGGGGTTGGTAACGATGAAGCCAGAGCCGTAGCCGCGATTTTTCTGCTGAACCGGAACCGCATCAAGATGAGCAGCGTTCACCTCCGGAATGAGCAAGGGCACATCCGAATTCATACGGTGATTTTTGCAGTTGCTGACTACTGGATAGCCAGCGCGCGCGAACTCTTCTTCGGCAGGTCCTGCGACAGACGAATCAAGAGCGGAGAAAACAAAATCGCAATCCAGCGTGGTCTCCAGCCCCTTCACGACGAGGTTCGCCGCCACGTCGGGAATCGGCTCATTCAAGTGCCACTTCACCGCTTCGGAGTATTTCTTGCCCGAGGAACGTTCCGAGGCGGCGGCTTCGGTGAGTTCGAACCAGGGATGATCCGCGAGGAGCTGCACCAGCCGCTGGCCGACAATGCCGGTGGCGCCCAGCACTCCGGCGCGGAACTTCTGGTCGAATTTACGTGCCGGTTTCACGCTGCACCTCGAAGATTGGAGTTGTTGGGCCCAATGCGCGTGCCGCGGGACTGAGGGTTAAATGTATTGCGGACCCAGACTACCATTTCGGTTTCCGCAGCGAGCGGTAGAACTCTGTGGTGCAGAACCTTGGCCCCTGCTGCTGCCAACGCGTGCGCTTGGTCGTAGGACAGTTCGTGCAGAAGGCATGCTTCTGCCGATTCGTGGGGATTCGCAGTGTAGATGCCGTCCACATCGGTCCAGATGACCAACTCCCCGGCATCGACCACGTAGGCGATCAACGCTCCGGAAAAATCGGAGCTGTTTCTGCCGAGCGTGGTGACGTGACCGTCTCTGGTAGCTCCGATGAACCCGGTGACCACCGGCACAAGCCCATCGGCAAACAGCGGCAGCAGAATTTCGCGGCCGCGTCGGCGGGTTTCTTCAACGTCCGGACGGGCGTCGCGAAAGGTGCTGCAGGTAAGGACAAAATCCGAGCTGCTGACGGGCACCGCGGCCACGCCGATTTTTTCTAGAGCTGCGGCGAAAAGCCGGGCGCTGAAGCGCTCGCCGTAAGATGCCAGCCGATCCTGCAGCGCGGCGCGCTGCGCCGGAGAAGGTTGCACTTCGGGCGAAGCGTCGTGCAGCAAGTCGCGGCCGAGGAGTTGCAAGTCATGCAGCACGCGTTGATGCTCTTGGGTAGGCAGATCCAAGTCGCGCAACACGTCAACATGGCTCTGCAAGACGTGCTCGGCATCGCAGCGGGCGTCGGTGCGACCACCGGCTTCCAGGCGGCGAGCGATTGCCAGCAGGCGATCGGTGACGCCTTTCATGGCGGAAACCACCGCCGCGACGTAACACTTCGAACCAGTTTCTGGAGCGGCCGCACCGCGAACCAGACCCGCGGCGTGCAACATTCGAGCCGCTCCCAACAGTGAACTTCCGCCAAACTTGAATGCAACGACTTCCTGTTGGGTGTTCGCAGCGCTCGATCCCAGCGCGGGCGCAAACGCCGACACCGGGTTTCGGTCTAAGACTGCTTCCTGCGGACCTTCGGGGCTCATGGTGGCTCCAGCAATCACTTTCAATGTGGCCACCGCTTGGCTTTTCTGGAGGGGCTAAAACTAAGAAACCCACCTCCAGGTTCGCTTCTGGCGGTGGGTTGGAAACTTTTCTTAGCTTGCTGTCAGTTTCTGCCCTCGCCGGAAGCGCTCGTAGTCTTAATAATGATAGTGGTGGTAGTCGAGCCCGTGGGCATCGACTTGGCGCGCTTCGAGATGGCGAGAGGAGACAACATTAGACAGCCGATAGCTTAACACACAAGCCGCGAGCGTCAAATGCAAAAAGCCGATCTGCCGCCTCAAAATAATTGATAGCAGCTCAAAACCGATGCTGGTCCTCAAACTGTTGATGAGATGGACGTTAGCGACAACCTGGGGGGTAGGCGAGGATTAACGCAGTCCGGACGGATTTGCTGCGAGGAAGGTTTTGGCGCAGCTTGTCTTTCGCAAAGTAAGAAGTGCACTGTGTTCTGGCGTAACAACCTAGTGTAAAGCCTGTACGACTCCTCACACCAATCGCGAGCCATTGAAAGTCGTTGAGTGCATGGGACTTGTTGGCTGAAATCGGGACGCCGTTTTGGCCTGCAGGGTGCATATCAGGTCCCATTAGAAATAAAGGGGGAGCGATGTCCCCTGCAGCAACTGCCAGCTTGCTTCTACGCTGGCGGGCAATCCTACTTGGCCTGTGGCTGACTCTTGCCGGCGCGAATACCGTTGCTCTCAGCCAGAACCAGGTCATGGGTCAATTGATCTTCGAAGGGGCGACGAACGTGGAGCGCGATTCTGGCGTCTGGATCGATGGAAACTATGTCGGATACCTGAAGGAGTTGAAGGGAAGCAAGAAGATCACCCTCTTGCCAGGAGAACACGAAGTCATCGTGCGGCAATCCGGATACCAGGACTACGTGCAAAAAGTTGTGGTCGAGCCGGGCGCCACGCGGTTGATAAGCGTAACCATGCACCTGGCACCGACATCGACCGTTCCGAATGTTACGGCAACCTTGAAATTAAAAATCAAACCGGGCCGTGCAGCGGTTTTCCTTGATGAAAAGTATGTGGGGCACGCCAGCCAGTTCGGCGGCAAGTTCCGGTCGATGAAAATTAGTCCAGGCAAGCACAAGGTGCGCGTGGAGCTCCCCGGTTACCGGACGTTTGACACCCTCATAGATCTGCTTCCGGACCAGACTACGGAACTAAAAACGGAACTAGCCGTGGGCAGCATCGAGCAAAATTCTCCGCTAATAAAGAAGCCCAACCAGCAACAACAGCCACAGTAATAGCTGAAACTTCGTCAAAGACGTAGGACTTCGGTACCATACCCACGCACCAAGAAGACCCCTACGCTGTTCAGGAAGCATTTCAAATAAACAAGGCTTGAGCGTTTTGCTGCCCGCTGGCGGTGCAGCCACAGCGGTTGTGCGCCCAAGCGCGAAAGATATGGAGATGATGAAGAAAGTTGGATTGTTGAGAACGGCAGCCGTGGCAACACTCGGAATTGCGATTTGCTGCGCCGCGCCGAGCATGAGAGCGGATGGAAACCGCAAGATTGTTAACGGTCCGAAGCCGCAGTATTCGGAATTGGCGAAAAAGCTGAAACTGAGCGGGACGGTGAAGATCGAGGTAATGATCACGCCGGGCGGGCAGGTGAAAGAAACCAAAGCGCTGGGAGGTCACCCCCTGCTGGTGGAATCGGCGGTAGAGGCGTTGCGGGAATGGAAGTTCGAGGCGGGAAGCTCAGCGACAACGGAAATCCTCGAATTCAAGTTTGACTTGCAGTAAGGCCAACGGAAAACCTAGCAATTTTGCAAGCCCCCTGGAAGCAATGGGGGGGTTCTATTGAAGAACGGCAAACTGGCCAGCGGGCGCAAGAGAGTTTTTGAAAAACTCAGGTCCGCTGATCCGCCTGGAAAATCAGAGATGAACAGGTGAGTCCGGATTCGGCTTTCTGCAATTCGGAGATATCGAGCGGCGTGAGGGAGAAGCCCCGGGCTTCGATGCGGGTCCGGGTACGTTCGAACGAAGCGGGGAAAATGATGGCCTGCGCGAGTGCCAGGGCATTTCCGGCGTGCGGTTCCGACGGATCCACGTCTACCCAGTCATAACCGGCCATCGCCGACGAGTCAAAAAAGGCACGATTCGCGAGCAACGTGTTGGCGCCTAGCAAGGTGACAGCCGACTTCAAATGCAGGCAGCCCGTTACGGGAACGGCGCTCACCTCGTATCCAAAGGGAGCGACGATGCGGGAAAGCTGCACGATGCCCTCGGCGTTGCTGCGGGCAGTTAGCCCGACGTAGAGCTTAAGGCCAACGCGAAGGATGTCGCCTCCTTCGACGGTGCCTGGAAGTTCCACGCGCTCGATCCTACGGAATGGAGCCAGCGCCGCGGCGATGGTGGAGGCTTCGCGCCGCCGCGCCGGCGTGCCCAGAGGAAAGACCACCGCCAGTTCGTCGAGAACCAGTGCAGGATCTTCGACGAACATGGAATCGGGAAGCTCCGGCTCGGCAGGAAGAGAGATGACCCGAACACCGAGCGATGCCAGCAATTTTTCATAAGCGTGATGCTGCTGGTTGGCCTTGGCGAGGTCGATGGGTTGGCGCTCGATAAAACTGAGCTCACATTCGGCGAGCGCGGGGCTAACGGCGCGGGTAATTGCGGTAAGCATGGCCCAAAAAATGTAGCAGACGAAAAGGGCGGACGAAAAGCGGCCGCACTAAGGCCTGGATTTCAGGGGATGGTTCAAATCAGAGACGAGAAGTCGAAACCGAAGCCTGGTGGCGCGCCGAATGCTTGAGCTGCGGCGCGAAATGCGAGATCCAGTACGTCGCTGCGCCCGCGCCGATCAGGATTCCCGCGAGAATGAGCACCAGAATCAAAATGCTGATCCGCCTCTTCTCGTGGGAGCCAGCATCGCCGTTTGGCGGTAACCCGGTTCCAGTTTGAGTTCCGCTCGAACGATGGTTTTGGATGGCAGGCGGAAAAGGCACGTCCGAGAATTCTGCCGTGCCGATGAAGCTGTAGCCCTTGCGGGGGATCGTTTCGATGTACAGCGGCTTCTCCGTAGACTCGCTGAGCGCCTGACGGAGTTTGTTGACCGTGGTGTTGACGTTTGCGTCGTAGTTGACGTGGGTATCGGCCGGCCAAAGCGCCTGGCGCAGCTCTTCGCGAGAGACCACCTCACCCTGCTTTTGAATCAGGACAATCAGGACCTGAAACACTTTGCCCTGCAGGCGCAGCCGCGAACCTTCCCGATAGACCTGTTGCCGCTGTTGGTCGATATGAAATGGACCAAAGCGAATGTAACGGGCAGTGTGCAAGGTACCTGAGTCCATAGCAGGGTCCGCGGTCGAGTTGAGATTTGGGGCCATGAGCAGACTTCTACTGCGCTTATTGACGTAGACGTATTTGGAGCAAAAGTGTTTGTCGCTTGTTTGTCAAAGGTACGCAGACGTATCTGGAAATGTTTCATCGCACGGGACTAGCTGAAATCGTGAGTTACGCAAGACTGGATTGCTTCTAAAAAACCATAGAAATAAAGAACGTAATTTCTGAAAACTTCTAAATTTCACATAACTAGTCCGGGTGGATTCCGGTAGTTCACTTTGAATTCAGGACAAAACACCTTTTTCTTAAAACCACTTAGGCACTGATACCAACGCCATACGAAATTAAGGCACAAATTGACTCCCCTGGCCGCTGAGATGCGGCTGTTGGAGCCAATTTGTGCCAAGCGGCGCAGTCCATAACGGACCGGTCTATTGGGTCGGGTCAACGATGCCGCAGGCGCAAGCCAATTTCGGAAGGAGAGAGCAATGCGCAGATTAAGCTACATCTTGCTGGCGGCGGGTGTGTTGTTTTTGGTCGTCAGCGGAGGCTGGGCACAGACTGAAACAGGACAGATTACGGGCGTAGTGGCCGATCCTCAGGGGGGAACTGTAGCCGGTGCAAAAATTCAGGTTAAGAATGTGGCGACCGGTGCAGTCCGCGATGTGGAATCCGACGAGCACGGCTCCTATACGGTACCGAGCCTGCTTCCAGCGGTTTATGAGGTCACGGTAGAGGCGACAGGATTTTCCAAGCTGGTTCGGCAAATCGACGTGCCGGTCGGCACCAAAGTGACGTTGAACCTGCAAGTATCGCTCGGCTCTTCGGCAACGGTGGTGGAGGTAACAGCGGGCGGAGCGGCGCAGGTAAATGTTGAGTCGCAAACGCTGGGAGGAGTGATCAGCGCGCAGCAGGTGGGTAACTTGCCGACATTAAACGCCAACCCATACACCTTTGTCTCGCTAGTGGGAAACGTAGCCGACACTGACGCTTCTCCTTCGGGTCCCATAAGTATTCTCGCGGCGAACACCGGCGCCGGAGCCGGCGTGGTGATAAACGGGCTGCGCTCCTCATCCACCAATGTCTTGCTTGACGGTGCTGCTAACAACGATGAATTCGGCGGTCATGTCGGGCAACAGGTTCCGCTAGAGTCGGTGCAGGAGTTCAGCGTCCTGACCAACAATTTCACAGCGGAGTACGGCCGCGCTACGGCCGGGATCGTAAACGTGGCCACCAAGCCGGGCACGAATAATCTGCACGGCTCGGCGTATGAGATTAACCGGCTCTCCGCCTATGGTGCGAACGACTTTTTTAACAAAGCGAACGGCGTTTCGCGTCCGGTCTACACGCGAAACCAATTCGGCGGTTCGCTGGGCGGACCGATTAAGAAAGACAAGATGTTCTTCTTTGCCAGTCCGGAATGGACGCGGATACGAAGTTCCGCTACGACCGTCGCAGTTATTCCCGACAACAATCTGATCAATGCCTCCGATGCTGGGACGACACAGGCCTTCTTCAACGCCTTCGGACAGCTGCGCCCGAGTTTGCAACTTGTGAGGACCTTCAGTCGAGCAGACTTTGCGTCAACGCCCAATCCTACTCCTCCACCAAATTTCATAAAACACGGACTGGACGCCGCCTGCGAGGCCTCTGCCGCCTGCAACGCCGCATTTCCCGACGCGAGTGATACTGTTTTGAATTCAACACCTCTTTTTGACCAGGTGACTTACAGCTCGCCGGGCGACGCCGGCGGCGGGAGCCCGGGCAACACCTATGATTTTGTGGTCCGGTATGACTACAACATCAGCGACAAAACGCAGTTCTATGCACGGTACGCGAAATTCCATGAACAGGACGCTTTGGGCGTTGTCAACAATAGCCCTTATAGCGGACCTAGCGCTCTCGGTTTCGACACCGGGCAGACCTTTGACGACCACAGTGGCTTGTTGAGCCTGTTGCACACCGTTGGCCCGCGCTTAACCGAGCAGACGAAATTTGTCTTCAACCGCCTGGGATTTGTGCAGCCCCTTGGCAAGAATCCAGTGGGTCCGACGTTGTATTGGAACAAGAATGCGGCGACTACCTTTGCTGGACAAGCGCTGGCGTTGCCGGGATACAGCCAGCTCACGCCGGGAGGTGCCATTCCTTTCGGTGGCCCGCAAAACTTCTACCAAACGTACCAGGATTTTACCTACGTCAAGGCTAAGCATGATTTTCGTTTCGGAGGCTCCTATCTGTTCTTCCAGGACGACCGCACCTTCGGCGCGTATGAAGAGGCGGTTGAATCACTCGGCACCGGCGGCGTGAATGGCGGAGCTCTGCAGAATCTTTTGACGGGCAACCTGAAAACATTCACGGTGGCGATCGATCCTCAGGGAAAGTTCCCTTGCGGCCATCCGGGGCTTTCCGGAAATGACCCGATTGCGGTGACGCCCAACTGCACGGTAACTCTGCCTGCCAACCAACCGAACTTCAGCAGGTCCAACCGGTACAGCGAATTCGCTTTTTACGGACAGGATACCTGGAAGGCCCGGCCGCACTTGACGATAAACCTTGGGCTTCGCTGGGAATATTTCGGCGTTCAGCACAACAAGAATCCCCGCCTGGACTCGAACTTCTACCCTGCCGTTGGCGGATCCATCTTTGACGGTATCCGCAATGGCGATGTCGCGCTTTCCCAACAGAGCGCTGTGCACGGGCTTTGGGGCAAGAACTGGAACAATTTCGCTCCTCGCGTTGGATTTGCCTGGGACATTTTCGGGGACGGCAAGACTTCACTGCGTGGCGGCTACGGAATTGGATACGAACGCAATTTCGGCAACGTCACCTTCAACGTAATTCAAAACGTTCCAAACTACGAGGTGGTGGATTTGACGGGAGGCGTCGATCCAGGATGCTGCACGGTCACGACTTCCAACCTGGGCGGGTTCTCAGGTACTGGGACTAAAACGCTTCCCCGCGCCAGTTTGCGCTTCGTGGATCCCCACATTCGGACCTCCTACGCGCATCTTTACGACGCGGCTCTCGAACACCAGCTTTCTTCGAAGATTCTGCTGGGGCTCGAATATTCCGGTTCGAAGGGTGAGGGCCTCTATACACTCGACCCCATCAACCGCCTCGGATCGGGAAATGTATATCTCGGTGATCCTTGCACGCCCGGCGCTTGCACTTCACGTATTCGCGGTCAGCAGTACAGCACGATCAACGCCCGAGAAAACGGTGGCTTCTCAAGCTATAACGCCGCTAACGTGCGCCTGGTCTTCTCAAATCCTTGGAACAGCGGATTGAACCTTACAGCGAACTACACCTATGCTCACGCTATCGACAACTTGAGCACCACTTTCAGCACCGGTGGTACCGATCTGAACCTCGGGCAGCTTGATCCATTCAATCCCAAGCTAGATCGTGGCGACGCCGAGTTCGATTTGCGGCATCGCATCGCGCTTGGCGGAACTTGGGATGTTCCCCTGGGTCGCAGCAGCCATGGCGTCTTCAAGCAAGTGGCGGGCGGCTGGACGCTGTCATCCATTTTCGTGGCGCATACAGGCACTCCTTTCACCATCTTTGACTCCACGAACACGGAGTTTCAGCAAATCCCCAGGTTGATTCTGACCTCCGCGATTTCACGGACCGGATCACCTGTGGACAGCGGGCTCCCGGACACGTTTAACTACATCTCGATTCCCAATTCTTCGGTGACTCAGTTTACCAACCCCATCACAGGAAATTCCGACTTTGGACCTTACCCATCCAACATGACTGGTCGGGATAGCTTCCGTGGACCCGGTACCTGGAATTTTGACTTCGGCGTCCACAAGAAGTTTTTCATCAACGAACGGTATAACCTGGAATTCCGGGCGGACTCTTTTGACATTCTGAACCACGCGAACGCCTATATCATAGGCGGCTCCAATGATTTCGGGGCAGCGTTCGGCGGTCTCGCCGCGAACACAACCGTCGGAGCCCAGACCTGCAAGGGCACTTGCATTTTCTCTGGCCCGATCCCGCTGACCGGAGCACCACAGCACCGCAACCTGCAACTGGAACTGCGGTTCGCGTTCTAACGCTCGCTCCAGACGATACGGAGGGGGGCAATGGTTTTGGGCTCCCCTCTTTTCGGTTCCCTCGGCACATTCGTTAGTTCAAAAACGCCTGCCGCGCATCGCACCGCTGCCCGAGCTGTCGTCGTCTGGCGTTTGGTGCAAACGAATTGGGTCCCAATTCGGATTATCGGTCAGTGGGTGAGATCCGCGCCGCCGCCCTGCTCTTTGCGCTGATACCAAATCATGTGGTCTCCGTCATCGGCGCGATCCGAGTAAACGACCGTCTGGTAGCCGCCGGAGCGCATTTCGCCCGACGGCAGCTCGAGCAGGGCGTTATTGGTCAACAAAAACCCTGCCGGCTTGAGCATCGCCGCGATGTTGGTCAGGGCCAGTGACTGCTCGAAAGTGTCGTAATAAACCAGAATGTTTGTGGCGACGAGCAGGTCGAACTTTGCGCCTTCTGCCAGATTCGCTCGCTGCAGAATTACGTTGACGTCGAAGCTTTTCATCTGCCGAACGAATCTGGGTTTTACCCGAATCGTTCGCAGAGCAATCCCCTTAAGGGCCGGCGGGACCGCGGCTGGCGCGGTCGCAACGCCGATGTGGTCCCCAAATTGTCGCCAATATGCGATCAGTTCTGGCTTCCAAGCTCGCGCTGGATCTCTTGGCAGTTCGATCTTGTAGGCACCGCCTTTTTCAGCTGTGCGCTTGGCTCGCTCGACATGCTCCAGAACCCGCGGACTCAGATCCAGGGCATCCACTTCCAGCTCATCTGCTTTTGCCAGCCCTAAGCGCAACAACGAATCCATAACGGCAAAGGGCTGCACGGTTTGCGTCGGATAGAAGTCGAAACCTTCTTGCTTGTCGGTGAAATCCAGTCCTGGCCCGATGATGCCCACGTGCTTGACGCTCCCTGGCTTCAGCAGTCCACGCCCCTGCATCTCCTTGAGAGCAACCTCCAGCGCATAGTCCGGCGGAAGCGAAGTGTCCAGGGAAAGCCCTCTTTGCTTATAGAGTTTTGATCTCTCGATGAATTCCTCGGCTGGGTTGTTCAAGCTCTTCGCCGCTTGCAGCGCCTGCTGGAACCCGGCCTGTTCGAGAGAAACACGCTGTACGTTTTCGTAGAGATAGGCATGTGCCTTCTGGTCGTTGGCCGCAGAGAGCACTATTCCCGCGCGCTCTAATGTCTTTCGCGCGAATTGCAGCCGTTCGTTCGAGCCCGGAGCGGCCATTCCCCGAACCAAGTCCTGGACTCGTTTCTCAAGCACGGCTGGCCACGTTGTAGCCGACTGATCCTGTCCGTCCTGGCTGCTTTGCGACAACATCGAGCGCAACTGTTCAATGGTCAGCCGCGGCGCCCTTGTGAAGCTCGTACCGAACATCAGAAAATTCACAATCGAGTCCGCATCGCCTTGCGCTAACCGGTCACGAATTTCCGCGTCCCGCTTCTTGGCCCACGCGTCCCACGTTTCTTGGCGACGTTCCGCCGGGGTGTTTCGCAGTTCGGCGGGGATAATCTCGGCCATGGCCTCAAGGATTGGCTTGGCTTCGTGGTAGGGAGTGTATTCAAGCTGAGTGGCAGGCGGCGCTGCGAAGACTATAGCTCCAAAAGCGAGAGCAGCACACCGTGATTGATGTCTCTCCGATGTCATCGTACGACTCATTGGCGGACGACCATGTTTGCAACTCCCAACTCCAGACTGGGATTTCGCGGTTCTTAATACTTTGCCGCGGGCAGCACGTCCACTTCGACGTTGGAGGGATACTCTTTCGACCGGTAAACGGTTTGCGTGGCCTTCTGATAGTCCGAGTCCTTGGCCTCAAAGATATTCGGCACGAATTTCTGCGGGTTGCGGTCATAAAGCGGGAACCACGTGCTTTGCACCTGGACCATGATGCGATGGCCCTTTTTGAACACATGATTGGCCGAATGCAAGCTGAAGGTAAACGGTGTCACTTCGTTTGGCGTGATTGCTTCCGGCTTTTCGAAGGATTTTCGGTAGCGGCCACGGAAGATTTCGTCCGCAATCATTAATTCGAAGCCGTTCAGCTTCCAGTCGTCGTTTCCTTTTTCCGGATAAACGTCGATCAGCTTGACGATCCAGTCTGCGTCGCTGCCGGTGGTGGAGGCAAAGAGTTTTGCGGTGACGCCGCCGGCGACGGTGAGATCGGAGTCGAGGATGCCGGTCTGCCAGGTCAGCACGTCTGGCCGGTTGTCCGCGAACCGCTGATCCTGCACCAGCCAGGTGTACCAACTGCCTGGATGATCGTTGGGATAGGTCATGTCCACCGGGCGGCGACGGTAGGGCACCGGATGAGCCGGATCACTCACGTAGCTGTCGGCGGCGTCCTTGGCTCCCGTCTGAGGCGGATCAAAGGACAGCTTTCCGCCGACATGGAAATAGAGATGCATGGTCTGTGCTTCTTTCGGCGGCCAAGTGTCAGATGAAGTCCAAACGTCGCTACCGGTCTGGAACGTGGTCGCTTCCTTCACGGGCAGCGTTCCCTTGCCGTGCAGCCAGTAGGCAAACCACGGCGCTTCGATTTTCTGCCGAAAATAGACCGCAGTATCGCCGTGAAACGGAATGTCGCCGAGCGATTTGCCCGGGCCGTGCCCCCACCCGCCGTGGTTCCACGGCCCGACCACGAGGAAATTGTAATTTCTCTTATCGGATTTCTCGAGGCGCGCGTAGGTCATCATCGGCCCGAAATAGTCTTCCTGGTCCCACCAGCCGGCGACGTTCAGGTTCGGCACGGTCGGCTCGTGCAGCGTGGCGGCCACGGCATGGCGCTTCCAGAAATCGTCGTAGCTGCTGTGCGCCACGAAGTTGTTCCACGTAGGAATTTTGCCTTGGAAATATCTTTCATTAGCGTTCGATAGCGCGCCAAGCCCGAGGTACCACTCAAACATGTCGAACCGGTCAAAGGGGAAACTGAAATTTTCGTTTGAGCTTTCGAGAAGCGCGGTGTACTCGAAGCCATAGGTCAGGCGGAACGCGCCGTTGTGGAAGAAATCGTCGCCTAGCCAGGTATCGCCCATGCACGCCTGCTCGGAGACCGCTTTTAGCGCCGGATGCGGATTCACCATGCCCATCGTCACCAGGTATCCTGGGTAGGAAATGCCGTCCATGCCCACTCGGCCGTTGTTGTTCGGCACATTTTTGATCAGCCAGTCGATGCTGTCGTAAGTGTCGGTGCTTTCAGTTACGCCTTTCGGATCTTTCGGATCGGGCGATGTGTGCAGCATCTCGAACTTACCCTCCGAACCGTAGCGCCCGCGTATGTCCTGAAACACGAAGATGTAGCCGTCGGCAAACATATCCGCATAGCGATACAGGCCGCCGCTCATACCGCCATTCGGCGCCGAAATTCCGTAGGGCGTGCGCTCAAACAGAATCGGCAGCGGCTCCTTCACGTTTTTCGGAGTGTAGATTTCGGTGTGCAGTTTCGCTCCGTCGCGCACTGGAATCATCACCTCACGCTTGTCGAAGAGTTTCGCCAGATCCGGGCCCTGGGCATTCGTCGCGACGGTGACGATAGCGACAAGAGCCGACAATAAAGAAAAACGAAGTGCTTCAACCCAGTTGCGCGACATCGATTCCCCCGGGAGCGGCTGAGAGCTCATTCTTGACAGCGAAAGAGAGTACCACGCGGCGCAGGAACCGGTGGCCGCGCCGCGCCGCTTCTGATAAACTATTTAAGTAACACCACATCCGAGAATTCCCGATCCGGCCCGTCCGGGTTAAGACCAAAAAAGGAAGGATTCACAAAGGCTGCTGGTTGTTCCAGCAGCTATTTTTGTCTCTGACCGCAGTATGATCGCCGGCCAGCAACGACCTGAGTGACGAGCCGAAACCGGAGACGCTGAAAGCAAATTTATGAGTCAGAACGTACGCAACATCGCCATCATCGCCCACGTTGACCACGGCAAGACCACGCTCGTGGACGCCATGCTCAAGCAGAGCGGCATCTTTCGCGCCAACCAGGAAGTGGTCGAGCGGGTCATGGACTCGAACGACCTGGAGCGCGAGCGCGGAATCACTATTCTAGCCAAAAACACGGCACTATCTTTCCGCGACACCAAAATCAACATCGTAGATACACCCGGCCACAGCGATTTCGGCGGCGAAGTCGAACGTGCGCTGTGCATGGTCGACGGAGTCGTCCTGCTTGTGGACGCCAGTGAAGGCCCGCTGCCGCAAACCCGTTATGTTTTGCAGAAAGCCCTCGCTGCCAAGCTTCCGCCCGTCGTCGTGCTCAATAAAATTGATCGGACTGACGCCCGCCCGAAAGAAGTGCTCAACGAAATCTACGACCTGTTTATTGACCTCGACGCGACCGAAGACCAGCTGGATTTCCCCGTGATTTACACCAACGCGCGCGAAGGCGTCGCGCAACGCGCGCCGGGCGGTAGCTCTAAAGACTTGTTGCCGCTGTTTGAAACGATCGTGGAGAAAATTCCTGCTCCTTCGGGCGATGCAGCCGCGACGCTGCAACTCCAGGTGCTGAACCTCGACTACAGTGAATTCCTCGGCCGCATCGCCATCGCCCGCGTCTTCAATGGAACACTGACTCGCGGCACCGAAGTCGGTATCAGCAAACTGGATGGCCGCCTGCAGTCCACTAAGATCACCAAGCTCTTCACGTTTCGTGGACTGGACCGAGACGAAGCGGATCAAGTGAAGGCCGGCGACATCGTGGCACTGGCCGGAGTCGAAGGCATTCAAATCGGCGAGAGCATCACCGATCTCGCCAATCCCGCTCCGCTCGAACCGCTGATCATTGACGAGCCCACACTGGCAATGATTTTCACTGTCAACTCCGGTCCGCTTTCCGGCCGCGAAGGAAGTTATCTTACGTCGCGCGATCTGCGCGATCGTTTGCAGAAAGAGCTGCTCACCAACGTTTCCATTCGGGTGGAAGATACCGACACACCGGAATCATTTCGCGTTCTCGGCCGGGGTGAACTGCAGCTTGCCATTCTCATCGAAACCATGCGCCGCGAAGGCTTTGAGCTGATGGTCGGCAAGCCGGAAATTGTGGTGCGCACAGAGAACGGCAAGAAGCTCGAGCCGCAGGAACGCCTGGTGATTGACGTCGCCGAAAACTTCATCGGCATCATCATGGAGACGCTCGGCAGCCGCCGCGGCGAAATGGTGAAAATGAGCAATCACGGCTCGGGCCGCGTGCGCATGGATTTCCGCATTCCCTCGCGCGGGCTCATCGGCCTGCGCAGCCAGTTGCTGACCGACACCCGCGGCACAGCGCTGATCCACTCCATTTTTGAGGGCTGGATCGAGTATGGCGGGGAAATGGCGCTTCGTCCCACGGGTGCCCTGGTCGCTGACCGCGCAGGCGTCTCGACCGCTTACGCTCTGTGGAACATTCAGGAGCGCGGCGAACTTTTTATCGGGCCGGCAATCGACGTGTACGAAGGCATGATCGTCGGGGAAAACTCGCGCGAGCAGGACATGGAAGTGAACGTTACCCGCGAGAAGAAGCTCACCAACATGCGCTCGTCGAGCGCCGACGAAGCTATTCGACTGATTCCGCATCGCGAGCTAAGCCTGGAACAGGCGATTGAATTCATTGCCGACGACGAATACGTCGAGATCACGCCGAAATCCATCCGTCTCCGCAAGAAAGTCTTGCAATACAGCAAGCGTCCGCGCCGCTGGCAGGAAATTCGCGCCAGCCAAGAAGCCGCTCGCTAGCGATTCGAGTACAATAAGCAAGCACAGGGGCCTGTGGTTTCGGCTGCCGGCTGGTTCCAAAAGATTCGGCTGATTTCGCCAAAATGCGATAGAGTGTCGCGCACTCATTCTGGCACTGCCATGTCCGATCGGCTGTTTCGCCGCCAGTAACTAAGAGGGAGCATTCTCTGGCTACGATGACCAAATCCGTAGGAGTCAAGAAGGTACAGAACGGCTATGCATCCCCGTGCGCGATTGTCGCCACCGCCACGGCTGTGCCGCCGCACGTCATCAGCCGTGACGACGTAAAGTACTACATGGGCCGGGTGTTTGAGATACCGGAGCGCCGCCTGGAAGCGATGATGTCCATCGTGGACAACGCTAATGTCCACAAGCGCCATGTGATTTTCCCGATTGACTACACGGTCGAACCGCGCTCCCTGGAAAAAACCAATCAGGAGTACGCGGAACATGCCATCGCGCTTGGCCAACGCGCCGCTGAAGAGGCTCTGAAGCGTGCTGGCATGACCGCGCAAGAAATCGACCTCATCATCACCGTTTCCTGTACCGGTTTCATGATTCCTTCGCTTGACGCGCACCTCATTAATTTGATGGGTTTTCGTTCCGATGTGCGCCGCATGCCGTTCACTGAGCTCGGCTGCGCCGCCGGCGCAATGGCACTAGGGCGAGCGAGCGACTATTTACAGGCCAGGCCGGGCAACGCGCTGATCATTGCGGTCGAACTTCCTTCGCTCACTTTTCAGCGCAAGGACATTTCGCAAGCCAACCTCATTTCCTCCATTCTTTTTGGCGACGGCGCCGCTGCGGTCATCGTCAGCAACAAGCCCGATGCCCACGGCCCGCGCATTCTCGTCTCGGAAACCTACACTTTTCCTAATTCGCTCGATGCCATGGGTTTCGACCTGAAAGATTCCGGCTTCCACATTCTGCTTTCTAAAGACGTGCCGGAAATGATCGGTTCCAAGATTGAAGGTTTGGTTGACGGTTTCCTAGCACGTCACGGCCAATCGCGTTCGGACATTCGCGGTTGGATCTTGCACCCAGGTGGCTCGCGCCTGCTCGGCAACGTGGAAATTGCCCTCGGCCTGACCAAGTGCCAGACCCAGCCGTCGTGGGACATTCTCGGCAACGTCGGCAACCTCTCCAGCGCCACGATTCTCTTCATCTTGCAGGAGTGGCTTGAAAAGCGCCCGCTTAAGAAAGACGAAGTCGCCATGGCCGCAGCTTTCGGCCCTGGCTTCAGCGCCGAGTTTCTCCTCCTGCAGTGGAACTAGCAATGCCGCTGAGCGTCGCTCTCTTTCTGGCGCTACTCCTAATTGTTGGCGCGCTGCGCATCGTCGAATTGCGGATTTCCAAGCGCCATCAGAGAGAAATGACCGCGCGAGGCGCAACCAAAGCCAAAGACCCGGTCTTCCCGGTGATGGCGATGTTCCACACCGCATTGCTGGTGGCCTCCGCAGCTGAAGTGGTCGTTCTCCATCGGCCATTGATTCCAGCGCTTGCGATCCCGATGGCTTTGCTGTTCCTTGCCGCCAACGTCGTGCGCTGGTGGGTCATCCGTACGCTGGGCCAGCACTGGAACGTCCAGGTGATGGACTCTACGCGTCTCGGCGTAATCACCACCGGCCCTTTTCGCTACGTGCGCCATCCCAACTATGCTGCGGTATTCGTCGAAATGATTGCCCTTCCGCTGATTCACACCGCGTGGATCACCGCACTCGCCGGCGCGATCATGCATATCATCGTCCTCAGCATCCGTCTCTCCTCCGAAGAGCGGGTTCTATTCGCCAATCCCGACTACCGAGCGGCCATGTCCGCCAAGCACCGCTTCGTTCCCGGCCTGTTCTGACTGCCGTTGCCGTTTAACCTGTAACTGCCAGGTGAGCCGAGGCTTTTTCTCCGCATTCGCGAAGCGAATTACTGGTCCCGAGCGCAGCCCACGGATCGGCCTACGCAGTCGAGCTACGGTTTCCATCGGGCGGTTTGTGCCCGATGAATTTCTCCGCGCTGACTTATAATCCACGCACCAATCCTGGTCCCGAGGAGCGATCATGTTCCAACCCAACCTGCTCAAAAACCGCGCCATCTTCCTCAGTGGCGGCGGGTCCGGCCTTGGACGCTCCATGGCCACTCACTTTGCGTCGCTCGGAGCAAGGTTGTTCGTAATTGGCCGCCGCGAAGAGCCGCTGCAAGGAACCTGCGAGTTAATCCGCAAAGCGGGCGGCACTGCCGCCTACGCAACGTGCGACGTCCGCGACTGCGCCGCGGTCGAAGCCGCCGCCGAAAATGCCGATGCCGCAGTCGGGCCCATCGATACGGTCATCAACAATGCCGCAGGCAACTTCATGGCCCGTACCGAAAAACTCTCGCCCAACGCGTTCAACGCAGTCGTTGGCATCGTGCTCAACGGCTCGTTTCACTGCACACAAGTTTTCGCGCGCAAATGGATCGCTCGCAACCAGCCCGGCAACGTCCTCAGCATCGCTACAACGTACGCCGCCGCGAACTGCGGCTCCGGCTTCGTCGTCCCCTCCGCGTGCGCCAAAGCTGGCGTCCTCGCCATGACTACCTCGCTCGCCGTCGAATGGGCCAAATACGGCATCCGCCTCAACGCCATCGCGCCCGGGCCGTTCCCCACCGAGGGCGCATGGTCCCGCCTCATGCCTAGCAAGGAGTTCGAAGAGCAAGCGCGCAAATCCAATCCTATGAAGCGCTTTGGCAAACACGAAGAACTAACGAACCTCGCCGCATTCCTAATCAGCGATATGGCGCCCTACATCAACGGAGAATGTGTGGTGATCGACGGCGGCCAGTGGCTGCAAGGCGCCGGCGAATTCAACGCCTTGCGCATGCTCCCCGACTCCTCCTGGGAACAAATGGAATCTGCCAGAAAGGGATAGTCTTTGGTCAGTTCTGCGCCAGCGCGCTCGCCCTCAGCAGCGCCTTCAAATGAACTTCACCGATCGGCTTGCTACCCGCCGATACCCGCACTGCCACTGTCTTTGCAGTTTCCTTCTTCAGTTCCTCGGCGCTCAAGTTCGGCGTCGTGATCTCAACTAATAGATCGGTGTGGTCTTCTTGCGGCAGTTGAAATGAACCTTCGCCACTCACGACTTTCCATCCCGCCGGAATTTTCACTTCGATCGAAATCTCCATTGGCTTGGTTGCATCATGCCGGATGGAAATCGGAATCATTAGGTTAGTGCCGGCTTTGATCGCGATTTCCGGTTCTTTCGCCGCAGGTAAGTGCATGCACGCTTTTGGCCGAAACGCTTCGTAGAACCCCCAGGGCCCGCCTAGACTAAGCTCAGCGAGCGGTCGTGGAGTGTTCTTGAACTCTTCTCCCTGGCATTCAATCGTCGAATTCAACCGGTAACCGGAAGAAATTCCTTGAAACACATCTCCCTTCACCTCCCCTGTCACCCAGCTCTTGCCGAGCGTCAGTGTCATGGGCTCACCCCAGTAGGAGTTGTTCGGGTCTTCCATGAACTTCGCCAACTGTTCTTCGCTCATCTTCTGCAAATCCAAAATCTGCGGAAACTGCGTCAAGTGCGGCACAGCTGCATCCATCGCCAAGCGCCAGTAAGGTTTTTTCTGCGACGGCGAAACTTCCTTAATCGAATATGCGGGGCCCGTGCCGTCAAACTGCTTTTGATCATCGGCGTCGCTGAAGAAGTACAGCTTCTTCGGCTGCCAGGGCGTCAAGTTCTCCAGATACACTTCGAGCCGCTTCGTCGCTCCGGCAACCTGGGCGGGGAACGCGGTCGAGTCGCCAGCCAGATCGAACGCTTCTGTCGCCAGCACTCCCGCCGCCTGATGATCGCCGTGATTTTCTCCAATGAAAATTCCTGGCAGCCACGAAAGGATCACCTCCGGCCGGGTGAGCCGCACAATTCGCACCAGCGCTTCCAGATTCGCGCCGTGCCCCCAGTCCGCCAGCGAATTCAGCACATTCTGCGAAGCGGTGTCCTTCCCTTCGAGGAACCACACATTGGTGATTCCCAGCTTCGCACAAGCGGCGCGCGCTTCCTGCTCGCGAATGTCGGCCAGCGCCGGTCCGTGCTCGCGCGAATAGTCGTTTCCGCCGCTCCCGCCGCGGGTGCCAAACACAACCGCCACGCGCTTGCGCTCATCGTAGATGGCTCGGGCCAGATACGGCGTCACTGCGCCTTCGTCATCCGGATGCGCCACCACTACCAAGATGTCCGCTTTCATCCGCCCATCGGGTCCTTTCGCCGCCTGCGCTGCCGGGACCGTCTGCGCGACCAAACCCGGGACGCAATTTCCGCACAAGAGCGCAGCACTTACGATCAAGAATCGCTTCATCGCAACCCTTTCTTTGACTCGTACACCTCAAGATAGGACTCAGATTGTAGCGACTCTCCCGAAGCTCCGCGAATCTCGGCGCTCTGGCGTGACTCTGCGTTATCCTGGTTCTCCAGACGAGCGTCTTGACCCTCCTTTCCGCCGCCGATAAGCTAGTTGGTTCATCATCCAGGCCGAAACACTATGGACACCATCCACATCACACTTCCCGACGGCAGCGTCAAAGTCGTGCCCAAGGGCACCACCGCCTCGGACATCGCAAAGAGCATCTCACCGCGGCTAGCTGACGCGGCGTTTGTCGCCAAGGCCTATTCGAACAACGGTCCTCTCACCAGCTTCGGTGAGCCCGTCGATGACGGTGGCTACCTCATCGACCTCCGCCGCCCGCTGGAACAAGACCTCAAGCTCAAGATCCTCACCGACAAAGACCCCGACGCGCTCTTCGTCTTCCGCCACAGCGCGGCCCATCTGCTCGCCGCGGCCGTCATGGAGCTTTACCCCAACGTCAAGCTCGGCATCGGCCCGCCGGTGGATAACGGCTTCTTCTACGAATTTCTGCGCGAAGCCCCGTTCACTCCCGAAGACCTTGCCAAAATCGAAAAGAAGATGCACGAGCTCGCCGCACAAGACTTGCCCAATGAGCGCAAGTACATGCCGAAGCCCGAGGCGCTTGAGTTCTACAAAAAGTCCAATCAGCTGTTTAAGTGCGAGCTGGTCGAAGAAAAAGTAAGCGAGCCGATGGTTTCTTTCTATACCACCGGCAAGTTCATAGATTTTTGTCGCGGCCCGCACATTCCGTCTACCAAGCGCATTCAGGCTTTCAAATTAATGAATGTCGCCGGCGCTTACTGGAAAGGCCAGGAAGGAAACGCGCAACTGCAGCGCATCTACGCCGCAGCGTTCTTCACTCAAAAAGAGCTCGACGAATATCTCCATCGCCTGGAAGAAGCCAAGCGCCGCGATCACCGCAAGCTGGGCCCCGAGCTCGACCTCTTCAGCATTCAGGAAGAAGCCGGCCCAGGCTTGATCTTCTGGCATCCCAAGGGCGGCTTCATCCGCAACATCATCGAAAACTGGCTCCGCGACGAACTGATCAAGCGCGGCTACGACCTCGTGTATACGCCCCACATCATGCGGCTCGATCTCTGGAAAACCTCCGGCCACGCGGACTTCTATCGCCAAAACATGTTCGGCCCGGTCGAAGTCGAAAAAGCCGACTACCAGCTCAAGCCCATGAACTGCCCGGGCCACATCCTCATCTACAAATCCAAGCTGCGTAGCTATCGCGATTTGCCCGTGCGCCTCGCCGAACTCGGCACCGTCTATCGCTATGAACGCAGCGGCGTTCTGCACGGCCTGCTTCGCGTCCGCGGCTTCACCCAGGACGACGCGCACATCTTCAGCATGCCTTCGCAAATGGAGTCCGAAGTCGAAGCGTGCATCGACTTCGCCTACGCCGTCATGAAGAACTTCGGCTTCGACAAATTCGAAGTCGAACTCTCCGATTGGGACCCCCAACACCCGGAAAACTATCCTGGAAAGGCGGAAGACTGGGCCCATTCGAGTAACGCGCTTGCCTCTGTCATGAACCGCATGAAGATTCCCTACAAGCGCATGGTAGGCGAAGGCGCGTTCTACGGTCCAAAGATCGACATCAAGTTAATCGACGCCATCGGCCGCTCCTGGCAGCTCACCACCGTGCAGTTCGATTTCAATCTGCCTGCGCGTTTCGGCCTGCAATACGTTGGCGACGATGGTGCGCGGCATCAGCCGCTCATGGTTCACCGCGCGCTGCTCGGCTCGGTCGAGCGCTTTTTCGGCATTTTGATCGAGCATTACGCCGGAGCGTTTCCGCTCTGGCTCGCTCCGGTGCAGGCGGAAATCTGCCCGGTCAGCGAAAAAGTGATGGACTACGCGAAGCACGTCGCCGAAACGCTCAAGAATCATGGCATTCGAGTTCATCTCGATGACCGCAGCGAAAAGCTGCCCGCGAAAATTCGCGACGCGCAGCTCCAGAAGATTCCCTACATGCTCGTCGTCGGTCCGAAGGAAGCCGAAGCCGGCACCGTCAGCCTCCGCCACCGCAGCAAAGGCGACCTCGGCCCAAGGCCCCTTGCCGACTTGGTCGAATCCTTGCGAGCCGAGTCCGAATCCCGCTCCATCGCAGGCTGAGCAGGATATGACGGCTACGGTTGTTACGTTGTTTATAGCCTCTTCTTGGTACTTGCACTCTCGGCTGTTTGCCAAAAATCCGGAACCCTCCGAAAACGAGGGGAAGTCGCTCAGCGATCTCGGTCCGGGCCGGCACACGGACCTTGATCGTTGAAGTCTTGAGCCTACCTCGGCCGGCTCGGCATCCGCAGTTTCTTGCGCAACTTTTGCCACCACCAGATACCAGCCCACGCCTTCACCGGCAGACGATACCCCAGCTGATGCGCCAGCATCAGAATCTGCCCGCGATGATGCGCTTCGTGCGAAAACATGTAGCAAAACATCGTCCCACCGGCCGGCCACACCGGCACCCAATCCCCGCGCGAAAACTTTTTCACCTTGCGGTCCGGTGACGCTGACAACGCATCCTCCAGCATCTGCAAACACTGCGCCGCACTTTTCTCATGTGCTGTCGAAACCTGCTTCATCGTGCAGCGGTCCGGATCAAGCTTGGGTGGACACTTCCAATGTGGCGCCGAGTTCTTCAGCCATACCAGCCGAACGTTGTGCAGATGCGCATAGATGGCCGCAATCGTCCGCCCATGGCCCTTTTCCCCAGGCGGCTCCGCACGCCAAGCCCGCGCGTCCAGATGCGCCAGAATCAGCTGATTCATCGCATCATTGATGGCGTAGGTCTCCACCAACGCATCCCGAATCTCCCGCAACATCGCTTCCGATTGCGCCGGCATGAACGCACCTCTATGGTCCAACTGCCATTCCGAGCGAAGCGGGCCGACGCCTTTTCTTTGGCGTTCGCTCTCGCGAGCACGCCGGCCAGCGTAGCCGAGGAATCTCGTCGATTGAATGTTTGACGCTAAGCGGTTACTCTGCCTTAAATCTTTTCTGTTCCTTCCTTCCGGCGTACTCTACTCCAACCATGCTCCCGCGCCGATCTTTTCTGTACCTTAGCGGAGCCGCCGCGCTCGCGGGCCCCTCCGTTTTCGCGCAAGGTGTGCGCCGACGGAGGCTTGAAGATACCCCATTGATCGATCAGGTGCCGCCTATGCTCGACCACATTCTTCTAGGATGCAACGACCTCCAGCACGGCATTGATTTCGTCGAACAGCACACCGGCGTTCGCGCCGCTTTCGGCGGAGTCCATCCCGGCCGCGGCACGCAAAACGCCCTGCTCTCGATGGGCGAACGCCATTATCTCGAGATCATCGCGCCCGACCCAAGGCAAAGCGGCCCTGCGTGGCACCAGGAAATCGCGACGCTCGGTGAGCCGCGTCTGATCGGCTGGGCCGCTCATCCGGACAACATTGCCGCGTTCGCCGCCAAACTCAAGTCTTACGGCATTGCCGCCGAAGGCCCCACGCCCGGCTCCCGCAAAAGGCCCGATGGCAAGGAACTTCACTGGCAGACTCTGGCGCTGCGGGACGACGCCAACGGCCTTCTCCCTTTTTTCATCGAATGGGGAAAAGATTCGATTCATCCCTCAAGCGACGCGCCATCCGGCTGTCAACTCCTCCGCTTCGAGCTCCACACTCCCGAACCGGCCAAGCTTGCCGTCCTCGCCGCAAAACTCACACTCGGGGCGGTCATCATTCTCAAGGGCGATGCGCCCCGGCTCCGCGCCGTGATCCGCGGCCCCAAAGGTAGCCTGGAGGTCTCCTCGTAATCCTTTGGCGAGACCTGTTCTCCGCGATGTTCCCCGGCTATCGTTCCTCTGCAATACTGTGTCAGCATCTGAGGAGGCTACATGTCCAGTACCCCACAATTCGGAACAGCGGAATACAAGAACGCTCCAGGTACGGATATCTGTCTCAGCTGCAAGCAGGCTATCTCGGGCGCGTATTACCGTATTAACGGAATACTCGCCTGCGAGCGCTGCGCCACCCAGGTGCAAGCGCAAATGCCGAAAGACTCGCACTCTGCCTTCGTGCGGGGAATCATCTTTGGAATTGGTGGCGCCATTGTAGGCCTCGCGCTCTACGCTGCATTCGGCATCATCACCGGCCTGGAGATTGGCTACGTCGCCTTGGCCGTCGGCTGGCTCGTCGGAACTGCCATCAAGAAAGGCTCCCAAGGGATCGGCGGACGCCGCTATCAAATCGCCGCCGTCGCTCTCACCTACGCGGCAGTTTCGCTCGCCGCCATTCCGATGGGCATCGCCCAAATAATGAAGAACAAGAAATCCGCACCAAGTGCTACGGCGGCCCCGGGGCAGACTTCGACCAACTCATCCGACCAGACAACCTCCGAAGAGGCGACTTCGACGAGTGAAGCCGCAGCCCCTCGCCCTGTAAGTCCCGCTTCTGTTGCCGGCGCTCTCCTCCTTGCCGGGCTCGCTTCGCCATTCCTGGAGCTGGCATCGGGATTCTCCGGCATCATCGGGCTGGTCATCCTGTTCGTTGGCGTAAACATCGCCTGGAAAATCACGGCGGCTCCCAAGCTGGAGATTCTCGGCCCGTTCAAAGCCAACGCGCCACCAGCTGCTGCGACTAGCTGATCGCCAAGGAGCCGCCGAGAAAATCGTGTCCACCTCGCCCCCGTTGGATCTCTCGCCGCGCCGGTGCAAGACTTGTGGCCTCGACTTGGGTCTTGGCGCGCTGGTCTGTCCGCAGTGCCATGCGCTGGTTTATGGCGAAGAACTCACCATTCTTTCCAATCGCGCCAATCGTCTCGAAGAGGAAGGTGACATCGCCGGAGCCTTGCAAGAGTGGCGCCGCTCGTTGCAGATGCTTCCTGCCCACATCAACCAGGCCGACTGGGTTCGGGAGCACATCCGAAAACTGGAGCTTTCTCTCCACGCTGCCCCGCCTCCCCCCAAGCACGCCTGGGCCAAAAAACTTGGCCCGCTTGCCCCGATTGCGATTTTTCTGGCCAAAGCCAAATGGATCTTGGCCCTCTTTAAGTTCAAGTTTCTCTTTAGCCTCGGCGCCTTCTTCGCGCTGTACTGGAGCCTTTTGGGCTGGAGATTCGGCCTGGGCTTTGTGTTGTCCATCTTGATTCATGAGATGGGCCATTACATCGAAATTCGGCGTCGCGGCCTGCCGGCGGACATGCCGGTTTTTTTGCCGGGGTTGGGAGCGTATATCCGGTGGAACGCCATGGGCATTTCGCTCGAAACGCGAGCCGCAGTGAGCCTGGCCGGCCCTCTCGCAGGGGCCCTGGCTGCGTTTGCCTGCCTGCTCGCTTTTTGGAAAACGGGCGATCCGCTCTGGGCCGGAATCTCGCGAGCAGGCGCTTGGCTCAATCTCATGAACCTGATTCCGGTTTGGATTCTCGACGGCGGCGGTGCCACTCGGGCTCTCGACTGGGTTGGCCGCTGGTCAATTATCATTGCCGCGCTTGCGCTCGCCGTCGTTTTTCAGGAGAGCGTGTTTCTGCTGATCGCAGGCGGCGCGATCTGGAGACTGTTCACGAAAGACTTGCCCGCTTTGCCGAGCTTCCGAGTAGCGGCCTACTATGTCACTCTCCTGGTTTCTCTCGGTCTCATCCTGAAATCTGTGCCGGGCGAGCTCTTTCCGCATTAACTGCGGTGCATGGTATCGGTTAAGCGGACCTGCCGCCATGGCCTGGATTTTCCCGAAATGAAACGATCGGCGTACTCGCGCCACTACCCTGTTGCACCAACAACTCAGGGGCAAGAACTGCACAACATCCGGGGTTGAAGGCGCCGGGGGCACGGCACAGATTGCGGTCACCAACTCTGGCTCGCTGCCCCCCAACGGATGATCGGGAGCTGAGCTCCCATAGCGGTTTCCCCTTGTCGCGCTAACCGCTGCACATGCTATACTTTAAAGCTCTGCGAAAGGTGGCCTGAGAGCCGTCATTCGCTATTGTGTCGGTAGCTGATTCGGGCCCGGGGTGGCAGCTTCGGTGCTTTTTCCGCTGAGGGGGATTTATCGCAGATCGGAATTTCCGGCAGATGAGCGACCGAGTTCGGATTAACGACCGGATTCGGGCTCGCGAAATCCGGGTGATTGACGAAGAAGGTGCCCAGCTGGGGGTAATGCAGCCTTTTGAAGCGCTTCGCCTGGCGCGCGAGCGTGGATTGGATCTGGTGGAGATTTCGCCTACCGCCGATCCTCCGGTGTGCAAGATCACCGATTACGGCAAGTTCCTGTACCAGCAGAGCAAGAGAGCCCACGAGCAGCGCAAGAGCAGCCGCGCTTCGGCGCTCAAGGAAGTGAAGTTCCGGCCGGCGACCGCGGAGCACGATTTTCAGGTTCGCAAGAACCAGATCATCAGGTTCCTTGGCGAAGGGCACAAAGTCCGCGCCATGATTTTTCACCGCGGACGCGAAATGGCGCACCAGGAAGTTGGCCGGGCCAAGATGACGCGCTTGCTGGGCGAAATTGGTGATCACGGCCAAGTGGAAACGCCGCCGCGCATGGAAGGCAACGTGCTGGTCGCGTTGTTGGCGCCGAAGAAAGGCGCTGCGTTGGTCCCGAAAGCCGCCAGCTGAGCGGTAAGAGAGCGGACGTCGGCCAGGTTTTTCAGAATGATTTCAAATAAAGTGCGGCCGTTGCGCGCTCAGCAGGCCGCAGCTGGAACAAGAGAAAGGGTTTAGCAATGCCTCGCAATGCCTCAAAACCGAAGAAGAAGCTCAAGACTCATCGCGGTGCCGCCAAGCGTTTCAAGCTCACCGCCACTGGCAAGCTGCTTAGAATGCACTCAGGCAAGCGCCACCTGCTCGGGACCAAAGCTCCGGGGCGCATGCGCAAACTGAAGAAGCTCACGCAAGTCAACGCCGCGGACAAGGCCAAGACTTTGCAGATGCTCCCTTACGGCCTCTGATTGTCTGTGCGCGCGGAACACCAGGCGCGCCTTGATTTTGTTGGTCATCCTGAATCCCGTCGCAGCGGGACGAAGGATTTCAGCCGAAGACAAAACGGTTGATATCAGAAAGATTTTTGCGCAGCGGATTCTCCGCTTCGCGAAAAATGCGACCAGGTTTTCCAGCTGATTTTGTCAGCCAGAAGACTTCCGCAGGCCGCTCACCAGCGTTAGTGAACGGCAATTCGCGCCAGGCAGCGCTTCACGGGTGCCTGCCGGCCGAAAAAGCTGTTGTATTTTTTTTGCAGCGGCGCAGTTCAAATCGGAAACAAACCCGTTGCGCAGTGCGGCACTTCCGCCTTCTGCCGCAACCCGTTTGTTTCCACAAAATCATGCATTTGCCGAAGCTCCGCTTGCGTTGCGCTGGGCTTTAGCCCGGCTTCCGCATGGCGACCTGGACGGACTAACGTCCGGCAGTACAGGAGTGGCGACGGCCAAAAGGAGACAAACCCATGGCACGCGTAAAACGCGGCACCAAGCGCCGGGCTCGGCGCAAGAAGTACCTGAAGAGGACCAAGGGCTTTTTCCTCACCAAGAGCAAGCTCTACCAGTCCGCCCAGGAAGCGGCGAATCGCGCCGATCGCTACGCGTTTCGCGACCGCCGCAACAAGAAACGCCAGTACCGCCGGTTATGGATTCAACGTATCGGGGCCGCCGCGCGCTTGAACGGAATCACCTACGGTCAGCTGATCCACGGCCTGAAAGCCGCCGGAATTGCCCTCGACCGCAAAGTGCTCGCGGACATCGCAGTGAAAGACGCCGCTGGGTTTGCCCAACTTGCGGAAAAGGCCAAAGCGTTCGCGCCCAAGCCTGCTGCGGCAAAAGGGTAGTCCTTCGCGCCGCCAGCTCTTCAATTTGTAGGGGCACGAGATATGGTGATGCCCCTACCTTGCGGCCTGGCGCTTCTTGGTTGGTCATCGTTCGAGCGCAGCGAGAAATCTTTCTTCGCTGCGTTCGGTGTAACCTATCTGTCTCTTATGACTGAGAATTCTCAGGAGCAAACGCTGGCCGCGCTCGGCGTGAAACAGCCGGACCAAGTTGCACCGCTTTTCGCCGGATTGCTGTCGCTCGCAAAGGCTGATTTGAACGCGGCAAACTCCGCCGAAGGGTTCGAGAAATTCCGCGTGCGGTGGCTCGGAAGAAAATCCGGCGTGCTGACACTGGTCACCGACAACTGGCTGAAGCCCGCTTGCAAGGAGTTAAAGCCCGCCGTCGGCCAAGCCCTGAACAAATTCAAGGCGCAACTCGAAACCGCGATGGAAGCACGGCGCGCAGCCATTGAGTCTGGCGCTCAGGAGGCGGTCTCTGCCAAGGATCGAGTTGATCTTTCGCTGCCTGGAGTGATTCGGCCTGTTGGTTCGCGGCATTTGATCAGGCAGGTGCTTCAGGAGATCGAAGACATCTTTGTTTCGATCGGATTTTCCGTTGTGGAAGGGCCGGAAATCGAAACGCCTTACTACAACTTCGAAGCGCTCAACATTCCGGAATTTCATCCCGTGCGCGACGACATGGATACGTTTTACGTCGAGGCCCGTAGGGAGTCCGGCGCTGTTCTGACTGCGCCCGGTTCGCTGCTCCTGCGCACCCACACTTCGCCGATGCAGATCCGCACCATGGAAAAACGCAAACCCCCTGTGCGCGTGATTGTGCCGGGCAAGGTCTATCGCCGCGACAATCCCGACGCCACCCACTCCTTTATGTTTCACCAGATCGAAGGCTTGGCCGTGGATCACGACATCACTTTCTGCGATTTCACCGGCACCATCGAATATTTCGTGAAGCAATATTTCGGGTCCGGCGTGAAGACCCGCTTTCGGCCGAGCTATTTTCCGTTTACGGAGCCCTCCGTCGAATTCGATGTGTCGTGTATTTTCTGCGGCGGCAGCGGCAGCGCCGCCAGCGGGCAAACCTGCGGCAAGTGCAAAGGTTCCGGCTGGATAGAACTGTTCGGCGCGGGCATGGTCGATCCCGCGGTCTATGGTTTCGTGAATTACGACGCGAAAAAAGTGAGCGGCTTCGCGTTTGGAATGGGCATGGACCGGCTGGCGATGCTGAAGTACGGCATTGATGACATTCAGGCCTTTTTTCAAAACGATGTGCGATTTCTGAAACAGTTTCCGTGACGTTCAGCGATGCCAAGCAACGGTTTTCCTCGCGAGTAGCGGATTACATTCGCTACCGGCCTGGGTATCCGCCCGCGTTAATCGATTTGCTTCGCGAAGAATGCGGTTTGCAGAAGTTTCACCAGATTGCGGACATTGGCTCCGGAACTGGATTTCTGAGTAAAGTGTTTTTGCAAAACGGAAATCTTGTTTGGGGCGTGGAACCCAACCCAGAGATGCGCGAAGCGGGAAGCGAGTTTCTGGCGGCGTATCCGAATTTTGCGAGCGTCGTGGGTTCCGCCGAAGCGACGAACATCGCTGACGCCAGCGCCGATTTTGTGACTGCCGCCCAGGCGTTTCACTGGTTTGAGCCGATGGCGACGCGCCGAGAATTTGCCCGGATTTTGAGACCGGGTGGCTGGGCGGTGGTGCTTTGGAACGGCCGGCGAATCGGCGAAACGGAATTCGGCCGTGCCTATGAGGATTTGCTGGTGCGCTACGGTACCGATTACACCGACGTGAAGGAAGCGTATCCGGAAGCGCAAGACCTGGAGGAGTTTTTCGGCAGGGGAAATGTTCAGCGGCGGGAACTGCCGAATTTTCAGGAATTCGATTTTTACGGGCTCGCAGGGCGGTTGCGCAGCAGTTCGTACGCCCCGAAAGAAGGCGACGCGCGATTTGCGCCGATGATGTCCGGGCTTCGCAGTCTCTTTGATGCGAATCAGAAGAACGGTGCCGTGCGCATGGAGTACACGACGCAGATTTATTTTGGCCGGCTGGATGCGGCAAGGAACTCTGGATGAAGGTTGTTTACAACTGGCTGAAGGATTTTGTCGACGTGACGGCAACGCCACAGGACCTGGCGTCGCGGCTGGCACTTTCCGGCACGAACGTTGCCAGCGTGGAACCACAGCCGCTAGGCGGGGTGATCGACGCGGAAGTGACTTCGAATCGGCCAGACTGCCTCGGCGTCTATGGAATCGCGCGCGAGGTCAGCGCGATTTACAAGCTGCCACTGAAGGCGGCGAGTCCGAAACCCGCGGAATCCGCGCAAGCGAGAGCCAGCGACGCCGTGAGCGTGAAAATCGAGGTTCCGGAATTATGCGGAAGATTTACCGCACGCGTCATTCGAGGGGTGAAGATTCAGCCTTCGCCGCAATGGCTTCGCGAGCGGCTGGAAGCGGCAGGCGTAGCCTCCATCAGCAATGTGGTGGACGCGACCAACTACGTGATGCTGGAGCTGGGCCATGCGCTGCACGCGTTTGACTACGATGTCCTGCGGAATCATTCGGTCGTCGTTCGTCGCGCCAAGCCTGGCGAAAGGATGAAAACGCTCGACGGCATCGAGCGGCAGCTCGATCCGTCGTTGTGCATGATTGCCGATGGAGACGGCTCGCGGGCCATTGGCATCGGCGGAGTCATGGGTGGCGCCCAGACCGAGATTTCTTTCTCGACGAAGAACGTTTTGATCGAATGCGCGTGGTTTGAGCCGGTGGCCATTCGCCGCGCGACGCGTTTTCTGAAGCTGCACACCGAGGCATCCACGCGTTTCGGCCGCGGCGCAGACATGGAGATGGCCGAACTAGCTTCCCGGCGCTGTGCGGAATTGATTTTGCAGCTGGCGGGCGGTGAACTGCTTTCCGGTGTAGTTGACGCTTATCCTGGCAAACGCCCAGCGAAGAAAATCACCATCACCCGCGCGGAGCTTCTACGGGTGATGGGCGCGGACGTTCCGGATAGGGAGATCGAAGCAGTTCTGGGCGCGCTGGGATTTGCGCCGGTGCGTGTCGATCAGAACCGCGGGCAGGCCGGATCCATTCTGGCAGCTTGGGAATGCACCCAGCCTTCCTGGCGCTCTGAGGTTGAACGCGAAATCGATCTGATCGAAGAAGTGGCCCGGGTCTACGGATTGGACAAATTTCCGCCGCGTTTGCCCGCGGCACGGCAAGGCGCGGAGCGATTGCCGCAGTACGAAGCGGAATCGCGTCTGCGTGAACGGCTGATTGGATTGGGCTACCGCGAAATCGTAACCATTCCCCAGGTGGCCGAGGAGCGTGACGAACTGTTCCGTCCCGAGGGCGTAGTACCTGCGCGCTTGGCGAATCCGCTATCCGAAGAGGCCAGCTTGCTGCGATCGAACGGCGCGGTTTCGATGGCCGGCGCTATCGAGTGGAATTTGAACCACGGCCAGCGCAATTTGAGACTCTTTGAAATTGGCCGGCATTACCGTTTTGCTGTGGCCAACAAGGACGACGCGAGTGCCGCCCCCGTCGAAACGCAGTTTCTAACTATTGGCGCAACCGGCGGAGCCAGGTCGCAGGGTCTGTACGACGGCGCGCGGGAATTTTCGTTCGCCGATTTGAAAGGTGATCTCGATGCCATCGGTGCGCTCTGCGGCTGCTTCAGGTGGGTTGACGGAGGACCTGACTCGCTGCTGGTGGCGAAGCGCGGAAAAATTCTGCTCGGCGAGAATCAGCTGGGCGCGGCGGGCCAGCTTTCGCGGCGCATTGCGGACAAACTGAAATTCCGGCAGGACGTTTTTCTCGCTGAGCTTACGCTGGGCCCCGTCTACTGCATGTATTATGGCGCAAAAAACGCCCGGCGCTATGAGCCGCTGCCGCGCTTCCCTGCGGTGGAGCGCGATTTTTCCTTGTTGCTGGACGACGGCGTCAGCTTCGCCGAAGTCGCCAGGGCAATTCGCGGGCTGAACATCCCAGAAATTGCCTCGGTTGAAGCGGCAGACCTCTTCCGCGGCAAAAACGTTCCGGCAGGCAAATACTCGCTGATGGTACGGGTCACATTCCAGAGCCGTGAATTGACGTTCACCGATGCGCAGATCGCGGACTTTTCCGGGCACATCGTCCGCGCACTGGAATCGCAAGTCGGCGCTCAACTCCGCGCCAGCTAGCGCGGCCCGAATATCTGTGGAACCGGATAAAAGTGCCGAAGCCCCATTCACTCGGGCCGAGCACGGTGCGCCCTACGAGGCAACGCCTCCATTTGCGCTACAATTCGTAGGATGGCTCGATTCACTCGACATTCGCTGTGGACCGCTCTGGTCAGCGCCAGCCTACTGGTTGGCGGATGCGGGAAGACCCATGCCGGGGGCCAAGCGCAAGCAGCCGCCGGCGCGAATGGATCGGCGAAAGCAGCTCGAAACTTGAGCGCTGAACCCGCGCAGGACACGCCGGTCATTGAGTTTGTCAAGAATCCGGATACGGCGCCGCCGTTTGAACTAAAGGACCTGGACGGCAAGACGGTTTCCCTAGAAGAAGCGAAAGGGAAAATCGTTCTGCTGAATTTCTGGGCAACCTGGTGCGGACCGTGCCGCGCGGAGATTTCTGATCTGGTGGACCTGCAAAAACGCTACGCGGACCAGCTCGAAATCATCGGGCTGGCCACCGACGAGGATGATGCCGACGAAGTGCGGCGGTTCGTGATGAAGGAGGGAATCAATTACCGCGTTGCGATGGTGTCGGATCAGGTGCGGATGGAGTACGGTGGGATTGCCGCACTGCCGACGTCTTTCATCATCGATCCACAGGGCCGCGCAGTGCAGAAGCATGTCGGCCTGAACGATCCCAGCATTTACGAACTGGAGGTAAAAGCATTGTTGGGCCAGCCGGTGGACGCAAAGGTCGAATACTTCGAAGACAATGGGCAGGTTTTTCTGAAGAACGCCGCGCGCGCCACCGAGCTGCCGGGCGTCGATTTTTCCAAGCTGAACGCAAAGCAACGAGCGGTCGCGCTGAAGCGGATGAACGCGGAATCGTGCGACTGTGGATGCACACTGACGCTGGCGCAATGCCGGATCAACGATTCCGCTTGTCACGTCAGCATGACATTGGCGGCGAAAGTGGTGGACCAAGTGGCTCGCGGCTTGGCAGCGAAAGCCGGCACCACAAGCACGAGCCGGCAGAAACAACAAAAGTGAATCTTCACAACTTGTGATGCTCATTCCACAGCAATCCTCCTCTCCTGAATGAATACCAAGACAATTTTTTTCCTGCTGCTGATTCTGAGCGCGACCGGCTTTATTTCGCCGCCGATCGCGTTGTGCGCCGGGCTGATCTTCGGATTGGCACTGAAGCATCCCTATGCCGCTGACAGCCGGGCGCTCTCCAAATTCCTGTTGCAAGCTTCGGTGGTGGCACTCGGGTTTGGAATGGACCTGCTGGAAGTGCTGAAAGCAGGCCGCAGCGGATTTATCTACACCGCGCTGGGCATAGGTTTTGCTCTGCTGGCTGGATTTTTGATTGGCCGAGCGCTGGCTGTGCGCGGGAATACCTCGTTCCTGATTTCGACCGGCACGGCCATTTGCGGCGGCAGTGCCATTGCGGCGGTCGGGCCCATCTTGCAAGCCGCTCCGGAAGAGATGGCGATCGCGCTGGGAACGGTATTCATCCTGAATTCGATCGCGCTGTTCATTTTTCCGTCCATCGGAGCGTCGCTGCATCTTTCCCAGTCGCAGTTCGGATTGTGGACGGCGCTGGCAATTCACGACACCAGCTCGGTTGTCGGCGCCGCATCGCGGTACGGAAACGACGCACTAGTGATTGCGACAACGGTGAAGCTGGCGCGCGCGCTGTGGATTGTGCCGCTGGCGCTGGCCACCGCCGCGTTTCACAAAGTCCCAGGCTCAACGAATGAACGGGGTGCGGACACCAGTAGCAAACCCAAGATCCAGATCCCTTGGTTCATCTTTCTGTTTTGCATCGCGGCTGTCATCAACACTTACGGGCCGCAGGATCAGCGATTGTCGCACCAGTTTTTTCAACTGGGACGCCAGGGACTGACGGTCACGCTGTATCTGATCGGAACGGGAATTTCCCGCGCCACTCTGAGGGAAGTCGGCTGGCGGCCAATGGTACAAGGATTGTTGCTCTGGATTCTAGTCGGCGTGACCTCGCTCTACTTTATTCGGTTGGGCTGGATTGCTCTGTAATTCTGAATCATTCACCGCGTCTTTTCTTTCCTATAATTTGATGGCGTAAACAGCGCGAAGCCATTACACTCGCGATTCTTACGGAGGCACTCATGAATCGGAGAATCGTATTGGGTTTTGTGGTTTTAGTGGCCGCGGGAATCCTGACCACGGTGCAAGGGAGTTTTTCACAATCGACGCCGCAGGCTACCCGCAAAGTCATCAAGCTCGCCGGCGGGCCCGTGCAGGCGCCGTTCAGCGACGGCATTCTCACTGGGAATACCTTGTACCTCGCCGGGCGAATCGGTGTCGATCCGAAAACCGGGAAGGTTCCCGAAAAAATCGAAGACGAAATCAAGTTGTTGCTCGACGGCGAAAAAGAGGTCCTGGCGCAAGCCGGCATGACCATGGATGACTTGGTGTATGTGCAGGTTTCCTGCAGCGACCTGAGTCTGTTCAGCCAGTTCAACGCGATCTATAAGACCTACTTCACCAAGGACTATCCGGCGCGGGAATTCGTGGGGGCCGGTTCGCTATTGATCGGCGGCCACTTTGAATTGCAAGCCATCGCGGTCAAGCACTAGACCTTTCGCCAGTGAGCCAGCGTTGACAAGCGAGACAGTCCCGGCTACGCTTAACAGCGTTAAGTAAGTGATGTGGCTGGCGGCATTGCAATATGGGCGTAAAAGAGCGGCGAGCGCGGCAAAAACGGTACCTTCGCCAGGAAATCCTAGACGCGGCCAGCGAACTCTTTGTCCGCGAAGGGTTCGAAAACGTCTCCATGCGGCGCATCGCCGAAAAGATCGAGTATTCGCCAACCACGATTTATCTGTATTTCAAAGACAAAAGTGAGCTCCTCGAGCAGGTCTGCGCCGAAACCTTTGCCCGGTTGGTGCAGAAGCTGTCTAGCATCTTAGAACAGCCCGGAGAGCCGCTGGAGCGGCTGCGGCGCGGCCTTTTGGCGTACGTTGAATTTGGGCTGGAGAACCCGCACCACTACCGAGCCACGTTTATGATGCCGATTCCGGAGGGCTTCGATGAAGGGCAATACGTGAAGCCAGATTCGCCCGGGATGCAGGCGTTCGATTTTCTTCGGCGGTGCGTCGACGACGGAATCGCAGCCGGTAAGCTCGAGACCAAAGACGCGGAGCTGGCAAGCCAGATCCTCTGGGCCGGAGTGCACGGCGTGACTTCCCTACTGATCATCCATGAGCATTTCCCTTGGGCGGGCAGAGAAAGGGTGGTCAAAGCGATGGTGCAGACTGTGGTGGAGGGACTGGCGGCTCGAGGCTGAGGAGCGCAGCACAACTCTGCGAAACTACCGCATATAGCCCTAGTCTGACCGCGCAACGGAAAGAAGCCAAGTTTTTTTTGCGCCGCAAATTAACAGTGTTCATTAAAAGATGTTTGTTACTTTATTTCCCGCCTTACGTAGTACGGTCAGCGAGGTTCGTAGAAGAGACCGAACTTTCGAGAACTGAGCGGCGGCCGCCGGCCTCGCCATGGAGCCCATATATGGGCGAAACTAGAACGACTAAATAACGCCACTTGCCTATATATGGTCTATCAGAAATCGACGAAATGGCATGAAGTTTTACGTAACTTGTTATAAATACTATAGTTAACGGATTCATCGGATTGTAAAGGTCTTTGGTGCCTGTAATGCAGCCAAACGCACGAGAAAAGACGACCATGTTGAGAATCACCACGGAAAAGAAGAAGGCGAAAACCATCCTTAGTGTAGAAGGGCGGCTCGCCGGTGTCTTCGTGCCCACCCTCGAGCAGTGCTGGCGAGAGCTCAAGGTAGCGACGCCACAGGAGAAGTTCTACATAGACCTGTGCGGCGTCAGCTTTATTGATGGAGCGGGGAAGATGCTATTGAAAGAGATGCACAGGCAGGGAGTTCAGCTGATGGCTCAGGGCTGCCTGAACCAGGCCATCGTGAAAGAGATCATCGGAAGCGACAAGCCGGTCGAGAAGTCGTCTGAGAAAGGCAACGGCAAGAGTGGCGACGGCAAGGACGGGGGGAAAGGAGCTCCGATCGCCTTTTATCTGGCCCTTTTGAGCCTTTTGTTTGGAGTTAGCGGCCTTCGGGCGCAGGAATCCTCATCGGCCAAAACGATGCCGGCGGAAACGGCTCAAGCTGGCGACTCCCACAAGCTGACATTGCAGAGCGCGGTCAAGCTGGCGCTGCGACAGAACCCAACCGCGCAGATTGCAGTGCTGCAGGCCGCGCAAGCCGTACAAGACAAAAACGTGGCCCGTGCCGCGCTGCTGCCTAATGCTGACTTACAGACCAGCGATGGCGTCCGGCGAGCCAACATCCAGGAGCAGATCGGCGCGGCGATTCCTTTTCCGGGTATTCCGCATCACGTCGGTCCGATTAATGTGTTTCATGCTGGGCCTTCCTTTGCAGGGCCGATCTTCGACTTGACTCTTTGGAACCGCTACAAGTCAGCACAGAACCTGGCAGACGCCGGCAAGGCCAACAGCCTGTCCACACGCGAGCAAGTGATTTTGCTGGTGGTTTCAGAATACATCGGAAGCTTGCGGGCGATCGCGACAGTGGAAGCCGCTAAGTCCCGCGTCGAACTGGCGCAGGCGCTTTATGACCAGGCGGCCGATTTGCAAAAAGAAGGGGTCGGCACAGGAATTGACACGCTGCGCGCAAACGTCGAATTGCAAAACGAGAAGCAGGCGCTGCTGGTCGCGGAAACCGACCGCGACTCATCACTCTTTGGATTGAGCCGGCTGCTCAACCTCGATCCCCGGCAGGACATCGCGCTCGCGGACTCCTTGAGCTTTTTCGAAACTCCGCAGCCCGAAGTGAGCACGAGCATCGACGAAGCCCTGGCAGCGCGGCAGGAATGGAAAGCCCTGGAAGCCCAGACCAAGGCCGCCGAGCACGACAAAAAGGCGGCGCAAGATTCGCGGCTCCCAACGCTCCGCGCGGACGGAAGCTGGGCCTACGAAGGCACGCGACTGAACAACGGAATTCCTGTTTACAGCTACCAGGCCACGTTGGATGTGCCGATTTTCACTGGCGGGCGGACTCACGCCCAGATTGTGAGATCCGACCTGCAGTTGAAGGTGCTGAACGAACAGAAAGCGGACCTCCGGAACCAGATTGCGCTGGACGTGAAGACGGCCTTGCTGAATCTGAAATCCGCGCGCAATCAGGTGGAAGTCGCGACGCTGGGCGTTCAGCTGGCCAAAGAAGAGGTGGATCAGGCGCGCGACCGGTTCAAAGCAGGTGTGGCGAACAACATCGAAGTGATTCAGGCGCAAGACGCGCTTGCCCGTGCGAACGACAACGAGATTGCCGCGCTGTACCGCTTTAACCAGGCACGCGCGGATTATGCGAAGTCGATAGGGCAGATGGAAAAGATTTACGCGAGATAAAAACGCTTTGCACTGAAAAGAAAGGGCCGGGAATGAGCATCGAACTCGAAGTGGGACTGGAAAACGCGCCGAAAATAAAGCTCGACGAAGAGCTACTGCTGGGCGAGCCAAAACCCAAGGGTTTGGCGAATCCGAAAACTCAGAAGCTGCTGCTCGCCGGCGGCGCAGCGCTGTTGGTAATCGTCGCCGCGATCACCGCGTACTACTGGAACCGCGAAAGCACCGATGACGCACAAGTGGACGGGCATATTACGCCGATTTCATCGAAGGTTTACGGCCGCGTGGCTGAAGTCCTGGTGACCGACAACCAACCGGTGAAGGCCGGCCAAGTCCTGGTCCAATTGGACCCGCGCGATTTGCAGGCGGCCCTGGATCAGGCCAAGGGCCAACTGGCGCTGGCGGAAAGCGAAGCGCAATCGGCCGGAGTGGATGTGCCCCGCACGCAGCTCAATGTACAGAGCGGTACGTCGAACGCCGATGCTCAGCTGGCCGGCGCGCAGGCGGATTTGCTCCGCGCGCAGACCAGTTACGAGCAGGCGCGCACCGCGGACCTGGCGTGGGCTCAGGCCAACGTGGAAAAGAGCAAAGCCAACGCGCTGCTGGGGCAAGCGGACCTGGAGCGCTACACGCCCCTGATGCAGAAGGGCGAGATCTCCAAGCAGCAGTTCGACGCAGCCAAGGCTAACGCCGACGCCACGGCCAGCGCTTTGAAAGCGGATCAGGAAAAGCTGGTGCAAGCTCAGCGTGGTGTGGACATTGCCAAGGCCCAGCTCGAAGCCGCTCAAGCGCGTGTGCAGCAAGCCAACGCCGGCGTGGCCTCGGCCAAAGCGGACACCAAGCAGGTAGCCATGCGGCAGGCCGATGCGCAGGCAAAAATCGCCAAAGTGCAGCAGGCCCGCGCCGCGTTGCAGGGGGCACAGCTCAACCTGGAATACACGGCGGTCACCGCTCCCATCGACGGCGTGGCAACGCACAAGCAGGTGGAAGTCGGCCAGATTGTGCAGCAGGGCCAGGGGCTGTTGGTCGTCGTCCCGCTCAAAGACGTCTGGGTCACCGCGAACTTCAAAGAAACGCAATTGCGTTCGATGAAACCGGGCCAGAGAGCCGAAGTGAAAGTGGATACCTATGGAAAGACGTTCAGCGGGCACATCGATTCCATCGCCGGAGCGACCGGCGCCGTGCTGAGTTTGCTGCCGCCGGAAAATGCCACGGGCAACTACGTAAAAGTTGTCCAGCGCGTGCCGGTGAAGATTGTGCTGGACCCAATTCCGCAAGATCAGGCGATCCTGCGGCCGGGAATGAACGTCGTCGCGACCGCGATAACCAAGTAGAGCGGCACGAAGTAAATGATGCGCTGCGGGCGTAGTAATTAAGAGGGCGCGAGGAAGCACGTGAAAGACAGGCTGCTAGCAAAGTTGCGGATGCCGGACGGTTCGATCAACCCCTGGGTGATCGCCATTACGGTAACGCTCGCGACATTCATGGAAGTGCTCGACACTTCCATCGCCAATGTGGCGTTGCCGCACATTTCTGGCAACCTCTCGGCGAGCGCGGATGAATCGACTTGGGTACTCACTTCGTACCTGGTTTCGAACGCGATTGTTCTGCCGCTCTCGGGTTGGCTCTCGGGCCTGATCGGCCGCAAGCGGTTTTACATGGCGTGCGTGGCACTGTTCACTGTGAGTTCGTTCTTGTGCGGACTCGCACCAAGCCTCGGCGTGTTGGTTTTCTTCCGCATACTGCAGGGTGCGGGCGGCGGCGGATTGCAGCCCAGCGAACAGGCAATTCTAAACGACACCTTCCCGCTGGAGAAGCGCGGCATGGCCTTCGCAGTGTACGGCATCGCGGTGGTTGTGGCGCCGACGATCGGGCCGTGGCTGGGCGGCTGGATCACTGACAATTTTTCCTGGCGCTGGATTTTCTACATCAACATTCCGGTTGGCATCCTGTCGCTGGTCCTGACGTCGCTGCTGGTGAGCGATCCGCCGCACATGAAGCGCGCCAGGGTCAGCGAAGGCTTCCGTGTGGACTACATCGGAATCGGCTTGATCAGCCTGGGCCTGGGCAGCATGCAGATTATCCTGGATAAAGGCCAGCGGGAAGACTGGCTATCCAGCGGATTCATTCAGGTGTTCTTCGTATTGATGGTGGTCGGCCTTCTCGCTGCAATTATTTGGGAGCTTGGTCAGGATCACCCCGTAGTGGATTTGCGCATGTTGAAAGACCGCAACTTTGCCGTGGCGACGATCGCCATGTTTTTCTTGGGCTTCGTGCTGTACGCCAGCACCGTGCTGATTCCGCAGTTCCTGCAGGAGCTGATGGGTTACACGGCGGAGCTGGCCGGGCTGGCACTTTCGCCGGGCGGCGCGGTGATCATGGTGATGATGCCGGTGGTTGGTTTTCTGGTGTCCAGGGTGAACAGCAAATACCTGATCGCCTTCGGCTGCACGGTTTCCGCGCTGTCGCTGTTCGTCATGGCCGGATGGACGCTTCAAGTGGATTACCGGCACGTAGTGCTGGCGCGCATGATGCAGAGCTTCGGTCTGGCGTTTCTGTTCATTCCGATCAACGTTTCGGCGTTCGCATTCGTGCCGAAAGAGCGGACGAACATGGGCACCGGCATTATCAATCTGGCGCGCAACATCGGGGCCAGCGTGGGAATTGCGACAGTGACGACGCTGCTCGAGCGGCGCACGCAGTTTCACCAGGCGCAGCTGATGGAGCATGTGAACGCGCTCAGCAGCGCTTATCACAACCTGCTTTCCGGAACGCAGCTGAAGCTGATCGCGGCGGGTACCAGCGTGCACGACGCAGCGGCGCAAGCGACCGCAGTGATCTACGGTACCGTGCAGCGGCAAGCGGTGATGTTGTCGTTCATCGACGACTTTCACATGCTGGGCGTGGTTTTCTTCGTCGTAATTCCTGTGCTGATGATTTTGCGGCGGCCGCCCAAGGGAGTGAACGCACCGGTCCACTAACGGAATAAAACGCACGGCAAGAGAGTTTCTTGATTCAGGGGGGGACAATGGCAACTCAGGTTGCAGTGACAACGCAGCTGAACGAAACCAAGCTGATCCGCGCAGGCCAACGCGGGGACGCGCAGGCGGTGGAGACACTGTTCCGGCGCTACCAGCGTCCGCTGTTCCAGACGGCTCTGCGCGTGCTCGGGAACGCGGAAGATGCGGAAGACGCTCTGCAAGACGGGCTGCTATCCGCTTACCGCAATTTGAAACGCTTCGAAGGGCGCTCCCAGTTCTCAACCTGGCTGACGCGTATCGTAATCAACGCGGCGTTAATGCGGCGGCGCAGTGCGAAGTCGCGTCCGGCGGTTTCGCTGGACGAAGCTCCGCGGGAAGATGAGCTCCCGGCCAGCGAGCGGTTCGCCGCCGACGCTCCGAATCCGGAGCAGGTGTACGCGGGAACCGAGTTGCGCGAAATGATCAACCAGAATCTGGACGAGCTCTCGCCCTTGCTCCGCACGGCCTTTGTGCTGCGCGAAGTGGAGGGTTATTCAACCGGCGAAGCCGCCAAGAAACTCGGAGTCACCGAGAACACCCTGAAGGCACGCTTGTGGCGTGCGCGCCATCAAATGGCCGAGCGGTTGAGCCGCCGCCTGAAGCGCATGAAGGACGGCATGACCGGCGGAATGGCGGATCCAGAGTGCAGCTACTGCTGAGGGCAGCGGCGAGCTTATCTCGCCGTTAGTGTTAAGCAAACGGGCCGGTGGACTTTTCGCCGGCCTTTTGTTTCGGTTGAGACTTCAGCGCAGAGCCGCGTATTCGGCTTTGGCTTCCTTAAGAACTGGAAGGTCAGGGTCGGCGTCTTTCCACTGCGCCAGAAAATCCTGATAGGCGATTTTTGCTTTGGCGCTATCTCCGGCGAGCACATAGGCACGGGCAAGAGCGAGATGGGCCAGCACTCCAATCGGGCCGTTGATTACCACGCCGCGACGATCCTGAATTTTCTGCAATTCTGTAACGGCCTGAGAACCCTGTTTTGCTGCGAGAAATGCAGTCGCGCGGATATACACGGGACCCAGCGCAACCGACACGATGTTGCTGCCAGCCGCCTGGCCTGTTTCGTAAGGGACGACCGCCTGCAACTCGGATAGAGCGCTGGTGTAATCGTGGCGCTGCATCGCCAATTGGGCGCGCAGAGTCGGTGCATACAGAACCTTGGCCAGCGTGTCAGTCGGGAAACGCTTGACGAGGTCGTTAACGATGGATTGCACGCGACTCGAGTCGCCATCCATGGCCAGCGCGAGCCCCGCCACGTATTGGACGTCGCGGCCGTCGGTCATGGCCAATGCCGTGTTGGCGTGCTGTTTAGCCAGGTTCATATTTCCAAATAGCGCCTGGCGGACTCCGGCCTGCGCTTCATAGGATGCGGCGGTCTCTTTTTCATCGGCCCGCACCGCGGACGCGACTGCTTGCCTGGTGAGCTCTTCTGCCTTGCGCAGTTGTCCCGCATACGCAACCGTCTCGGCTTCCATCGCCAGCAAGGCGTCTTCGATGCCGGATTTCCCGGATGCCCACGCAACGTCCTGGGCCATTGCAGCGGAATCCTTTTTCAAGAATGCCAGCTGATACATGGCCGCGCGCAGAAACGGCGAATCCAGTTTCTTGGCTTGCGCTTCGTCCACGGTGGCCTGCGCTTCCTCCAGCCTGCCAAGGCAGACGTAAGCGGTTACCATATTGGAATAGTTCAAGCCGCTGGGATTCAGGCGAAACGCAGCCTGGCCTTCCGCCAGAGATTTGTCGTAACGTCCCACCAGTCCATCAATGGAGCCCAGGTTGGTATACGGAATTTCGTCCCGAGGGTAGTTGCGAATCCACGACTCATAAGCGGTGGCCGCCTGCTCCAGATCTCCTCTGACGAATTGGTAGTAATGCGAGTCGATGTAAAGTTTTTCGCGTTCGCTGGCTCGGTCGCGCAGTTCGTAAGCCTTCCTTGCGTATTCTAGCGCCGTACCCGGTTCGCCGATGTTGTTATAGGCGGTTGCGATGCCGGCATAGGCCATGGCGAAATTCGGGTCGAGCTTGATGGCGCGTTGTAGCGGAGCAATCGACGCGGCAAAATCGTTTGCGCCCGTCATTTTTCGGCCCAGGCTGTAGGCTTGCAGCGCCTCCAGGGAGGATGTCGAGGCTTGCTCGACCGGCGTGTCGTATTTTGTGACGGTAGCTAGGGACTCGCCCAATTTGCTGCGAATATCCGAGCCGACCTTGGCCAGCGCATCGAGCACGTGACTCTTGTCGTTGGCTTGCCCCTGCGCGCTGGCCAGCGTTTCGCCATTCGCGCAGTTCACCGCCTTGAGGATGACGGTGTACTGGCTGCCGATGAGCGCAATCGAGCCGTTGAGCGCGGCAGTGCTGGCGGTGCGCTGGCAGACTTCACGCGCGATTTCCGGGGTGAGCCGGCTGCTGGGCGATTGCTCCATCAGTTTCAGCGTTTGCTGGATTCGCTCATCGGAAAGCAGGCTTAGGAAGGGCGACTGTTCCAGTTGGACTTCCAGCCCCTGGCGGAGCGTGTCGTCAAAAACTGCATCGCCGGTGGTGTTCGTGAAGTCGCCGAGAACCACGGTGTCTTTTTCCGTGAGTTTTGCGGAGGCGTGGGTACTCCAATACCAGATGCCAGATGTCAGCGCGGCGACGACGCCGGCAGTCGCCCCGATCCACAGACCCTTGTTGCGTCGCGGCGTTTCGGTTGGCGCCCGGTGCGAGGGAGCTTGACGCGCCGTTTCCGGCGAGGCGATGCGGTTGCGGCCGCTCGAGCTCTTCTTGCCAGCAGATGGCTTTTCCGGCGCATCGTCCACCATCGCGGCCTGCGCCATCGAGCGGCTGGAAGTAGTTTCGCGCTTCAGCCGCTTCAGGTCCGCCCGCAAGTCAGAAGCATGCTGGTAGCGCAGGTCGCGGTCCTTCTCCAGCGCCTTGTTGATTATCCTTTCGAGCTCATCCGGGAGGTCATCGTTGAAGCGAACCGGCGCAGCCGGCACCTTATGCAGGATGGAATCGAAAATCGCCGCGGAAGTGTCGCCCTTGAACGGCAAAACTCCCGTCGCCATCTCATAGAGCACAGCGCCAGTGGAAAAAAGATCGCTTCGCGCATCAAGCTGCTTGCCGAGCGCCTGTTCCGGAGACATGTAGGAAACAGTGCCAACGGCGCTGCCCGGGCTGGTCAAATGGGTTTCAGTCTGGCCCGCGTTGGTAACGCCGGTTTCGCCTTCCATGCTCATGTCGGCGAGCGTCTGTTTGGCCAAACCGAAGTCCAGGATCTTTGCGTGGCCGCGCTCGGTGATGAAGATATTCGCCGGCTTGATATCACGATGAACGATGCCCTTGCTGTGAGCGGCGTCCAGGCCGTCGGCAATGTCAATGCCGATTTCCAGCAGGCGCTCCAACTCGAAGCGCTGCCGGCCGATGAGGTGCTTCAGCGTCTCACCTTCCATGAATTCCATGACGATGAAGGCGCGGCCTGCCTGCTCCTGGATGTCGTGGATCGTGCAGATGTTGGGGTGGTTCAACGCCGACGCTGCGCGCGCTTCGCGCTGGAACCGCTCAAGAGCTTGCGGGCTTTTCGCGACTTCATCCGGTAGAAACTTCAGCGCAACGAAACGCCCCAGCTTGGTGTCCTGGGCCTTGTACACCACACCCATGCCACCACCACCGAGCTTCTCGATGATTTTGTATTGTCCGAGCGTTTCGCCAATCATGGCCGGGAGTGAATCTTATCCGTGCAGCACAGACGGAGTCAAAGACTGCTTTCTTACCTGTCGCTTTCTTACACCGAAGCCCGCGATTGTGCGGGAGGATACGTGCCAAGGATGCGCAGAAAGCTGGTCGCGGAACGCACCGCTTCCAACGCGGCCTGGAGTTTTTCCGGCTCATTGGTTTCCACATCCAGAAAAAATTGGTACACCCAGGGCGTGCCGTGAATCGGCCGGCTTTCGATTTTCATCAGGTTGATGCCGTGGCGGGCGAACGGCTCCAACGCGGCGAGCAAGGCGCCCGGTTTGTGTGCCAGGCGCAAGGCGATGGACATTTTCAGGGTAGACGACGGGTGCGCGTGGCGGCGGACGAACAGTTCGACCATCAGCTCTGTGAGTGCAGGAGACATCGCGAAGGCTGTGTTGGGAGTAACGGGAAGCGGATTCCCGGTCGGAACCAATAAGACGAACCGCGTGAAATTTTCCGAGTTGTCCTGGATGGATTCGGCAAGGATGGTGCCGCCGTAGCGTTTTGCGGCTTGGCGGCCAGCGATGCCTGCGGCAGTCTTTTCGCCGGAAGCCAGCACGTCGCGCACGCTGCCTGCAGTATCTTCCGCGGGAACGCGCTTCAACTCCGGATGCGCCAGAAAAAACCTTTCGCATTGCGCCAGTGCCATCGGATGAGAAGAAACGGAGCGCAAACCGTGCAGAGTTGCACCCGGGCATCCGATCAGGTGGTGCTCAATGGCCAGGATCGTTTCGGCCACAATGCCAAGATTGCTTTCGAGCAGCAAGTCGTACACTCGCAGCACCGAGCCTGCCAGCGAGTTTTCAATGGGAGCCAGCAAGGCATCCGCCGCGCCTTCCGGGATGGCTGCAAACGCTGAATCGAATGTTGCGCGTGGAACGGTGACGATATTTTCCCCGAGTAGCTGGATCGCGGCAGCTTCGCTGAATGCCCCGTGTTCGCCTTGAAACGCAAGGCGGGCCAATGGCTTTTTTGTCGAATTCATGGATAGCGAAGCTTCATAGTTATAACGATTTACGGTAAAGATGCAAACGAGCGTCGAGCCATCGTCACGCGGCAGTTAGGCTAACCTTGGCTCCACTAGATTTCTGCACGCTCGATGGCTGCGGCGTTATAATGGCGCCCATGCCTGAGAAACACGTTCCCCTCCTGCGTCCGCAGCCAACAGAATACGCAGCGTACTACGAGAAATACATTGCTCTGGTGGCGGGAGCAGATGCCGTAGGAGCCATGGAAGCCCAGAGGATGCTGATGCTGCAACTACTCAGCGCGCGCAGCGAACGCGAAGGAAATTTTCGCTATGCGCAGGACAAGTGGACGGTGAAGGAAGTCGTCGGTCATCTTACCGATAGCGAGCGGATTTTCGCTTATCGGGCGCTGCGCATCGCGCGCGGTGATCAGACGCCGATCGAAGGCTTCGAGCAGGACGGTTACGTGAAGAACGGCGGCTTCAACGATCGGTCTCTGGCCGAACTCAGCGACGAGTACGACCAAGTGCGCAGTGCTACTCTTGCGCTCTACCAGGGGTTTACCAGCGAGGCCTGGTCACGCCGCGGCGTCGCCAACAAGAACGAAGTGACAGTGCGCGCGCTGGCTTTCATCATCGCGGGCCACGAATTGCATCACCGACGCATCCTGGAGGAAAAGTACTTGCCCGCGATCCCTCGTGCCTAGCCGCTGGTGCGCCGCCCTGACCATCGAGTCAGCCGGGCAGTTTCGTTCGGCAATCGTTCAGTCAATCTACCGTAAACATACTCCGATTACCCGGAAGTATCGAAAGCTGTCGAATGACTCTGGTCCGTCTTTGCCTCTGCTGCATCGCAAGACGCGGATGCTGTATTCTGTTCCATCAGCGATTCCTTGGAATTTGGAGCGAGCAAGCACAGCTATGCACGATTTGAGCTATTTCCGAGACCATCTGGACGTCTTTGCCGACATGGCCAAACGCCGGAACACTACGCTGGACCTGGATGGCTTCAAAGCGCTGGACAAAGAGCGGCGCGAGCTGATCACCGCCAACGAGCAGCGCAAGGCGCAGCGCAACAAGGCCAGCGATGAGATAGCACGGCTGAAAAAAGAAAAACAGAACGCCGACGCCCTGATCGCGGAGATGAAGCTCGTTTCCGAGCAGATCAAGAGGTGTGACCAACGGATCGCGGGACTGGATGCAAGACAGCAGGAACTGTTACTGATCATTCCTAATGTGCCACACTCCAGCGTCCCGACGGGCACAGGCCCGGAGGACAACGTTGAGGTGCGTCGCTGGGGCACACCGCCACGCTTTGATTTTGAGCCCAGGCCACACTGGGAAGTCGGTGAACGCGCCGCCATTTTGGATTTGCCAGCCGCGACCAAAGTAACCGGGGCCCGGTTTGCGATTTACAAAAGCTGGGGCGCGCGATTGGAACGGGCACTGGCAAACTTTTTTCTCGATGTGCATACGCTGGAACACGGCTACACGGAAGTTTTGCCGCCCTTCCTAGTAAACACCGCTTCTCTTATGAGTGCCGGCCAATTGCCGAAATTTGCCGCGGACCTCTTCAAAATTGAGAACAGCGATTTTTGGCTGACTCCCACCAGTGAGGTTGAATTGCACAATTTGCATCGCGACGAAACGCTGCCGGAGGACCGGCTGCCGATCCATGTGACCGCTTGGACTGCCTGTTTTCGCTCCGAAGCCGGCGCGGCTGGAAAAGACACCCGCGGGATTCTGCGGCAGCATCAGTTCCAGAAGGTGGAGCTCTTCAAATTCACTCATCCGGACAAGAGCTACGAAGAGCATGAGGCCCTGGTGCGCAACGCTGAAGCAATTTTGCAAAAACTGGGGCTGCACTATCGCACCGTTCTGTTGTGTTCCGGCGACATGGGATTTGCCTCCGCGAAAACATATGACATCGAGGTGTGGCTGCCTTCCAGCAAGGAGTTTCGCGAGATTTCGTCGTGTTCCAACTGCGAGGCCTTTCAGGCGCGGCGCGCAGGCATCCGTTTTAAGCCGAAGGCTGGCGGGAAAAGCGAATTTGTACACACGCTGAACGGTTCTGGTCTTGCGGTCGGACGCACCTGGATCGCCGTGGTGGAAAACTACCAGCAGGCGGATGGCTCGGTCGTTGTGCCCGAGGCTTTGCGACCATACATGGGAATCGATCGCATTCCAGCCGCAAGCTGACGCCGCGGAGTCTTGCTCATGCCCGGAAAGCGCGGACCGAAAGCATCTGCCAAAAACCTAGCTGAGCCGCATCCGCAGCCGATCAACGCGCTGGAAAATCCGCGTTTTGCCGGCGTGCCGACGTTCATGCGCCTACCGCATATCCCTGACGCGGAGCGCCTCGACGTTGCATTGATTGGCGTTCCGTTCGATGGCGGAACGAGTTACCGTCCCGGCCCGCGTTTCGGCCCGCGCCATGTGCGGCAACAGTCGGCAATCATTCGCCCGTACCATCCGGTGCTGGATGTCAGCCCTTTTGACCTGCTGCGGGTCGCAGACTACGGCGATCTTCCCGTCAACCCGCTCTCGATTGAAGACACGTTTCACAGAATCGAAGTGGGATTGAAAACAGTACTCGACCACGGAGCGATTCCACTCTGCGTCGGCGGCGACCATTCGATTCTTCTGCCGATCCTGCGTGCCATACACCGCAAACACGGCCAGGTCGGTCTGATTCAGCTCGACGCCCACTCCGATACTTGGGACCAATACTGGGGGATGAAGTATTCGCATGGAACGCCGGTGCGGCGGGCGATCGAAGAAGGCCTGCTCGATGAACCGCACATTTTGCAGATTGGCCTTCGCGGCCAACTCTACGGCGCTGCCGACATGGACTACGCGCGCCAACACAAAATCAAAATGATTACTGCCGAAGCGTGTCACGATCGCGGCATGAACGCCATTTACAAGGCGCTCGAGGGCTTCCGCGGGCGTGAGACTTACCTCAGCCTGGACATTGACGTGGTGGATCCTGCGTTTGCGCCGGGTACCGGCACGCCTCAGGTCGGCGGCCTGTCCAGCCACCAGATTCTCACTGTGGTCCGTTCGTTCGCTGGACTGAACTTTGTGGGCTGCGACCTCGTTGAAGTCTCGCCGCCCTACGACAGCGCCGAGATTACCTCCCTCCTAGCCGCCAACCTCCTGTTTGAGCAGCTTTGCCTGCTCTGCCTGGCCGAACGCGCTGGCTAAGAGAATCTGTTCTTCCATAAGCTCAGCTTTCTTCTAAATGATTGATTCTACGCATCTTATTGCCAAACATAGCCTCCTATGGCCATCCCCCGGACCCATAGCTTCTACTCGCGCAACCTATTGAAATCACAGAATTTCGTTTGACGGGCCCTTTTCCCCTTGCATAGACTCGGCTGGCTAAGTCTTATATATAGAGTGGTATACCATTCTGGGCTTCGAGGGGGAGGCGCCTGCAGGTGCTTCAGGAATCATGAGTTTTCTGGGTCGCATTTTCCGGTTCTTGTTTTGGGTTTTGATCTTGTCATGGGTGGTCAAGCTGCTGGGTCGAGCAATCAGCGGCTCGGGGCAACAGGCTCCGACCGCAAATACGAATGGTGCACGCGAAACGGAAACGGCGACCAGCGGCAAACGGCTGTTGAAGGATCCGATTTGCGGGATGCATATTGCCGAAGAGTTGGCGCTGCCGGTTACGGCCAACGGCGAGACGCACTATTTTTGCTCACCGGAATGCCGCGCTAAGTTTGCAAGCTCGCTGGCCGAGCGCGCCAGTGCTTAAGCTCACGTTTTGGAGATGCCGGTTTTGCGGTCGGGCCCGAAACAGAAGTGCAAGACAGCTGAACTCTTGCTGAATCTTTGAATCCACCGAGCAGACGAAAGGACCGACGCCGATGGCCACGGTCATAAAGCCAGCTGTGCCACCCCTTGTTCCGCGGATTGCGCCGCGCGAAGACCTGAATCCGTTCCGCATCGCGCAGATTCAGTTCGACATGGCGGCGGAGTTTCTGAAGCTCGATCCCGGACTGCGGCAAGTGCTGCGTTCGCCCAAGCGCGTGCTAGAAGTTTCCTTGCCAACCAAGATGGACAACGGCCAGCTGCGGGTGATGACCGGATATCGCGTGCAGCACAACATTTCGCGCGGGCCGGGCAAGGGCGGGGTTCGCTACCATCCGAACGTCACGCTGGACGAAGTGAAGGCACTCGCGGCATGGATGACCTGGAAGACCGCGGTCGTGAACGTGCCTTTTGGCGGAGCCAAGGGCGGCATCATCTGCGATCCGAAACGGATGTCCAAGCCCGAACTCGAGCGCATGACCCGGCGGTTCGCCAGCGAAATTCTTCCGCTGATCGGCCCGGATCAGGATATTCCGGCGCCGGATGTGTACACCGATGCGCAGACCATGGCCTGGATCATGGATACCTACTCCATGATGCAGGGGCACACGGTGCCAGGCGTGGTGACGGGCAAGCCGATTTCGATTGGCGGGTCGCTCGGCCGATCGGAAGCGACGGCGCGCGGCCTGGTTTACGTCGTTGAAGAGGCCTGCAAGCTGAAAAAGATTCCACTGCGCGGCGCAAGCGTGGCGATTCAGGGATTTGGCAACGCAGGCGCAACAGCCGCGCGGCTGCTGTTCGAGAGGAAAGCGAAGGTTGTGGCTTTGAGCGATACCCGCGGCGGCGTCACCAATCCGCGCGGCATTGATCCGATCAAGGCGCTGCGTTACAAGGAGCGTTCCGGCACCGTAGTGGGGATGCCGGGCGCTTCGCGCATCTCCAACGATGATTTGTTGACCATGAAGTGCGACATTCTGGTTCCGGCGGCGCTGGAAAACCAGATCACATTGAACAACGCAGAAGCGGTGAAGGCCCGCATCGTGGCCGAGGCCGCAAACGGGCCGACGACTCCGCACGCCGACGAAATCCTGGCCCGCCGCGGCATCACTGTGCTGCCGGACATTCTGGCCAACGCCGGCGGCGTCACGGTCAGCTACTTCGAGTGGGTGCAGAATCAGGAAGGCCTGCTGTGGGATTCCGATGAAGTGAATCTGCGCCTGCAGAAGATCATGGTGCGCGGGTTCAACGAAATGGTAGAGACCATGCGCAAGCACCATGTGCCGCCGCGCGCCGGCGCCATGATTCTGGCCGTTGGCCGCGTTGCCGAAGCCACGCTTGTCCGCGGCCTGTTCCCTTAATCATCAAGGACGAAACTCAGCCGACATCTAATCTGCATCGCTGCAAACCGCTTGCGTCCGAAATTTTTCTTGCGTAAAGAAAAATCAGCGCGTAGATTTTGAATTGCCGGTACGTTCCAGCCGTTGACCTGGGACGTAACCGGCAATTTTCGTCGCAGACGGAGAAAAAGTAGTCGAGCAATGACCACCAACGAGCATCCAGCGGCAGCGCCGCCAATTCTGTTGACGATCGCAGGATTTGATCCGAGCTGCGGGGCAGGACTCGGCGCTGATCTTAAGACATTCGCGGCTTACGGCTGCTATGGCGTCGCGGCAATCACTTCGGTGACCGTGCAGAACACCCAGGGTGTGGAAGCCGTGCACAACACACCGAGCGCGGAGTTGCGCGAACAATTGGACGTGCTGGCCAAAGATTGCGAAATTGCGGCAGTCAAGATCGGCATGCTAGGCAATCGCGGCAACGCGGTGGTCATCGGAGAATTTCTGGACGCCCACAAGTTTGCCCATGTGGTGCTGGACCCGGTGATGAAATCCTCCAGCGGGACGGAATTGCTGGATGCCGGCGGCATCAAGTACATCGCGACGGAACTACTGAAACGCGCCAATGTGATTACGCCGAACGTTGCGGAAGCGGAAATCTTGAGCGGGATGGAAATCAAAGATGTCGCCGCGATGGAAGCCGCAGCGCGGAAGATTTTTGAACTGGGCGCGCGCGCGGTGATCATCAAGGGCGGCCATATGGACCGCGCCGTGGATGTTGTATTTGACGGCAACGAGATGGTGCAGCTCGGCGGCGACAAAGTGAAAATGGAAAACACCCACGGCACCGGCTGTACGTTTGCGTCGGCGTTGACTGCGCAACTGGCAGCAGGACGAGCACTAATCGAAGCCGCCACGCTAGCCAAAGCGTACGTGACCAAAGCGATCGAAAAAGGTTATGCCATCGGCAAAGGCCGAATGCCGCTCGATCATTTCTATCGCTTGAAGATCGAACCTCTTGCGCGCGGCACCCACGAAGTTCCGCAACACGGCATGCATCCCGCCGCCGAACCCGCCGCACACTAAGCCCGCCACCTGCTTCCTGCTGAAACCTAGGGACCAGAAGCCGATAGAGTTAACGCCGGTAGGTGATTTTGCCGGCGACGATGGTAGCCATGGGTGCGCCGGTGAAGGAGCGGCCGTCGAACGGCGAGTTGCGTGATTTGCTGGGAGAATCGTTGACGTTGTAAGTCCACGGACGGGTGGTGGAAAAGACGGTGACGTCGGCTGGCTCGCCAGCAGCGAGTTTTCGTTCGATACCTAGGACGCGGGCCGGGCCAGTGGTAAAGAGCTCGACCATGCGCAGCAAAGAGATTCTTCCCGTGGCGACGAGCTGCTCCAGCGTGAGCGCGATGGCGGTCTCCAAGCCCAAGATGCCGAAAGGTGCGCGGTCGAACTCAACGTCTTTCAGAGCGGGTTCGTGGGGAGCGTGGTCGGTGGCGATCACATCGACCGCCCCGTCGGCGAGGCCCGCGATGATCGCCTCCCGATCTTCGCGCGAGGCCAACGGCGGATTCATCTTAAAGCGCGAGTCATAGGTAACGTCTTCGTCGATCAAAGTGAAGTGATGTGGCGTGACTTCACAGGTAACGCGCAGCCCGCGATCTTTCGCCCAACGGACTTGATCCAGCGAAGCCTTGGCCGAGAGATGGGCGATGTGCAGGCGCGCACCGGTGAGTTCGGCGAGCTGCGCGTCGCGCGAGACGCAGACCGATTCGGCAGCGGCGGGCATGCCGCGCAAGCCGAGGAGCGTGGAAGTGACGCCTTCACGCATCACTGCGCCGGCAGCGAGTGAAACGTCCTCGGAATGCTCGATGACCGGAAGATCGAGCGAGCGGCAATAGTCCATGACCTGGCGCGCGAGGCGCGCGGTGGCAATCGGTTTGCCGTCGTCGGAGACCGCCACGATTCCCGCTTCTTTCATGGTGGCGATTTCGGCGATAGCTTCGCCTTTGCTTTCGACACTGGCGGCGCCGATCGGCCAAACGCGCGTCACGCCGACCATGCGGGCCTTGTCAACAATGAAGCGGGTGATGGAGGCGTTGTCATGCACCGGTTTGGTGTTGGGCATGCAGCAGACCGCGGTGAAACCGCCCCGGGCGGCAGACTTGGTGCCGGTTTCGATAGTTTCAGAAGATTCCTGGCCGGGCTCGCGCAGGTGGACGTGCAGATCAATAAAGCCCGGCGCGACGATCATTCCGGCGGCGTCGAAGATTTCGGCATCTTTGAGGGTCGCGAATTTCCCCGGCGCTGCGGCTTCCTTTACGCGATCGCCGTCGAGGAGAACGTCCATCGCAGCGTCAGTCTGCGATGCGGGATCGATCACTCGGCCATTCTTGATCAGCAGCATTCGGCCATCCTGTCGGGAAAGTAGCAAGTGGGCACGGCCTGCCGTGCCCCTAAAACCACTCGGCGCGGCGAAATGACTTTGCGGGGCATCAGGACTCCTTGCCCTGGGCGACGCGATCCGTTGCGCGGCGGTTGTGTGCAGCCGAAGTTGTGCTTTGTGCCGCGGGATGCGGAGCGTCTCCGGGATCGCCGGAGATGAGCAGATACAGAATCGCCATGCGCACGGCAACACCGTTGGTGACCTGCTCCAGCACACAGGACTGCGGGCCGTCGGCGACGTCGGGCGTAATTTCAATGCCACGGTTCATCGGGCCGGGGTGCAGCACGAGAGCGTCGGGCTTGGCGCGCTTCAGGCGCGCGGCGTTCAACTGGTAGCCGTGGATGTAATCGTTGGCGGAGATAGACGGATCGTGCAGGCGCTCGGTCTGCACGCGCAACATGATGACGACGTCGGTATCTTCCAGTGCTTCTTCGATTTTGTAAACGCTGCGGATGGGTGTGCCAGGAGCAATCTTTTCCAGTTCGCGGGGAACCCACATGGCCGGCCCGCAAAGAGTGAAACGGCAGCCGAATTTTCCGAGGAGATGAATGTTGGAGCGCGCGACGCGGGAGTGTGAGAGGTCGCCGAGGATGGTGACGTTGAGATTCTCGATGCTGCCTTTGCGGTCGCGGATGGTCAGCGCATCGAGCAAGCCCTGCGAAGGGTGTTCGTGCGTGCCGTCGCCGGCGTTGACGACGGGGATATCGAGATGACGCGCGACATAGTCCGCCGCGCCCGACGCGGAGTGACGCATCACCAAACAGTCGGGCTTCATGGCGTTCAGATTGAACGCCGTGTCGAGCAGCGTCTCGCCCTTTTTCAGGCTAGAGGCTTCCGCTTGCAGGTTCATGCTATCGGCGCCGAGACGCGAAGCGGCGGTACCGAAACTGATACGCGTGCGCGTCGAAGTCTCAAAAAACGCGAGTGCAACTGTTTTTCCGCGCAAGGTGGCGAGCTTTTTCAGCGGATGGCGCTGAATTTCCTGGAAGGGCTTGCTTTGATCCAAAAGAAAGGTCAGTTCGGCCGCGGAGAGCGGCTGCAGTGCGAGGAGGTCACGAAATCTGTAACTCACAAACACGCTCTGTAAAATCGGTCCGCATCTATTCTACCCGGTCCACCAGCATCACGCGCTCTTCATGATCAATTTCGCGCAAGCGCACTTCGACGATTTCGCTGTCGCTGGTTTGCACCACGCGGCCGATATATTGCGCTTCGATGGGCATTTCGCGGTGGCCGCGATCAATTAGGACGCACAAAGAAACGCGGCGCGGACGGCCAAGGTCGAAAAGGCCGTTCATGGCAGCGCGGATGGTGCGGCCGGTGTAGAGCACGTCGTCCACCAGGACCAAGTCCATGCCATCCACGGCGAACGGAATGTCGGAGGATTGCAGGACGGCTTGCGGCGCGACTTTTGAGAGGTCGTCACGATAGAGCGTAATGTCGAGCGTACCCACGGGCACGTCCACGCCGTCAATGCCGCGCATCGCACGCGCAATGCGCTGAGCGATCGGAACACCGCGGCGACGAATGCCGATGAGCGCCAGCTCTTTGGTACCGCCGCTCTTCTCTACAATTTCGTGAGCAACGCGCTGCAGTGTGCGGTCAATTTCCGCCGCCGACATCAGTTGCGCTCTTTCGACAATTTTCATTGCGCGGAATTCTAGCATAAGCAGGCTCCGCAGGGCGTACGGCTCACGGGCAACTTTTGCGGGCACAGCGGCGTGCTAGACTTTCCCTTCGCAGGAAGGGTCATCTGATGAATCTGAGGAAAACTCTGGCCGCGCCTCTGGCATTGGCACTGATCTTCACGAATTCTTTGCGCGCGCAAACCCCGCATGTTGCGCCGCCACCGCATGCCGCTGGTCCGCGAGCCATCAAGGCTCCGGCCGTTAGCGAGCGGCCCAAGCTGGTCGTGATGATTGTCGTCGATCAGATGCGCGGCGACTATGTGGACAAGTTCAAAGGCCAATGGTCTGGCGGACTGAAGCGGATGGTGGAAGAAGGCGCGTGGTTCCGTGACGCGGCCTATTCCTACGCGGCTACCGAAACCTGCGTCGGTCACGCCACAATTTCTACTGGAACGCTGCCGGCGACTCACGGGGTGATCGCCAACGCCTGGTGGGACCGAGAAACGCAGAAAATGGTGACCTGCACTGCCGATCCCGATGTCAAGAATCTCGCCTATGGCGGCGGTGCGGCAAACGGCGGCGATTCTGCCTGGCGCATGCGCGTGCCGACTGTTTCGGATGAATTGCGGTTCCAAAGCGGCGGAGCCGCCCGCGTGGCGACGTTCTCATTGAAGGCCCGTTCCGCCATCGGCATGGGCGGGCATAAGGGCGACGTGGTCACCTGGTTTAACGGGGGTTCATGGGTTACATCCAGCGCCTACGGCTCGGTGCCCTTCATCGAAGAGTTCACAAAGGCGCATCCGGTCGCGCACGACTACGGCAAGACCTGGGAGCTCTCACTGCCGAAGTCCTCTTATCTTTATGACGAAAAAGCGGTAGGCGCGGTCGGTCCGCCGGACTGGCAGCCCACGTTTCCACACGCGTTGAAAGGAAAAGCGGGGAGCTCAGAAGCGGACGAAGCGTTTTACGAGCAATGGGCTACGAGCCCTTTCGCAGACACGTATCTGACGCGAATGGCGGAAAATGCGGTCGACCAGCTCGGGCTGGGAAAAGGTGCCGACACCGATTTCCTGGGTGTGGGTTATTCGGCCGTGGATTACGTGGGCCACGGGTACGGCCCGCGCAGTTGGGAGATTCAGGACATTTTAGTGCGGTTGGACAAGGACCTTGGCGACTTGTTCGCGCATCTGGACGCAAGGGTTGGCCGCGGAAATTATCTGGTGGCGCTCAGCGCGGATCATGGCGTAGCTCCTGTTCCGGAGGATATGCAGAAGACGGGCGCCGAAGCCGGCGTGTTGTACACTTCGGAAGTGCAAGAAAAAATGGAGCAGGCGTTGGAGGCTTTGAATTACCCGAAACCCGTGGTTGCACGCATCTCGAGCTCCAACATCTATTTTTCGCCGGGACTCTACGAGCGGCTCAAGAACGAACCTGCCGCGATGAGGGCGGCGTTCGATGCAATCCGCAGTGTGCCTGGAGTCGCCGACGTATATCGCGCGGAAGATTTGCAGGATCGTCCCGCGTCGCGCAATCCCATCCGCAATGCGGAAGCGAACAGTTACTTCCCCGGCCGGAGCGGCGACCTAAGGATCGTGCCAAAACCGTACTGGCTGGTTTATTCGGGCCGCTCGGATCAGCCACGTAGATTCGGTACCGGCCATGGAACGCCGTACAACTACGATCAGCGCGTTCCGATCCTGCTCATGGGATGGGGCATACGGCCAGGCCAGTACTTGTCCAATGTGACTCCCGCGGATATTGCTCCAACGATTGCCTCTTTGTGCGGCATCACGCTCGCCACTCGCGATGGCCGGGTGCTCCGAGAGGCAGTCAGACCAGCCAATCCAGCGGTTGCTCTAGGCTCGGCGGAGTGACGCGAGAACCTAGGGCCCGGCCAGGCTGAATCCTTCGGAACGGACAGGCTTCGTGATATTCTGCTGGGCGAAGTGACTTCCTCGAGCGCTGCCAACTCCGGCCGCAGTCCGGCTGATGTTGACCTAAGCGTTGCCATCGGCGCGCTTCGCTTCCGCAATCCGATCATCGCCGCCAGCGGAACCTTTGGGTACGGCCTGGAGTTTGCCCACTTGGTCGATCTCGACCGGCTGGGTGGCATGGTTACCAAAGGTCTTTCCCGTGAGCCGATCGATGGCGCCCCCTCCCCAAGAGTGTGCGAAACCCCATCTGGCATGCTAAACGCCGTGGGCCTGCAAAATGTGGGAGCTGGGGCATTTGTAGCGCAAAAACTCCCCGCCTTGCGTAAGTTCGATGTTCCAGTACTTGCCAATGTTTTCGGCTACTGCCAGGAAGATTACGTCGAAGTCATCCGGATCCTGGAGGACGCGGAGGGCCTTGCCGGGTACGAACTGAACATCTCCTGTCCAAACGTCAAAAACGGGGGCATGCAGTTTGGAGGGGACCCTCTCGGCGCTGCTGACGTGACCCGGGCGGCCCGCCGAGTCGCCAAAAAGCGTCCTCTTTGGGTGAAACTCTCGCCGCTCGTTGCAGACATTGGACTTATCGCCCGGGCCGTGGAGGCAGAAGGGGCTGACGCTCTCACCATCGCCAACACCTACCCGGCGATGGCGGTCGATCTTCGCACCGGAAGGTCTCGTTTAGGGAACCCAACGGGAGGTCTAAGTGGGCCTGCGATCAAGCCAATCACGCTCCGGCTCGTCTGGGAGGTTGGTAAGGTCGTGAGAATCCCGATAGTTGGCTTGGGAGGGGTCGAGACGGCATCGGATGTGCTTGATTACCTCCTCGTAGGCGCCTCGGCCGTACAGGTCGGGACGGCCAGCTTCACTGACCCTAAGGTCAGTGAGAGACTTCCCGGCGAGCTTCAAAGCGAGCTTTTCGAATATAAGTTATTTAATATCAATGAGTTGAAGGGTAAGTTTTCAACAGAAATTGGTTGACATAACGAAGTTTTAGTGCTACACTTTTCTGGAAGTTGTAGCAAAAAACCAACACTATGAAACGACCACTCTTCATGATTTGGGCTGCAGTGCGATGGGTACCCCTAATGTTCCTCATCGCTCCGGTGATGGAAGCGCCTCTGGTGGCTTACAAGACCGAGCCAGCCAAACCCATTAAGACTTGGGTTGGCAACGCCAGCTGGTATGGCACCGAGTTTAATGGCCGCAAGACGGCCAACGGCGAGCGGTTTGACTGTGAAGCTTTGACCGCTGCCCACCCCAACCTCCCCTTTGGTTCGATCGTGCGCCTGGTCAACCCCCGAACTGGCCAGTTTGAACTTGTACGCATCAACGACCGCGGACCCTACCAAGAGGGGCGCGAAATTGATGTATCCTACCGAGTAGCCCGAAAGATTGGCCTGATTCATTCGGGTGTCAGCCAGATCCGGCTGGAGCTGCTGGACGTACCCCGGAAGCACTAAACCTCGAGCGTGACCGTCGGGGTTTTGAGGCCCGACGTGCCCTTTGACGCTCATCCCCGCAGCAGTCTGATCGTCGCGCTGGACTTCGACTCTCTGTCCACGGCGA
>CAZQOB010000019.1:0-70440 GCA_964594885.1 uncultured Acidobacteriaceae bacterium
TGACCTCCGATATGACTCCCTCGGAGGTCGCGATGAGCCCTGAACTGAACAAAACATGGGATGGAGCGCGAGCACTACGGTGCGAATGGCGAAGCGATACGGGCACATCGGGCATACCGCTCAGCGGCTCGCGGTAGATGCGCTCTGTGGGCAGGTCTCTGAGGCTGATGGGGCACAAAACGGGGCACAACCTGAAAACGTATCGGCGAGTGCTCGCGCTAACTGATTGAAAGAGTTGGCTCCCCGGGCTAGATTCGAACTAGCAACCCTTCGGTTAACAGCCGAATGCTCTACCGTTGAGCTACCGGGGAACATGCCTATTTTGTGATAGTTGCGGAGAGTTTTCAAGTGACGGCTTGGGGATGGGTGCACGACGTAGAAGTGGCCTGTAGTGGGATTGCCTTTTTTTTTGTTGTACTATTCTGTGCGTATATATACGTCCAGACTAGATGCGATACAGAAAGGACATCCCCTATGGCTAACGATCTCGCAACCTTAGAAGCCCAACGATCAGAACTTCTGCAAGAGTTCCTCGCCTTGAGCGATCTTCGTCCGGGCTCCCTCACTGCCGTGACCCGGCGCTGCGGCAAGCCTTCCTGCCATTGCGCCAAGCACAACGACCCAGGGCATGATCCGCAATTCCGCCTCACCCGCCGCGTGGCTGGCAAGACCGTGACGGAGACTTTTCCCAATCCCACGGCGCTGCGCAAGGCGCAACAGGAAGTCGCCGAGTTTCACCGCTTCCAGAAGCTCAGCCAGGACCTGGTAGCCCTCAACGAAAAAATCTGCCGGCTCCGGCCGGTCGAGCAGCGGCGCGGCAACTGGACGGAGCAGGAAAAAAAACGGCTGTTGCGATCCATGAGGAAGTGGCGCGGGAAGTAAACCAACTGCTTGGCCGTATTTTTGCGCAACGCTGCAAGAACGGGCGAACCGATCTGGAAGCCATCGAGTCCGCCTTGCGGGCGGCTCTCCATCACGTTGGCGCTGCGGCCTTAAGCGAACTGCTGCAGTTCGCAGCCCCCACCGCTGATCAGCGGCAAGTGCCGTGTCGATGTGGCCATCAGGCCGAATACCAGGAGATCCGTTCGAAAGCGGTGCTGACGATCGTCGGTCCGGTGCGAATCTCCCGCCCTTACTACTTGTGTTGCCACTGCCATGCGGGCCAGTTTCCGCTAGATGTCGAGCTGGACATCGAGAGAACGGAATTTTCTCCCGGAGTGCGCCGGATGCAGGCCTTGGTGGGTCAGCAGGCGCCGTTCGAGCACGGCCGCGAACAGATCCAGGTCCTGGCCGGCTTGCGGGTGACGGCCAAGTCCGTGGAGCGTACGGCGGAAGCGATCGGAGCCGATATCGCCCAGCGCGAGAAGGAAGAGATCGAAAAAGCCCTACAGTTGGATCTGCCCATCCCCATCGGTCGACCCCTTCCCATGCTGTATGTACAAATGGATGGGACCGGAGTTCCGGTGGTAAAGAAAGAGACGGTGGGTCGACCAGGTAAGATCGCAGGTCAACCCGCGCATACCCGGGAGGTCAAGTTGGGGTGTGTGTTTACACAAACCACCTGGGACCAGCAGGGCTATGCGATCCGCGACCCCGACTCCACCACGTACACCGGGGCCATCGAAACCGCCGTGGAGTTCGGCAAACGGATCTATCGAGAAGCTTGGAAGCGTGGCTGGAGTCGCGCCAGAAAGAAGGTCGTGATCGGCGATGGTGCAGAGTGGATCTGGAATCTGGTTGCGGAACACTTCCCGGACGCCATCCAGATCGTGGATCTCTACCACGCTCGCCAGCACCTCTGGGAGGTAGCTCGTCAGCTTTATCCGCAAGCGGAAGTTCAACAGCGGGCTTGGATGAAAGTCCATCAGAAGCGCTTCTTAGACAAGGGGAAGATCAAAAAGCTGGTGGTTGCGCTGCGCGCTATCCATGCCGCCAATCGCCAAGTGGCTGAAAAAATCGGCAGCGAAGCCGACTACTTCGAAAGGAATGCGCAGAGAATGTGCTATCCCAAATTCCGCCGCCAGCACTTGTTCGTAGGCTCGGGGGTGATCGAGGCCGGATGCAAAAAGGTGATCGGCTCCCGCCTCAAACAATCGGGAATGTTCTGGACCGTCCGAGGGGCCAACGCCATCTTGGCTCTACGCTGCTCTCATCTCAATGGCTGCTTTGAAGATTACTGGGAAGGGCGGCGGGCGGCGTGACCGCCACTTCTATGTCGCGCACCCCTTGGGGATTCGCGAGAGGGAAAGTTCGACTGGCGAGCACATTTTCGGAAAGACCTGGGTGAAGAGAGCCATTCGGTAAACAATAGAATGCTCTGCAGCGTTGAGCTAGCGCGGAAATTCCGTCTTTTGTGCTCGTTGAACCGCCATTTTGAAGGGCCGGGAAGTGGGGACATTGGGGACAAGATTGAACGCAGCCCGCAGTCCTCCTTCGGTATCGTTTCTGACGCCGGGCCTCTGTCTTCGAGGCTCGAATGTTTTGCGCGATTGGGAAGTGCGGGCGTCAACGCGCCAGGGACAATGTCCCCAAGCTTGGGATTCAGGCTGGCGGAGAATTTGCGCCTCAGAGTCTAGCTAAATTCAAGACAGGCGAAGAAAATCTTGGTCCGTCTGGCGTTCGGCGTCTTTGCTACAGACTTCTGGACCCAATTCGGCAGTGTTTGAACTAAAGCTGGATTACGCGAAATCTGCACATGAACAAGCCTAGCGCCAGTCGCCTGTGGCCACAAAGGCTGCCCAGTAAAATGGGTGGGTACTGAGTTGTTTCGCGCGCCGCTTCCGAAAAAGTTCCAGATCGGCCTGGCGAATGGCGCCAGCCGTGTCTAGTCCACTCCGAAAACGTTCTCTATAGAGTGTCGCCATCCATTCTCGCGCATCTGTGTCTTGCACCGGCCATAGGCTCATGATTACGCTTTGTACGCCGGCGAGTTGGAAAGCTCGCTGCAATCCAAGCACCCCTTCTCCAGGCGCTACTTTTCCGAGGCCCGTGTCGCAACCCGATAGCACAACCCACTGAACGCCCTTTAGGTCCATTGCAGCAATTTCCTCCGCAGTGAGAATGCCATCATCCTCTTCGGGTCTGGCGGCATCACGATAATTGGCACCCGCGAAGGCCAGGCCCGAGAGCAAGAGCGGGTTTTCGCCGCTGACGGCCTTGGTTTCCTCCTGCTCGGTATCCGCTGGCGCCGCCTGTGGCATCGGGTAACATTCGCTGCCGAGGAAGAAACCGTGGGTCGCCAAATGCAGGACCTGTTTGCCGGGCGCCTCACTCTTGAATGCTTCCTCGTAGGCCTGTGGGCCAAGAAGAGGAAGCACCGTGTCAGAGGCTATGTGGGAAGTAGGACGCTCTCGCCACAGTACGGAGATTTCTTTTACCTCTTGTGCTGACGCAGGCAGCGAATCAAATCGCATCGTGCGAAAGTCACCGCATGTCGAATTATGTCCTCGGAACGAGCCTGCCGAGGAGAACGATGCAGCTTGGACTTCGACCGGCGCCCTTGGCTGGGGGCTCAGGTTGGCGAAGCGGCTCTTATCGTCGAAGGCCGGCGCGCCCACAACAAGAAGGCCCTTGCCTTTTGTGGGCTGCGTCGGAGGCACCAAATCGCGTTCGGCAGAAATGTAGTGAATGATCGGGCCCGTTTCGATGAGGTAGCGGCTCCGACCAACTGGCAACGCGTAGAAATTCACAAGGTCGATCACCCCGTCAGGAACCACAAACATCCGTTTGGCACCAGCTAGGTAAACCGCGATAGGCTCCCAAACCCTGCGCCGCAGCTGGGTGGCAGCGTTGCGATACGAAATTTCAGTTAACTTGGTTGCGCGTCCCGGGGCCATAGCCTCCACTGCCAATTCTTTTCTCCATCGTGCTGCGAGATTCTCAATTTCGCCCGCGGGGCCTAGCGGCACAATCCGAGGCTCCGTCTGTCCGCCGCGCAGCACGAATGCCAAGTAGGCCGGAACTTCTTGATGTCTTGAAGGCTTTCCCGGCAGTTCGTGTTTCCGTTCTATAGTTACATATCGAACGAACGCCACTAGTGCACTATCGGCTGGCAGGGCGGCGGCCACTTCAGAAAATCCGATCTTGCTTCTGGCCTGGTTTTGGCGGAACTCCGCGCTCTTTTCCGCTAGCGACGTTTCGGCGTTCTGCTTCTCTCTGCGCGTCTCATCGAGCAGCTTGCGATACCTCTCCGGCCGCTGACTGCCCGGGCCCCGAATGACCAGAGCCGCTAGCCTTTGCTGAGCGGAGGAGAACTCACTGGCCAAGCGAATGAGCTCAGGATTTTCCGACGATACAATGCTTCGGTGACGCGCGGCCATCTCGTCGAAAATGAGTGCTCTGGAGCGAATGACAGCGTTCCAGACCTCTCTCCTAGCTTCGGGACTCAGGTCAGAAGTCTCTGCCGCGTACCCTAACGCCCGGTACAATCGGATTCGTGCTTTCGACTCATAGCCCAGGGCTTCTTGTTCCGGAAGAGTAGAAGCCGTAAGGCGCAGTACCTCCTCGGCAATTCTGTCAGCTTGGAGGGCAGCCCGGAGCGCCCCTTGTTTGTCGCTCAATGCCCAGAGAACGTGTGAATAACCCTGCAGTAGGGAGCTCAACTCAGTATTGTTCTCGCCCAAGAGCTTCTGCCCGATGGGCAGGGCTCGATCGAAATAAGATTTGGCTGCAGAATAATCACCCAATTCACGAGCGGTAATGCCGAGCATCGCCAAGGTCTTAGCGACGGCCAAGCTGTCCGGTCCGTAGGCTTTCTCGCGTATGGCCAGGGCGCGCTCCTCGTAGGCTCTTGCCTTTGCGAATTCGCCGAAAGAGTCGTAGAGAACTCCGATTGTGTGGAGTTCTTGAGCGACACTGCCGCTATTCGGGCCGAGCGCCTTTTCGAATATCGCCAAAGCTCGCTCGCTCAGTCTTAATGGTCCTTCCTCATCATCACCCATTTCCCACAGCACCAGGGCGAGGTTACTCAGAGCGACTGCAACGTCTGGATGATTCGGACCGAGTTTCTTCTCTTGAATGGAAAGGGACCGTTCCAGGAGGGCCTTCGCTCCTGAGTAGTCTCCGATATCCCGCAAAATGTTCCCCAGCCTGCCCAAAGTCCCGGCAACGTCAGTATCCTCGGGCCCGAGAGCCTTTTCCTGGGTTGCCAGGACTTGTTCGAGCAGTTGTTTAGCGCCCCCATAGTCACCGGCTTCCTTCTCCACTTCAGCAAGGTTGTATGCCATGCCTGCCGATACCGGTTTCCCCGGGCTCATTGCCTTATCTTGTATGGCAATGGCACGGACGTAGGCTTTCTTGGCGCCGCTGAGATCTCCCGTTCCACGAAGCAAGCTGCCCATGCCGTTAAGAGTAAAAGCGATTTCAGGGTGTTCGGGTCCCAGAACCTTTTCCTGAATGGCGAGTGCGCGCTCGTAGAGAGCCTTTGCCCCTGCGAGATCTCCCGTATTCTTCTTGAGGGTGCCTAGATTCGCCAGACCACGGGCCAATGTGGGGTGCTCCGGGCCGAGAGACTTTTCCCAAATGGCAACTGCTCTTTCTTGGAGCTTTATCGCGTTGGAGTAGTCTCCGGCCTCCCGATACAGCGAGGCCAGATTATTCAGCGGAATGGCCAGAAGTGGGTCGTTTGGACCGAGAGCCTTTTCTTCGATGGCGACGGAGCGTTCGTAAAGAGGTCTCGCGGCCGAGTATTGCTTCACCTCAAAGTAGGTGTTGCCTAGATTACTGAGGGTCTTGCCGACATCGACGCTTTCCGGGCCCACAACTTTTTCTTCGATGGACAGCTCCCGCTCGAAAATCGGCCTCGCCGCCGTATAGTCGCCCCTGCCCAAGAACACGAGGCCTAATAGGCGCAGGCTCTTCGCAAATTCAGGGCTGGCTGGGCCGAATAACTTCTCTCTTAGCCTAACCGCTCGTTCCCCAAGTTGCTGCGCTTCCGAAGATTTTGCCTTTCCTCCGCGCCAGAGTGATTCGACAAGCAAGTCGAGCGCAGCAGCCGCCTCGGCTGAATCCGGTCCGCTCCGAGCCTCCCGTTCTGCAAGCAGCTTGCGGCTGGCAGCTTCAGCTTCGGCGTAGTGGCCGACATCGATTAGTTTACTAATGCTTGCCAGCGATGAGTCCGGCTTCGCTTCTAGCGCAACATCCTCCGGCGTCTGCGGCAGCGGAGCCTGCTGCGTGGAGCGGGCGAAATCCGCTCTCGTACTCGCATGCGCAGGATGAGCGCAAGCCAGGAGCGTGAGAGCAAGCACTCCCGCTCGTAAATAGAAAAGAGATCTGTTGGAGTTGGGGCAGTTCACGGCGGACCTAACCTGCGCGATAAGCTTTCGCCCCTACTTGGCAGAATGCGTTAAGCCAGATCATAGTGGAATTTTTGCAGAACGGCTAGGGTCGCCCCTTGACAACTGCATCGATTTGCTGCAGCAGTTTGACTGCCTGGGGTTCTCGTTCGCCGTGCAGTTGGATGACTTTTCGCAATTCATCTCGGGAAGCCGCGACGTTTTCCTGGCGAAGATGCGCCTTGGCCAGATAAAAATGCGCGTCCTGCAAGTAAGGCGAATTGCCAAATTCGATCGTGCGCTCGAATTCCGCGGCGGACCGCTCCGTTTGCCCAGTGACCAAATAACATGCGCCCAAATAAAAGTGAATATCAGGCCGCTGAGAATCTGCCCGCTTTGCTAAGAGAAGCCCGGCCGCAGCCTGCCTGTATTCCTGTTTCTGGTAGTACTCCATCGCCTTGCGAAAGCGAAGCGAAGTCTCGTCGGATGTACTACGAAGAGTCGTCGCCGCGTAAGTTGGGGCCTCGACGCTTGCCAAGTCGGCGAGCGTCGGTTGTCGGCTCATCGGCGCTTGCTGGCTTGAGACAGCCTCCGGAGGCGTCGCGCTAGACTGGATAGGCGAAACGTGACTTGGGTTTAGTGCTCTTCGAAACCATACGCCAACGCTGACCAGTAGGAGCGCGGAAGCCAAAGCCCCCAGCCATACCCACCGCCAGCGGTGCACGGTCTCAACTTTTGCCCCTAATGCCGTCGTGGCAACAGCCGGCAGTTCGCTTCGTAGGTCCTGTAACAAGCGTACTTCATCAAAGCATCTGGGGCACGTGAAATAGTGCAATTCAAACTCCTCTCGCAGCGACTCGTCCAACTGGTCCAGAAGATATCGCTCAACAAGTTCCTCTCGCTTGACTTTGTCGCAATTCATCACACCCATCCATCTGTAAGTGGTTTCGGCGTCATTTTCGTGACAACTTTCTGACGGTTTCCTGCACCTTCTTTAACGCCCGGGATTTTCGCTTTCGGGCTACTTCTGGGGTACAACCGAGCCGTTCCGCGATCTGGCCGGGTTTCAAGCCCTGCACGAGGGTGAGAAGCAGAACGGTTCGCTCCGCGGCCTCAAGCCGCTCCAGTGCCCGATGAACCAAGCTGAGTTGCTCCGAATTCTCCAATGCGCTCGCGGGCAGGGCGATCGCGTGATCCGGCTCCAAGGGAACAAGAACGGGATTCTGGCTGCGCTCACGCAGATAGTTGTTCGCCACGTTCCGAGCTGTGCCGTGAACAAAGGCAGCCAGCCGCTCCTTTTCGCGCAAATCGCCATTCCGCAGTGCACGCAGAACCCCGATCAGAACCTCCTGTGCCAACTCGCGGGCAGCTTCTGGGTCGCGTGTCCGGGCTATGAGCAGGCGAAGAACACGCTGGCCGAACCAACGCACCAAGTCTTCTTCTGCTGAACCATCGCCAGCGCGAATGCGCTCTGCCAAAGAGATCTGTTCTTGTGCCGTGAATTGTTCAGGAATCACTCTGTTTTGTGCTCGTCAGTAGCTGGCGGCAATTATAAGTCTCAAAGTTTCCGAGGTCTTGCCAAAAAACAGTTGTCACGTTTTGTTGTGTCTCACCACTTACAAAAGCAGAACGGGAGTGGGCGCTCAGATCCGAGTGGCACGGACGCCCAGCTCGCCGATGCGTAAACGAAAGAGCCCATGAAATCAAGATTGTCGAAAGTGCTTCGCGCACCGGGCCTGATGCTTGCAGCTGCAGGTCTTGTAGTGGGTTTCGGATGCACACCAGCTGCAAGAGCGCAGGCCAACAACGGTCACGCGGTGGGAAGCGATGGAAGTGCAGGCTTGATGCTGGAGAACGCTGGCAACGAAAGGTTTCTCACGGAAGCGGATCTCGACAACGACGACAAGCCATAAGCGCTTCCCATTTGGGAATAGACACGAGCGAGGAGACAAAAAATGCAGAATCAAGGCACGAGGAAGTTAGTCAGGTTCCTACCAGTGGCGTTGCTCGGGCTTTTCTGGGCCTCCCCAACGGGCGCGCAGCAGTTTTCGGCGTGGTCGGCACCGGTGAATCTCAACGCCATCATCCTGGGCGATGGTACCGCTTGCCCAGCCGTCGTCAACTCAGCGTCGGACGACTCACACCCGGCGCTCTCCAAGGACGGCTTGAGCCTCTTCTTCGCCTCGACGCGACCAGGCCCCGACAGTCGTGGCCGAATTGGACTCGGCGACTACGACCTCTGGGTCACGCAACGCGACAGCCTGGACGATTGCTGGCAGGTACCGATTAATCTCGGTCCGGTCGTGAATAGTGCGTTCCGCGATTTCGCCCCCAACCTGACCACCGACGGCCACTGGCTGTACTTCCACAGCAACCGTCCGGGGGGCTGCGGCGGGCTGGACCTGTGGGTTGCCCACCGCCAGGACAAGCGCGACGACCTCGGGTGGGAGACTCCAATCAACTTGGGCTGCACGATCAACACGCCGGGTTTTGACCAGGCAGGCCCCAACTACTTCGAGGACGACACAGGCGTGCGCTTTCTTTATTTCACACGCAGGTCCATTGGCGGGGGTGAGGACGCTTTCGACATCTTCGTAAGCACTTGCAACGAAGACCTCGCAAGCTGCAATACGCAGGGGCTGTGGGGACCGGGAACGCCCGTCGACGCATTGAACTCGCCCTTTCGGGATACACGCACCGCAATCCGCCGACGCGACGGCCTCGAGATGATCCTTTCGACAGGTCGTCCGGGCAGCCTCGCCAGCGAAAACCTGTGGGTCTCGACGCGCGCCACGACGCAGGATCAAAATTGGCTGCCGCCGGTACCGATCAACTGTGAGTGGCGGGTCCTGGCTCCACCGCCTTGCCCTTCCTGGGTTCCAGCCGATCCTCCTGGAACAGTCGTATTCGTCAACTCCCCGTTTTTCGACGGGGCGCCGGCGCTCTCCTGGGACGCCACAGAGCTCTACTTTTTCTCGACGCGCACTGACCTCCCTGGCTTCTCGGGTGGCCGCGACCTATACGTCAGCAAGCGCACGAAGCTGCCCGATTGACGCAACGCAGCACTGAAAACCGGAACAGCAAACGGCTGAGGAATACAACAGCGAGGAAGTCATGAGTGACAAACGTAGTTGCTTGATTTTATTGACTGCGATTGTTGGCGCGGTTGGATTACTGGCGGGATGCGGGGGAGGAGCTGCGGCTCCGTCACCGCCAGCGATTTCCGTCGGGTTCATGGGAACGCCGCCGTCGTCTGTGCAAGTGGGTTCCTCAGCGACGTTCACAGCAGTCATTTCCAATGACGCTTCAAGTGCCGGTGTGGACTGGTCTCTCACTTGCGTGGGCGATTGCGGGTCCTTCAGCCCGCCTCATACCAGCAGCGGCAGTCCCATGACGTATACGGCGCCGAATGCGGTGCCGAGCAGCAAGACGGTAACGATTACTGCCACCTCTACTGCCGAGCACACACAATCCGTCTCGGCCAATATCACCATTACCCCGCCCCCTAGTTTTCCAATCGAGGTCTCCTTCACGAACGCGCCGCCGCCATCCATGCTGGAAAGCGCGACGGCGATGGTCGCCGCGGTCGTCTCAAATGACCCTTCGAATGTCGGCGTGGACTGGTCGGTCACGTGCGGTAGCGCGGGCGCGTGCGGCTCGTTTAGTCCGGTGCACACAGCGAGTGGCGGGACTACCACCTACACAGCGCCTGCCGCAGTTCCCGCTGGGAATACCGTAACGATCACTGCTACCTCCACTGCCGACAACACAAAATCGGTTTCATCCGTTACGAACATCAGCAATCCTGCAGACTTGTTGTTGCTGAAGGGCAGCTATGTTTTCGAGGTATCCGGGAAGGACGAGAACGGCAGCCCCTACACCATCGCGGGACAACTCACCGCTGATGGCGCGGGGAACATCACCGGCGGGGAGGATGACTTCGCGGACTTTTTCTTTTCTTTGCCTAACACCATTAGCGGGGGAACATATTCGATTGGCTCGGACGGGAGAGGCACGATCACAGTGAACGACAACCGAGGAAAAGAGACATTCAGCATCGTCGCTGTCTCCAGGTCACACTTTCTGGTGGCCGAATTGGATTTTGGGGGGACATCCACCGGAACGATGGACGCGCAAACAGTCCCTTCCGGCGGCTTCAGCGCGGCCGCGCTTTCAGGCGGGTACACATTCGCGCTTTCGGGAATTGATCCTGGCAAGTTTTTTCTAGTCTGGGGAGGCGTGATAAATATAGATGGCCCCGGAAGCATCTCGGGAACGGGCAGCGTGGCGGACATCAACGACGGAGGCACGGTGTCCAGGAGCCAGCCCTTGAGTGGCAGCGTGCTCAGCGTGGATTCCTTCGGCCGGGCGGACATCTTGCTCAACGCGGGCCCTTTTTCAGGAGTCGAATTGATTGGCTACATCGCCGATTCCGCTCATCTGAAAGTGGTCGAGATTGATAACGTCCTCGGAAAAACGGGTGGAATAGCCATCGGCCAGGGAAGCAACACAGGAACCTTCACATCTAATTCCGCGGTTTCCGGCAACTTTGCCTTTAGCGCGCTCGGCATAAGCGGTGCCTTCGTCTCGACCGCTGCTGCGGGACTGTTTACTGCCAATGGGGGCGGAAACATCGGGAGTGGAGTGTTGGACGTCAATGCCGACGGACTACCAACGAAGGGAAACTTCACAGCGACCTATTCTGTGGATTCTACAGGCACTGGACGCGGGACTGTCTCGCTGACGGGAAGCACCAGCGTGCTCTCTACGTTTGCGTTCTATTTGTCAGGCGGCGGGGAGCCGGCGATGCTCGTTGAACTGGACGCGAACAGCATTACGAGCGGGATGATTTTGCAACAAGCTGCTGGGCCTTTCTCTGCTGCTTCGTTCACGGGGCCATACGCGTTAAACTTCACCCAAGGTTTCCTACTTTCGGAGATAGACGCCAATGGCCAAGCCTCAGCCGATGGCGTCGGAAGTCTGACTGGCACGGCAGATGTCAATGCAGATGTCAATAACTCATTCACGCCCCAACTGAACCAGCCGCTAACCGGAACATTCACGGCAAACTCGAACGGGCGTTTTTCGGGCACATTGAACACGCGCCAAACTGGGACAATTAACGTGGCGTTCTACATTGTGAATAGTGGACAAGTTCTGTTTATCGAGACCGACGCGGGCGCGGTTACTCTGGGCGTGCTTCAACTTCAGACTCAACCCTTATTCTAAGTCGTTCGTCAGTGCTGGTCCGGCACACTTCGCCGGCCATGAGCACGTCCACCAAGCTCAAATGCTTTGATGTGCTTGGCGAGCACGGGCGTACCCGCGAAAGCATTTTCCAAGAACGTAGGAGGCTTGCCCAGGACTTCGGAACGGCCGAGCGGCAGGAGAGTGACGATCTCCATTCGCCCGGCAAGGCTTTCAGAAACCTGGGACAGAGTCAGTACATTGGCTGAACCGGTTAGTAGGAAACGTCCCGGTCGGCGGTCGGCGTCGACAGACTTTTTGATGGCACGCAGGAGGTCCGGAGCTCGCTGAACCTCATCCACAATGGCCATATCCAAGCCGCGTACGAACCCACTCGGGTCATTGCGGACGGATTCCAGTACCGTATCGTCGTCCAGGGTAACGTAGGTCCGGTTCTTGCTGCCGAACTCACGGACCATCGTCGTCTTGCCGCTTTGCCGTGGACCGTTGACCATTACGACCGGCGTATCTTTAAGTGCAGCTGTTAGACGGTCTGCGGCAAATCTTGGGAATAGTTTTGCAGTCGGAGCAGCCAATGGAATCGATCCTTCGTCCGTCTGTTTCGGGGTATAGGGTCGTCCAGTTCGGAATACAAGCCCGTCCAGTTCGGAATCTGATCAGCTGAAGGTCAACCTACGCCAGCTTGCCCATCCTTGGGATGCGAACCGAAGCATAAACGCTGGACGGGTGCACTTTCCGATATCGCGCGGACCCTGGGCGCTACCGTTACCGGGGGACATCCGGGTTTGCCCAAGGCCACTTTAACTGTTGAATATCGTTGACCATAGACTATTTTGGCGACGGCAGGCAGTTTCCCCGTTGCTCGCGAAAATGCAAATGCATCGAAGGCCAGCAACAATTTGTCGTGCCGTGTAAGTTTTTCGCGTGAAACGAAGCGGATTGGACAGCAATAGTGGTGCCTCACGCGAGCACCTTCGCCGTGTAGCTCTAACGCATGAAGCCGTGCATGAACGTCTGGTTCCGCAATCATGTAATCAAAGATCACTCGGTATCTGTGCTCGGAGGCCTTAACTGACGCCAGAGAAACGAGTTATGTGAATTTCAGTCCTCTGTTAACAGCCGAATGCTCTAGCGTTGAGCTACCGGGGAACTGATGTGGCTATCTCCGCTCATTGTAACAAATTACGCCGCGTGCCGTTCGGTCGATACTGCAGCTGAATGAGATCCGCGCATTAACACGAGCATTTTCATATTAACGCTAAGGTGAAGCGACGATCGCCGCCGATAAAAGACAATTGAGTCTACACATCACAATGTGTGCTATGCTACACATAGGAGTGCACAATGCCTACCAATCTTGCTATCGATGACCTTCTGCTGGAAGAGGCGCAGAGAGTGGGCCGACACCGGACGAAGCGAGAAACGGTGACGGTGGCACTACAGGAGTACATCGAACATCGCAAACAACAAGAAATCCTCTCTCTGTTCGGGAAAATTGATTACGAACGTCGTTATGACTATAAGCGCGAGCGCAAGGCAAAGCGGATATGAATGTCTTGGCAGACACATCTGTTTTTTCGCTGGCGCTTCGTCGGAAGAATGAAAGCCTAAGCGCGAACGAGAGATTCTTAGTCGCCGAGTTGTCGGAACTCATCCGAGAAGGGCGCATTCGAATGATCGGGTTAATTCGACAAGAGCTCCTCTCGGGCATAAAGGCAGCCGAACAATTTGAGAAATTGCGGGAACATCTTCGTTCGTTTCCGGACGAAGTCATCGACCCGTCCGACTATGAAGAGGCGGCGAAGGCCGGCAATCGCTGCAGGACGAAAGGAGTTGCGGTATCGATTGTGGACATCCTTTTATGTGCTGTCGCGATCAAGCGTCAGTGGGCGGTCTTCACGACTGATCCTGATTTTTCGAACTACGCGAAGGTCCTTCCTCTCCGGACCTACACTCCCCGGCCACATAAGTAGCTCGGCCGATCCAGCAAGTCTGCCTATCGCAGATCGGCTCCATGCAGGGGCACAGTTGGGGAACAATTAGAGGAGATAGCTTGGTAGCTAACCGACGCCAAAACAAGGGCTTATGGTGTTCGGCTGCGTAGCTAACAAGCCGAATGCTCTGCCGTTGAACTGCCGGGGAATCGTCAGGCAAGTTGAACTGCCGCGCAAAACAGTGCAACGCAAGCGCCTGCCTGATAATTGCTGCTTTCCTCCAGCCGCACCGCTGCCGGGCTATCCGACATCAAACGTCATGGCCAGGGTCGTTTTCTGGGAAAAATGTCGGCTCAACTCCTTTCAAACGTCTTTAACCTAGAGGTGGTCAAAGGAGGACTTACCATGAGCGAATTTGTATTTCTCTATCGCGGCGGCGAAGCGGGACGATCGCCCGAGCGAGCGCAGCAAACCATGCAGAAATGGATGGCCTGGCTGAACGATCTAGGCAACAAAGGCCATATCAAAGACAAAGGCCAGCCGCTCGACCGAGCGGGCAAATTGGTGAAGGGCAAGCAGAAAACAGTTACCGACGGCCCCTTCCCCGAGGCCAAGGACATCGTCGGCGGTTACACCTTGATCGAAGCACGCGACCTGGACCAGGCCGCGGAGCTTTCCAAGGGCTGCCCGATCCTCGAAGTGGACGGCTCCGTGGAAGTGCGGCCGGTAATGAAGTTGAGCATGTGATGGACCCGAGCGACCACCTGTTCCGACGCGAAGCGGGGCGCATGGTCGCCACCTTGACGCGCATCTTCGGAGTGCAAAACCTCGCGCTGGCAGAAGACGTGGTGCAGGACGCCTTCTGCCGGGCGCTGGAAGTGTGGAAATTCCGCGGCATGCCGGAGAACCCCTCCGCTTGGCTCATGGCCACAGCGAAGAATCGCGCGCGCGACGTTCTGCGGCGGGAGCGTACGGCCCGCAAGTTCGCGCCTGAAATCGGGCGCATGCTCGATAGCGAGTGGACTCTCGCTCCCGCCGTTGAAGAACTTTTTCACGCCCACGCCATTAAAGATGATCAGCTGCGCATGATGTCTTCCTGCTGCCATCCGCGCCTGCCCGAGGAGGCGCAGGTTGCGCTCATGCTGCATATTCTGTGCGGCTTCAGCGTGGCCGAAGTGGCCAGCGCGTTTGTCAGCGGCGAGGCGGCCATGGAGAAACGCATTTCCCGCGCCAAAAAAGTGCTGGCACGATCCAGGACACTGTTTGACGTCTCTAGCGCCGACGATTTCGCCGCGCGGCTTCCGGCCGTGCAGCGTGCGCTCTATCTTCTCTTCAACGAAGGCTATCACGGCGCTTCCTCCGAATCGGCGGTGCGGGCCGATTTATGTCGCGAAGCGATGCGCCTGACGGCGCTGCTCCTCGATCACGCTCTCGCAGCCACGCCTTCCACGTTCGCTCTCTCCGCGCTGATGTGCCTCCATGCCGCGCGTCTCCCCGCTCGTGTAGATGCATCTGGCGACTTGCGCCCGCTCTTTGAGCAGGATCGTTCGCGTTGGGATGCCAATCTGATCGCGGAAGGCCAGCGGCTGCTCGATCGTTCAGCTTCGGGCCACGATTTGAGCGAATTTCACGTTGAGGCCGCAATTGCCTGGGTTCACGCCACCGCGCACGGAGCAGCAGACACGGATTGGAAAACGATCGTCTCGTTGTACGACAAATTGATGGCCATCCGGCCTTCGCCGGTTGTGGCTCTCAACCGGGCCATCGCTGCCGGCCATTTTCAAGGTCCTGAGCGGGGGCTGCAGGAAATTCGAGCCATCGCGGAGTCCGACCGCCTCGCGGATTATCCCTTCTATCACGCCGCGCTTGGCGAATTTGAATTGCAGGTAGGCAGACTTGAACCAGCGCGTAGGCACTTTCAGGCGGCGCTGGCTGTCGCGCGCAATCCAATGGAACGGCAGTTTTTCGAACAGCGCGTTGCCGCTTGCAAACAAGAAGTCAAAGGCAGAAGCGTTGCATAGCGTTAGCCGCGCTGGTTGCTAGCTTCGGCGCTGCGCGAACAGCCATTTGGGAAGTTCGGGCTCGGTGTAGGCCCACTCCCACACGTTGTGGGCGACGCCGGGATACTCGGTATATAAAGGATGGCCGCCGGCCTTGCGCAGCGTTGCCATCCGCTCGCGCGACAGCTCTACCGGAACGTTCTGGTCGGCATCGCCATGGAAGTTCCACATTGGCGTGGCCATAGAAAGTGACGGATCCTCAGAGGTGTCGGCGCCGCACAACGGGACGGCCGCGGCAAAGAATTTCGGCCGTTGCGCGGTCATGTGCCACGTTCCGGAACCTCCCATTGATTGCCCGGTTACGTAGACCCGGCTCTGATCAATCGGGAATTCTTTGCACAGACCATCCACAATCTCGAAAGCTAGGCGCGCTCCGTCTCCCAATCCGGGGATCAACTTCGCGAAATCAACGCCGTTGGAAATGTCGTATCTCACCCAGCCGCGGTCCGTTTGCGGTGCGACGACGTAGCACGGGAAGCGCTTCTGATTCTCCGGGAGCAGCCAAACCCGGGTCCCAAAAACGTTTCCCAATCCCAGCTGCCTCAGGTTGTCAGTGCCCAGGCCACCGCTGCCGGAAAGATAGAGAATCAGCGGAAGCTTTCCTTTTGCTTCCGGCCGGAACAACCGGTACGGCATCACCAGATCGCTTTTATGGGTACGCGCTTCGTATTTCTGTTCCAGTCCTTCGGCTTGCTTCTTAAATGCTTCAATCAGCGCAAGGCGCTCCGCTGAATTCGGAGCTCCGGGAGCGAGCGGCGGCGCCCCACCCTCCTCTTTGAAAACAGATGCAGCCATCGAGAAGCCGGAGCGCGCCGCAGCGGACCAAGCTACCGCCGATGCCACCGTCATCATTCGTAACGCTTTTCGCCGCGTAATCATGACTCCTCCTTGTCGCCCTAGTTCGCTGACGTTATCTTCAGATTGGAGAAGTAAGCGTCGGTGGCGATGAATGCCCATAGGCCGACCTGGCCGCGGGACTCACCGAGCTTGAGATCGTTCACGATCAAGCATGGCTGCGGCGCTCGATTCACGTACAGGCGCGCTTTTGTTCCCGCCACATCGACTTTGATTTTGGTCCATGCGCCGGCTTCCAGATCGGCGTAGGATTCGTATACGCCGGGCGATTCCTTGCGCAAACGGTGCCAGGGAAAATCGGGAATCGATTCGTACTGCACGGAATGGTTGCGCCGCAACTGATCGTCGGCGCGGCCATTGGTGGGGCGGATATAGATGTTTTCGGCGCGAGCGCCCTTTTCCTGCACGCGGAAGACGATGCCGATGAAGCCGCGGGCGGTGGCGTCCATTTCGGTGATGGGCAGGCCGGCAACCTCAACTTCAATCGTCCCGTTCCTGAAATCTGAATCTTTCAGCAGCGCGAGCATGGACTCGCGCTCCGGGTCGTGGTCCTTCGGCGGCGAGAGACGCAGGGCGCGTCTGCCGCGATAGTCCACAATTTCCGTTTTCGCGTTGATGATTTCCAGACCTTCCTGCGAGTCCAGCTTGAGCGTTTTGCTTTCGACACCGGAACCGTGGCGGCCAGTGGCGAACAAGAGCAAAGCAGCAAGGGCCAAACAGGAAGCAAGAGGTTTGCGCACGTTCAGCACCCGGACCTTCAGAGTTCGGACCGATTTGCTAGCTTAGACGTGCCGTCTCTTGTTTCGTTTTGGCTTTGCTACTTCCCGTTGTTACTTCCCGTTGTTACTTCGCAGTGCCGGTGAAGAACACCGGATACGGCGGCGCGGCGCTTTGCAGTGCCCTTTGCTATACTCGTGGGCATCCACGATGGCGACGCACGAATCGTCCTCAGCCAAGCGCGCGTTGAAAACTCAACGCGGTCCGCACGCTCCAAAGCACATTGTGATTGAAGGGCCGCTGCGCGTAGGCAAGTCCACACTGGCGCGGATTTTGGCAGAGCGCCTGCATGCGCGGCGCATCTATGATTGCGAAGACAATCCTTTCCTCAGCGAATTTTACAAAGAGAAGCCGGGTTCGGCTCTCCGCGCGCAAATGTATTTCCTGATGGAGCGACAGAAGCGTTTGCGTGAGGCGCTCGCCGTGGATTCTCCAGCGCCGCTGCTCTCTGATTTTTTGATGCAAAAGGATCGCATTTTCGCCAACCTCAATCTGGACGATGAAGAACTAAAACTCTACGAGCGGTACTACGAACTGCTGGCTAAAGACATTCCTCCGCCGGACCTGGTGATTTATCTGCAGGCCAAGCCGGAAGTGCTCCGCACCAGGATCGCGAAAAAAGCGGTCAAGGACGAAAACCAGATTTCGTTCGAATACATTGAAGAGGTTGCGCGAGCGTATGAGCATTTCTTTTTCCGGTATGAAGCTTCGGACCTGCTGGTGATTGACACTTCGGAGATCGACTTCGTGGCGCGGAACGAGGACCTGCAACAACTGTTGCGACGCGTACAGGAGCCGGTGAAAGGCACGCAGTACTTCCTGCCGTTGGGTGCGGGCGAGTAAATCCGAAAGCCGTGCGCCGTGATTCATGGCTGGTGACTCGCGCTCCGAGTCAGTGTCCATCGGTAGGCCGATGGTCGTGAAGTCCACCCCCTGCAAAGGCCGGGCGTGCCGCGCCCCCACCAGAAAAAGATAGAGTCAGCGCGCCTGGTGGCTCTCGGCAAAACGCAGTTCCGCCAGCTCCATCGTGCGACTCTTGCGGCCGAGGCGCAGCGACCATGCGATTTGGACGGCTTTGTATTCGTCGAAGCAGTTGCACAGGCCGTGCGCCAACTCATGCCGTACAGCAAGGTCAAGCAAGTCTTCGATCGAGAGTTGCCATCTCTCGCTTAACGCGGAACCGCGCACAGATGTCTTGAGCAGCAGGGATTGCTCCAAGAACGTCTGCCTTTTGGCAGGGTAGGTGAGAGCGGGCGTATTAGGATCGAGGCCCCGGGTCTGCAAGATCGGCCTCCATTCGTCGGTTTGCACGATGACCCACGTCCACTCCCCCAATTTGGCCACGGGATATTTCTCCAGCACTTTTTTCAGCACCGCCATTTCCCGGTCACACTCTGGCTGAGTGTAACCAGCGTTGCATACAAAGCGTGGGACGCCCGGACGATTTTGCGCGACTCTGTTGCCAGCGGTTTGCGCGGCAACAATCGCCAGAATCACAAGGGATCGAGTCCAGGTCACGGTGCGCTCCCGATAGCCAAACCGGGTACGGGCCGAACTCTCGAACAAAGAGCTGGAGACGATCAATGCAACGCGACGCACGGTTTCAACACGCCTCGGTAACGGGGAAATCCGCTGTGCAACAAAGACTTACGGTCAAAATGGAGGCCTATGCGGCTAGTGACTTTGAGCCGCGGAACAACGAGGAAGTGCTAGAATTCCAACCAAGAGAACTCCAGCCCCATGCCGCACACTCTGGGAAACCCGCACATCGTGCGCTTTGCATCCTTCGCTGTCGATTTGCGTGCCGGCGAACTAACAAAAGAGGGCCGACGGATCCGGCTGCAGGAGCAGCCGCTGCAGGTTCTGGCAATGCTCCTGGAACGTCCGAACGAAGTAATCACCCGGGAAGAGTTGCAGCTAAAGCTTTGGCCAGCAGACACGTTCGTGGACTTCGACCACGGGCTGAACAGCGCGGTGGCGCGACTACGGGAGGCGCTGAACGATTCAGCGGAACGGCCCAGATACATCGAAACGGTGGCGCGGCGCGGTTATCGGTTTATAGGGAAACTGGAAGACGCTGTCCCGCCTGTGGCGGTCGTACAGGTTCCAGCCACCTCCGGCGAGCAAGCCACATCCAGCCCACCGACTCGAAAATGGAGAACGCCGGCAGCCGTTCTGGCAGGAGTGGGTCTTGTGGCGGTCGCAGTGTCCGCTTATTTCTTTGGCCATCCAGCCAAGTCGCGGGCAGTGAACAAGACAATCGATTCCGTGGCAGTTCTTCCCTTTGAAAATGCGACTCCCAATCCCGAGACCGATTTTCTGGCGGATGGAATCACCCAGAGCGCGATTGATCATCTCTCGAGGCTCGGCAATTTGAAGGTAATTTCGATGGGATCAGCTTCCCGGTATCGGAGCCGCCAGGGCGATCCCCAACAGATTGGCCGCGATCTTGGCGTTCGCAGTGTGATGACTGGAAGGATCGCTTTTCATGGTGACCGGATGGCGGTGATGGCCGAGCTGGTGGACGCAACCGATGGCACGCACATTTGGGGCGAGCAATACGATCGCAAGGTCTCAGATATCCAGAACTTGCAGGAAGACATCGCGAGCGAGATTGCAGGCAAGCTTGAAACCCGGCTCAGCCCTCAACAGCAACAATCGCTTCACAAACGGTACACGCGGGACTTCGAGGCCTACGAGATGTACCTGCGGGGCAGGTACTACTGGAGCCGGCGGTCGGACGTGGACCTGCAGCGCGGTATCACCTATTTTCAGAAAGCCATCGAGCGCGATCCGAATAATGCCCTGGCGTATGCTGGGCTGGCCGATTCTAATTTCGTGCTGGCGATTTCCGGAGCTGCACCCACTCAGGAAGCGATGCCCAAGGCTAGGGTTGCGGCGCTGAAAGCCGTGGAGCTGGACGATTCACTGGCCGAGGCCCACACATCGCTGGCGCTAATCAGCGCGAACTACGACTGGAACTGGAGCAAAGCGGACGCGGAGTACAACCAAGCGATCGAACTGAATCCAAATTACTCTATAGGCCACTTTTACTACGCCACGTTTTTGATGAGTATGGGAAGGCACAGCGAAGCGCTGGAGCAGATGAAACGGGCGCAGGAACTTGATCCGTTATCTCCGGCCATTGCGACGTTTGTCGGGAGGGCTTACTTCTATGCGGATAACAATGACGAAGCGATTCGGCAATATCGAAAGGTACTCGACTCGGACCCCTCCATCCAGATGGCACGACACTTTTTGATCGGCGCTCTTGAACAGGCTGGCCGCTTTGAAGAGGCGGTGACTGAATGGAAAATTGACGCTGCTCAGGTAGGACGCAGCGCCGACCAGGCCAACGCGCGCGGGCAAGCCTATCGGGCCGCCGGAGCGGCCGGATACTGGAGAGAGACATTGAAGCAGATAAGCGCTGGAGCGGACTTAGGCCCTGGCATTGATATGGATACGGCGGCAATTTACGCACGGCTGGGAGAAAAGGACAAGGCCTTTTCCCTGCTCAACCGCGCCTATGACCAGCGCAATATGTGGCTAGCGACGCTCAAAGTCGATCCTCGATTTGAAAATCTGCGTCCCGATCCGCGATACGCCGATATGCTGCACCGCGTTGGGCTTGAGTGACAAGCGGGATGAATCAGGACGAGGGCTGAGGTTCTGCGGTTGCGGTGGCGTCGCCCGCCAGATCGGTGAGCTGCTGCTTTTGAAGGTGGAACAGAACGCCGATGACCAGGAATTGGAAAAGGAAAGCAGCGGTCCAGATGGCGGGACGTTGAGCCCAAGTGTAGGGATTGAGGTAGTACAGAGGGGTTGGGAAGAGGAAAGCTGTCAGTGACGCAGAATCGGGTTCGAACAGACCGAGGGCGGTAAAGACTGTTGAGGTACAGATATAAAAGATCGCCAAATACAGAACACCCATGACGAGGGAGTTCTTTCCCCTGCGCAGGCAGGCCCACTGCAAAAATTGCAGATCACGAACCAGCCAGAGGATGGCAAAGAAAACGATAAAGACAAAGAGGCCTAAGCTAGAACGAGGCAATGTTCCAGCTAAAACGGTGCTAATGATTATTAAGGTGGCCACCATGATGGCCGCTGCGAAAAGCAACGGAGAGGGCCAGCAAAGGTCGATCCACGAGGGGCCTTGAGAGCGGCGACGGACGATCGCACGCATCCGCTCGCGGTTACGTAGAAGGGCTAGACCGAGTAGGAGGAAAATGCCGGAATTTAAAGTGAGCAGGTAGATCGAAGGACCATAACGCGGAGCCCATCGCCAGTTGAAAAAAGCCACTAACACGACATTCAGAAAGATCGTCAGACCTATAAACTGCCATGGAGAATAAAGTTCATATTCCGCAGGATCGCGTTTGATATTTCGAATGACAGCCAGAAGAAACCAGAACATAAGGATTGAATCGACTATCAACGTAACCGGAACGTGGTTTACGTGCACTCCGAAGAACACGTCCACCATCCCGTGAGACTCGTAGTACGAGTAATCTCCAAAAGCCAACTTTCTTTCTAAGGCTCCTGGACTCCAGGCAGTCTGCTCGACCAGCTGAGGTGCAAAGAATGGGCCAAGAGCGCCCAGATGGAAGGCATATCCCGGATAGAAGTTCCCACGGTAAGCGCTGATCCACAGGGCGATGAGAATCAGAATGATGCCACCGGTTTGCGAGCCGCGAATCGACAAAACAGAAAGCAGCAGGGCGAGCGAATGAAGTGCTAGCGACGAGACCAGCATTACCACATAGGCAGCAACGAAGAAGGACAGTCCAGTATGAGCTAGGGTGGCGGCGACTAGGGAAAGTGGCATGAGACAGGCACAGACGAAATACATGAATACGGGAGTGCCCAAGAGCTTGCCAAGGGTTAACTCGACCGAGGTGAGCCGAGTGCTGCGCTGAAAGTCAAAGGAGTTGCGCTCTTTCTCCTTAAAGATGTTGTTGAGGCAAGCGATGCTGCCGCCAGCACCGAGGACTAGAGCCTGTGCGTAGAGTGTGAACTCGAGGAGATTCCGAGCTTCGGTGTCACGAATTGCCTCTGGCGTGTTGTGGAGAAAACCGTAGGCGGTGGACAGCGAGAGGACCGCGCAGATGAAGGCTACGACGAGCATCTTCTTGGGCCTCAGCTGCGAACGGACGTTGCGCAGGAATTCGGGATTGGAGAAGCGCGAGATCACATTACTTCTCCCGTGGAAAGGCGCGCAAAGAGCCGTTCGAGGGTTTCGACTGACTCTTCGACGGCACAGACGGGAGCACCGGCATTGACCAGATCGCGGACCAGCGCGGCGAGTTCAGAATTGGCGCCAGGAAACGCGAAGGAAGCGGTGTCGGCAGCGGAATGCAGTTCGGCAATGTCCTGGCGGGCGGCGAACCAGGAATCGAGCGCAAAACCGGCAGCGGCAAGCTTGACGGTGATGTGTCGCGTGCGGCCGGCGTCGCGCATGACGTCCGGGGTTTTGCCGTGGCGAAGGAGCTTGCCTTTTTCGAGGATCGCTAATGAGGTGCAGATTTCCTGAAGATCCGAAAGCACGTGAGAAGTGATGAAGATCGTCTTGCCCTCGCGATTCATGCTGCGGAGCAAATCCTTGAGCTCGGCTCGAGCCTTGGGATCCAGGCCGGAGGCAGGCTCATCGAGAACCAGCAGTGGCGGATCATGAACGATAGCACGGGCAATGCCAAGCCGTTGCTTCATGCCGCGCGAGAGGCCACCGACAAAAGAGTCGTACTTGGTTTCGAGGCCAAGCTGGCGGATCACTTCGCGGACGCGATCGGGGATGACGGCGGGATTCATTTTGTAAGCGCGCGCGAAGTAGTCTACGTATTCCCAGACTTTTAGGTCGTCGTACACTGAGAAAAAATCGGAAAGATAGCCGATGTATTGCTGGGCTTTTTCAGTGTCGGCGAAAACGTCGGTTTGATTTACGGAGATAGCGCCGGAAGTTGGCGCAAGAAGTCCGGCAAACCATTTTGAGAGTGGTGGTTTTGCCCGCGCCGTTGGGGCCGACCAAGAGACCGCGAAGGCGAAGTTTGCTCAGGCCGGGCGCGGTGTAGATGGGACGAAAGCGGCGGCGAGGCCTAGGCAGAGGGCGACAGCGGCGGCGAACAGAGCCTGGACGTAAGAAAAATAGATCCAGCCGGTGACGATGCCGGAGACCTGCACGGCACAGAAGAGCCAGCCGATCATGCCAATGGCTTGCGGTGTGGTCTTGGCGAGCCCGCCTAAATGCCACGAGAGAAACGCGGAGAAAACCATAGAGACGCTGATTGACAGTCCAAAGCCGCGGTAGAAGTTTCCGTAGCTGAAGCTGGTGCCGCCTTCCGTAAAGTGCACGCTGTTCATAGAGTCGTACACGGCGACGGCCTCCGCGCTGTGCGGGCGAAAGGTGAGAAAGCCGATGGTGTGACCGAGAGCGAAAAGCAACAAAATTACGGCGGCGATGCGGTAGAGCACAGTGGCTTTCATGGTTTTTCGTTTCCCTTCAATACACTTTCTTGCAAAAATCCGACCGTGATCGAGCGTTCTTCGCACGCGCGGAGCAGATCTTCTTTGGCACAGCGGACCAAGACCAGTTAGGAAGCGCGGTACTAAATATATTTCGTCAAATGGCTTTCAAGCGGATTTTTCTACTTCGGCAGCAAACAGCTGTAACAGGCTGCCCCAGCCGCCTTCGGCGCCAACGCCATCGCGCATCGTCTCCCAACCCGCACCCATGCGGCTGAAATTGCGATGCTCGAGATCCACGCGAGTCAATCCGTTCGCTTCGGGCGTGAAGACAATTTCGACTTCGCTGGCTTTGGCGAGTTCTGGCTCGTATTGCCACTGTGGCGAAATCATCCATGCGATGGTGAAACGCTTGGGTGGCTCCCAAGCCGTGACCCGGCCCCAGGGACAATCGCTGCCATCGGTTTGTTCGTTGTAGCAGCGGCCACCGACGCGGCCTTCGATGACGGCGCGGGTCATGGGCGATTTGCCGATGTGGTGACTGCGGGGCCACCAGGAGTCGAAGCCTGCGGTGAAGACTTCAAACGCGCGTTCGACGCCGGCGCGGACCGTGACGCTTTTTCTTACCGCCGTGTCCTGGGTGGGCGAGTTTGCGGCTGCGCTGTTCATGGTTCCTCCTGTTTTGCGATTTCGTCGATCTTGCGCTGAAAGGCGTGCAAAGCTTGTCCCCAAAAGAGCTCGAAGTATTCGCGGAGGGTTTTGAAGCCTTCGAGGTTGAGTCGGTAGAGGCGGCGGTTGCCGGCGCGGCGGTCGGCGACGAGGTTGGCGTCTTTCAGAATGCGAAGGTGCTGGGAGACGGCTGGGCGGCTGATTGGGAATTCGCGGGCGAGTTCGCCGACGGGGAGCGGGCCGGAGAGGAGGCGAGCCAGGATGGCGCGGCGGGTGGAGTCGCCGAGGGCGTCAAGCTGTTGATCTTGGTAAGTCATGCCTTACGGTAAGGCACCACTTACTGACTTGTCAAGCGAAATTCTTGGGTGTCGAAAAAAACGAACCTAGAAACCACCGCTGCGACTGACGGCGACTGCGCAGCTCCAAAGTAAAATAGACCGCCATGACCAAAAGGGCGAACTGGGGAAAAACGCCGTGGAAGGTTCGGTTTCGCGGTTCGCGGAGAGCGCTGCCAGGGCGCGCGGACTTCGTGGTAATTGGAGGCGGGTTTACAGGACTCAGCGCAGCAGCTGCGCTGGCGCGCCTGTCGCCGGAGAAGTCTGTTCTGTTGCTGGAGGCGGAACGGCTCGGCAACGGGGCCAGCGGGCGAACAGGTGGGATAGCCCTGGCGCAGTCCGCGGCGGGTGATTTACCGGGGCTCGGAGATGTTCTGAAAGGCTACCGCAGAATTTTGCGGCAGCTCGGGGTGCCGGCAGATCTGACTCTGCCGGGAGTTTGGGAACTGGCGCGGGGCGAACAGTCGATGGAAGGAAAGGCCGTCCACGCAATGAAGAATTCGCCGATTGATTGGGAGGATTCCGGGCGAACGCGCGCGGTTGGACAAGTGGCGGGTGGGACCGTGGACCCCGGCAAAGTGGTGGCAGGGTTGGCGCGGGCGGCGGCACGGGCCGGAGCGCAGATTGTGGAAGAAGCGAGGGTCCTCGGAATTGAAATGAGTCACCCGGTGCGGCTGGCGGTGAGATACAAGCGGAAAGGGCGAACAGCTGAAGGCAAGATTGACGCGGGACACGTGTTGGTCGCGACGAATGCAGGCTCTCTGGAACTTGGCGGCGAGATTTTTGCGGCGCAGGAATCAGCCGAGGCAAAGTTGACATTTGCAATTGCGACGGCACATTTAAGCAACAAACAACTGGCAGCGATTGGAATGGCTTCGGGAAGGCCGTTTTATACAGTGGACTTGCCGTATCTGTGGGGACGGCGGATGAAAAATGGCGGAATGATTTTTGGCAGCGGGCTGGTGCCCGGGTGGGGCGAGTCAGTTCGCGATGATGAGGATTCCAGCAAGGAGCGGAAGTTGTGGAGTGGGCTGGAGGGGATTGATGGGGGGAAGGGAGAAGCTGCGGAACGCCTGCACAGCCTGGAGAAACGGGTACGGGCACTCCATCCGGCGCTGAAGACGATCAAAGTGACGCACCGGTGGTGCGGGCCGATTCTCATCACGAAACATTTCGTCCCGGTATTTCGCCGGCATCCGCAAAATAAAAATGTGCTTGTGTTGGGAGGCTACTCCGGGCACGGCGTGGCGCAGAGTGTGTACTTGGGGCGCTGGGCGGCTGAGCACCTGACGGGAAAGCGGGAACTGCCGGATTGGCAATAGTCCCCGGATAGTCCCGGATTGACACGCGCAAACCGCTGGCCTAAGTTCAAACGCTGCGAGGGGCGGGAGTCAGAAAATCCGCTTGGGATGACTTCCGCCGTGGAGGAACGCCATGCCACTGAGCTTGTTGAACTTCAGCCTGGTAGAAGCACCAGTTACGGTAAAGGAGGCCCTACCGATTCTCGAAAGGGATAATTACCGCTGCCGGTATTGCGGACTGGATGGGCGGGAGAGTTTCGAGAATGCGTTGATGATGACCGTGGACTTTGTAGTTCCGCGGGCGCGCAAAGGCAAGAAAACGCCAGAGAATCTGGTGGCGTGCTGCAAGCCGTGCAACGCGATCAAGGGCACCAAGGTTTATTCGAACATTGACGAGGCAAAGAAGCACGTACTTGCAGCGCGGGAAAAGCTGCGCGATGCGTGGGAAGCCAAGACCGCGCGTGCTAAGGCCATGGCGGCTAAAGCCTAGCGCGGGCAGCGCAGATTGAACCAACAAAACTAGAGCTAGACGTCGCGCAACTTTGCTGATGGCGCCCGGGCGGTGCGCGCGGCGAACGGGTGTATAGTTGCGGGTCGCAATTATTGAACTGTGGAGGATGAAGTTATGAGCTTGTGGTCTAGGCGGAAGTTCTTTTTGACGTCGCTGGCGGGGACGGCGATTGCCGGAACGAAAGATTTGCTCACAGGAGTCTCAGGCCATGGCGCGACGCGCGGGGCGCTCGGGCACCCAGTAGTGCAAAGCACGCAGGGCAAGCGGCCGATCATGATTTCCAGCGCCAACGGCGTGAAGGCATTGCAGAAAGGCATGGACATCCTGAAGGCCGGGGGCGACACATTGGAAGCCGCAGTGGCTGCGGTGACGGTGGTGGAGGACGACCCGAATGACGATTCAGTGGGCTACGGGGGACTGCCGAATGAAGAGGGCGAAGTGGAACTTGACGCCAGCGTGATGCATGGGCCGACGCGGCGCGCGGGTTCGGTGGCCAGCGTGCGGCGAATCAAGAATGTGGCGCGGCTGGCGAAAACGGTGATGGAGCGAACGAATCACGTGATGGTCGTCGGCGACGGGGCGCGGCGATTCGCGGTGGCGCAGGGCTTCGAAGAAATGAACCTGCTGACCGAACATTCGCGCAAAATCTGGCTGGCGTGGAAAGCTGCGAATTCGTTCAACTGGCGGCCCGGAATTGACAGTCCTGAATGGAACGGAAAAGTGGCTTCGCGCGGTGCACATCTGCTGGATTCGTCAGAATTCCAGGAGCGGCTGGCGGACATTTGCGGCAACGATGAAGTGCTGATGGCGCGGGCGCTGGAAGTGATCAAAGATCCTCCGACGGGAACGATCAATTGCCTGGCGGTGAATGCCAAGGGCGAAATTTCCGGGACGACCACGACTTCGGGGTTGTCGTGGAAAATTCCTGGGCGCGTGGGCGATTCGCCGATCATCGGCGCCGGACTCTATGTGGATGGCGATGTGGGCGGCGCAGGCTCGACGGGCAAGGGCGAGGAAAATATCAAAATTTCCGGCGGGCACACCATCGTGGAGATGATGCGCAAAGGCCTGTCGCCGAAAGACGCCTGCCTGGAGGCGATGCATCGCGTGGCGCGAAATTACAACAACGACAAGAAGAAACTGGGGACGTTTCACATTTATTTTTATGCGCTCAACAAGGACGGCGGGTACGGCAGCGCTTCGTTGTGGCGCAACGGTTATGAAGAGAGCAAGCGCGCAAAATTTGCGGTGCACGACGGGACCGAAGGGCGGCTGGAGAACTGCGCGACCTATTTTGACGAGGTGGGCGGGGATCAGTGAAGAGCGGCGGGCAGCTAGAAAAAGCGCAGGGAGATCGGCTTCGCTCCGCCCGGAATGACAAATCTGGACGGTTGATCCTACTCAACGACGACGCGAAGGAATTTTTTCTTGCCGGCACGAAGGAGAAATTCTCCGGCTTGTGTTAAGTCGACGTCCTTTCGGAAGTCGTCCACGCGTTGAGTGTTGATTTCCACGCCGCCTTGTTTGATCAGCCGCTCGGCTTCGCTTTTCGAAGGAGCGAGATTCAAGTCCACCATTAAAGCCGTCAGTTTCTTGCCCGGACCGCGTTGGATTCTGTGAATCGGCGCCTCGGCGGGCGCCTGGCGGTCGCGGAAGACGCGCTGGAAGTTGTCGGCGGCTTTGCGGCCGGCCTCGGCGCCGTGAAAAGTGGACACGATTTCTTCGCCGAGCTTCATTTTTGCGTCCATGGGATGCAGTTTGCCTGCAGCAACTTTGTTCTTTAGCTGCGCGATTTCGCCTTCCGTGCGGTCGGTGGCCAGTTCGTAGTAGTTCCACATCAATTCGTCGGGAATGGACATGAGCTTGCCGAACATTTCCTGCGGCGGCTCAGCGATGCCGACGTAGTTGCCGAAGCTCTTGGACATTTTGCGCGAGCCATCGAGGCCGACCAGGATCGGCATGGTAAGAATTGACTGGCCGGGTAGTCCGTATTCGCGCTGGATTTCGCGGTGGACGAGCAGATTGAATTTTTGTTCCGTGGCGCCGAGTTCGGCGTCGGATTTGAGCGAAACGGCATCGAACGCAGTGAGCAGCGGGTAGAGTAGTTCATGGACAGAGATTGGCTGTGCGTTTTGCAGCCGTGAGCGGAAGTCTTCTCGCTCCAGCATACGCGCCAGGCGATAGTGTGAACAAAGGCGAACCACATCGGTGGCGCTCATTTTGCCTAGCCATTCGCTGTTGTAGCGGACTTCGGTTTTTTCGCGGTCCAGGATTTTGAACACCTGATCGAGATAGGTCTTGGCGTTGGCGTCCACCTGTTCGCGAGTAAGCGGCGGGCGGGTTTCCGAGACGCCTGTGGGATCGCCGATCATGGCCGAGAAATCACCGATGAGAAACACCGCAGTGTGGCCGAGGTCTTGAAAATGTTTCAGCTTGCGCAGCACGACGGTGTGGCCTAAATGCAGATCGGGCGCGGTGGGATCGACGCCGAGATAGACGCGCAGCGGCTTGCCAGTCTTACGGGACTTTTCGAGGTCGGCCTTGAGTTGTTCCTCGGGAATGATTTCAGCTACGCCCTTTTTCAAATAGCTGAGCTGCTCTTCGACGGGCTTGAAGGTGGCGGTGGACATGGGAAAAGAACCGGTCTAAAGACCGGCGACTACATTTCCTTTCGTGGTTGCAATGACCCGGCGGCCGGTGATTTTGTAGTTCCCTTCCAAAACAATCTTTACAGCTTCGGAGTAGATGCGATGCTCTTCTTTGAGGATGCGCGAGCTAAGCGTCTCTTCCGTATCGTGGTCCTCGACTCGAACGACCGCTTGCAGAATGATGGGCCCGGCGTCGAGATTTTCATCAACAAAATGAACCGTGCAGCCTGCGAATTTTACGCCATAGTCGAGCGCCTGCTTCTGCGATTCGAGGCCGGGAAAAGACGGCAGCAGCGAAGGGTGAATATTGAGGATGCGCTCTGGAAACGCTGCGACAAAGTAAGGCGAAAGCAGCCGCATATAGCCAGCAAGACAGACGAGATCCACTCTCGCTTCTTGCAACGCCGCGACGACTTGCCGGTCGTAGGTTTCGCGCTCGAGACCTTTGGATGGAATCACGCGAGTGGCAAGACCGCGAGCCTGGGCGCGAGCAGTTCCGGGCGCGCCTTCGCGATTGCTGAGGATGAGCGCAATTTCTGCGTTGGGGATGCGGTCCGCCGCGACACTATCCGCCAGCGCCTCAAAATTCGAGCCACGTCCACTCAGCAGTACGCCGATACGTTTTTTCATGAAGAAAAAACGTTAGCACAAGTGCGGCGAGGTTCCCAAGGCGCCCCGGCTTACGGCTTGATTTGAAGATCGGCAGTCCGAGAAAGCAGTTGACCGGAGACGCGGTCACGCGCGATCACGGTTAAGGTATACGCGCCCGGGGCAAATGCGGCCAGCGGAATCGTACGGTTGAGCGTGATCTGCTCTCCGGTTTGCCCGATGGTCTGAGATGATTCGCTGGCCTCCCACACCTGCTCGTGACATTTCACCAGCTGGTAGGTCACCTGCACGCTGGATTTTTGTATGGCCGGGTCGCGTTGGAGATTGTAGAGCTGCAGGAATAGCCCCAGATATTCGGAATTGGAGAACTCACGCGAGAGCCGCGGGCGAACCTTGTACGAGCCCAGCACGAAAGGGCCGAGGCCGACTTGCCGCGCGGGGACAGGCTCGATCTTGTCGGCAAGGATCAGGGTGCTGGCATTGAGCGTTTCTACTCCGAATCGCGGAACGCGGATCGCGGTTTCCACGACGCCGACATTACCGCTCTGCGTGTCTTTCACCACGACGTCGAGGCGGTAGAGACCCGGGCGCAAGGGAACGGCTTTCTGGAAGATGGAGGACTGCCCGGCCATCTTCTCGAACAGGCTGGCCGGAATATCGCGGGCGATCGTCTCTTCAAACGTCTGCACCACCTGGCCAGACGGCGAAGCGATCCGCGCGTAGAGATTGAGCGTCGCGGATTCGACGCCCTTGTTGTCGCGATACGCCAGTTGGCGATTGGGGATCTGCAGCGTAATGGGCACCAGCACGGAGTCGCTGGTGATGCGCAGAAAGTCCACAGCATAGTCCATGTGAATGGGATTGCCGAAGACGCGATGCGAGACGTACGCCGTCAAATCCTTCAGATGTTCCGGCGGACGCATCGCACGGAAGTAGAGGTCAAGCGTCGCGAACTCATCCTGACTCGCAGGAACACTGCCGATCGGTGCTGGAAGTGTGGTGCCATTGGAGTTGCTGAAGCGGCCGGCCTTGCTGCCCCCGTTCATGATTTCGCTGAGGCTTGGCGCCAAGCCGGGTACATGTGCCAGCGCGTCCTTTTCGCCGGGATCGCGCGTCAGGTGATATTCGCCGGAGCCGCTGGGATCGACAAATTCGAGTTCGATGTTGTCGCCCAGGTCGTTGTGCCGATAGCGCCAGAGCTCCCACGCGTAGGTCTGGGTTTGCCCGCCGCCTTGCCACAGCGGGCGATCGTAGGTGCCGCCGGTCGGATGCGCTTCGATCTCGTCGGGCGGACCCCAGAGAATGTAGATGTGGCCGCGATCGGTTCTCCAGCCGGGTACCCCGGAAGCAAAGTGTTCGTTGGCGTAAGCGATGCGGCGATAGTGCTCTTCCTTAAATGAGTTCTCTGGGGATTCGGGATCCGGATTGCGAACTTGGAAGAAGTGTTCAATGAACTGGTCGCGTTCCTCGTTGGTGCCGAGCTTCAAGAAAGCTGCGCGCTCATCGGGAGTAATGATGTAGATCGCTTCCTCTTCGAGCCACTCTCGCTGCGTGTCGTTGAGCTCTTTAAGGGCTTGCTTGCGCTGTTTCTTGGACTGCTTTTCGTTAGCGGGAGGAGATGCCGGCTGCTGCGCGATTGCCGACGCCGCTGCCAGGACATTGATCAGTGCGAAACACAGGACTGGGCGAAGTTTCATTGGACGGAACCTCCGGACAATCGATGGAGACGTGACCGAGCCCGCCGCTGTGACGAAAAGCAGCTCGGCAGAGGCACACCCTTGGCCGAGTAGGAATGTGGAAGTCCGGATAGGGTTGCCCGCTCTGGTTGCGGCAGGCACACACCGAAGTTAGGCCCAGGAGTAGCCGTGTTTGGACAGCGGCAAGGAGCGGATGCGCTGGCCGGTGGCGGCGAAAATCGCGTTGCAGACGGCAGGTAGCAGCGGCGGTAGGGCAGGTTCACCCAAGCCGGTGGGTGGATTGTTGGTGACGACGAAGTTGACTTGAATGTCGGTCGGCGTCTGGTTCATGCGGACCGGCTGATAAGAATCGAAGTTGCTTTGTACGGCGCGGCCCTTGTCGATCGTAATCTCATACGACATCAGCGAGCTCAAGCCTTCGATCACCGCGCCCTGGCACTGATTTGGGGCGTTCAGCGGGTTGATGATCTGGCTGCCCACGTCGCCCACGACCCACACTTTGTTGACCTTCAGTTTCTTTGCGGCATCAACGTGGACTTGTGCGACTTCCGCAAAATAGCCGCGATGCGAGAAATAGCAGGCAGCGCCCATCGCGCTCCCCTTCGCCAGCTTGTCGCGTGAGGCCCAGTTGGACTCTTTGGCGGCTCGCTCCAGCACACTCCGCATGCGAGCGGCGTCGAACTCCGGCGGAGGCGGCGCACCTTGAGGAGTTGGAGCGGCGTTCGCGCTGGCCACGCGCGGCGAGTTCAAAAGCTCGAGCTGAAAGGCGATTGGGTCTTTGCCAGCGGCGTGAGCCACTTCATCGAGGAACGATTGAAAGACGAAGGCCAGAGCGTTGCTGCCTGGGGCGCGCAAAGCGTAAGTCGGCACGCCGCAGGGCATGAGTGTCGCGCCGAGAGTGTAGTCTGCAACGAAGCCCCCGGGAAACTCGTTTGGTCCGATACTCGCGGTGGGCGCGAAATTTTTCTCCTGCCCGAGACTGACGAAATGATTCTGCCAGCCGCTGATCTTGCCGGAAGAATCGAGGCCCGCTTTCAGAAAGTGGAAACCGAGCGGCCGATAGTGGTCGTGGTGAAAGTCATCTTCGCGGGTCCACAGAAGCTTCACCGGAACGCCAACTTCTTTCGCGATTGTCGCGGCTTCCATCATGTAGTCGTTGGTGAGGCGGCGTCCGAATCCACCGCCGTCGCGGCAGATATGCAGCGTAATGTCGCTCTCATTCATTTTCAGCAGTTGGGCCACCTGGCCCCGGCCGCGCGCAGGCGTCTGACTCGGCGACCAGAACTCCAGCTTGCCGTCCTTGTAATGAGCCAGGCAGTTCTGCGGTTCCATCGGGGCGTGGGCGATGAACGGGTAGGCGTACGAAGCTTCGACACCCTTCGCAGCGGACTGCAAGGCCTTCTGGGCATCACCGTCGCTGCGAACTGAAAAAAACGGTTGCTGCTTGGAGAGCTCCTCGGCTCGTTTGGCAAATCCCGCGCTGCTCTGTTCTGAGGTGGAGCCTTCGTTCCAGGTGACGCGCAGCTTTTTGCGCGCCGACTGCGCCTGCCACCAGCTGTCGGCGACAATCGCTACGCCACAATGCAGGCCGAGCAGTTCGGTTGTGCCTTCCACGATGAAAGCATGGCGCACGCCGGGCAGAGTCTTGATTTCGTCAATGTTGGCCGTGGCAATTTTTCCGGCAAAGACGGGGCACTTTTCAAACACGGCGTAGAGCATGCCCGGAACTTTGCTGTCAATACTGTAGGGCTGCGCGCCGCGAACGATTTTCGGATTGTCGACACCACGGGTGGGCTTCCCGATGATTTTGTAATCCTTGGGATCCTTTGGCGTCACAGTTTGCAGGTCGGGCGGCGTCATCGTGGCGACTTTGGCGGCAAGTTCGCCGTAGCCGATGGAGCGATGGGACGCCGCATGCAGCACGCGGCCGGACGCGGTTGTGCATTCACCGGGAGCGACAGACCAGCCCTGCGCCGCGGCTGCGATAAACATTTGCCGCACTGCCGCGCCGCACTTCCGTAGGGGATCCCAATTGGTCGGCGTGGAAGTGCTGCCACCAGCGCGCTGCGGGCCGTACTTGGCTTCGTCGAGGTCGGCCTGCTCGATGCGCACGTCTTTCCAGTCCACGTCAAGTTCGTCGGCGAGGATCATCGGCAGATGCGTTTTGACACCTTGGCCGATTTCGGGATTCTTGGAAACAATCGTGACCACGCCGTCCGCAGCGATGCGGAAGAACGCCAATGCAGCAAATGCCGGAGCAGGAGCGGCGGCAGCTTGCGCTGGCGATAGGGCTGCCGCGGCCAACGCTGGGCGAACATGGCAGGCAATCAGCAGGCCGCCTCCCGCGAGTGAACTGACTTTCAGAAACGAGCGGCGATCAAGCAAAGTGGACGGCATGCGGCACCTCGCGGCTGGCGGGAAAGCCTATTCTACTGCTGTGACGCGAAGTTTAGGCAACGGGTTTCGGGGACGACTTAGCGCGCTTGATGCTGGTGCCCCGAACTTCTGCGGGGAACAGAGCTCAGGCGTTCTGTCCGGCGGCGGACATCTGCGAGAAGGTGAGGAAATGGCCGGCGGGATCGCGTACACCAATCTCCCGCGAGCCGTAAAACGTGTTGCGCTCCGGCAAATAAACGTCGGCCGACAGTAGCGCCGGCTTGAGTGCGTCCAGATTGTCCACTTCAATGTAGAGAAACGTCGGCCCTTTGCGGACGTCAGCGGCGACCGCCGGAACATCTTTGTCCGCGCTGGCGTATGTCTGGTACATCACTTCGACATTTCCCTGCTGCAAAATAACGAAGCCGAGCTGAGCCCCTTCCGGCACTTCGACGGTCTTGATAAAACCGAGATGCCGGGTCCAGAACAGAAGCACGGGCTCAATTTTGTCCACGAACAGAACCGGGGTAAGTTTTTTCACGGGCACGAAGGGAACCTCCTTGCAACATTCAGCCAGCTAGTCTAAATTAGACTAGTCTTGAAAAGCAGGTTTGTCAAGGAGGATTAGATGCACCCCCACCGCCGCGAACTAAAGGACTTGATCTCCATCGGCCCGGCTATGCTGCGTGATTTTGAGCTGCTGGGAATCAGCAGCGTCGCCCAACTGGCGCGGCAGAATCCACAAAGTCTCTATGACCAGCTCGGCCGCGTGGCCCCCGAGCATCAAGACATCTGCGTGCTCGACACCTTTGCCGCGGCGGTTGCGCAGGCAAAGAATCCGCACCTGCCGGCAGAGCAGTGCCAGTGGTGGTGGTGGAGCAAAAAGAGAAAGACCACAGCGGCACAGAGACACCGAGGAAAGCAGGCTTGAAGCGCAAGCGAAAGAGTGAACTCACGACGGCCGACCTGGTGCTGCTGAGCCTCTTAACCGAAAGGCCGATGCATGGCTATCAGGCCAACGCCGAACTGGTCCGCCGCGAAGTACAAGACTGGGCCGGGATTTCGCGGCCGCAAGTTTATTATTCGATCCAGAAGCTGGCGCGGCTAGGTCTGCTGCGGGAAGCGGCCGACAAAGCCGAAGCGGAGGGACCAGAACGCCAAGTTTACGCAGTCACGTCGCGTGGAACCGATGCACTCGCCGACGCGCTGCAGCGCCCGGACTGGTGTATGCACCGCGAGAAGCCGCAGTTTCTCACCTGGATGGCGCTCTCCTGGCAGGCGCGGAAAGGAGTGTTTAGGCAGCAACTGCGGAAACGAAAGGAATTCCTGCAGCGAGAGTTGCAGCGTGAACAGAAGACACTGCGCAGCGTGTTGGAAGAAGTCGGCCACCCGTACCATGAAGCAGTCTGGATGATAAAACTGATGATCGCGCAGTTCGAGACCGAGCTGAAATGGATCGTTGGACTGCAGCGTGAAGCAAAACGCCGAGCAACCGCCAAATATCCAGCGCTGGATTAGCGACGAGCAACGTCATGCGGTTCCGGCTATTTCGGGCTTTTCTTCGCAAGCATGGGTTCGTCGTCGGAGCGCAATCCTTTGGCAAACAGCGCGACCTGCGCCGTGCGCCGGTGCTCACCAACGGGATCGTAAAAGTAGCCGCGGGAAGTCTCCGTCTCGCGCTCCACTTTCCACACGCGGGTATTGGTGAGGTAATCCGGCTTCTCCTTGAACGGGGTGACGAACGCCGGACAGAGCCATTGAATCCGGTTGTTGGGCTGCGCTGCGAAGTTGCCGTTGTCAAGCGCGATCACGTGCGCGCACTTGTGACCGCCATCGCCCGCCTCCTCCGCGTCTTCATGCCCGTACCAGTCGATGGTGAACAGATATTGGCCGCCTTCCCAGGAACCGTCCTTTATATGCACGCGTACGCGGCTGTCCTGCAAGCGGTCGAAGACCGTTGCGCACGTCTCATAGCTGAAGCAGTCCCAAAATTGCAGCCAATCGAGCGGCATTTGTGGAGCGTCAACCTTGTGACACAGCGCGTGAAGGGGAAGGCGCCAGATAACGGCGCCATTGTCGGTCAAAACGTGGAAGCCGAGCGCGTGTCCCTTGACGGATGCTGCGCCGAACACGCACACATTCACAAATTCGCCCTGATGAGCGAGACCGTCGTAGAGAAATTCCTTCCGCAAAAAACAATAGAAGCGCGGAATGCTCACATTAAGCGTCGACAACTTTAGTCCTCCTTTGCACAACTACTTTCGTGAGAGTAACGCAAAATAAAGTTGCGTGATCAAAGATCGATGGATTTTTTTGTGCAAACAAAAAAGAACGGGCAACTCGAGTTGGTCGCCCGTCCTCAGCGCAAATCATGTTGCGTGGTTCTTAGGACTTAGACGGCGTTTCCTTTGGCATCAGTTTTTTCATAGCGGCCTCGCCTTCCGGCGTGAGCGGCGCGCTCGGCAGTTTCACCGAGGCGCCGCTTCCCGCCGCGCCGCCGTTGCCCGGGCCGAAGAACTTCATCGCAGTTGCTGCGAGCCCTTCCAAGGCCCCTCCGCCATTGCCGCCTCCGGTCACCAGCACATCCGGCACAAACTTGGCCTTGCCTTCGGCCAGTGCCGCGACCACGTTGACGATCGCCGTTGCGTTGGAACCCAACGCTTCGACTTGTGCTCGGTAACCGCGAGCGCGAGCCAGACCGATCGCTTCCACCTCGGCGCCCTTGGCCGTACCGGTCTGCCGGATATATTCGGCTTCGCCGGTAGCTTCGGCAACGCGCGCGTCGGCATTGTTCTTCTTGATATCTACACCAACTTTAGAGCGAGCCAGATCGGCTTGCATATCGGCCGTACCTTTGGCCTGCTCCATTTCGATGCGCTGATCCTGCGCCGCTTTTTGCTTCTTGAACGTTTCGATCTCCTGATTCGCGACCTCGCGGTGCGTCAAGACGGTCACCATGTCTTCCGGCAGGATGACGTCCTGGATGTACACGCCCTTGGTCTCGACCTGATATTGCTCGAGCTGCTGGCGAATGTGGTCGAAGGCTTCGACCTGCACCTGCTGGCGCGTTTCGATGAAGCTGATCGCCGGCATGCTCTGAAGCGAGTTGCGGAAGTGGTTGCCGACAGCCGCTTGGAGCACTTCGTTGACCAGGTTCTTCATCGTGCCGACCATCGAGATTACACGCGGCGCTTTGGTATCCGAAACGTGAATCTGCACTTGCAGGTCGATTTTGAAGACGAAGCCTTCCTTCGACTTCGCGACGATCTGCTGCAGCTGCGCGTCCAGGTTGTGGGCCTCGCTCACCGCATCAGCCCAGTTAAGGTTCAGAATCGCCGTGGGCACGATTTCCGATTCGTAGCACCGCGGATTCAGCGGATATTTTCCGGTACGCAGCGGCTCCTGCCATACGCCACGGTGGCCCGGGCGAACCAGCGAGCCGTACTTGAATTCCGCGCCGGACGTGTCTTCCGTCGCAAGGCCGACGTAGGCCTTGATGACCGCGACCTGGCCCTGCTTCACGACCATCATCGGCACCAGTTCCACGCTAACCAGAAACGGATTCAGCGCGTAGGCGCCATAAAGCAGCGGATCGTGCTGCAAGCCGATGCGGCCGCCGTGATCGAGGAAGGACTGAAAGTCCTGATAGTTGTTGTGCAGATGGTTCTTGCTGCCTAGCAGTGTTTCGATGATCTGCGCATCGGTAGCTTTGGGTTCAGCAGACTCCATTTTTGCGATGTCGGCGTAGCCGTCGAGCCGGCTGGCGATGTCGCCCGAAGGCAGCGGATCACCTTCATAGGTCGTGACGATACCGACCAGGTCGAGGGTCGAACCGTCTTTCCCGCGCGGTTGTGGCTCAATGCGCACCAACTCCAGATTCTCGGCGCGCAGGCCCAGAACCGCCGGGCTCAGCTCCCCACCGCGACCCATCTTCATACGCAGTTCAGGTGATACGGGAACTCCGTAAACGCGGCTGCGCGTCAAAACGAGAAAGCCTAAGGGATGGATCGGAACCAGCGAGCCCGGAGGCAGCACCGGCCGCTGCACACCCTTTTGCCCTCCGCGATCGACAAATCCGCGCAAATCAGAGAAGTTGCCGAACTCTTTTTTGTAAACCGCGGACTTGGCGCCGATCGGCAGCGGGCTGCCAACCTGGGCGATCACTACGCCGATCTCTCCGGCGGGCACCTGGACCCAGGGGTACTTCTCCACGGAGTAGATCAGGAACGCCTTCCAGCGAAGGCCGGGCATCAGCAGGTCAGCCTGGTAGCCGGCTTCGCCGCTAAAAGCTACCGGGTTGTCTTTGGTCAGTTTGGCGAACGAGAATCGCTTGGTGACCAGCCCCACTTCCGTCGGGCCGATCTTGTGAAACGAGGCGAAGATGTAGCCCACCACTAGCACGCCTGCGAGCGTTAGCCATGGATGGGTGAAGACCCACGGCAGAATGAAGTCGAACATACACACACCTCCGGGGCGCTGGGCGCCGCTGAATTGCCTGCCTGGGGCAGGCCGCCTTGTCCAAGGGGAGTTACATGGTTCAGACGCGCAAACTCTGCGGTGCGGGAATGTGGCTGTCAAGTAGAGCACTAGTACGCTCCCGGAAGCGGCTTATTTTCAGTGAATTGTGAAGTTGACCCTCTGGGCATACCGGCTTTTCCTATATGGGAGCCCTCCCGTCGCGAAGCGTAAGATGAAAGCCAGGCGGATTCCTCATCGAGGTCAGGAGGGGACTCATGGATTCAAAACTGATTCGGCTGATGTTTGCGGGTGCTTTGGCGCTCGGGCTCTCGGTCGGCCTGGCCCTGGCTCAAGGCAATAGCCAAGGGCACGGCAAGGGTAAGGGGCACAATAAGCACGAGCAAGGCGACGATGATAACCAGGGCGACGGCAGATACCGTTTCCGCCCCGAAGATCGGGAGTTCATCACAACCTACTATTCCAAGCACGGCTCCGGCTTGCCGCCAGGCTTGGCCAAGCGAGGCGGCGATTTGCCTCCAGGTCTGGAAAAGCATCTGGAGCGCAACGGCACCCTGCCACCGGGGTTGGAAAAGAAACTTCAGCCTTGCCCGGTGGAGATTACTCGCCGGTTGCCGCCGCTGTCTTCGGACTATCAGCGCAGCGTGATTGGCGCAAGCATTGTGGTGTTCAACCGCAAAACCAACGTCATTGTGGACGTGATGGCAGAGGTGGTGCGGTAATCCATCATTCTGAGAATCGTCTGAAAGGACGGCTGCCAAGCCGTCCTTTTTGTTTGAGAGCGACGGGAACCTAATCTGGGGTAGAAGAGTCTAATCGGACTAGGCCTCGCCACCAGACCGCCTGTCTCGCCGGGCCTCACATTCAAGCGCAAGTTCTGCTGGCGCTCGGGGATGTATGAAACCGCTTCTAACCTGCATTGCCATGCTGTTAGCCGCGGCAGCCGCTCAAGCGCAAGTTCTCACCTCGCAATACGATAATCAGCGGACTGGCGCGACGCTGAAGGAAAAAATCCTGACCCCGCGAAACGTTAACGTTAAACAGTTTGGAAAATTAGGCGCGTTCAAAGTAGATGGACCCGTGTATGCGCAGCCGCTTTACCTGCCTGCAGTCGAAGTTCCCGGCAAGGGCAAGCACAACCTATTGTTTGTAGCGACGGAACATGACTCCGTTTACGCGTTTGACGCGGACCGTCCGGGAGAACCGGCTCTGTGGCAGGCCGCTCTTTTGGACAAGAAAGAAGACAGTTCGCCGGTCCCGGCGCGTGCCGTGCAATGCCCGTTCCTCTCTCCGGAAATCGGCATTACTTCTACGCCAGTGATTGACCTCAAGACCGGCACCCTTTATGTGCTGGCACGCTCGATGGCCGGCCGCGCGTTCGCCGACAACCAATACTTTCAGCATTTGCACGCGTTGGCCATTACCACGGGCGCGGAAAAATTCGGCGGGCCGCAACTTATCAGTTCTTCCGTCTCCGGGCGCGGCGACGGCGCCAGGAACGGACGAGTTGCCTTCGATCCTCTGCGCGAAAATCCCCGAGCCTCGTTGCTCCTGGTCGATGGCTCGGTGTATCTGACTTGGGCCTCCTCCTGTGATGTTCTTCCCTATCACGGCTGGGTGATGGCCTACGACGCGCAAACACTGGCGCAAAAGGCAGTGCTGAATGTCACGCCCGACGGAAGGGAAGGCGGAATCTGGGCCGCGGATACCGGACCCGCGGCGGATGCAGCGGGCAATGTGTACGTCCCGACTGGCAACGGCACATTTGACGCGGCCTCCGGCGGCAGGGACTACGGCGACACAGAGCTGAAACTTTCCCTGCAAAATGGGCAGCTCGCCATTCGTGACTACTTTACTCCGTATAACCAGGAGACGATCAACGAGCGCGACGCGGACCTTGGCTCCAGTGGTCCATTGGTTCTGCCCGATCAGCCCGGTCCTCATCCGCATTTGCTGCTGCAACCCACCAAGAGCGCTGCGATCTATGTTCTCGATCGCGATGAGATGGGCCGATATCATGCACAAGGTGATGCCATCGTGCAAAGGTTGGACACTCGCGAATCCTACGGCGCGATGGCTTATTGGAATGGCCACGTTTTTTTTGCTGCCAGCGACGACTATCTGCGCGATTACGCAATCGAAAATGGCAAGCTTTCGCCGCACAAATCGTCGAACATGAAGTTCGAGAATCCCGGCGCGACTCCTTCGATTTCCGCGGACGGCCATCAAAATTCCATCGTTTGGGCGATTTCAACACGGGTGTGGAATGGCCGGGAAAAAGCAGCCGTTCTCTATGCTTTCGATGCCCGAGACGTCGCACAGCCCATCTACAGCTCGGAACAAAACAGCGCGCGAGACCGCGCCGTCGAAGCGACACGCTTTTCAATTCCAGTGGTCGCCAACGGGCGCGTGTACTTTGGAACGCGCAGCGAGGTCGAAGTCTATGGCTTGCTGAAGTAAATGTGGACTACAGATTCAGGGCGCCGGAATAGACCACACGAGCCTTGGCAGTGTCGCCGCGTTCGATGCGGCCAATTTGGAAAAACTTTTCGCGGCGGCGTTTCAAATCCGTCTCCACTTTTTTCACGTGCGCCGAAGGCACGACCAGAATCATCCCCACGCCGAGATTGAAAGATTCCAGCAGCGCGTCCGAGTCCATTTTTCCGACCTTGGCCAGATATTTGAAAATCGGCAGCACCGGCCAGGACGCCAGATCAATCTCCGCTTTCACACCTGCAGGCAAAACACGCGGCAGATTGCCTGGGATTCCGCCGCCGGTAATATGCGCCAGGGCTGAAACCCATCCGTTGGCCAAGATCGTGCGCAACGCAGGTACGTAACAGAGATGCGGCTTGAGCAGTTCCGCGCCGATTTTGTTTCCGACTTCGGCGACGTAGGCTTCGGGTTTGAGCTTTGCGACTTCGAAAACCAGCTTGCGGGCCAGCGAATATCCATTCGTGTGCAGCCCCGCGGAAGGCAACGCGAGGAGCGTGTCGCCGGGCTGTACCGTTTTTCCGGTAAGCAGTCTTTTCTTCTCGACTGCGCCTACGATGAATCCGGCCAAATCGTATTCGCCGTCACCGTAGAATCCCGGCATCTCAGCCGTTTCGCCCCCGATTAGCGCGCAGCCCGCCTTGCGGCAGGCGCGGCTCATGCCGTCTACAAGCTGTTCGACCACGTGCGGATCCATTTTGCCGAGCGCCAGATAATCCAGAAAAAAGAGCGGCTCGGCGCCCTGCACCAGAATGTCGTTCACGCAGTGGTTGACCAGGTCACCGCCCACGGTGGAGTGGACATTCATCGCGATCGCCACTTTCAGCTTGGTGCCCACGCCATCGGCGCTGGAAACCAGGATCGGTTCCTTGAACTTTTTCTTGTCCAGTTCGAACAACGCTCCGAAACTGCCGATTCCCCCGAGCACTCCGTTGGTGAAGGTGCGAGTGGCAAGATGGCGGATGCGGCTTTTGGCCTCATCCGCAACAGCGATATTTACTCCGGCATCGGCGTATCTCATGGCTCTTCGCTCAACCTCTATTGTTCTAGCAGAGCAGCGAAGGGGGGCTCGCCACTGAGCGGAAACTCCGCGGCACTAAAAAATATGAAACAGCCGCCTCCAGCGGACTGTTCCGGGGTGCACAATTCCATTGGCATAAGCCAAAAAACGCTCGCGAAGATTGCCGGGCTGCCAGGCGTCGGATGGAGCGGCTAGCGACATATAAATCATGACCGGCGTTCCGATAATGTTCTGGCGCGGAACGCAACCCCAGTAACGCGAGTCCAGCGAATGCTCGCGGTTGTCGCCCATCGCGAAGTAGCAATTCTCCGGCACGCGGTAGGGCATGACCTGGCGCCTTCCGGCAAAAGCGCCCATATACGCCAGGGGATCCACGCGCTCCGATTTTCCAATGGTGTAATGTTCCACCAGCCTGTCGCCGTTGATCCATACCGCGTTGTCCCGGATATCGATCAGATCACCCGGCAGGCCAATGACGCGCTTGACATAGTCTGGCTGATTGGGGTCAAACGGAGGCTTGAAAATAATGATCTGCTGGCGCTTGGGATTGCGCCACAGCTGCGCGTGCAAGCCGGTGAGCGGAACGCCCGCGTCATACCCGATGCGGCTCATGATCAGGTGATCGCCGACGAGCAGCGTGTCTTCCATCGAACCCGACGGAATCACGCGCGCCTGGCCAATCGTTCCATTAATCAGCAGGAAAATCAGCCCGACCCAGAACCAGGCGAGCACCTCGCGGCACACTTTCTGCTGGAATGTGGGTCTGTCCGGCTTCGGTTGTTGTTTTTCCGCGCTCACAATTCACCAGGAGCGGCGCTCGCCGCCCGCAACTTCTAGAATACTCGCAATTCCTAGAATATATGAAACAGGCGGCGCCAACGAATTTCGCTGGGGTGAATGAGCGCGCCGAGATAGGCGGAAGCCCTGGCGATGATGTCGCCGGACTCCCAGGCATCCGCCGGGCCGTGGATCGACATATAAATGATGACCGGCGTGCCGATGATGTGACTGCGGGGGATGCAGCCGACAAACCGGCTGTCGAGCGAATTGCCGCGATTGTCGCCCATCACAAAGTAACAATTCTCGGGCACTTTATAGGGAAAGACGTTGGTCTGCCCCGCAAAGCCCGCGAGATACATGGAAGGATCGGCCGGTTTGCTGGCGCCTACCGTGTAGTTTTCTTCCAGCCGCTTGCCGTTGATCCACACCGCGCCTTCGTGAACATCCACGGTTTCTCCAGGCATACCGATCACGCGCTTAATCACGTCCGACGTTTCGCCGGGAATCACCGGCCGGAAAATCACAATTTGCTGGCGCTTGGGATTGCGCCACAGTGTGGCGTGGATGTCGGTGAACGGAATCCCCACGTCGTAGCCCAGCCGGCTCATGATCAGGTGGTCGCCAATCAGCAGCGTGTTTTCCATGGAGCTGGACGGAATCACCCGCGCCTGTCCGACCGTGCCGTTGATCAGCAGAAATGCCAGTATGATCCAGAACCAGGCGATGACTTCGCGCCGGATCTTTTCCTGCGTCGTCAGTTTTTCCGGTTGTTTTTTCGCTTTTTTCTGCGGTTTCTTGTCAGCTTTCACGTGCCACCGTCACCACCGCCGGTTCGTCGAGTTTCGTTACGCCCGCGCCTTCACGCACTTCCAGCTGCACCAGATCGGTGGGGTAGACTCCCGTATAACAAGACGAGCAGAAGCTGCCTTTGGTGTCATTCACCGCCTGGCGTAAACCGGCCAGCGAAAGGTAGCCCAGGGAATCGGCGCCGAGGAAGCGACAGATCTCTTCCGGCGTATTCGACGAAGCGATGAGCTCTTCGCGGGTCGGTGTGTCGACGCCGTAGTAGCACGGTGAAATCGTCGGTGGACAGGAGATGCGCACATGGACTTCCTGCGCGCCCGCTTCGCGCACCATACGCACGATCTTGCGGCTGGTGGTTCCGCGCACGATGGAGTCGTCCACCAGTATGACCCGCTTGCCTTCCATCAGCCCGCGCACCGGATTGAGCTTCAGTTTCACCCCAAAGTTCCGAATCGCCTGCGACGGTTCGATGAATGTCCGGCCAATGTAGTGGTTGCGAATCAGGCCCATGCGGAACGGGATTTGCGATTCCATCGCGTAACCCACCGCGGCAGGTACGCCCGAATCCGGCACCGGCACCACAATATCGGCCGCTACCGGATGCTCGCGCGCCAGCAGGCGGCCCAGCATTTCGCGGCTGTCGTTTACGCTGCGGCCAAAAATGGTGCTGTCCGGCCGCGAAAAATAGACGTGTTCGAAAATGCAGAACTGATGCTGCTTCTCCGGCGCGAAGTGAATTGACTCCAGCCCGCCGCGCGAAATGCGCAGCATCTCGCCGGGTTCGATCTCGCGCATATAATGAGCGTTGAGCAAGTCGAACGCACAGGTTTCGCTGGCCACGATCCACGCAGTTTCGCCGTTGGGCGCGGTGAATTTCGCCAAGTTCAGCGGGCGAAAACCGCGCGGATCGCGTGCCGCATAAAGTTCGTCGGGGGTGAGCACCACCAGCGAGTACGCGCCTTCGACCTGATTCAGCGCGTCGCCTAGCGCTCCGGAAAGATTCCGCGCTTGCGAACGCGCCAGCAGGTGCACGATCACTTCAGTGTCGCTGTTGGTCTGGAAAATCGAGCCCTTGTGTTCGAGCCGGCGGCGCCATTCCGCGGCGTTGGTCAAATTTCCGTTGTGGCCGATGGAGATTTTGCCCTTGTTGCAATCGATCATGATCGGCTGGGCGTTCAGCAGCGCTTTGTCGCCTGCCGTTGAATAACGCGTGTGGCCAATCGCAGAGCTGCCCGGCAGCTTGTTCAGCACGTCCGGCTTGAAAATTTCTTCGACTTCGCCCATCGCCCGATGAGCGTGCAAGTCTTTGCCGTCAGTGGAAACGATGCCCGCCGACTCCTGCCCGCGATGCTGCAGAGCGTACAAACCCAGATAGACCAGCTTCGCCGCCTCTTCGTGGCCATACACCCCGACCACGCCACAGTGGTCGTGGAAGTGATCGTCCGCGTATGCAAGCTTCTGAGTCATTGCGATTTCAGAGTCCGTTCCAGCGAATGGGCCCAAACATCGCTCAGGGATCCGACCGAAGAGTCGATTACCGCGCGCCCTTTATATTCGATGCCGAGCGACGGGTCCTCGGTGACCTGGCCGATTTCGCTCCCTGCGACGCCGTATTGTGCCGCAATCGCCTGCAGTGCGCCAACCTTTTCGGGCGCAACGCTGACCACACACCGCGCACTGCGCTCGCCAAAGAGCTCCATCTCCGGAGCGCAATTTCCGTCAAGTTTTACGCTAGCGCCCAAAGCTCGTGTAGCGCCGGGCTTTAGCGCGGCATTTTGTGCCGCTGCAAAACAACACTCGGCCAGAGTAACTGCTAGACCGCCGTCGGAAACATCGTGCGCGGAGTTCGCAATCCTCTGCGCGGCGATTTCGACCAGGCAATCGATAAAGCGCTTTTCCGCCGCTAGGTCAATGGCCGGAGGTTGGCCGGCAACAATCCCGCCGATGCGCTTCGCGTATTCCGACGACGAGAACTCGGCTTTTGTAGGCGCGGCCTTTAGGCCGCCCCCTGCTCCATCCAAAAGTACAATCACGTCGCCCGCGTTCCGAAACCCAACCTTCATTACGCACGAAGCATCTTCCAGAATTCCGAGCACCCCGATAACCGGCGTCGGGTAAATCGACCTGCCCAACGTCTCGTTATAGAAGCTGACGTTCCCTCCAGTGATCGGCGTGCCCAGCGCGGTCGACGCTTCGCCGATGCCGTCAATCACCTGGGAAAATTGCCACATCACTTCGGGTTTTTCCGGACTGCCAAAATTCAAGCAATTCGTCGCCGCAATCGGCCGCGCCCCGCTGGCCGCGACATTGCGCGCCGCTTCCGCTACGGCGTGCAGCGCGCCAAGCTTCGGATTCAACTGGCACCAGCGACCGTTTCCATCAGTCGAAAGCGCTAGCGCTTTCATCGTTTTTCCATTTGGGCCGCTTTTCTCCGATTCCTTAATGCGCACCACCGCCGCGTCGCTCGCTCCCGGTCCCGCCAGCGTATTCGTGCGCACCGAAGTGTCGTACTGCTCCGTAATCCAGCGCTTCGAAGCAATCGTCGGAGAGGCCAGCAGCTTCTTGAAATTCTCCGCGAGATCCGTCCCTTCTGCGGCGAACTCGAACCAATCTTTCTCGGTTTCAACGCGCGACGCAGGTGCAGCCAACGGCCGCTGGTATACCGGGCCTTCTTCCGCCAAGGGATGCGCCGGGATCGCGGCCGCCACTCCGCCGCGGTGCTTGACCACGGCCAGCTCGCCATCTTGCACTTCGCCAATCACCACGGCGTCCAAGCCCCACTTCTGAAACACGTCTAGCACTTCGCGCTCGCGGCCGCGCTCCGCCACCAGCAGCATGCGCTCCTGGGACTCGCTCAGCATGATTTCGTACGGCGTCATGCCGGTTTCGCGCTGCGGCACTTTGTCCAGCTCAATTTCGATTCCCGTGCCGCCGCGCGACGCCATCTCCATAGTCGAGCAGGTTAGCCCCGCTGCGCCCATATCCTGAATCGCCACCACCGCGCCCGTGCGCATCGCCTCCAGGCACGCCTCCAGCAGCAGCTTTTCCATGAACGGATCGCCTACCTGCACGTTGGGCCGCTTCTGCTGAGACTCTTCGGTGAACTCCGCCGAGGCCAGCAGCGAAGCGCCATGAATTCCGTCGCGCCCGGTTTTCGCGCCGACGTAAATCACCGGATTGCCGACGCCCTTGGCCTTGGCCAGAAAAATCTCTTCCTTGCGAGCGATCCCCAGCGCCAGCGCGTTCACCAGGGGATTCTGCGAGTAGCACGGCTCAAAACAAACTTCCCCGCCAACCGTCGGCACGCCAAAGCAATTCCCGTAATTCCCAATCCCGCGAATCACGCCATCCAGAATTCTTCGGTTCGCATGCACCTCTTCGGCCGCGGTTTTGGGGGTCGCGGCTTTAACCTCTGAGGAATTGGTTTCAACAATCTCCCCAAACCGCAAGGAATCCAACACCGCAATCGGCCGCGCGCCCATCGTAAAAATATCGCGCAAGATTCCACCGACGCCCGTCGTCGCTCCCTGGAACGGCTCCACATAACTCGGATGATTGTGCGATTCGATCTTGAACGCCGCGACCAATCCGTCGCCGATGTCCACCACACCGGCGTTTTCGCCCGGCCCTTGCACCACCAGCTTGCCGCGCGTCGGCAGCCGCTTCAGATGAACTTTGCTTGATTTATACGAGCAGTGCTCGCTCCACATCACGCTGAAAATCCCCAGCTCCGTGATGTTCGGATTGCGCCCCAGGATTCTCTGGATCTGCGCGTACTCTTGCGAGGTTACCCCGTGCTCCGCCGCAACCTCAGGCGTCACAGTAATTTCCGTCGCTGCCGTTGCCATCGAATTCCTTTTGCTCCAAGCGCCGGGTTAACTCAGCTCCCGATCCTCTCTTGCAGTATCACCTTTACCGTTTGGCGGGCTTTCTTGCCAATCGCCTTTTGAATATCCGCCTTGACCGGCAACTTGTGCCTGCCGTCGCCCGGCGCCATGAAGGAGCTGCGAAATGCGCGCCCGTCAATTCTTCCGCGAACTTTAACCACATCACGACTGCCGAAAGATTTTACCGAGCGTGGCCAGATGACATAGGTCCAACCGCCCTTCTTCTGACTCCTCTGTAGTTTGGCGGTAAAGACTACGTTTAACTTAGCCATCGCCCCTCAGGCTGTCGCCTTCGCCGCGCCAACAAGCGCTTCGACCATCGACTTGAAAACGACCAGTCCATCCGCCGAATCCAGCGCCGACTCCACCGCCCGTTCCGGGTGGGGCATCAATCCAGCCACGTTCCGCTCGCGATTGCAGATACCCGCAATGTTGTGCATAGCACCGTTCGGATTACCGGCGGAGTCATCCGTCCCTTCCGGATTCGTGTAGTGAAAAATCACCTGGCGGTTTTCTTCAAGCTGCACCAGCGTCGCGGCATCCACGTTGTAGTTGCCATCGCTGTGCGCAATGGGGATTTTCAGGATCTGTCCCTTGGCCGCCGCGCAAGTGAACGGCGTATCGGTCTCCTCCACGCGAATGTACACATGCCGGCAAATAAACCGCAGACCGGAGTTGCGCATCATCGCGCCCGGCAGCAGTCCCGCTTCGCACAAGATCTGGAAGCCGTTGCAGATTCCCAGCACCATGCCGCCACTCTTCGCAAATTTCTCGACTGATTTCATCACCGGCGAAAACCGCGCTATCGCGCCCGTCCGCAAATAGTCGCCGTAAGAAAACCCGCCGGGCAGAATAATGGCGTCGCTTTGCGCCAGGTCTTGCGACTGGTGCCAGATGAATTCAACCGGCTTTTTCAGGACATTTCCGATCGCGTAAAACGCGTCGTGGTCACAATTCGAGCCCGGAAAGACGACGACTGCAAATTTCATGGTGTGGTGGCTCGCAGTGGCATTTGGGAAACTTCTATTTTAGCACACTCGTTTTTGCCGCCCTTCAGGAAGTTCCTGAAACGTCTTGAGCAAACGCCAGCCGAAATCCATACTGGTCTTCCACCACCATTTCGTAACACTTATAGACTCGCACCGCTGGCGGTTCCACGATGTTCGCTCCACGCTCTTTCAGTTCTGTGTGCAACGAATCGACATCGCTCACCCATACATAGGCGTCCAGCCCGCCTTTGCGCCGCGCGGAATTGTACGCGGGGCCGGCATTAGGGTCCGATTTGCCGAACTGGATTTCCACTTGATCGCGAGCCACGGTGGAAAAGACCGGTGGCTGGGCGAAATATCCCAAGATGCGGAAGCCGAAAACGTCGCGGTAATATTCCGCCGCGGCTACCACGTCGGGCACGGCAAACTGTGGCGCAATCGACCTAAGCCGGGCTACTGCACCATCCATTGCGACCTAGTCCTTGCTTGAATTGCGCTGATGCGCGATTCAGGAACTGTTTCCGGCGTATCAACTGGATGGATTCACGCTTCAATGGGACTAGGTTAACCCCTGGAGGCCGACTTTGGCGGCGGCATTGCCCCGGCCGCTCCCGCTGCCGCGGCGCCCATCACGCCATCCAGCCCCAGCACGTTCACCAAACCGGCGCTCGACGGCACGATGTACTTCGTATTGTTCACCAGCGTGTTGCTCAACACTTCCAGTCTCCGCATCGCTTCGGCGCGATCCTTGAAGAACGTCTCGGCCGCCGTGGACACCAGTCGAATCGCTTCGGCTTCCGCATTCGCGCGCGTGATGCGGGCTTGCGCCTCGCCTTCGGCTTTCAGAATTTCCGACTGCTTGAAGCCTTCGGCCTGCAGAATCTGGCTCTGCTTGATGCCGTCGGCTTCCAGCACCGCGGCGCGCTTGTCGCGCTCGGCTTTCATCTGCCGGGACATCGCTTCGGTAATATCCCGCGGCGGATCGATCTTCTGCACTTCCACGCGCGTCACTTTCACGCCCCAGTTGTTGGTGGCTTCGTCCAGCACGTGTCGCAGATTGGTATTAATCGCATCACGGGCAACCAGCGTTTCATCCAGCGTGCGGTCGCCAATTAGGTTGCGCAAATTCGTCTGCGCCAGCGTAGTGCAGGCGTAGCCAAAGTCCTGCACTTCAAACTGCGACTTCACCGGATCCACCACTTTGTAATAAACCACCGCGTCCACTTCCACTGTGACGTTGTCCTTGGTGATGAGTTTCTGCGGCGGCACGCTGATTACCTGCTCGCGCATGTCCACGCGGATAATGCTGTCCGTAAACGGCATGATGATGGTTAGCCCTGACGGTGCCAATCCATGGAACCGACCAAGCCGCATGATGATGCCCTTTTCGTACTGATTCACAATGCGCGCGGCTCGCATGATCACAATCAGCGCAAACAAAAGGAACGCCACCAGCAAAATCGGCAGAAAAAATGTAACGGGATTATCCATGTCGGTGTAACCTCACTGAACTTTCAGCGTCACGCCTTCTACCGAAACGATCTGCACGTTTACGCCAACTTCTTTGGCGGCGCCATTTGCTAGCGCCAGCTCCGCGCGCCATTCTTCGCTTCCCACTTTCACCAGCCCACAATCGGCCGGCGCGATCCGTTTGGTGACGATGCCGCTTTTTCCTACAACCGCGTCCACATTCGTCGGCTGCTCTTTGACGTGCAATTTTGCTTTCAGCCAACGCCGGAATAGCGCGAAGTACAGCAGCGCAAAAACCGATGCGCTGATCAAACCAACATGCCAGGATTGCGTTAGAAGCCCGATGGCCCCGCCCGCGGTCAGCGATGCGCCCACCAGGGCCAGGTCCAAGCCGGTAATCGCGCCCAGCGCCAACTCCGCCGCAACACACAACACACCGGTAATGACCAAAAGCCAGTTCACCCAGTTGCCCACGGGAACTCCTCCGCGAAAATCGTCACGGAAACTCTGTTGCTGCGGAAGATAGCATCACAGGCAGCGCGATTCAATGACTGTCGTGTGAACGCACCCTCAGGCGGGCGCGGCAAGCCCGCGTGCCTTTTATCTGCGACTCTTGCGCCGCTTGCGCGATTTCTTGCCGGCGCCTTTCTTGCTGTCGCTGGCGGCCAGCTCGCGCCGCTTTTTCGCCGCCCAGCCCTTCTGGTTGGTTGGCCGGCTGCGCGCCAGCCCCAGCGCACCCGCGGGAACATTTTCGGTAATCGCGGAGCCAGCCGCCAGCCCAGATCCGACAACGATTTCATTTCCCAGGTTCAAAACCATCCACACCAAATTGCCAGAATAGAAAGCTCCACTGATCCGCGAGGCGCTCTTCGACTTGCGAGCGTGTCGCGCCAAATCCACCGTGCCCGCCTTGATAGTCCACGCGCAGCAGAATGGGCTTCCCGCGCGGGCTGGCCGCCTGCAGCCGCGCCGCCATTTTCCCCGGTTCCCAGGGCACCACCCGCGGATCGTTCCATCCGGTCGTGAGCAAAACCGCCGGATACTTCTCGCCGTCCTTCACCTGGTAGTAGGCGCTAATCTCTTGCAAGTTCTGGAAGCCTTCCGCCGTGTCCAGCCCGCCGTACTCCGGGACATTCAGCGGTCCGTCCGGTGTCACCATGTCGCGAATCATGTCCGAGAGTCCGACGTCATCCAGGGCCGCCGCGAACAAATCCGGGCGCGAAGTAAATGCCCGGCCGATGAGGATTCCGCCGGCGCTTACACCTTGCCCCGCCAGTCGCGCCCGCGAAGTGTATCCGTGCTTTTGCAGATACTCCGCGCAGGCGATGAAGTCTTTCCAGGTGTTCGGCTTGTTTTTTTTCGTCGCCCCTTGGTGCCACTCTTCCCCGTACTCCCCACCGCCGCGCACGTGCGCAATCGCCATGATGCCGTCATGCTCGAACCAGGCAATCCACTTCGGATCAAAATACGGATCCATGTTGATCGCATAGGCTCCATAGCCTGCCATGAGGGTCGGGTGCGATCCGTCGAGCTTGATTCCCTTTTTGTGTACGATCGACATCGGCACCATCGTGCCGTCCCAGCTCGGCACCTTCAACTCTTCTGATTCCAGGTCAGCAGGAGCATCATTCGGCCCGGGTTTCTGGAGCGGCATCACGCTCACTTGCTTGCTGCCGGGATCGTACCGGTAAATGTTGTAGGCCCTGGTCCACGAGTTCAAATACAGCAGGAAACCGGGCACACGGGGATCGCCTCCCGCCAAGGCGACCGAACCGTCCACCGGCAAGGCGACTTTTTCCGCGGTTCCCCCGCCGTACGGAATCCGCGTCAGACGACCAAGCCCGCCGTCGAGCATCACCACGTACAGGGCATCGGTGCTCGCCAGTACGCTGCTGACCACCATTTCGCTCGGCGCCACCACTACCTTTGCATGCTTCAAATCAGGACGGGAAAACGTTGTATGAATCACTTTGAAACGCGGCGCATCCTGGTGTGAAAGCAGGTACAGATCGTCGCCGCGAACATCAATATTGGTGATTCCATCTTGGTGGTCGAAAAGCTTTTGCCACGACGTATTCCCCTTGCTCACCGCGTCCGCCGTGGCCGTATAGCAGGTTAAGTCGTTGTCGAATCCGTGACTTACGCAAGCTAGAGCATGAGGGCTCCGCGGGTCGATTAGAACGGAACTCGTATCCGCCGGGTCCAGCTTGATCAAGGGATCGACCTCCCAACCGAAGACCGGCTTGTCCGTTTCCACTTCCGTCCCCACGCGGTGCAGCCACACGCGGCTCTTTAGGCGACGCTCGGCCAAATCCATGCCGGGCTTCAGCTCCTGAAACCGGATGTGCGTAAACGATTTGTTGTCCGGCAACCAGTTGATCCCGCCGTACCAGCTCCGACTGATCGTCTCGCCACTCTCTTTCCCAGTCGTTACATCCATCACGTGAATGACCGCATCCTCGGAACCGCTCGGCGAAACTCCGTAGGCCACGTAATGGCCGTCTAGAGAGGGCACGTAGTAGTCGAGCGAATAGTGGGTACCAGCCTCTTGGACATAGTGGTTCGGGTCCACCAGCAGTTTCTCTTGGCCTTCGAGTCCTTCGCGCACGTACAGCCTCGAGACGTCTTCGGTTGCCATGCGCTTTTGGTAAAAATACTTTTCGCCCTCCAGGCGCTGCACGTCAAAAACGCGAAATGGCGCGGATTGGTTCACTTCCGAGATGCGTTTCAGCAGGGCTGCACGCCCAGGAATGCGCGTCAGCACTGACCGCGCATAGTCGTCTTGTCCCTTGAACCAATGCTGAACTTCGGGGTTTTTGAGGTCCTCCATCCAACGATATGGGTCCGTGACCTTTACCCCGAAATACTCTTCCGTGATCGGCTTTACTGGTGCCGCTGGTGGCGCTCCCACCGTCGCGTCGTCTCCGGCTCGCGTCCCTGACGACAGCCTGGCTGCGGATACCACACCAACTACAAAGGCCCAGCCCAAACCCCATGCTGCCAATGTCTTCGTCCTCATGGGTTCACCTCGCGTCGAAATTTTCCGGGGTTGCCGCGAGCATACGCCTTACGTGTGCGTCAAATCAACGCAGGTCGCGGATTCGGGTTGGGCTCTTCACCTGTGCAGGGGTGTCGACCAAGTAGCCTGGCAGAACCGCTTTTCAGCTAAAGACTTAGCCGCGGGGCTTTCTGGCCTTGCGCATTTTTTTTCGGGCGGGCTTTTCGTGCCCCGACGACGCCAGTTCTCGACGCTTTTTCGCCGCCCAGCCCTTCTTGTTGGTTTGTCGGCTGCGCGCCAGCCCCAGCGCATCCGCGGGAACATTTTCAGTAATCGCCGAGCCCGCGGCGATGTATGCGCCGTCGCCAATCCGAACCGGGGCCACCAGCACCGAATCGCTACCGATGAACACGCGGCTCCCAATCGTAGTCGGGTGCTTGTTCACCCCGTCATAGTTGCAGGTGATGGTGCCGGCACCGATGTTGGTTTTCGCCCCGACCTTGGTATCGCCAATATAAGAAAGATGCGGCACTTTGCTGCCTTGGCCGATTACTGTTTTCTTCGTCTCCACAAAGTTGCCGACCTTCGCGCGAGCCTTCAAGTGCGTTCCTGCGCGAAGCTGCGCAAAAGGCCCGGCAATCGCGCCGTCATCAAGCCGGCTCTCCTTAATCACCGTGTGAAAACCCACCAAGGCGTCATCGCCGAGGACCGTGTCCAGCAGCACCGCGCCCGTCTGCACCTTGCAACGCGCACCTAGCTTCGTTTTGCCGAGCAACTGCACGCTCGGTTCAATGACGCAATCCTCGCCGGCAGCAACGTCGGGGTCGATCAACACGGTCTCCGGCAGCTGAATCGTCACGCCCGCTGCCATCAGCGCTCCGCGCTTGCGTTCACGAAAAATACGGTCCACTTCCGCCAGATCGGCTCGGGTGTTGCAACCCAACACTTCCCGCGGGTCCGGTGCAACCTGCGCCCGCACTGTTTCTCCGCTCGAAGCAAGCTGCGCAATCGCATCGGTCAAATAAATCTCGCGGTGCCGGTTGTTCGGCTTCACCTTCGCCAGCGCGGGCCACAGCTTCGCCAGCGTAAAACAATAGATGCTGGAATTAATCTCGTTAATCTCGCGCTGCTCCGGCGCCAACTGCGATTCCTCCACAATTGCCCCGACCTGCGTTTCGCTCTTGCGAACAATCCGGCCATAACCGCTGGGGTCCGCCAACACCGCGGAAAGGATCGTTGCCGCCGCGTTTCCGTCGCGATGCGCCGCTAGCAACGCCTTCAGCGTTTCCGTGCGAATCAGCGGAGCATCTCCGGGCAGCACCACAGCCATTTTGGCCGTACCGAGCGTCTTCTTCGCCACCAGCATCGCATGCCCGGTACCGTTCTGCGGCTGCTGCAACACGGTCTGCGCGCCAAGCGCTTCCGCGACCGCGCTCACTTGTTCGGCCTGATGTCCAGTCACCGCTACCACACGCTTCGGCTTCAACGGCGTGCAAGCGCGGATCACGTGTTCCACCAGCGTCCGTCCGCCAGCCGGATGCAGCACTTTCGCTAGAGCGGACTTCAGCCGCGTGCCCTTCCCCGCCGCAAGGATCACCATCGCCACATCTTGATTTGCCATAGTGCGGCTATTCTCTCCCGCTCATCCCACTTTGACAATCGCGCAACACAATGCGCAGGCGTTTCGCCTGCGAAAATCGCCCCAACTGCAGGATGGACGAAGCTACCAAATTCCTTTACAGTCTCGGCACAGCGCTGGTTTTGTTGGCTGATTGCGTAGCTCGGAAAAGGTAAGGGCGGGAGACCCGGCTTGAAGTCCTGTACCAATTGCAGAGGGAATCTGGCGGACTTTGTCACGGTCTGCCCGTACTGCGGCGTGCCGCAGCCCGTTCCCCAGGTACAAATGCCGCAGGGCGGCTGGGAGATGCCCCGCAACAGCAACAAGGCCATCGCCAGCCTGGTTTGCGGCGTCCTGTTCTGCTTTGGGCCCTTCGCTAATCTCCCGGCAATCATCCTGGGGCATCTTTCGCTGTCCGACATCAAGCGTTCCGGCGGCCGCATGGCCGGCAAAGGCCTGGCCATCGCTGGTCTTGTGCTCGGCTACATCGGAATCACGCTTTCCGCGGCTTACATCATTTTCATCGTCATCATGATGCGAACCACCATGGGCAAGGGCATTCCGGTCAACGAAACCACCGCCATCATCAACATGCGCGCCTACACCGAGGCCCTGAATAAATACACGCAAAAATGTCCCGGGCAGGGCTATCCCAAAACGCTGGCCAGTCTGGGCCCCGGCGCGGGCGACTGCAAGCACGCCAACCTGCTGGATCCCCGGCTGGCCGTCCAGGTTCCGGTGCGCCAAGGCTATATGTTCGAATATTCCACCGGCGTCACCGGGCCGGAAAAAATCACGGCGTTTGCCTTGGTCGCCCGCCCCGTAACTCCGGGTTTCAGTGGCCAGCGCTTCTTCTACGTTGACGAAAGCGGCGTCATTCGCGAATCGTCCTCCCAAATCATCGGACCGAACAGTCCACCGCTCGGTGAATCGCAAAATTCGGCTAATGAAGAGAAAAACGAAGCAGGCGATGACGCAGAGGATGGGCAATACCTGCGCTCGAACGAGACGGCCGCAATTTCCACTATGACCATGTACAACGACGTCCTGAAGAAATACGCCAAAAAGTGCCCCCAGCAGGTCTATCCGGCGACCCTGTCACCGCTGGGCCCCGGGACAGGCGGTTGCCAGCACGCCAACCTCGTGGATTCCAGCATGGCCGGCCAGGATCCAGTGCACCAGGGGTACACGTTCCAATACTCCACCGGTGTAAACGGACCAGAGAAAGTCACGATTTTTGCGCTGGTGGCCCGCCCGGTTACCCCAGGAGTTACAGGAAACCGCTACTTCTATCTCGATGAAAGCGGAGTCATCCGCGAGTCGCCGAACCAAAATATTGGCCCGAGAAGCGATCCGCTGGGAGGTTCGAAAAAATGAGACAGTGCCCGAACTGCAACAACAACATCGCTGAATTTGTGACCACTTGTCCGTATTGCGGCGCGGCGATCGGCGCAGCGCCGGCGAACCCCGCGCAACCTGGATTTGCCGGCCCGCCCGAAAAAAGCGGTAAAGCCACGGCCAGTCTGGTCTGCGGAATTCTGCTCTGCCTCAGTCCGATCAGCTCAATCATTGCTGTCGTTCTCGGTCACCTGGCGCTGTCGGAAATCAAGAAAAGCGCCGGCCGAATGGCCGGCCACGGCATGGCGATTGCCGGGCTGGTGCTCGGCTACATCGGAATTGCGACTGTTCCCATCACTCTCATCATCGCCGCGATCGCCATTCCGAACCTGCTCCGAGCGAAGATGGCCGCCAACGAAGCTACTGCCGTCGGCTCCTTGCGAACCTACAACACGGCCATGGTGTCCTACGCCAGCACCTGCCCCAAGATCGGCTACCCGCAAAGTGTCAAAAACCTAGGCAGCGGGAGCGGCGGGCCCGATTGCGATCACGCGGATCTAGTCGATTCCACGTTGTCCGGACCAACGCCAATCAAGGCTGGCTATCGCTTTTCCTACGCGACGCAAACGGATTCCAATGGCCTGATCACTACCTACACGATTTCCGCGGACCCCGTAACGCCAGGCACCAGCGGCGTCCGCCATTTCTTCACCGATCAATCCGGTGTCATTCGCTTCAGCATGAGCGGCACTGCCGACGGCAACAGCGAACCGATAATGCATTAGCGTACTGCGTCGTCAGGACACGGATTTCAACCGTGCCGAAATGGAAACGCAATTTCCTTGGACCCGCAAGACTTCCACTATCAGCAGCAGCGGCGCGCCCGCGCTGCACGGCCTGTAGGAGCGGGTAGCCCGCTGCCGTTTATCCCTAATCGCACCGTTGCGTTATTGTCGTTCCGGAGCAGGCCGACGTTTTTTAATCCGCCGCCGGCGCTTCGGCGGTAACCGCCAGGTCCACCGGCTTGCTGTCTTCCCAGAGCCGGCTATCTTCAGTCGTGACAACCCACGCCGACGAATCACCCAGCAATTTGCTGACGAGCTGGGTATGCAACGAATGCCCGGCTTTGTGCGCTTCCAGTCGTCCAAGCAGCGGCAAACCCACCAGCGCCAGATCGCCAATCAAGTCCAGCGCCTTGTGCCGACCGAACTCATCCGGATACCGCAGCGGCCCATTCATCACACCGTCATTCGTCAGCACGATGGCGTTGTCCAGTGAGCCGCCGCGAATCAAGCCCATCGAGCGCAACGGTTCGATATCCCTCTCAAAACAAAACGTGCGCGCCCGCGCCAGCAGTTGCCGGAACGCTTCCGGCTGTACCGTCATTTCAATCTGCTGCTGGCCCACCAGCGGATGCGGAAAATCCACAAAACACTGCACATGAAAACTTTCCGCGGGATAAATCCCGATGCGCCGATCCTGCTCCACCACTTCCACCGGATTAATGACTCTCAGGTAGCGCCGCCGGCGGCGCAACCGCCGAACTCCGGCCTCGTCGAGCAGCGCCAGAAACGGCTCGGCCGAACCATCCAGAATCGGCACTTCGATCGAATCTATATCAATGAAGATGTTGTCGATCTGTGACGAGTAGATCGCCGCGAGCAGATGCTCCGTGGTTGAAAGCAGCACGCCCTGCTTCATCAAGCTGGTCGCGTAGCTGACTCGCGCGACGTTGTGCCCGCTGGCCTCGATCGTGAAGTCGTCTAGGTCGGTCCGCCGGAACACAATGCCGGTATCGGCCGGAGCCGGTACCAGCCGCACATGGCCAAATACGCCGGTGTGCAGGCCCACACCTTCGGTCGAAACTTCGCGCTGAATAGTTGTCTGGTACATGGATCTTACAGGGGTGAATCAGGCCTTACTGTAGCATCTTTTGCTCCACACGATCCTTTTGGTATCGACCGTTTTTTCAATAAGTTACGAGAGGCTTGGTAACCTCTAAGTCAGCGCATGTGGTAAACGCACAACAATTTCCGGTTTCCCCGTGTCGGCAAGGCAATTCCCCCAGTCCCTTCGTCGTCCAATTGGGGCGCAGTCCCTTCTGCTCCACCGCTCCTCAACCTGGTAGTTGAAGTCCGGTTTCCGAGGGCTCTCCCATAAGTCCTTTACTTGCCGCAGATTTCAAAAATCGTCTCGGAACGCGCGCTCGCCATGCGCAGACGAGTCACCGACCCCAAGCTTCCTTTCCACTTCCGGACGCGTCCCAACAAGGGTCGGTGCTATACTTGAGCTCTAACGCGCCCGCTTTGTAAGGAAGGCCAACGCATGAACCGTACTGCCAGAATCCTGATCCTCGCTGTTTCCGTGGCGGTATTCTGCTACGCCGGACTCGGTCACGTCCTGGGACAGACCCACGAAGAGCGCGCCTACAAATCGCTGACGGTCTATGGCGAAGTGCTCCAGAAAATCCAGCAGGATTACGTGGACGAGCCCAACATGCACCTGGTCACGGCAGGCGCTCTGCACGGACTGCTCGAATCGCTCGACCCCGCCTCCAGCTACCTTACGCCGCGCGAGTACACCGAATACAAGCAGAAGATCGCCTCCCCTAATACTGGCGATAGCGGACTGACCCTCAGCAAGCGCTATGGCTACATCATTGTGGTTTCCGTGCTGCCCGACAGCCCGGCGCAAAAAGCTGGCATCCACAGCGGCGATATTTTCGAGTCGCTCGCGGGCTTCACCACGCGCGAAATGTCGGTCGGCCAGGCGATGAATCTGCTGCAAGGCGCGCCGGGAGGCGGAGTGAAGGTCGGCGTGATCCGCCGCGGCAAGAGCGAGCCGGAAAACGTGGACATCGTGCGCGAAAAACTCGCTCCGGCCAAGATTGTCAGCCAGAAAACCGACCCGGACGTTCTGGCACTGCGCCTGACCTCGCTCGAAGCGGGACGCGCCGACGAAGTGCGCGCCCGCCTGGTGGACGCCGAGAAGCAGGGCATCCACAAAGTGATTCTGGATCTGCGCAACAACGGCCGCGGGCCGATTTCCGAAGGTCTGGCGATTGCCAAGCTGTTCATCTCCAGTGGAAATCTGGCGACGCTGCGCGGGCAAACCGTTTCGGCAAAGACGTTCCCCGCGGAGCCCAACAAGGTGCTTTGGAAGGGCCCGATTTCGGTGTTAATTGACGGAACGACTTCCGGAGCGTCGGAAGTGCTGGCCGCGGCGATCGTCAACAATCATCGCGGCGACGTGGTGGGCGAACGCAGCTTCGGCCTCGCTTCCGAGCAGAAATTGATCACCATTGAAGACGGCGCGGCGCTGATTTTGACCGTGGCAAATTATTACAACGCAGACGGCAAATCCATTCTGGAAGAAGGCGTAACGCCGACCGAAGTCGTGCGCCAGGAAATTGCTTCGAGCGACGACAGCGCGGATGACGAAGATTCTGCCGACAATCAAACTGTGCAGACGCCGGCCGAGCCGCGGCCGCTCTCTCCCGAAGATGCGGTCTTCAAGAAAGCGCTGGAGTTGCTGAAGACGCCCCTGAAAAAGGCTGCGTAGTTTTTCCGTGAACCAGAGCGGCCCCCCCGCAAAGCTTTCTTCCCGAATCTCTTCTCGAAAGACATTTCAAAAAACTTCGCTGGCGATTTCTTTCGCGCTGCTTCTGCTGTGTTTGTTTGCAGCCGCGTGCAGACGGGAACACGCGGGCCGTTTGAGCTCGGCGCAAATCCATCAGGTCACGCAGCAGCTGGCCAAGGCGGCTTCGGACGCTGCGCCGCGCGGAACGGCCATTCGCATCTTGCGAGCGCGCCGCGGATCAGGCGGGCCGGACGCATTACGCGTCAGCGTGCGCGGCGATGCGGAAGCAACGAATCGCGTGCGCCAAGCGCTCGACGATGTGGCCACGCAGAATCGGCTGACCGTTGACGCTTCGCCACAGAGCGAAACGGTTTCCGTCCTGACCTTGCGCAACGGAAAGATCGTTACTCAGCGCATCGAGCTCGAAACCGCGAGCGCGCCGGAAGCTGCGGGCGCGGCGCGGCTGGCGATTCTGCTGGACGATTTGGGCAACGACCGCAAAGCCGCAGACGCCGTCTTCGCCTTGCACGTTCCGATCACGCTTTCGGTGCTTCCCTACCACGAGCATTCGCGGGAGATTGCGGCGGAGGCCAAGCGGCACGGCTGTGAAGTGCTGCTGCATCTGCCGATGCAGTCGCTGGCCAATGAAACGCCGGAACGGGAAGAATTGAAGCCGGGACTTTCGCAGCCCGATGTGGAGGAGATGGTGAACAAGATGCTGGAAGCAGTGCCCGAAGCGGACGGCGTGAACAATCATCAAGGTTCACAAGCCACCGCGAACGCTGCGCTGATGAACGAATTGATGCCGGTGCTGCGCGACGCCGGCGTTTTCTACGTGGATAGCAGAACGACTGCGGCAACAGTAGCATACGAAATGGCGAAGCAGGACGGGGTGCGGACGGCGTTCCGGAATGTGCCGTTTCTGGATGATGTGCGGGACAGCGCGGCGATCAAGCGCCAGCTGCAGATTGCAATTCGCGGCGCGAAGGGAAAAGGCGAAGCGATCGCCATCGGTCATCCGCATCCGGAGACTCTGGAGGCTTTAAGAGAAATGCTGCCGGAAGCGAAAAAGCGGGGCGTGCGCCTTGTTCCAGTTTCGGACTTGGTTCACTGAACCGAAGTGCCAGCTCTCGAAGTGGCGGCGGTTGAAGGCGCGGCCGGCGAAGCGGAATCCGGCGAAATCAATCCATCCGTAGCGCTCGCATGGGATCGGTTCGTGTTGCGCGGCAAGCCGGCAGGAGACACGCTGCGATTGAAGCCAGGGCCATCAACGCTAGTGCCGCGGCGAAAGCCAGGGGGTCTCGGGGGCTCACCTGATACAAGAGGTCACCGAGCAGGCGCGTCAGAACGAGCGCCAAAGCAATCCCGATAGCGATGCCAGCCGTTGTCAGTTGCAGCCCGCGCCACAGGACGAGACGGATCACTTCCGATGTGCCGGCGCCGAGAGCCATACGCAGTCCCAACTCCCGGGTGCTCTGCGCGACAGTGCAGGACATCACGCCATAAAGCCCGATACTGGCGAGCAGCAGCGCCACGCCTCCAAACAGAGCGACCAAGGTTACGGCCACCCGTTCATGGGACGTAGAACGATTGACTTGTTCCTCGAGCGTATCCATTTCGAACAAGGCGAGGCTGGGATCGAGCGCTCGCACTTCTCGAATCAGAGCGGCTTGGATGGTCTGCAGCGGCTGCGTGGTACGAATGTGTATTTCAGGTTCTATTTCGAAATACTGGCGGAGCGGAACGTAGAAAAACGGACGGGGCGCTTCATCCATGCTGTAGTATTTCGAATCTCTGACCACTCCGACTACTTGCACCCAATTGCCCTTCAATTGCAGACGCTGGCCGATGGGGCTCTGCCCACGCCAATAGCGCGCGACCATGGCCTGGTTTACGATGGCGACGCGCGGCGCTTTTAGGTCGTCCGTGCGAGTGAATTCACGCCCGGAGAGGAGCGGAATCCCCAGAGTGGCGAAGTAGTCGGGACTGACCTCGTTGTAGTCGGCGTAGGTTTGTTCGTTGGGTCGAGGGTCGTAGCCGTCGACCGAAATCGACGCCGAAGAAAACGACTGATAGCCTAGCGGAACAATCCGGGCGTAGGCGGCCGCTTCGACACCGGGCAGCGCGCGAACACCATCGATCAATTCATCCTGAAACGTCTGGGCCCGCGGCGGGTCGTAGCCGGCTGCGACCAAAGGTACCCAAGTGTCTAGCACCCGCGTCGTCGTGAAACCCGGGTCGGTCGTTCGAATCTTGCGCAGGCTTTCGATCAACAAGGTTGCGCTCACGAGCAAGATGAAGCTGAGAGTAACTTGGAGGACGACCAGGCCCGAGCGGAACCACTCCCGGGCGCGCACACCCATAACAGCGGATGCGTCCGTTTTGAGTGTGTCGCCGAGGGCCAGGTGGCGCGTCTGGAACGCGGGAACTAGTCCAATAGCGAGCGTAACCACGAGGCAAATCGCCGTGCTCAGCCCGATTACCCGGCCGTCCATTTGTCCGGGCAGGTACAGCAGGTCTCCCGGGAACAGCAGAACCAGCGCGTGGCGGCACCAGTACGCCACCAGCATGCCGCCCGCTGCGCCGCAAGCTGACAGCAGCAAGCCTTCAGTAACCAGTTGACTCAACAACCGGCCGCGGCCGGCTCCCACCGCGAGGCGAACCGTCATCTCGTGCCGGCGCGCGAAGGACCGGACCAGAAGCAAGTTGCCAACGTTGCCGCACACGATGAGCAAGACAAACAGCGCGACCACAACCATGATTTCCAGCGTCGGGAGCAGATGACCGGCGTGATTGAAAGGCGTTTGCCACCGAGGCCAGACCTTGATGCCGCGTCCGCGGTTCGTCGCGGGATACTCGGCTGCGAGCCGCGCGGCAATGGCCGAGATCTCCTGCTGAGCTTGACTGCGATTCACGCCGGGTTTGAGGCGCACATAGGCTTCCGCCCATCGCGCGCCGCGATCTTCCAGTTTGCCGTTGCCCGGGCTGTAGACTTCTACCATCGAGACCGGCACAAAGAACTCCATGCTCCGCCCGACGAACGTTCCATAGAATCCCTCGGGTGTGACCCCAACGATCGTGTGCACGATGTTATCGAATCGCTGCGTCTTGCCGATGATTTCTCGATCGCCTGCAAAGCGGGTCTGCCAAAGGTGGTGGCTGATCACCACGGTCGGATGGGCCTTGCGGCCGCTGTCTTCGCCCGGTTCAAAGCCCCGGCCCAAAATGGGATGGACTCCAATCGCGTCAAAGTAGTTCGCGGAGACTATGCTCCCGGTCATGACCTCGGCCCGCTCGCCAATGCTCAGCGTTGCTCCGGTGATTGAGCTGACAAAGACGCTCTCGCACAGCGTGCAGCTTCTTCGCACGTCGAGAAGATCCGGCCACGACGTTAGGTCTCTCTCGTCACCCACCGTTCCGGACAGTGCGACTAGGCGCTCCTGTTGGGAAACCAGCGGATAAGGACGAAGCAAAATTCCTTCCACCCAGCTGAACACAGCGGCGTTGGCACCGATCCCTAATGTGAGGCAGAGAATTACCAGGACTGAAAATCCCAGGCTGCGCCGGAGCATTCGTAGGCCGAAACGAATGTCTTTCACGAAATTCTCGATGAAGTTGACATTCCGCGCTTCGCGGCATTCTTCTTTGACTTGCTCAACGCCCCCCAGCGACAGCAAAGCTGCGCGCCGGGCTCTTTCGGGGTTCATCCCTTCGGCGACGTATTCGTCGGTTTGATTTTGCAGATGAAACTGCAACTCCTCGCTGAGATCCTGTTCGGCCTTGTCCTTCCGAAATAGCCAGCGCAGGCGCAGGGGCAATTTGTAGTACCAGAACATGACGTCGTTCCCTAGGTGGTCTTAAGCACCAGCTCAATTGCCTGCGCGAGCCGCTTCCAGTGCGCTTCCTCTTGCTGCAGGTATTTCACGCCTTCCGGAGTCAGCGAATAGAATTTGGCGCGACGTTTGTTTTCCGACTCTCCCCATCGGGCCTGAATCCACCCTTGCCCCTCGAGGCGCTGGAGCGCCGGATACAACGCCCCTTGGTTGACCTGCAGGACCTCCTGCGAGACCTGCCGGATGCGTTGAGCGATTCCCCAGCCGTGCATGGGCTGCAACGCCAGAGTTCTTAAGATCAAAAGATCCAGGGTCCCTTGCACAAGGTCGGTGGGCTTGGCCATGACGCTCTCCTGTCGACAAATGACAGAACAAGAGCTTAGACTCGTGTAAACGAATTAGGGAAGCAAGATTAGATAATCGTCAGCCGTACGGCGCGACCCGTTCGGTTCATGGTGCTTCCGGCCGCCCAGCACTTGGTTGGACCAAACAAAAGCGTTCGAAAAGTGCAAAAAAGAATTGACGACTACCTAACTGGAGGACTACGGTTAGCGAGTTAGAAAGCCTAAAGAAACTTTGCGGGGATTGCTCATCACAAAAAGTGCTTCCAATCGAGCCGGCGGGAATCGGATGTGCCTGGACTTTGCGAATTTGCCGTATATGTCTGGGGATCAAGCACGACGTGCCGTCTCTTGGCTGGAGTTAGTGGAGTTCCTGGCAGAAAAACGGATCGTTTCAGAGGAACGCGCGAAGCAGCTGCAGGAGTTACCGGAGTCGGATCCTGATGCAGCGAATAACCTATTACTTAGAGCAGAACGGTTAGGAGATGGAGTGCGGTTTGGAGTTGGCGCTTTAATTCGAGGCAGCCGGGTGCACCGAGAGTGGGTACAACCGATCAACGAGATTTTGCGGGTTACCGAGGGGCATGACGAATTGGGTTGGGACGGAGCTGCCTGGCGAATGGGATTTGTAGCAAGAGATGAAGGCTTGGAGTGGCTGCTGGCGGCGGTGGCTAGGTCAGCGGCCGAACTGATTGCCGAAGGGTCACGAAGTGGCGTACGGCAGTGCGCGAATCCTCACTGCCAGTTGCTGTTCTGTGATCTATCGCGGACGCGCCGGCGGCGCTGGTGCTCGATGGCGCTGTGCGGGAATCGAAGTAAGGTGGCGGCATTTGCGAGGCGGCATGGACATGGCGGGGAGCAGACTAGAGCGCAACACGCATAGGTTCGAGCAGGGAAAGACATAAGGATAACGAAGAGGACGCGGAGATTGCGCAGAGAAAGATCGAAGGCTAAGCAGGACCAAAGAGAGATCTGTCGAGCAAAACCGCTCGCTAGTCGATGCGATACATGGTGATGCCGCTGAGGAGCTTGGGGTAGAAGTCGGAGGATTTTTGCGGCATGACTTCGCTAGCGGTCGCTACCTGCACCACTTTTTCCACCTCCACCGGATTCAGCAGAAACGAAACCTGCGCTCGGCCGGAGTCAACCGCAGTGATGGCGGCGCTGGCTTCGCGTTCGTAGGTGAGATTCATCTCCTTGGTGGCTGTTTGCAAGGTGATGCCGAGCGCGGGCTCAAGAATGCCCTCGTGTAGGAGAACCACGTCCAGTTCGCGCTGGAGCGGTGAAACGTTGGGAAGGAGCTGAGCGAGGTCGGCTCCCAGCCGCAGCTGAAACAGATAGAAGGCCCGCTGGCCATTACCGGCGGTATAAGCTCCAACCGAGCGGCAGGCGCTGGCAGCGAGACGCGCCAGAAACCGGTCACGCGCTTGCGATTTTTCCGCGTCATTCGCAAAGGGAAATACTTCCGTGGAAAACCACGGCTCGAGGTAGCGGCGCACGGCGGACCAGGAAAAGTCGTGGACGTTGGCAACAACGCGGTGCGTGGCCAGTATGGTTAGGCCTTCGCTACGAGTGTTGATAAAGGTCATCATGGCCCGTTCGTAGGCAGCATTGGGGTCCTCTGCGCCGCCGGAGCGGGCGCGGCGCTCGTTGCGGTAATTGAGCGCGGTTTCGTAGCGATGGTGGCCGTCGGCAATCACCAGTTTTTGAGCGGCCATGGCCTGTTGAATCGCATTGACCTGGGCGGGTTCGGAGATGACCCACAAGCGGTGGATCACGCCGTATTCGTCGGTCAATTCAGTGGCCGGAGCGGCGGCGGACGCTGCCTCAGAAAGTACCGCATCCACACGCTTCTGCGGATCGGAATACAGCATGAAGAGTTGGCCCGTGTGGGTGCGCGTGTTGCGCAGGAGTTCCAGACGGTCCGCTTTGGGACCGGAGAGCGTATGTTCATGGCGAAAGACCACGCCGGCGGAATATTCCTCCAGGTGGCCAGCGCCGATGAAGCCGCGGCGGATGCGCTTTTCGTTGGTCCCGGGCAGGGTGAATTCCTGCGTGTAGCCGTAAAACGACGGTGCGGGATCCTGGAGAATGACCTGGCCGCGGATCCATTCTTCGACTTTGGCGGCCGCGCGGGTGTAAACGTTGTCGTTCGGAGTGTCGGAGGGAAGAGAGCGGCCCTTTTCGACCGCGATCAGGTTATGGGGGTGCGAAGCGTAGTATTCGGCCTGGCGCTCGGGAGAAATCTTGTCGTAGGGCTGGGTGAGGACGCGATCGAACGGGGCTACCTGGGGATTGAACCGGAATGCGCGAAACGGGAAAACCTGAGCCATGGCTACCTGGATACCTTTCTGGACGAGAGCTGAACCAAATAGTTTACGCGAAGCGGCGAGGAGAATGCGACGCGAGCATTAAAATAGAAAGATATGAAGGAAAAATTCCACAAGGCTGCGCGAGCACTGATTTTCGATTTGGACGGAACGCTGATCGATTCCAAGAAGGATCTGGTGCTGAGCGTGAATGCCACGCTGCGGGAAATCGGCCGAGCGGAGCTGCCGGAAGACCTGGTCGCGAGTTATGTCGGCTCGGGCGCGCCGGTACTGATCCGGCGAGCCCTAGGCGCCCCAGCCACCGACCAAGAAGTACGCAGCGCGCTGGAGTTTTTTCTGGTGCACTACGAACAGCACAAGCTGGATTTCACGCGGGCCTATCCCGGCGTGCGCGAAGCGCTGGAGCAGTTGCGCGGCACGCCGATGGCGGTGCTGACCAACAAGCCGGTGAACGTGAGCGTGCGCATTCTGGAGGGGCTGAAGCTGGCGGAATTCTTTCGCCTAATTTACGGCGGAAACAGCTTTGCCACCAAAAAGCCGGACCCGCTTGGCGCGACGACGATTCTCAATGAGTTCGGTGTAGCGGCCGCCGAAGCGGTTATGGTAGGCGACTCCGAAGTGGACGTACAGACGGCGCGCAACGCCGGAATGATCTCGGCCATCGTGAACTTCGGCTTTGGCAATCACGATCGCGCAGCCTATCCCGCCGATTTTTATCTCGACCGAATTGATGAGCTCGTGCTATTGGCGCGAAACGAACACATCTAGCTGCCCGAACTCTAATTTCCTGGAGGGCTAAAGCCCTATTTTCTTGCACCTCCACATGTCGGAGCTGCAGCCAAAACAGCAATAGCGAGCCGTCAGCCACAGCCGGAATTCCGGGGAAGTCGCGCACACCGCACCAGCGAAACCCTTGCGCGGGTTGCGCGCACAAGGCACACTCGGCGCGTGCTGATTGGGCTATTTCCGGAGCTGGACGCGGCCGGCGGAGTGCAGCGGGCCGGGCGGCACCTGGCCTCGGTGATGACGGAATTTGCGTCGAGCCGGGGGATGGAATGCCGGATTCTGAGCCTGAACGACGGGCCGGAGTTGAAGCGGCTGGATGTGGCCGGGCGCGAAATCGTGTTCACCGGCAGCGAGCGCGCCAAAGGAAGGTTCGTGGCTTCGGCGCTGCGCGCGGCACGCCGCAGGCCGGCAAAGGTTTCCGACAAAATCAAGCTGGTTGTGGCGGGGCATCCGAACCTGGCTCCGGTGGCGCGCGCGATGCGGCTGGCAGCGCCGGGATTGCGCTCAATTGTGTGCACCCATGGAGTCGAAGTGTGGGAGCCGTTGACTCGAATCAGGCGCAATGCGCTGCGCCGCGCAAGCCTGGTGCTGGCGCCAAGCAAGTACACCGCGGACCACGTATGCGCGGTGCAAGGGGTGACGCCGGGAAAAATCCGCGTGCTGCCGTGGGCGCTCGATCCGCAGTTTGAAGCGCTGGCTCCAACCGCGGCAAAAATCTCCGCACCCGCGAAGTTTCCCGAGGGCCGGGTGGTGCTTACGGTGGGGCGGTGGCGGGCGGACGAGCGTTACAAAGGCATGGACACGCTGATCACCGCGCTGCCAAGGCTGCTGCCGCGCTGGCCCGACTTGCAGCTGGCGATGGTCGGCCAGGGCGACGATCGCCCGTGGCTGGAGGATCTGGCAGACGAAAACGGCGTGCAGCGTCACGTGCATTTCCTGAGCGGCCTGAGCTACGCGGAGCTGGCGGCCTGCTACGCGCATTGCGAGATTTTTGCGCTCCCGAGCCGCGGCGAAGGATTCGGATTTGTATATCTGGAAGCGATGGCTTGCGGCAAAGCGGTGATCGGTGGAGCCCACGGCGGCGCGCCGGATGTGATTGAAGACTCCAAGTCCGGGTACCTGGTGCAGCACGGAGATGCAGTACAGCTGGCAACTGCGATTGAAACGCTGCTGGCCGATCCCACAATTGCCCAAGAAATGGGGCGGCGCGGCAAGCAGCGCGTGGAAAATGAATTTCGCTTCAGCGTGTTTGCCAAGTCCTTCCGGAAGATTCTGCGCGAACTATGCGAATCCTGAGCGTAACGCAGTCGTATGCGCCGTTTTATGAATTTGGCGGCCCGCCGGTGAAAGTGGAAGCGCTGGCGACCGGACTTGCCGCGCGGGGGCATAAGATTACCGTGCTGACCGCGGATTGGGGCCTGGAATCGCGAGCTCCAGAAGAGAAGGCTGGTGCCTCCGCGCACCAGTCGGAATTCGGCTGGACCCGCGAAGTAGAGGGCGTCGAAAGCGTTTTTCTGCCGACGTGGACGCACTATCGGGCGGTCAGCTGGAACCCTTCGGTAAAGCAGTTTTGCGATGCCCGGCTGAAAGAGTTCGATATCCCGCACATTTTCGGGCTGTACGACTTGCTCGGACCCGCCGTGGCCCAAGCGTGCCGGAAACAGACTATTCCCTATATCGTTGAGCCGATTGGAATGTTTGTGCCGATCGTCCGCAACATTCTCTTGAAACGCCTGTATCTGGCGGCACTGGGCAAGCGCATGTTGAGCGGCGCGGCGGCTATCGTGGCGACGGCGGAACAAGAAGCGGATGAACTTGCGGCAGGGGGTGTTTCGCGTGACCGAATTGTGCTGCGGCGAAACGGTGTAATGGCACCGCAAACCTTGCCGCCGCGGGGACTGTTCCGCGAGCAGCACGAAATTCCAGGGAACGCGCAGTTGATCCTCTTTCTGGGCCGGTTGTCGGAAAAGAAGAGTCCGCAGCTGCTGCTGGACGCCGTTGCGCGGCTCCCGGCAACCATTGCGGATCGCCCGGTGTGGCTGGCCTTCGCCGGACCGGACGAAGGCGGGATGCAGGCTCGGCTTCAGGAACGCGCCATGCAACTGGCGATCCGCAACCGAACCGTTTTCAGCGGCGCGGTATTCGCAGACAAGAAGTGGTCCGCGTATCGCGATGCGGATGTGTTCGTGTTGCCTTCGCAAAACGAGAATTTCGGCAACACGGCTCTGGAAGCTGCGTCGTGCGGCACGCCCGTGGTCGTAACCGAGAATTGCGGAGTCGCACCACTGCTGGCGGGCAGCGCTGGAATCGTGGTGGCGCATGAAACCCGGGCGGTGGCGGAAGCCGTCCAACGGGTACTGAGCAATCAAGAGCTTCATAAAGCGCTCTCGGCAGGCGGCAAGAGCGTGGCCGGGCGACTGGGCTGGGACGAGCCGGTCCAGCAAATGGAGCGGCTGTACGAGAAGCTTGCAGTACGACGCCTGCTCGTTGGACAATCTGCCGGTTGGTCGTAACCGGGTCTAGTGGTGAGCAAAGCTCTGTTTCGAGTCGTGTGGCGCGGCGCGAACGCTGCCCTGATGGTGGCGGTGCTGGCACTGCTTTATTCAGCCTGCTGGGAATATTCCGTTCGCCGGTATCTGACTGGTTTTACCGACGCAATCATTCCGGCTAATACCGCGCCCGAGCAGCGGGTGGAAGCGATTCTGAGCTGGATGCGCAACGGGCCGCCACGTTCGGCTGATCCCACTCCCACGGGCCTGGCTAGCCGCGATCCCGAAACCACTCTGAACTACCGCCAGTTGCTGTCCGTCTGCGGAACAGCGACCAATGCGTTTTTGAATCTGGGGCGAAGCTCCGGACTGCAAGTGCGCCGGTTGTTGCTTCTTACGCCGGATCACCGCGCGAAACACGTAGTGGCGGAAGTGTTTCTCGACGACCGCTGGATCGTGGTGGATCCGACCTACCGGACCATCATGCGCAACGCGCAGGGCGAGATGCTGACCCGCAAGCAGTTGCAGGATCCGGAGAATTTCGTCGCAGCCACGGCAAGAATCCCCGGATATCCGGCGGCGTACAGCTACGAAAAGTTCGCGCATGTGCGGATCGCGCGGCTGCCGCTGGATGGAATGCACCTGCGCCCGGTGCTGGACAGCGTTCTTCCGGGCTGGGACGAAAGGCTGGACTGGAGCCTGCTGCTGGAGCGTGAGTCGTTTTTCGTTTTCTCCATGTCGGCACTGGCGACATTTTTTCTGCTGCTGCTGCGAATCGTGCTCGCGTGGTATGCGGATCATCGCTTGATGATTCCGCGGTTCCAGTTGTGGTCGCACCTGACGCGCGCCGGGGCCGCTTTTTTCACCACACCGGAGATCAAGTAACGGCGTGTGCGGAATCTGCGGCGTCGCATTCCAAACTCAAACACCAGAAGCGGAAACGCGCGTACGCGCGATGGCCGCCGCCATGGCCCACCGCGGGCCCGACGGCGAAGGCTTTTTGGTCAATGACCCGCGTGCACCCGGGCTGGCGCTGGCGATGCGCCGGCTCAGCATCATTGATCTGGCCGGAGGGGATCAGCCGATCTGGAACGAAGCGCGCGATGTGGCCGTGGTGTTTAACGGCGAGCTTTACAACTACCGCGAAGTTCGCGAACGGTTGATGCGCCTAGGGCATCGCTTCCGGACGCAATCGGACACTGAAGTTTTGGTGCACGGCTGGGAAGAATGGGGCGAAGAGTGCCTCAGCGAAGTGCGCGGGATGTTCGCGTTCGCGATCGCCGACTTTCGCAAGCACTACACGTCCGGGCCGCTGCTGTTTCTGGCGCGGGATCCGGTGGGCATCAAGCCGCTCTACTACACCCAGACGGCGCAAGGATTTGCGTTTGCGTCGGAAGTTGGCGCGCTGCTGGCGGGAGTCACCGGCCGGCGGCAGCTTTCGCAGGATGCGCTGACGTCGTATCTGCTGTTCGGCAGCGTGAGCGAGCCGGTGACCATGTT
>CAZQOB010000020.1:0-65955 GCA_964594885.1 uncultured Acidobacteriaceae bacterium
ACGCCGGAAAAGCGAGCCTTGCTGGAAACCTCTTCGAGCCATCGGTTCTCCCTTCGTTGGGGTCTCGAAGGCCCGCCCAGCTTGTTCTGCGTCGTTTCTCAGTGTAGTAGGCATGTCAAGCCGCCTTTCGGCTTTCGCGCTGTTGCGCCAGCCACGCCAATACTTCTCCCTTGTCGAATCGCCAGTATTTTTCGAGGCGGTATCCTGGCAATCTTTCAGACGAGCGCCTGCGTAAGCGCCCGTACACCCAGGACACGGGGACTTGTAGTAGCTCCGCGACCTGCTGAATGGTCATAAGTTCACACGTCGATTGGGCGCTCATGGCGGTGGCTCCTTTGGGGCGTTTGTAGTGCGGAAAATTGCTGCGACTTACGAAAGGGTTTTACGAGGGGCTCGCACCGTGAATTTGCTGGCTATTTCGTGAGTGAATGCACCGCATTTTTGAGGGGTCGTTCTTCCTCACTGTGGTCCCCTGATTTTTCTGGTTTGTACGATGCAATAAATTTCTGGAATTCTGCGTCCTTGCGGAAGAGCCGTTCAAGAGACGCAGTTACGACGTAAGAAGTGTTTGCGTGGATGAATTCGGCGTAGCGCATTAGTTTGATCTTCAAGTCCTGCGACACGCGCAGTTGCAGAGTTTCATTCTTGGGCTCAGCGGGAGGTGCTTTGAGAATGGCCATACGAGTCTCCTTTCGAGTGAGGTATCACAAGGAAGTTAGCGGAAATGCGGATGCGTCAATCTCGGCTGACGAAGAGTGGGCCTCTACTTCTACTAATGGGCAAGAAGTCGGCAAAAATGCTCAAAGAAAATATACGCGCCCGAAAATGAATTTCTTTTCACGCCGCGTCGCCGAGATGGAATTATTGGAGCGTGTAGCAACTCACGCGGACGCCGTTCGGTGTGCGCCGACTACATGACGCACGACGAGACCGGTTTGGGCGGGAGCGACCCCCTGCATTACGTTTGGGCGGCAAAGCCGACCAAAGTAGGGGGTCGCTCCCGCCCAAACCGGGGTTTTCGCCTGCGGCCTTTTTTCAGCGTCAGATTTCGCAGTGCGCTCTTTAAGGAAGTTTTGCGGTGAGCCGTAGGTGAACGCAATGCCTATCTGTAGGGATGAACGCTGCGTGTATTCCTGTGTTCACCGCTACCAGCCCGCCGCCGAGCGCGAAGGTAGCCAATTCTAGACGGGCCGCCTCTTAACGCGGCTTCAGAATCCGCACGTGTCCCGGGTGTTGCTGATCATAGCAAACCTGTACCCGGTCACCGATACTCCGTGTTGAAGGTGCGAACTCGGGATCGGCTGGAACCTCTCTGCTGCGCTCAATATCCAGCTTGATTATCGGAGTTCGGCCTAGATGGTAATCCGGTACTGTCGAATGTGGATTGGGTTGCTGAATCGTTGTTTCGGGCAACGCCACGATGGTTCCTTCAGCATAGGCTGCGCTGAATCCACACCTCGCAATCCGCATTGTACTGCGAGCCGAGAGAAAGACGATGATGAGCATGGCAGACGCCGCCAGCAATCCTAAGAGCCGCCAAATCGGCGACTTTAGCCTGTTGACCAGAGTGCTTCGCCCCGCGATTGCCATTTTTAAGCTCCGTGTCGCGTCTTATCCTCTCTCGCGAGAGCAAATGGAATATGATCGGGCGCCAACAGGATCAAAGTCGTGAGTCGCCACAGAGCCCGTCAGGGCCGACCCGAATCGGCATGCGGAAGATGTGACGAAAACGTAAAGATCAGCAAGTCTATCCTACCTCGTGGTTAACCCCGCATTCACTCCCCACTCTTGGCCTTTTTTGCAAGTGCATCGGCGGTTTTCTTGAGCAGATCGATCTGGTCTTGAGTAAGTTCCTCGCAGTCCTTCTCTCCGTCTGGAGCCATCAGATTGGGAGGCGCATATTCGTCGCCCTTCTTATTCTTGGAGTCCTTGTCGCTCGGAAGTACTCGGTGTCCGAGTCCCAACGCGTGGCCAAGCTCGTGGGCGAGCGCATGCCAGAATTCCTCTCGCCCCATTGTGTTTTTCTCAATATCCGCAGGATCGGCAATCAGCACCGTCCCGTCAATGGTGATTCCGTTGATCGACGCGGGATCTCCCTCCTTTTTGCCCGTATCGAGGAAATTGTGAACGACTTTGACCACAACGTGATCGGGCGCATTGAGCTTTTTGGCTGCATTCTTTGCTTCCGAAGCGGCCTTTTTCTGGTCCTCCGTTGCTGTATCCTTGCCCGAGTCTTTCGGGTATTCCGCAATATTCGGATCGTTGAGCGTTTGCACTGATCCAAACACGAACTTGATGCCGGCTTTCTCGAATAACTTGTTGAGCTTCTCAATCGCGTCTTTGAGATTCTTCTCTGGAGCGTCGGCGCCCCTGTTGACGAAGAAATCGATCTTGAGTTCCATCTGCTTACCTTTGAAGACCGAGCTTTAGACTGCTTTCACTGGCCCACCCCTGCTGAGCCCTTTGGGCCGAAGTTCAGTGGTGGCCGAAGGTAAAATTGAACCCTGCGACCCAATCACTGTAATGTAGGTCGAGGGTGCTAACGGACGACTTAAATTCCGCTGGTCGGAAATAGTCGTACCTGACAAAAACGCCGACGTGACTAAAGATCGAACGGGAAACGTAGCCGCCGACGAATGGGCCAACGACTGTGTCGTGTGTCGTAGTCGTGCTGAGCACGGTGCAGCCGGCGGGAGAGGTCGCGTTGCCTAGGCCGCAGAACCCGGACTGCTGTGTGATGCTCGAACCGGCCACTGTCGCTCCGCCTTGAACGCCTAACTGCCACCCGCCAAATGGGAAGCCAATCGTTCCGCCGAAGTTTCCGTTCTTGAAGCCCACACTGGTATTTTCAAACGTCGAGCCGGGCATCATCGAGCCAATGCTGCCGACAATGGAGCTGTTGACCCACTCGAAGCCGGCGGTCGGTCCGACGAGCAAGTGATTCCCCAGAGGGAAGAGCACGGCACCGTCGAAGCCTGCCGTGGCCGGCGTGTTGCCGTTGATGAAGCTGACACCGCCAAATCCGCGGAGTTGAAACTGAATGCCCGCGCCAGTCGTGCTCTTAGAGGTTTGCGATGACGATGGAGAGGGTTTCGGCTGCGATTGCTGCCGAGCAGTGGGGTTTGGTTGACCTTGTGTTGCCGGTCCGGGTTGCGGCGTTGCGCTCGACGGCGCCGACGGTCCTGAGGTGCTGCAGAGATATCCCGCGGAATGGTAGCTCTGGCCCGTCGCTGAATTGACCCACTGATTTGTGGCCTGATCCCAGTTGAAATTCCGGCCCGTATTCGGGTCGGTGGCGTGCTCAAGGTCAGTCTGATTTCGGAACAATACAGTGAAGGTATTCTGTGCGCCACTCAAGGTGCCCACCGGGCCTTCTCCAATGACTACGGGTCCACCAGCGTCCTGAGGCCCTCCAGGGGGCTGGGGGGAACCCGGCACATTCTGCGGCGTGGAGTTCGTGCCCGGTGCTCCAGCGGTCGCCGATGAGGCTGTCGATGGTCCGGATGTACTGCAGAGATATCCCGCGGAATGGTAGCTCTGGCCCGTCGCTGAATTGACCCACTGATTTGTGGCCTGATCCCAGTTGAAATTCCGGCCCGTATTCGGGTCGGTGGCGTGCTCAAGGTCAGTCTGATTTCGGAACAATACAGTGAAGGTATTCTGTGCGCCACTCAAGGTGCCCACCGGGCCTTCTCCAATGACTACGGGTCCACCAGCATCCTGAGGCCCCCCGGGGGCCTGAGGTGCGACGGAACCCTGCGCATTCTGCGCCCCAGTACCCGTCTGGGCGTTTGACGATTGGGCTAACGCTACGGCAGCAAAAAAGAAGGCAACGGTCGCGAAGGTCCGCACCATGCGCATGTTCTTCCCACAAAGCGACCCGGCACAGGCCCGCCGGGCATCAGGTCCGAGCAACGAGGGTGTTGTCGACATGCGTAACTCCCGAGGGAAACCGTCCCCCGTTGCGATTCCCTTTGAAATGCGCTTGCCTTGATTAAGCGCTCTTGACGCAGAAGCACGCATAGAAATGTTCTCTGTCTTCGCCGGCGACGATTGGTTTTAACTCGTCTTTTGGATCAATAACGGTCGGAGGAGTGGTTTGCTCCGGCGCAGGCTCCCACGATTTAGACTTGTCATCTATATCGGACCTCTTGAGTCTAAAGAGTCTGCACCCGCAATTCTTCGGGTCCCCCGTCGGCGAGTCCGGTTTAATTTGCAGCTTGCTACACTCATCGTCGCCCTTACAGCTTCGTATTTTGCCGATTGGGTGGGGGACATCAATGATTTCGACTTCGCAGGAGCTAGCACAACAGAGTATCCCGTCTACCGGGTGGCCTTTTTGCTTATCTTCCGCCATGCTTAGTCCTCCGACCAGGTCAGTTCAAACCTGGGACTTCCATTCGGGTCTCCTGGATGACACGCTTATACACCAGAGTTAACTGCGAGTGAAGCGAGTTTGTGCGTTACAGCCCGGAGAGGACGATTAGCCCGGGAGCACGCGAATGCCTGTGTTGATGATTGGCACGACTGAGTCTCAGTCCCAGTTCAACTCACAAGCGAGTCCGAGGGGGAAGCGGTAGCCTATCCGCAATTCGCGACGAAGTCAAAGATTCCCGCATTCGCCGCGTGGCTATTGATTCGCTATCGCAATAATGCGATAATCCAAAGTAGGTGAATGGAGAATTCACGACTGAGTATGTGGAGCTGCCGAACGGGCGAGTACCCGCGCGCGAATTCATGGATTCGCTGGACGACAAAGCTGCCGCCCGGATAGACGCCTTTATCGAACGCTTGCGCACTTACGGGAATCGGATGCAGGGCAAGTTCGTCAAGAAGCTCACGGACGCCATTTTCGAGCTAAGGGTCAAACAATTCGACCGGATCTTTCGAGTTCTGTTTTTCTACCAGCCGGGAATGTTGATCGTGATTACGTCAGGGTTTCAGAAGAAAACGCAAGAGACTCCACCGGGCGAAATTGCAAGGGCAGAGCAGCTAAGGAAGCTCTGGATGAAATACCGAAACCATTACACGGGATCGCAGAACGAAAGAGAGGCGATCCTGAAGGAGTTGGGCCTATGAGACAAACCGTCAAACGCGACAGACACAATGAGATTGTCGAGCAGCGCGCGCGAAAGAGCGCAACCTACCGCAAGACGTTCGAGCGCACTCTGCATCAGATTGACCTAGCCCTCCTGGTACGCGAGATGCGGGAGGATGCGGGACTGACTCAGACCGAGCTCGCCAAGAAGGTTGGCACCACGCAGTCCGTGATTGCCCGTCTTGAGGACGCCGAATACGCGGGGCACTCGCTCACGATGCTGGAGCGAATTGCTACGGCCTGCGGCGTGGCCCTAAAGCTCCATGCCGAAAAGAAGCCGAACTTCGACCGCGAAGTGGCACTAGTGTAGGACGAGAACGGCGAAACGGACCACAGGTGAATGAAACGCCAGCCGCGCCTGCCCGCCGTCTGCCTAGTTGCGAGAAAAAACTTGGGTCCAACTTAGGTCCAGCTATTGCCAAATTAGGTCCAAAACCGTGTACCATGACGCAGAACAAAGCTAGACGAACCAACGAGATAGATTTTTTGCAGTTGCCTTGCAGGACTCCTGCCGGTGCGCCTGGCCGAGTGGTTGTTGCTCTTACACCTGTTCTTTGATCGAAATCTGACCCGCCGCACGAAAGACATCAAGAGCGCTTTTGCGGGCACAGCATGGTCTTATGGCTTGGACGTGATCGGAATAGGCGCGGCTTTGGTGGTACCAGGCGGCATCTGGGTTTGTTAAATGGATAACGAGGATTCTTGAAGATTACCGATTTCAACGACCGCATCAAGGACTCCATCCTCATCGCCGACGGTGCGATGGGCTCGATGCTGCATGAAGCGGTCGGCCCGCAGCGCTGCTTCGACGAAGTCAACTCCAGCGAACCGGAAGCCGTCTTCCGCGTCCATCAGGCATATATCGAAGCCGGGGCCCAGATTATTGAGACCAACACCTTTGGCGCCAATCGCTTCAAGCTCGCGCCACTTGGTCTCGCCGACGAAGTTCATCGCCTAAATTCCCGCGGCGTCAAAATTGCCCGCGAAGCCCGCGAAGCCGCCGCCCGCGAAGTGCTCATCGCCGGCTCCATCGGTCCGCTTGGACTTGGAGTGCAGGCGCGCCATCCCGAGCCCCAGGAAATTTTGGAAATTTTCCATGAGCAGGCGCAGGCGCTCGAAGAACGGGGCATCGACCTGTTCATCCTCGAAACGTTCACTTACATCGAAGAGATTCTCCTGGCCGTGGACGCCGTCCGCTCCTTCTCGGCACTGCCCATCGTCGCTTCTCTCACCTACGCCGAAGACGGCAAGGCTTACGGCGACCTCCTGCCGGCTGAGGCTGCGTTACAGCTCAGCGAGAAAAACGTTCAGGTCGTCGGCGCAAACTGTACACTCGGTCCGCAAGCTCTTCTTCCGATTCTCCAGCAGATCGCCGCGATCGATGATCTCCGCGTCAGCGGCATGCCCAACGCTGGCTTTCCGAAACGCGAAGGCGACCGCATCGTGTATCCCAAATCGTCGCCAGAATATTTCGCGCTCTTCGCGCGCGAAGCTGCGGCGGCCGGCGCGCGCATTCTCGGCGGCTGCTGCGGCACGACACCCGCCCACATCAAGGCCATGGCTGAAGCCGTCAGATCGCTGCGGCCTTCCAAAACACATCCGCAAGCGCAGGTCTTAGTCTCCGTCAGGCACGAGCCGGTTGCTGAACGTGCACCGGAATCCAAGCTCTGGAAAAGCATCCAGGCCGGAAGATTCCAGGTCAGCGTCGAAATCGATCCGCCGAAGGGCATCGCGCTCGACCGCGTCTTCGACCAGGTCGAAAAGATCATGGGCTCCGGGAAAGTGGACGCCATCGACATCAACTCCGGCGCCATGGCCCGTGTGGGCATGGATGCGCTTGTTGTTGCCGGCGCTCTCGAAGCCCGCGGCGTTGAAACCATTCCGCATCTCACCACCCGCGATCAGAACATCATTGGTCTGCAAGCCGGGCTCCTCGGCGCTTGGACCGTCGGCGGCGTTCGCAACGTTCTGGCCATCACCGGCGATCCGCCCTCTGTCGGCGACTATCCAGAAGCCAGCGGCGTCTATGAAGTGGACTCTGTCGGCCTGGTGAAGGTTCTTCATCGCTTGAATCAGGGCACCGACTGGTCCGGCAAAACGCTAGGCGGCGCGACCAACTTTACGATCGGCGTCGCGGTGAATCCCGTCGCTGACGATCTCGACGACGAAATCAAGCGCTTCCACGCCAAAATCGAAGCCGGCGCGCACTTCGCGATGACCCAGCCGATCTTTGATCCGGACCATTGGCAGGCCTTCGTCAAGAAGCTTGGCGGCAAATCGCCGATTCCGATTCTCATCGGCATCTGGCCGCTCAACAGCTACAAGCAGGCGCTGCGCCTCAACAACGAAGTCCCCGGCATCATCATTCCCGATTCGCTGCTCAAGTCTCTGGAAGCCGCGGGAACCTCGGCGCGCGACCGCGGCTTCGCGGTCGCGCGCGATATGCTGGCTTGGGCCCGCAGCGAACTCGCCGGCGCCTATTTGATTCCCCCGTTCAAGCGCTACGAAGAGATCCTCGAAATTCTTTAGCGACCAGCACTGTCCGCCCCTCACTTCGGCAGGAATTCCACGGTCGTGGCGCGCGACTTTTCGCTTCCCAAGTCGCGAGCGTACCGGATCGCTCCTTTGCAGCTATATTTTTCCAGGTACGCTCGGTCAATCGCATCGCGCAGGGCTTTGTTTGTAATCCGCTTCGCATTTACCGCGATCTCCACACCGTGGGCTCCGCCGACCCGGATCGTACCGTGCGGCCCCGGTTTTTTCGCCGATTGCTTTTCCGGGAAAAACGTCCGGTACCAACCGTTCTCTTTCACGCTCCACGACCGCACAAACACTCGGTCCTTCACCATCACGTGCCAGATTCCGATGAACCGGTGGCCGCCGCTGCCCGCGCGTATCCGCAGGCCTGCGCTTTTCTGGAGCACGCGCAAAACTTCCTCCCAAGACTGGTTCTTTCGTTTCAATCGGACACCCTATCTGCCGGAGCCCGCAGCAGCTGCACACAAAATTCCGCCGGCTGGTCTTTTGGCTGCCGACCGGTTGCGCTGCTGCAATTTTGAAGCAAGGGTTTGTTTGGTCCAAAGAAAAAAGGCGCCGTGGGGGACGGCGCCTTTCGAAAGACCAAGGATTTCGTGAAAGAATCAGGCTGCTTTGCGCCGGCGAAATGCGGCGACGACCAGTCCGCCAATTCCCAGCAGCGCCAGAGACGCCGGCTCGGGAGTTGTGACGGGGGGATCGGTGACGGTCAGCGTGACATCGTCAGGCTGGCCCACGTACCAAGTCGCCAGCGTGAAGGTGCCGGTGTTCAGAGTAACAGTGCCATCAGCATTCCAGGTGAATAAACCTGGAGCAAGAATCGCCACTGCCGGCGGATGATCCCCAATCGCGAAATAGTCGGTGTAGCCGTTATAGCCGGCAGAACCCAGCTGGATATCCATCGTCGGCCAGGCATTACCGTTGATGACCACTCCGGAAACGTTCGCGATGTCGATCACGCCGTTCCAGGCGACAGAGGAGGGAGTGAGGACTGTCGGCAGCGAGAACGTGATGCTATATCCTTCGCCGGAAAGCTGGTAAACGTTGGTGCTGCTGTCAGCCGAAGCCAGAGGAACAAAAAGCAGAATTCCAGCCAGCAAAATCCCCGCAAATGAGAACAGCTTGCCCATGGTAACCCCTGTATTGTCTCGTGACCAGCCTGCGGAGTGAACTGGACAATCGAGAGCTATACGAACACATAGGAGGAGAGCACTTGACATACCAATCTGAAGGGATTATAAGCCAAATAAAATCAGTTAGTTAGCTCTCATCTACAGGACGCCAGTGAGCAACGGAGTTCCAAACCAGAGGCATATTCGTTCCAAGATTCTTCCATATCTAAATGAAAATACATAGCTTACCCTACTTCGGCCCTATTCTTGGTGCTGACACTATGGCGACTCCTTTTGTGCACTGGTGTGGTCATGGATAATCCGCCATCCGGCTGGAAAACGCTGAAGGACCAGAGTGAACACGCCGCCCACGTCGCCGATCGTGCGGGTGAGGTGCCATTTTCCTAGGACCAAGGCCGCATCCGCACCAAGCGAGCGGATTTCGAGGTCTGAAAACTCCAGGCGGCCCATTGCGGTAGCGTCCGGATAGGTCTTGCGATAGCGCTCGAGAAGTCCGCTGTAGCCCCGAACAGTGCCATTGGCGCCGGAAAAGGTAAGATCGGGGGAGTTCCAGTAGCCTTCCAGAAAGGCGGGGATGTCGCCGCGGTTCCAGGCCCCCTGCTGGGTGTCCAGGACCTTACGAATGGCGCCCGCTTCGGCGAATTGAAGCCCGCCAGCGGTCGAGCTCTTCTGGGCATTCAAGGAGCCCGAAAAAGCGAGCAAAATGGCGATCAGCGTAAGCCAAACCCGGGAAGAGGTTACAGTCAGCATAGAGTCGCCTCCGAGCGTATCAAAATGATACATCCTATTTGTTCTCAATTGGTTACGCCACTTTAGGGCACATGCAGTCCGGCAGGGACCACTGCGATGGTACCTCGGAGCTATAGTGTCGGACAAAGGGTTCGCTGATACTAGTTGGCGAGGAAAGAAATGTTCGCCGCATTGCTATTCCTGATCTCGGTGGTAGCGCTAGGCCAGTTTGGCTTGTTCTACTGGCGTGCGCTGCTGGCCAGCGAGGCCGCGCTGCCGGTTTCGCGGGAAGTGCTGGACGCCGTGAATGCGTCAGCGCTCCGGGGCGAGGATTTTCAACCGCTGGCCGAGCTTCATCGACTGACTCCTGATCTCGCAGCGGAATCCCGCGGGCTGGGCTTGGTGCCCGCATACTTTAAGCTGATCCACGCGATTGGCGAGCTAGCGGCCGGCCGGTTATCCGGAGTGGCCAGCTGGGCTGCGGGCGAAGAGGCGCTTTGCGCGCGGTACGCCGCGGTGCAGATCGAACGGCGGCTGCAGTCAAACCTGGCCCTGGCCAATTCTCTTCGGTCGAGTTAGCGTCTGCCGACGCCCGGGTTGTCAAACTCCCAACCACCTTCCCACTGGGTTTTTCTGTTGCTGCAGATAAACAATTTCATTGTAAACACCTTGGGTTGTTACCTGGCCCTCCTTCTATTTGCACTGGCTATTTGCACTGGCATGTCGAACAGCAAATTTCATGCCCGCCTGTCTCTAGCGGCGGAGGTGCAGGGGAAAGATAGGTAGGGAAAGATACACCGTTACGGTGTTCCCGGGCGGCTACTGGAATCATGCTGCCGCTTTAGACCCCAGCCGCCGACTTGCGGGCCGCGTGAAATAGGATACGAACAGCAGAACCAGGAGTAAGAGCGGGAAGAAGGCTACCGCGCCGTCTTTTGCCAGATAGTGTGCGACCACCGCTGCAACCCACGCGAAAGTGAACCCCGCGTAAGCCCACTCTTTCAGCGTGAGCAGGCCGGGAACAAGGAGCGTGATCCCGCCCAAGAGTTTGGCGATCCCGAGCAGCACACGGAGTTGCTGAGGATATCCCACGTGCGCGAATCCTTGGACCGCCTGCTGACTGCCCCACAAGTAGTTGACTCCGGAAAAGACTGCCGCCAGCGCCAGCAGACCTGTCACCGCCCAATAGATCACTTTGCGTCCCATAGGAATTCAGCCTCCGTTAAAGATTTCTGACCGAGCTCCCTTTGGATGATTACGAAGTGAGCTCACCGTTCAGCCTGAAGCCAATCTTCGAGTGCATAGCCAGGTCCAGCCCGGCGCAGCAAATAAATCGTAAGCGCGATGTCTTATTTCTTGCTCCCGCGTTAACCGCAGTAACCATTCTCTTTCCTCAACTGCCGCACCCGTTTGCGGGGACAGCGTTTCCGATTGTCTGTGCTTTCGATGCCATGAGCAATCTCCTTTGCAACCAGACTATCCGATTTGCGTCACGATACCCCGCTTGATTCTTCGTCATCGGTCGTAAATCAATCGCGCAAGACCGCGTCAGCATCCGGCAGTCCGGGGGGCCTTTTCTCTTATCGAGGCCAGAGCGAAAAGCGACCGTCGGCTACCCTCTGGCTTGCGCCAGCATGTCTACGTAGTCAGAATACGACCGGCGCACGAAACGGTCACCAGAGAGGTATGCAAATGGCGGAGCGAGACCAGACAGTGGTGAGCATCCGGGTGGTGCATGCGGCATTTGTGATGACGATTTTTCTGTTTGTGTTTGCGCTGCATACCGCACGTCTCGCTGAAAGACCGGTGGAGCCCGTGATTGTCATCGGGATTTCTGGTGTGGCCGTGACGGATATCGGAATGGGGTTCTACATTCGCAGGAGGTTCATGAGCGCCGCGCTGCGGAAGTTGCACACGGAGGGAAACGAAGCCCAGGCACTGAACCGATGGCGGATGGCGAATATTGTTTCGTTCTGCCATGCGGAGACCGTTGTGTTATTCGGCGTGGTGCTGAAGGCACTGGGAGCTGGCTGGAAGATGGTGAGTCCGTTTTTTGTGGTTGGGTTTTTATTGTTGCTGTATTGGACGCCCAAACTGGAGTTGCCGCCGGCAGCGAGCCCAGCCCCACCAACGCAAGTTGGGTGAGAGCGCAAGGACCGAGAGAATGGAAATTTTCAGTAGGCCCAGCGGAGGAGGACGGAGCCGGTGGTGTAGCCTGCGCCGACGGCCATTAAGAGAACGAGGTCGCCTTTTTTGAGTTTGCCCTGGGCTTCGGCGTCGCGCAGGCCGAGCGGAATGGTGCCTGCGGTGGTGTTGCCGTACTTGTCGATGTTGACCATGACCTTTTCGTCGGGAAGACCGAGGCGCTCCTGCATGGCGCGAATGATGCGCAGATTGGCCTGGTGAGGAACAACCAGAGCAATGTCCTTTCCGGTGAGGCCGTTGCGTTCGACGACCTGCGCAGCGAGTTCGGACATACGGCGGACCGCATACTTGAACACCGCAGAACCTTCCTGATGGACGTAGTGCATCTTTTTTTCCACGGTTTCGTGAGTGCAGGGATTCAGCGAGCCGCCCGCCGGCATGTAGAGATACTGGCCGCCGGACCCGTCCACATCGTGTTCAAAATCGAGGATGCCTTCATCGCCGGTAGCGGGTTCTAGCAGCACTGCACCGGCGCCGTCACCGAAGAGGACGCAAGTGGATCGGTCCTGATAATTCAGAATGGTGGTCATGGCGTCGCTGCCGATCGCGAGAACTTTCTTGTGGGCCCCAGAGCCGACGAAAGACGCACCAACCGTGAGGGCGTAGGCGAATCCGGAACAGGCGGCGGAGAGGTCGAAGCCCCAGGCATTCTTGGCGCCGAGGCGGTCTTGCACCAGGCAAGCGGTGGCGGGGAAAAACATGTCCGGCGTGACGCTGGCGACGACAATCATGTCAATTTCGGCGGGATCAGTTTTGGTTTTGGCCAGAAGGCATTTGGCGGCTTCGCTGGCCATGTGGGAGGAAGCCATGCCTTTGTCCACGACATGGCGTTCGCGGATTCCGGTGCGCGAGCTGATCCATTCGTCGCTGGTTTCGACGATTTTGGCCAGATCGTCGTTGGTCATGACGCGCGGCGGAACGTATCCAGCGACACCGGAGATTTTCGCTTTGATGCGATGGGACATGAAGCTCCTTGGAAAAACTGCAGTGGGTCAGTTTGAATTCCGGACCCCTTGGGTCACGATTCAGGAAATCCAAACTGACCGACGGGGAAAACGGGAAGAAGAAGTTTATGCGAAGCGGTGCGGGGGAGACAAGTTGGGTGTGCCCAACACTCGCAGAAAATCAGATTCCTCGGGCAGGCCCGCCTCTGGCGGGCAATTCTGCCCTCGCAATGACAAATTGAGGACGCTCTAGTGAGAGCGGACGGCAGACGCCATTTCAGGAGAACGGTGCTCTCGAAGATTTCAGAAACGGAAAGAACGGCGGTGCCGGGATCTCAGAAGCGGAAGAGGTAGCTGAGTTTGACGAAGACCAGCTGAGCGTTGCGGTTGATGGGACTGCCTTGGTAGAAGACCGACGGAGCCGGGGCGGATGGATCGAGAGCGAGATTGCTAAGGCCGCTGTTGTAACCGAAATAGACCGCCGTGCCGGGATGAACAAGGTAGGTAAGCAGAACGTCGGTGGGGAATTTCTTGCTGGGCATAAGCGGGCCGCCTGGGTAGCCGCCGAGATTGCTTTGGATGTTGAGCAGCTGGCTGCTCGCAAGCGTCGAGTCGTAATCCAGGATGACGCGAAGTGAAAGCTCTTTGGTGAACTGGTAGCTGACCTTGGTGCGGAGCAGATAGTTGTTGAAGATGGATTGACCGGGAGAGAAGCCCGCGGGCGTGGAACCTTCACGAGTGCCGAGACGGTAGTAGATGGCGGTTTCGTCCATGCGCAAGCGCGCTGCGGGGCGGATGGTAAAGCCGATATTCAAGCGCTTGACGTTGGCTAGAAAGGGAAGGAGGCCGGGGCCCGGGAAATAGTTTTCCCCGGTTCCGCTGGTGAAGCGGGCGTTGAGGCTTAGCCATTTGTAGAGCGCGGACGTTCCGTAGACGGATGTACTGTGCTTGCGAAACGGGATGTTGGCGAAGAGTTCGTAGGCTTCGCCGCGGTTGAGCGAAAAAGTCGTGTTGCGAGTGAGGTCGAGTTCGGCGGCGACGGCAGCGGTCCAATCCTGCAGGACGCCGTTGTGATCCCAGTCCACGCTTTCCGAAACTACCGGGCCATAATCAACGATGTGGCGGGTCTGAGGCCGCCAAAGGTAGCTGGCGTAAGTGTAGCTCTGGCGGATGTCCACCCGTGGGATGAAGCCCAGCTCAGAGCAGAAACCGGGCGAGAAATCGTTGTATTGGCTAAGGAGATAGAAGTGCCGGCCGGTGTAGGAAATATCGGCGTAAAGGCTGTTGCCTTGTTGCGAGGATGCGTTAGCCGGAGACGAGCCGGTTTGCGGCGGCGGAATGAATTGCTGGCAGAGTTGGGGAAGATTGATGTCCTGGCGAGTCCAGCTGTGCGTGGCCTGAAAATCCGTGACCCAGTTTTTCGATAGCTTGACACGGGCATCGAGCGAAGCGATGCGGTTGCTGGAGTCGGCGAAATCGCGGGAAGAGGCGAAGGCGCCGATATAAGACTGCTTGCCGAATTCGCGGGCGATGCGGATGACACCGTCAACCGCACGGGTGTCGTACACGCTGCCCGAAGGTTGGTCTTGGCCGGGCTGACGATCATCAATGACCAGGGCGCCAAGAGTCCATTTGCCGACTTTGCCGGTCATGCGCGTGCCGAATTGCGGATTCTGGATTTGCCGCGAGAAGAAAAGATTGACAGGCGTCTGAAAGAAACCGGCGTTTTCGATGAAGAAGGGACGCTTTTCCGGAAAAAAGACGGCGAAGCGCTGGTTGACGGTGACTTGCGGGTCGTCGGTTTCCACTTGGCTGAAATCGGGATTGAGCGTCACGTCGAAGGTGAGGGCGTCTTTAGCGACGAATTTGGCGTCGAGGCCCGCGCGATGCTCGAATGTATCCTGGTAAGAGGGTGCAGGGCCGACGGATCGGGAAGCGGGCTGCTGCAGAAAGTGATCGCCAGCGAGCAAACCGTAGGGAATGAATTGCATGTTACGGCCGGGGGAGACGTGATCGAGGCCGGCGACCGGCTCGAACTGCTGGGTGATTCCGGCCACACGCTGGGTGATGTAGGGCCAATAATCGTACTCGCTTTTGCGCAGGATCACGCGATAAAGGGCGAGGCCCCAAGTCTGCTCGGGAGCGTGGGAAAAACGCAGGCTCTTGAAGGGAATCGAAATCCAGACGACGTAGCCGTCCGAGGTCAGGCGGCCTTCGCTGTTCCAGACCGTGTCAAAGCTGAAGTCGTAGGATTGGCCCTCGGTGTAGATGGAGTCGGACTGGACACCGAGCGGGTTGGAATAGAAAACATACGCGCGGTGGTGGTCGCGAAAGGTGTCGAGCAGGATGCCGACACCGTCGTCCTGGTCCACGTCTTCGCGTTTGGAAAGATGGGCGCGCACCTGACCGGACGCGTCGTGACAGACGAAGACCGCATAAAGATTTCTGTCGTCGTAGGAGAGATAGGCTGTGGCCTTCTCACTGGCCGGCGTGCCGTCGCCGGGGATGAACTGCCTGAAGTCGTCGATGGCGAGCTCGGCTTCGCGCGGCTTGTTTTGCAGAAAATCTTCCAGCTTGGGAGCACGGGTGACGCGCGGAATCCGCGCGAGCGGTATCGTAGCTGCGCGCGAAGCCGGCGGCGGAGCGGGTAGCTGCTGCGCCGTTCCCGCAGCCACGAAAGCTAGCAACAGACTCCCAAGGCAAACGATCCGAAAACAGGGCCCCATGCGGTGTAAAAGTTATAACGGAAAGGAAAAAACCGTACAACCGCTAAGTCGTATCGTAGTGTTGTAATTACTCTTCCGGCGGAAGAATTTCATAGCGCCAGGTTAGGGTAGCCGTCTTTTTGAGGGTTGCCGAGACCGAGCAGTATTTTTCTTCGCTGAGCTGGATCGCCTGCTGCACGCCGGATTCTTCGAGCTTTCCGCAGAGGCGGAACAGGATTTCCAGTTTGGTCCAGACCTGCGGCGGATCGGCGGCGCGTTCACCGGAGCAGATGACGTCGAGCGATTGCAATTTCTGACGCTTTTTCTGAAGGATGATGACGACATCGGTGGCCGTGCATGCGCCGAGCGCCAGGAGCAGGAGCTCCATTGGTCCCGGGCCGGTGTTGGAGCTGCGGTCGGAATCGAGCGCCAGTGCATGGCCAGAGGGGCCAAGGGCTACAAATTTCTGATCGCCAATCCACTGTACTTTAGCCGTCTGCATGGCTCACCCCCGAAAATAGAGATTAACAGCCGAGAACAATAAGAGCCAAAGGCGTTTGCAGCGAAGGGAGGCTCAGCCGTTGCGGGATTGCGAGAGCGAAGCGAGTTCGATGATGGGATTGGCCTGTTGGCGCATTACGCGGACGAACACTTCCACGATGCGGCCATCGAATTGAGCGTTGGCGCAGCGTTCGAGTTCGGCCAATGCGTCTTCGGCGGAGCGGCCCTTCTTATAGGTGCGGTCGCTGGTGATGGTGTCGTAAGCGTCGGCGACGGCGACGATGCGTGCTCCGAGCGGGATGTCCTCGCCACGGAGGGCGTGCGGGTAGCCGGAGCCATCGAAATATTCGTGGTGGTGGTGCACCATCTCGCGCACGCGGGCCAGGGGCTTCAGCGGTTCCAGAATTTTGGCGCCAAAGTCAACGTGCGACTTCATGGTTTCCCACTCTTCAGGATTGAGCGGGCCGGATTTGTTTAGGATCTGCTCGGGAATGCCGACCTTTCCGATGTCATGCAGCACGGCACCCAGGCGAATTTCTTCGACTTCGGGTTCGCTCATCTGCATCGCTTCGGCGATCAGCGCGGCGTAGGCAGAAACTTTTTGCGAATGGCCCTGGGTGTAGTGGTCCTTGGCGTCAATGGCGAAGGCGAGAGAAGTTACGGTATCGAGAACCGCCTGGGGCAGTACGGGCGGGCAGGAAACTTCGGAGGCTGCGCTGCTCACAGATACGCCGTTGCCCGCTTCGGTCGCGGCGAGAGATTCGGTGAACTGCTTCAGGCGCTGGTAAATCTCTTCGAACGCTTCAGGGCCGGTGGCGAAGAGCCGCTTGAGGGTCACGCCGAGATAAGCTTCGAGAACGTCTTTCTTCCACTTTTTTGCTTCCGTGGGATCGAAGTGGTCGGCCGTGGAAACAGCGTTGCCGCCCTGGTGCTTGGATAGGTACATCGAAGCATCGGCGACCTGAATCAGTTCCTGCGGCGTGGAGCCATGCAGCGGATAGCAGGCGATGCCGAAGCTGGCGGAGACGTTTTTCTCGCGCAAGAGATTGTCGGCGCAAACCCAGCTGCGCAGCTTGGAGGCGAGCTGACGGGCCTGCTCCATCGAGGTTTCCGGCATCAGGATGACGAATTCGTCGCCGCCGTAGCGGGCGACCACGTCGGAACGGCGGCAGTTGGCTTCGAGAATCTGGCCGACTCGCTGCAACACCAGGTCGCCTTCCAGGTGGCCGTAAAAATCGTTGACGAACTTGAAGCGGTCGAGGTCCATCAGCACCAGTGCAAACGCGCGGCCGGCGCGAGTGGAACGCTTCCACTCCGAGGAGAGCGATTCCATGAAGAAGCGATGCGTCTTGACGCCGGTGAGGCCGTCGGTGATGGCCTGTTCCTGTGCTTTCTGGAAGGTCAGGGCGTTATGCAAAGCGCCGGAGATCAGGTCGGCCAGCGTCCCAAGCAAAAGAACTTCTTCATCGTTAAAGTCAACGTCGCGGGACGATTCGACGTACAGCACACCGTGCAGCTGCTCGGCGAAAAAAATAGGCAGGGCCATAGCCGCCACGGAATCTGGCATCATGGGCCTCAGGGCCGCTTCAGCCGTATTCGCAGCGCGGAAGGACGCCATTTTGCCGTTGCGCGCGACATGGCCCACCAGGCCGGAGCCAAGCGGCAAGCGCTGGCCGAGCACGCCGCGGCGCTTTCCAGCTTCCGCCTGAATCAAGATCTCACGCGTGGCATATTCCAGGACCGCGATGCCGATGTGGTCGTAGCTCAGACCTGCTTCGAGCTCTTCCGTCATTTTCGCCAGCATCTCGTCGGGATTGAGGTTCCCGATGGCATGCCGCGAGATGGTGTTCAACAGCGAAAGCTGACGGGCTTTGGTGCGTTCTTCTTGGAAGAGCCGTGCGTTTTCGATGGCGATACTAGCTTCGCTCGCCAGAACGCGGAGCAGTTCGAGATGTCCTTCATCGAAGGCCTTCTCCTCATCGGAGTAAACGGCCATGCCGCCGATGGCCCGGTCGTAGGCGACCAGGGGGACGCAGCAGAAGCAGCCTTCATTGCGAATCGGGTCCACGCCGAGCTTACGCGCTTCTTCGACGAAATTCTCGCGGATCAGCACCGGCTGGCGATTGCGAATCACAAATTCGGTCAGGAAGTTTCCGGCGGCACGGGATCGGCGCGGCAGGCGCTGGCCCTCAACGATCTCCAGCTCGAAATGCACTTCGTCGCGGTTGTTATCAATGGAAGCGATATAGAAGTTCTCGACATCGAAGAGGCGGCGCAGCTCCTCCCAGATTTTGCGCAGCAAGTCTTCCTTATGAAGTGTCGAGCTGAGCGCGCGGCCGATTTCGTTGAGCACGTGGAGCTCTTCGGAGCGCCGCGCGGTCTGCTGGATCAGTTGGCTGTTTTCGACCGCCATGCCGATTTGGTGGCCGAGCGCCAGCAGCAGCCTGAGTTCGGCGGGCGTGAAGCGGCGCGCATCTAGCGACCCCAACAAAAGAACACCGAACGCCTGCTCCTTTGCTTGCAGGCTGATCGCCACCACGCTGCGCAGGTGCTGCTGCAGCGCGAGCTGGCGGAATCGCCGGATTTGCGGCTCTTTTTCCAGGGCCATCAGGGAATCGTCTTTCAGGTCCCGGAAGCCCATCAAGCCGCCAAGGCGGGAAACCAGCGTGACCAGGTAGTCGTCGAGGCCTTCTTCCTGGGAGATGCGGCAGAACTCGTCGTTCAGGCCGACTGCCACGACCGAAGTTGGACCGTTGGTGTCGCCGTGGTTCAGAAAAAGCGCGCCGGCGGGAAGACGAACGACGCCGAGCACCCGATCGAGAGCCTGGGAAAGAACGCGGTGAATCTCGCCGCCGGCAAAGCTGGACGCGGCCAGGTTCAGGTTGGAGAGCGCCAGCATGTTGCGCTCAATCCGGCGCTTTTCCTCTTCGTAGAGCGCCATGACCATGAGCATCGCGGCAAACGTGGCGGGCAGCGCGGAGAGCGGATCAAAGGTCATGCCAAGCTCGTGCAACTGACGGCTGAAGATGTAGAAAATCAGTCCAAGAAGGGCCCAGCCGAATAGCGAGGCCGAGAGCAACCAATCGGCGAGCGTTTCCTGGAGCCGGCTCTCCACCCAAAATTCAAATCCGGCAAACACGTAAATCACGGTGGCGCCGAGCAACATAGGAACGGAGAAAATGCCGAGCGCGTTGGCGGCGGTCCAGACGATCACAACCGCGGAACATGCGGCCGCAGTCGCCGGCATCATGGTGCGATGCGCGTACTTGCGGGCGCCCAGGAAGAAGGCGATGCCCGCCAGCGCAAAAAAGCCCTGCCCGATGGCAGGGAAAACGCCCGACGTGGAGGCACCGCTCATTGCACTGCCCAGATAGTGCAGAGCCATCAAGCTCCAGCCGGCGGTCCAATAAAGCAAGTAGGTCTGGCGCTTCAGGTTATAGATATAGGCGAAAAAGCCCGCCACCAGAGCGGTGGCAACCAGCAACGCCAGCGAAATGAAGCTGAGATAACTCAACGCAGTCGTTTCTCCGTCGCGTTCGCAGACGGACGCGCCAGATTCGCGAGCAGAGCGAACCGGTGTGCAGCGCGGAAAGCCGGACGCACGGGCTAGGACGCGCCCCGTATCAGGACCAACCGATTCCTGCACAAAGCAAAGTACTTGCGATTATCGGACAGGCGAAAGACCTGTACAACCGTACTGGAGTACTGGTTGCGTAAATGATAGTAGCCAGGGTGCAAGAGCCGGAGTGCGCAAACGGCCCGCTTGGACGGTCACAGCCTATCGATTACACTGAACAATTAACGACTTCCGTACAAGGCGAAGCAATCGCACATGTCTGAAAATGCAGGCAGTTCCAAGGCTGGCGTCAGAGTACGTTTCGCCCCTTCGCCGACCGGGTACCTTCACGTCGGCGGGGCCCGCACGGCGCTATTCAACTGGCTTTTCGCCCGGCGTACGGGCGGGACGATGATCCTACGCATTGAGGATACCGACGCTGAGCGCAATAAGCCCGAACTGGTGAACGAGATCCTGGAAGGCCTTAGGTGGCTCGGCGTGGATTGGGACGAAGGGCCGTTCTACCAGTCGCAACGGACCGAACGGTATCAAGCCGCGGCGAAAAAGTGCCTGGCCAATGGCAGCGCGTTTCTATGCTATTGCCCCGCGGAAAAATACGTCGGCGGGGACCACGCGGAAGAAGGAGTCGGAACCGCCAAAGTAAAGCGCGTCACGCGATGCTCCTGCCGGGACGGCAAGCCCTCCACTCCCGACGTGAAGCCGGCGGTGCGCTTCCGGGTACCCGTGGGCGGCACGACCAAATTTGCGGATGCGGTGTTCGGCGAGCGCGAGTTTTCGAACGACGAAATCGAAGATTTTGTGCTGGTCCGCTCGGGCAAGCAAAGCGACGAGTTCGGCCAGGCCATGTATCAGATGAGCGTGGTAGTGGACGACATTGATATGCGCGTGACCCATGTTATTCGGGGCGCGGATCATATTTCGAACACACCTAAACAGGTACTGCTCTACGGCGCGCTGGGCGCCCCGGTGCCGGTGTTCGCGCACGTGCCGCTGATTCTGGGACCGGACAAATCCCGCCTCTCGAAGCGCCACGGCGCAACCGACGTCAACATGTACCGTGCCGAAGGATTTCTGCCGGAGGCGTTCCGCAATTTTCTGGCGCTGCTCGGATGGGCGCCTGGCGGCGATGAGGAGTTTCTGCGCACCAGCCAGTTGCTGGAAAAGTTTTCGCTGCAGGGCGTGAGCCGCACCAACGGAGTATTCGACCGGCCCAAGCTGGAGTGGTTTAACACGCAGTATATGCAGCGGCTGCCGATTGAAGAGTTGCTGCCGTTGGTCGAAGGGCAGCTGAAAGAAAGCAAGTTGTGGAAAGACTTTTGGAGCAGCAGCGCGGGACATACCTGGTTTTCCAAGACCGTGGACTTGCTGCGGCCTCGAGTGCGTTTGTTGCCGGACTTTGCCAATTGGTCGCGCGCGTTTTTTAGCGACGAGTTCGTACGGGATCCGGCGGCCAAAGCGAAGTTCTGGAAAGATCCGGCGCAGATCCGGGATTTGCTGACGAAAACGGCGGATGCTCTTGCGGCGCTGGCCGAATGGAATCACGATGCTTGCGACCATGCGTCGCGAGCCGTTGCGGAAGCGGCCGGCGTAAAAGCCGGATTGCTCATCAACGCCATCCGTGTGGCGATCGTCGGACAGGCCGTCGCGCCGCCGCTGTTCGACACCATGGTGGTTCTCGGCCAGGAGCGCGTTGTGCATCGTCTGCGTGACGCGGCGGGTGAACTCGGTTAAGCTCCGGCAGTGGCGGAGGTGGGATGGCGAATACGCGGCGGCCGTTTCTGAAGAACCTGGCCAGCGCGCCACTCGCGGCGGCCGCAAACTCCACTCTCCGGTTTTTTGACTTTTTGGCGGCAGACGATCTTGCTGCAGGACTCGCCGCCGATCCGCTTCGTCCGCAGTGCCATCTGCTTCCCGCAAAAAACTGGATGAACGATCCCAATGGCCCGATTTTCTGGAAGGGCATGTACCACATGTTTTTCCAGTACAACCCGGGCGCGGCAGTGTGGGGCGACATGCATTGGGCCCATGCCGTTAGCCCGGACATGATTCACTGGAAGCATCGGCCCGTCGCGCTGGCGCCTACGCCGGGATGGGACGACGCCAACGGCTGCTTCACCGGAAGCGCGGTCGATGACCACGGCACTGCTACGCTTATTTACACCGGTGTTAAGGCCGTCGCGCCGGAATCGGCAACCTTGCGTGACGGCCACAGCAATCTGCGCGAAGTGCAGTGCCTGGCAACATCCGATGATCCGCAGTTGCTCAACTGGAACAAATGGAGGACGCCGGTACTTCAGCCGCCGAATGACCCGCTACTCACCGGCTTTCGCGATCCCTTTTTGTGGCGCGACGGCGACCGGTGGTATTTGGGTGTGGGTTCCGGTATTCGCAGACAGGGCGGGCATGTTTTGCTTTACCGCTCGAAGGATCTGCGGCAGTGGGAGTACCTGCATCCTCTGGCTTCCGGCAAATGGACGGAGCGCGAGAATGTAAACCCGGTGGATTCAGGCGAGATGTGGGAGTGCCCGGACTTTTTCCCGCTGGGTGGCAAGCATGTCCTGCTCTACTCGACCGCAGGCAGGGTGGCATGGGAAATCGGCGAACTCGATCCGAAAGAACTGGTCTTTCATCGACAGCGCAGCGGCGTGCTCGACCATGGTGCTTATTACGCGCAGAAGACGCAGTTGGACGCCAATGGAAATCGTATTTTGTGGGGCTGGATCCCGGAGAAACGGTCTGACGATGAACTGCGCAGAGTTGGCTGGGCCGGATGCATGGCCCTGCCGCGCGCCTTGTCACTGAACACGCAAGGTGATTTGGAGATGCGCGTGGCCCCGGTGGCACGAACGCTCCGGGACAAGCAACTGGCGATCACTACAATGGGGTCGCCGCGGCGCGGGGATGCCGGCGGGTTAAAGATAGAAAACGTTTGCGGGGAAATCCTCCTGAGTTTTGCTCCCCGGGAGTTTTCGTTCGTGCTAGCGGATGATTCGGGACCCTGGTGGTCGCTGCAGTCGTCTCCTTCCAGTTCCGGGTTAAAGCTACAGATCAATTCCGAGAGCTTGGAGATTCCGTCGCATGGTCGCGATTTGCGCTGCCACTTGCTGCTGGACGCTTCCGTGGCAGAGTTTTTCTGCAACGATCTTCACGTGCTGACTTCGCGGATTTATCGACAGCCGAAGGGATTACTGCAGCCGCAGATCCTTCCGGTGGACCATGCTTCGCTGAGGGAGCTCGAAGCGTGGCAATTACGGCCAATTTCCAAGGATCGTCTCACGACGTGAGCCGCCGGCAATCGATCGCTAGCGGTTACGTGCGGCGGCGAATTTCTTTGCAAGCTTTTTGTGGAACACGGTCACCGCGAACAGCGGATTTGCCTGCGTTCCGGTAATCGAAATTGGCAATTCGGTTCCCGCGCCATCCTTGGAGAAAAACGGGTCCACCGCCTTCAAGAAAAACGACTTCGTGCCGGTCACCGTCTGCGATAGCTTGGCCTGCATTTTCAGGTGTCCCTGCAGGTCGATCTTTTGCGAACCAATTTCATAAGTTCCAGCCAGTTGCACGTCCGCTCCCGGAACCGAAAAAGTCAGACTGGAAAAGCGAATGACGCCATCCTTCATCGCGAACGTTCCGCGCAAATCGGTGACCGCGCTGCCCGCGTCCTGGTCTTCCGGCTGCCCCTCGGCGTGGCGGCTGAAGCTCTCTAGCCGTTGGCGCATTTCCCGGTTGCTCCAGTGGCCGTTGGTAATGGCAAAACTGCCGTCGATCCCCATCTTGTCAATGACGCGCTCATTTCGCGGGGGTAAGTAAAGCGTCGCTTTTATGCTTACTGGCCCGCGCAAAAACGGCTGCTTGGAGTCGATGGCCAGTTGCAGGATGTCTTCGATGCGCGCTTTTGGAGTAGTTACATCCAGCGTAATCTGATGCGCTTTGGCCCTGGGAACTTCCTCTATGCTGCCGCTGGCGACGATTTCGGATTGGCCAAGCATCGCGCGCACTGGGTGCAGCATGGTATCGCCGTTCGTTCCGTCGACCGTCGCGAAAAAGTCCGTCCGTAGCGGCATCTTCCTCCCCACGTTGTCCAAAGAGAAATCCGGTGTGTCGGTATGCCCCTGAACTTCGAGTTGCTGGAGCTGTCCTTTGTACGCGCCATAGGAAGAGAGTATGCCCGCGATTCCGGGGAACGGCCCGAGGTCCGCGTTGTCGAAGCCATAGATGCCACTGACGGGAGTCGAAGCCGGATCGTCGGCATTCCACGACCCGAAGTCGCCTTCGGTAGCGATTTCTCCCTTTGGTTTGGCGTTGGTGAGGGTGCCGCGAAAGTGAAATGGTTTTCCACTGCCGACGTCGCTCAAGGACAATTGGTGAATCTCCCAATCCAAAGGATCCTTTGCGGGCTTTTTCGAAAGCATCAGCAGCTCAGCGTTCTCGCATACAATTTCACCAACGGTGACGGCCGGAAACTTGCGAAGATCCGCGGCAGTGATCTCGGACGTCGAGCGCTCGTGTCTGGGCGGGATCGTGATGACCATACGATTCAGCTCAATGCGGTCAATGCGACGGGGCGCGCGAAAAATCCCCAGCAGTCCGAGCTGAAAGGAAAATCTCTCAACGCGGATTATCGGTGGGCTATCGGGCATTCCTCGATCGCGCAGCGACAGCCCTTCGCCGCGAACCTGCATTCGCGGAAACACGTCCAAATGCAAATCAGCCAGTTCTACGTCGCTCTTGAAACGGTTTTGCAACAGCACGATGATCCAGCCTCGCGTGCGCAGTTCCGCAGCCCGCTTGTGGGCCAGCCCGGTAGAGAAAAACACGGCGAGGAAAACAAAGACCGACCAGGCCGATAATTTGAGTGGTTTTTTCCAGCTGGATAAGGTCACGGCCGAAGTGTGGCAGACGAGCGGCGGGTTTTGCTACTGCTTTGCGAATAATTCCGGGTGATTGGGATGAGATTCCTGTGCGGATACATGGATCACTGTATCGACAGGCAGCGTTACCGGCGGCAGGCACACATCGGTGCTGCAAGCCTGGTAGCGGAGCTTTAAAGCAATGTGCTGTTCGCCAAGCGCCGCGTCAGCAGCAACCGTGACCGGTAAACGCAAAACAACCGTGTCGGTGTAAACGTTCAGCGGCTTGTCCTTGGTGAAATTGAAGTTGTGCAGCTTGCCCTTGGGATAGACCACGGCGCCCAGTTTAAGACCCGCCGGCGATTCCGCTTTCAGATCCGTCGGAATCAGATAGTCGAACGTGGTTTCGCGGGCGTTTAGGTGATAGCCGTCGCGGATCTTCACCACCACGGCGACTTCCATTTGCTTGCCGCGCGCCGCCGGGTCGAAGGAAGGATAGGCGGCGGGCCTAACAACATCTTTTGGGGAAGGGATTTGCGCTTGAATTGCAGTGGCCCACAGAGCGCTGACCATCAGAGACAAAACCAATACCCGAATCTTCATACCGTCACCTGATCGCCCAACTGCTGCGAGATTACCCGGCCCATCACTTCAAACAGGTTCTCGCCCGTTTTTTCCAGAACGAAAGCGCTCTTGGCCTCCGACCAGCCCAGCTTGAAACTGGTGGACAACGCGGAAATCCAGATCTCGCGCACCGGCGTGTTGGGAGAAATCACAAATTTTGCAGGGGCCGGTTCCTCGAAGATCACTTCCAACTTGCCGCTTTCGCCTTCTACATCGAAGCCGTGCTCGTCACCGGCATCGAGCAATCGCCGCTTCAACTCCGCAAACGCGGCGTCGCTCTTGCGCTGAAAATCGCGTTCCTCGAGCGGCATGAACTTTAGAGTGCTCCTTCGATCAGCTTGGAGATTTCCTGCTCGTCGATAACCCCGGTGACTCGCTTGATCTGCTTACCGTCCTTGGAAATGAGAACGCTGGTTGGGTAGCCCAGCAGCCCGCCAAACTGCTCCGCGACTTTTTCGCTGCCGACCACGATCGGGTAGTTCATCGGCAGCTTCTGGCCGTTTACGTCCCAACGCTCTTGGGCTACAAAGGGCGCAACGACCGGCTTGCCGTCCTCGTCCATGGCGATACCCAGCACGGTGAAGCCTTTCGGTCCGTACTTCTCCTGCATTTCGATCAGCCAGGGAATTTCCACCCGGCAGGGATCGCACCAGGTCGCCCAGAAATTCACCAGCACGACCTTGCCTCGATAATCGGCGAGCGTGACCTCCCGGTCATTCAGATCCTTGACCTTGATTTCTGGGGCTGCTCCGCCGTCCACAATCTTGACCAGCTTGGTCGGATTCATGCTGTGGACGCGAGTGGCTTTATCCGCCCAGTACACTAGGCCCGTCGCCACAATCACAATCGTCAGGATCAAACCTGTCTTCTTCATATGCCTTCACCCAAATCTACGCGACATCGCCTGGGGCGGGGGCTTGTCCGGCCCGCGCGCACCCTGCGCTGTGCACTCTTGAATTATAGCGCCCGGCAGCGCTCGCTGCGGCGTTCCCGGCCTATTTACCGGTCAGCGCGTGTTCCAGCCAGCGTACGACGCCATTCAGAAAATTGAGCTTGCCGACCAGCCACGTCAGCTTGTTGAAAAACACCAGCCCGCCGACAAACAGCAGTAGAATGCCGCTGCCCAATTCGACGGCCTGAATGTATTTTCGGAAGCGCTGGTAGAACTTAAGGAATTGTGCGATCCCAACCGCGGCCAGCAGGAACGGAATGGCCAATCCCGCCGAATACATGGCCAGCAGCAGCACGCCGCGCGCAATGGTGTCGCTGTTTGCCGCCAGCGCCAGGACCGTGGTCAAAATCGGGCCGATGCACGGCGTCCAGCCGAATGCGAACGCGAAGCCCAAAAGGAACCCGCTCCAGATCCCGGGCTGAGAGCTGGTGCTGCGCAAGTGCACATCGCGATTCAGCCAGCGGGCCAGCAGCGGCCCGAAAAATCCAATCACCGAGAGCGAGAAGAAATGCACCGCGCCCAGTCCCACAAACAACGGCCCGTGATGAACCGCAGACGCGATTCCCAGCGCGACCAAAACAACGCCCAAAATAATTCCTGCGCGCGCATTCAATTTAATTAACGCGCCGATCAGGTGCAGCCCGAACAGAAGGATCAGCGCGCCGGCGATCGGCGCCAGCGCGTACCGGTTCTGCTGTAGAAATGCGCCCACGGCGCTGGCCGAAGCGCCGAACGCCACAAAGACCACCGAAAATCCGAACACAAACGCCAACGCCGAAGAAAAGAGGCCGCCCTTTGGCTGCTGGCCCTGGCGCAGCTGCTCCATGCCGATTCCGCTCAGCATCGAAACGTAGCCCGGCACCAGCGGCAGCACGCACGGCGAGAGAAAGGACACCAACCCCGCCAAGAATGCAGCGGCCAGAGAGACGTCAGTGTTCATGGGTGGTCCTGCTCCGAAAGGAGTTCGATGCCGCTCGTACGGGAAAGTATCGAGGGTTCATCCTGGAAGTTTTCAAGCAAGCGGTAAACATTCTTGCACAGTTCTTGGGCCATTGCGGTGCGAGCGGTCGAGGCGACACCTGGCAGCCGAAGTTGGCGGCCGAGCTCACGAGCGCCCTCCTCCCCAGCAGATAAGTTCATTGGCTGCAAGGGGTTAGCTCTGCCGCTGACCGGCCTGCCGATTGCTTTCCTGACCGGCGAGGCTCTCTGCGATCGAACATGTATTGGACGCCCAACAAAGTCACCGCGCTGCGAGTACTGGTCGGATTCGTTGCCGTCTCGCTCTACGGCCACGGGACCTGGGCGAACCTTGCCGCAGTTCTCCTCACTGTTGCCTCCATCGCTCTGGACGCTTTGGACGGGCACCTGGCGCGCAGAAAACAGATGGCTACGCCGCTCGGCGCGCAACTCGACATTCTTGGCGATCGGGTGATCGAGAACATGTTTTTTACTTACTTCGCCGTGGTGGGAATGGTTTCCCTGTGGCTGCCAGTGATGTTTTTCGCGCGTGGTGCAGCAACCGATTTTCTGCGTGGGCTGGCGTTGAAAGCCGGACACTCCGGCTGGGGCCCGAACGCCATGCTGCAGACCTGGTGGGGTAAGGCGCTGGTTGCCTCGCGCTGGAGCCGCGGACTGTATGCCACGCTGAAATGCGCTTGCTTCTGCTACCTCGGGCTGGAACTCGCGCTGACACGAGGCCCGGTCGCGCTGCTCGGTACCATCGCTCATGAAACGCACCTGACGATTCGGGCCATCGCGCAGATCCTTACCTGGTCTACGGCGGCATTCTGCGTCGTCCGGGGGTTACCGGTATTGATTGAGGGCTGGAAATTCTTTGCGCGAGAAACGATCGCGATGCGCGCGCGGAAATCGCCGGTGAGGGCCGCATGAACGCAGCGTTCTTCGATATTGATGGCACGCTGCTGGCGAAACCCTCGCTGGAACGGCGGCTGTTTCGCGATCTGTGTTGGCAGCGAAAGATTCCCGCCTCAAATTACTGGCGCTGGCTGCGGGAAGTCGCGCGATTGGGGCTGAAAGATTTACGGTTGGCCGTGCACGGCAACAAAGCGTACTTGCGCGGCCTGGCCGTGGAAGAACTGTCGACAGACGGTCGTGGCCATCGTTTCAGTGGCGCTATCCGACTCCTTCCAGCGGCAGTCGAGCGCGTGTGGTGGCACGCAATGCGGGGAGACTCGATCATTCTGGTCAGCGGGACGCTGGAGCCGCTGGCAAACCGAGTGCAGTTCGCGCTCGAGCGCGAAATGCGCTGGCGCGGATTAGATGTAAGCGTGACGGTGCTGGCCACTCGGCTCGAAGTCCGCGACGGCTGTTGCACCGGGCGCGTGCTGGGCGCGCCGATGTTCGCGGAAGCAAAAGCGCGAGCGATTCGAGAACTTGCGGCGCGGCAGGGAATCGTGCTTTCGCAATGCAGCGCGTATGGCGATTCGGCGCTGGATCGCTGGATGCTGGCTGCTGTCGGTCATCCCTGTGCAGTGAACCCGGACCGAGAATTGAAGAAAATTGCCGCGATGCGCAGCTGGCCACTGGTCTCGTGGACTAATCGCCATTCTCAGCGGAAGAGAGAATCGCAGTGGATCGCCGGCACTTTAAGACTGGCCGACTGGAAGCGGAGGAGCGAGACCGTACGATGAACTTAACAGAACTGCAGCGCGAAGAAGGCGCTCTAAGCCTGCCAGCGATTCGATCCACACCTATCGATTCGATTGCCCGGCCTTCATCGAGCGCCGGCGTGCTGCAAAGCCTGCGGGGTTCTCTGGGGACTTTCGAATTTGTGGCATTCGGTTACCTCTCCGTCTCCAGCGCAATGATTCTGATGTTCGCGCGCAACTTGGCACATCCGTTCAAACTGATCGGTGCGCAGACCATCGTTGCCGCGGTGATCGTGTTTCTATGCACTGGCGCGGCTCGGGCGAAGAAAGAGGGGCCGTACGGCGCCAAATCGCTGGCTTCAAGTGTCTGGCACTTTTGGCGCCACTGGTATCCGCACTTGTTTTTTCTTTGTTGTTTCGAAGAGCTCGCTTATCTGGTTCATCTCGTCAATCCCCGCTGGCAGGACGCCAGGCTGATCGCCTTCGATCACGCCTTGTTCGGCGTGCATCCGGCCGTCTGGCTGGAGCAATTTGCTACGCCGTTACGCAACGACTTCTTTCAGTTCGCCTACCTGACCTACTTCGTCTACCTCCTTGTGCTGGGCGGAATCCTCTATTACCGGCGTGAATGGCATGCCTATTGGTCGGTAATGACGTATTCGGCGGTGGCCTACGTGATGGGCTACGTTGTTGCCGTGCTGTTCCCAATTGAAAGTCCATGGTTCGCGATGAGCAATTTTTGGCATGGACCGCTGCACGGTGGGCCGTTCACTGCGACGATCAATTTCATCGAACACTTCGGGCGCGTGCGCGGCGCGGCGTTTCCTTCCGAGCACGTTGCCGGTTCCGTTGCGGCGCTCTGGGGAGCGTGGCGCCACCGCCGCTGGCTGTTCTGGGTGATGCTTCCGCTGGTTTCGGCAATGTACGTCGCCACGGTCTGGGGACGCTACCACTACGTCGCTGACATTTTCGGCGGCATGATTACGGGCACGCTGGGTTATTTCATCGGGCGTCGCCTGATGGGCGACACGGGCCGGAGTACCATTAGCTGAATCGCCGCAGCGGATGTAAGAAACACCCAGGCACAAAATCCGATTTGTTATGCTCGAGCGGGTGATCACTTGACCATCCAGGAGGTAGAGTGATGCGAGTTTTATTGACGGTTGCGCTTGCACTGGGCGTTCCGGCATGCAGCTACGCCCAGGGCGCCAAGGCTTGCGAGGATTTGAAGTCGGAGATCGCGGCGAAGCTGGACGCCAAGGGCGTGAAAGGCTACGCGCTCGAAGTTGTGGCGAAGGACCAGGACGCGGAAGGCAAACAAGTCGGCACTTGTGAGGGCGGCACGAAGAAGATCATGTATCGCAAGGGCCCAGCCGCGGAGCAGGCTCCAGCGAAAGATTCACCCAAGCAATAGCCTTACGGCATAACCGGCAAAACGATGTGCGACGGCATCTGCCGCGTGGAGTAAATGCGCTGAGTCGCCGGCATGAAATCACTCCCAGCCGCTTCGTAGATGCTGGGAACAAATTTCTGCGGATTGCGATCGATCAGCGGAAACCACGTCGATTGAATCTGCACCATAATGCGGTGCCCCTTCAAGAAAGTATGATCGCGGTCGCGCAGCGGCACATCCCATTCGATCGGCTTGTTGGCGACCAACGCTTGCGCATGTTCAAAACTCTGCAGGTACCGGCCGCGCCGCACTTCCATTGCGACCGGTAATTCGTAGCCATTCAGCGATTGCGCGAAGTCGCCGGGCTTGGGGCCGGCATCAGCATCCCAGGCACTCTGCTGCACCTCCTGCGGATAGACGTCAATCAACTTCACCACGAAGTCGCTGTCGGTCCCGCTGGTGGACGCAAAGATCTTCGCCTGGACCGGGCCGGTGACGGTCAGATCGTGCTCCAGCGGCGCGCTTAGGTACGACAAAACGTCGGGCCGGTGATCGACGAAGCGTTGGTCGGCCACTTCCCAGGTGCGCCAGTCGCCCCCCGGATAAGTGGGTGAGATCGGCCGCTGCCGGTAAGGAACCGGATTGGCAGGATCGGAAACATACTCGCGAAACGGTTTCGCGCCCGCCGCTGCGTCCGGTGCGGTGAAATCCAGAGTTCCATCCGCGTGAAGGTAGAGCTTTTTCGCCAGGCTATCCTTTGGTGGCCACGCGGAATACGTATGCCAGGAGTTTGAACCGCTTTGGAACGTTGTGGCCTGCCAGCCGGGCTTGTCGCCTCTGCCGTGCAGGTAATATCGAAAAAAAGGCGCTTCAATGTTTTCCCGGAATTCACGAGAAGTCTCATGTCCACCGAAGGGAATGATGCCGATGGAATCAGCCTTGGGCGTTTGCCACTGGCCGTGGTACCAGGGCCCCGCAACAATAAAATTCGTGTGATCGGTATCGTTTTCCGCGGCATGACGGAAGATCTGCCACGGCCCCCACGGATCTTCCTGATCCCAGAAGCCCGCAACATTCAAGTTGGGAACGCTTGAAGCGTGCAACTGATTGACCCACGCTTCCTTTTGCCAGAATTCATCGTAATCGGGATGTTTCACCGAATCGTTCCAGTAGGGAATCGAGCCATGGAGATATTTGGCGTTCAAGTTGGACAGCGGCCCGACATTCAGATACCACTCGTACGAGTCGTAGGTTTCAAATTTGAAGTGGGTGTTCTGGTTCTTGTCGGATTGCTCCATCACCGCATATTCGAAGTCGTAACTTTCCCTTAGCGCGCCGTAGCGATGGTCGTCGTCATTCATCCACTGATCAACGGGAGAGGCTTGCTCGCTCATGGCCTTCAGCGCGGGATGTGGATGAAGCAGCGCCAAAGCGGTAGTCAGTCCATCGTAGGAAACGCCGTACATCCCGACTTTGCCGTTGTTCCCCGGAACATTTTTCACCAGCCATTCAATCGAATCGTACGCGTCGGTGGTTTCATTGGTGGCTTTTGGATCCTTAAGGTCTACCCAGGAAGACAGCAGGAACACGCCTTCGGACTTAAAGCGGCCGCGCAGATTTTGAATTACAAAAATGTAGCCGTCCTGGGCTAGTTCCTTCCAGGAGGTGGGGATCTTCTCCGGCGCTTGGGCGGGAACGCCGTAGGGAGTGCGCCGGAAAAGAATGGGCAGCGGCCCGTTCGCGCTGGTCGGAGTGAGGATCACCGTTTGCAAATGCACGCCATCGCGAACCGGGATCATTACTTCTGCAAACTTAAACGTCGGCTCAGACGACGGCTGCTGGGCAAAAGCAGAGAACGAGCAGATTGCACAAAGGGCCAGGACCCAAGCGGCGGTTCGCATGCGGGTTTCTCCATCAACTCACGGGAGCGGGCCGAGCGGCGCGAGTATACCAGCAGTTCGCTTCCGCTGCGGTCAGCCTGGCCCTTTTCAGAAGATTTTTTCCTGGCGCCGCAAATTGCCGAACGTTCCGATGTTGGCAATGGTGAACGCAACACGAAACTGATTTTCCGTGCGCACCTGGCCCAGGGCGATGCGGCGGTACTCAAACGAAATTCCGCAGCAATTTCCGTTGTAGGTCACCTGCGCGATCTGGTTTTGCAAAGCACTGTTTTGAATGTCGTAACTCACGCCGCCGGTAAAGTTGAATCCTTTGCGGTTGAATGCACCGTAGCCCACTAGTGCGCGGATCTGATTCGACAGCGGCTGCAGGATCGGATCGTCCTGAATGTGAAAGTGCGCCACCGTTGCAAAAAACTCTCGGTACGGCTTTACCTTGACCAGTGTGCCTTCGGCGACGATCTTGCTCAGTTGTGGGTCGTACTCAATAATCTGCTCGGCATCATATTTCTCGCCCGGGGTAATTTTCAGATCGCTCACGATCGGCGACCAGTTGCGTGGGCCGATGGCAAATGCAAATGGAGTGATGGAGTTCAGCGCCTGCAACACGTTGCGCTGGCCGTCGAAGATCGCGCCGCCAAACGTCGGATCGAAAAAGTGCTTCTGCACCACATTCCAGGAGAGAAACTCCTGCGGCTGATCTTCTTCGTGCTTCACAAAAAGCCGCTGCGTCAGGCCGTACTCGACTTCACTCGAATTGGACAGCGTCGCGTCGGAATCAAAGCGGATGAAGCGCTCGAAGTCGTTGATGCCCGTGACGTAACGATAGGTCACGTGCGGCTCGACTGTGTGCTTGTACTTACGCCGCTTCTTGGGGCGGTTGAAGTAGCGCTCCAAGGTGGGCGGCCGCACTTCGAGTGTAAATTCGCCGTCGTTGCGGGTAATCGGCTGAACGCTCAGGCTTCCCAGAGTATCCAGCGACGCTCCGAATCGCGAGGTGCGGAACGCGCCGGTGGCCGTCACATCCAGCCACGGCCCGAAGTGCAGCGGCAGCGTCACCTTGGGTGCGATTTCCGTACGTTGCACGATCGCCGCCGTGCTCTGGAACTGGTCTTCACGGTGCAGCCCGCCTGCGAACGACTCGAAGCTGAAATAAACCGGCAGCCTGTGGAACGGTGTCTGCTCCACCGAACCAAAGCGCGCTTCCGGAAATGTCCTGAGCGAAACGCTGGTCTCCGGGTTGATCGTCAGAAAACTCTTGTCGTTGAGGGAAGCAAAATCTAGGCTGAAGCCGCGGAAATTGTTGCTGAGAAAAACCGCGCTTCGCACTTCGGAATTAATCGCGTCACCGTAGGCGTCGGCGAACGCCAAACGGAACGTAAGGGACGAAAGCTGGTTGTAGTCGGTAACAAACCTCCATCCCGCTGGCAGCGTGGACTGAATTTCCAACCGCTGCTGGTGGCCGCCCTGGGACTGCACCACGCCGCTAGAATCCGTGATTCCGCGGTCAATTACGCCGTAGTAGGTGTATTCGAACGAAGTGTCTTCGTTGGGCCGCATGCGGACTTCCCCGCGCTGCGACGACCCGCGCTTGCTCAAGTACTGGGCCCCAAGCGTGCTGTCGGCCCAGGTTACCGGCGCCCAGTAAAACGCATCGCCCAGCACAAACCCTTTGGTAGAACTGTTGCCAATTTCCGGCAGCAAAAAACCCGTTTGCCGGATGCGCTGCCCGGCCGGAGCCGTCGCGTACGGCAGCCACACTAGCGGCACCCGGAACAGCCGGAAATTCGCATTCAACAGTGCGACATTTTTGTTCAACCGGATCCGCGCTCGCGGCGCGAACATCTGCCAGGTCGGGTGCTCCTGGTCGCACACCGTGATCCGCGCCTGGTGCACGATGAACACATCGTTGCCGTAACGCTCCACCGTGCGGGCTTCAAAGTACAGCGGATTTTCCGAAACCAGAACCATCGGATTCGGCCGCCGGACGATCTTGATGTTGCCGCGCACGTTCTGAAAAGTTCCAGCACCGGTCGCGAAGTTGTAGTGTGCGTCGTCGGCTTCCAGATGCTCGTTCTCGTAGTCGAACTGGATGTGCCCCGTGGCCACCGCATCGTGGGTCTGGTCGTTGTATTCCATGTGGTCGGCGCGCAGGCGCATTCCCGCGTACTGCAGGTCCACGTTTTTGTCGGCGATGAAGACGCTGCCTTTTCGCGATTGGGGCCCTTCAGAAGAGAGCTCCGCGTATTGACCTTTGCCGGAAGGCAGCCGTACCTGCTGCGCCCTGGACGGCCCAGAGGAAATCATCCATAGCCCGAGAAAGAAGGCGCCCCTGGCCCAAATGGCCCGGCGGAACCGAGAGGAGCCCGTGAAAGCGTTCAGGTGAGCGCGCAGCATGCGTCAGGGCAAAAACAGTTCGATAGCTTAACACGCGCTGCCCCTTGCGCGCCTTTCGCGCCAACACGCAGCACGAAACGCGAAGCCGCTCCGGTGCGTCCATCCCTGCAACAGTAGAAAAAGGTCGATTGCCGCTCTAACCAAAAGGAATTGCTGCGTCCGGCGCGCCGCCCGCGGTATGATGCGCCGCCGCGCGGCGCGTGGTGGCTGCGCGGGCGGTACGCCTTCCTACCAAGACATTGGAGGAGTGATGTCCACAGGATCAATTCGCACGCCTATAGCACTAACTGCGCTTCTGCTCATCTCCTTTTCCCCGTTGCACGCCCAAAGGGAAAAACAAAAACCAAAGGACAAGCCCACGCCCGCGGAATCTGCTGCGGCAACGCCTTCGCCCATGGACAAGTTCAAGTCGCTCGAATTTCGCGAAATCGGCCCGGCGGTGATGGGCGGCCGCATTGACGACTTCGCCGTCGTCGAATCCAATCCCAGCATCGTCTATGTCGGCGTGGCTTCCGGCGGAGTCTGGAAAACCACCAACAATGGCACCACCTGGGAGCCGGTCTTTGACAAAGAAGCTGTTTCCACGATCGGCGATTTGGCCATCGCTCCGTCCGATCCCTCTATCATTTGGGCCGGTTCCGGCGAACCCAACAACCGGCAAAGCTCCTCCTGGGGCGACGGAATCTACAAATCCACCGATGCCGGCAAAACGTGGAAGAACATGGGCCTAGCCGGCACCCATCACATCGGCCGCGTAGCCATTCATCCCAAGAATCCCGATGTGGTGTATGCAGCGGCGCTCGGCCATTTGTGGGGAGCAAATCCCGAACGCGGCGTTTACAAAACCACGGACGGCGGCACGAACTGGTCGCAAGTGCTGAAAATCAGCGCCGACACCGGCGTCAGCGACCTGGCCATGGATCCGGAAAGTCCGGACACGCTTTACGCTTCAGCCTACGAACGCCGTCGCACGCCGTTCGGCTTCAACGGCGGCGGCAGCGAAGCCGGCATCTACAAAACCACCGACGGCGGCGCCACCTGGAAAAAACTCACCAAGGGTCTGCCCTACGAAAACGGCGGCGAGACCGGCCGCATCGGCCTCGACATCTACCGCAAAGACCCCAACATTGTTTATGCGCTAGTGCAGCACGAAAAAGGCGGCATCTACCGAAGTGAAGACAAGGGCGAAACCTGGAAGAAGATGAGCGACACGGATCCGCGCCCGTCGTACTACAGCCAGGTGCGCATTGACCCCAGCAACGATCTCCGCATCTGGGTGCTCGGCGCTGCAATGTACTTCTCCGAAGATGGCGGCAAGACCTTCAACACCCGCCGGGTGCAAAAAATCCACGGCGACTTTCACGCCCTGTGGATCGATCCATCGAACTCCAACCACATCCTCGCCGGCAGCGACGGCGGCATCCACTGGAGCTATGACAACGGCAAAACCTGGGATTTCGTGAATACCATCGCCGTCGGCCAGTTCTATGAAATCGGCCTCGACAACGAAAAGCCCTATCACGTTTGCGGCGGCCTGCAGGATAACGGTAGTTGGTGCGGGCCGAGCCAGACCTTCTCGCGGGATGGAATTGGCAACGAAGATTGGACGGTAATCCACGGCGGCGACGGCTTTTACGCGCAGATCGACAACGTCGAGCCTTGGATTGTGTACACCGAATCCCAGGACGGTTTCCTCGCCCGCCGCAATCTGCGCACCAGCCAGGAACGTTCCATCAAGCCCGAAGCGAAATATGGCGAACCGCACTACCGGTTCCAGTGGAATTCGCCGGTAGCGGTCTCAGTTCACGATCACAAGACCATCTATTACGGCGGTAACTACTTCTTTAGATCCGCGGATCAAGGTGACAGTTGGACCCGCCTCGGCAGTGATCTAACCACCGGCGTCGATCGCAACAAGCTGGCGATCTTCGGCAAGACCCCAGACAAGAAAACCCTTTCCCGCCACGATGGCGTCGAAGAATATCCCACGATTACCACGATCAGCGAATCGCCGCTCACCGCAAACGTGTTGTGGGCCGGTACTGACGACGGCAACGTACAAGTCACTCAGGACGGCGGCAAAACCTGGAAGAATGTCGCCGACAAAGTTCCCGGCGTACCCAAAGGAACCTACGTCAGCCGCGTCCTGGCATCGCGGGTCTCGGAAGGTTCGGCATTCGTCACCTTTGACGGCCATCGCAACGACGATTACAACGTGTACATTTTTACTACTTCCGATCACGGCGAAACCTGGAAACCGATTCGCAACGGCATTCCGGACAGTGCAGCAACGGTTCACGTTGTGCGTGAACACCCGCGCAATACCAATCTCCTGTTCGCAGGCACCGAGTTCGGTTTGTGGATCTCCTGGGACCGCGGCGCCAACTGGACCGCTTTCAAGAACAATTTCCCGACCGTTCCCGTGGACGACATCGAACTGCAGGCCCGCGACAATGATCTGGTGCTGGCCACCCACGGGCGGTCCATCTGGATTCTCGACGATCTCGCTCCAATCGAAAAAATGGACTCGGCCATCGCTTCCGGCGATTTCACATTCTTCCCACCGCACAGCACCGTCACCTACCGCCCCAGTTCACGCCACTGGAGCTCCGGCCAGAAGATGTTCTTGGGGAAAAATCCGCCGCCTGGCGCGATCCTAAACTATTTCCTGAAAACCGCTCTGCCTCCGGAAGAGCCGAAACCCGAAGCCGGGCAGCAAAAGCCGACCGCAAAAAAGGAAGAAGCGCAGCCGCAAAAAGAGGGAGCCGAGGCCAAGGAAACTGCGGCGGCGGAAAAAGCCAAGCAGCCGGAACAGCCGGCTGCAAAGCCTGCCGAAGAAAAGCCCGCCGAAACCGCAGAAAAAAAAGAAGGCAAGGTCAAAATCTCCGTCTCCGATAAAGACGGAAAACTGATCCGCGAACTGGACGGTCCCGCAAAGGCCGGCGTCAACCGCGCCAATTGGGACCTGCGCGCCAACCCGCCAGCCGAGCCGACGCCCGAACAACTCGAAGCCATCGCCGCCGGATATTCCTTTGGTCCGCGCGGGCCTTACGTCGAACCCGGCGAGTACACGGTCAAGATCAAGGCTGGCGACAAGGAAGCAACTCAGAAAGTGACGGTCGAGGAAGATCCGCGCCTTCATTTGAGCGACGAGGATCGCGCCACCCGCCACGCCGCGATCGATCAGCTCTACGCCATGGCCAGGACCACCGACAAGGATCGCAAAACGATCCTCGGCGTACAAAACGGGTTGAAGACCGCCCGCGAAAACTGGAAGAAAGAGGCCGAAAAGAAAGATGGGTTGAAGATTCCCGCGGAAATCGTCAAGGTCGCCGATGCACTCCAGAAAAAAGTAGACGACGTCGCCGCGAAGTACCAGCGCGAAGAGCAGGGGCTTGGCAACGCCGGTCCGCCTTTTGAATGGAAACCGGATCCGTTGCCCGGGCAGACTCAGGAGCTGTTGGATGACCTCGATGGCTTTAGCGCCGCCCCCGGTGCCCAGCAAAAGGAAAAACTCGCCGAATTGACGCCTCTTGTCGCAGAGGCTTCGGCGCAAGTCAAGAAAATCGTGGAAGAAGACTTAGCCGCGCTCAATAAAAAGATGAACGACGCGGGCGTCCCGCACATCGTTGCAACTCCCCCAGCGCCTCGCGGTGGCCGCGGCGGCACGGACGACGATCGATAAGCCGCTCCTCCGAGTTTGCTTGCGGCCAATAGGGCGCCGTCCTATGTGTAGCGCCGGGCTTCATCCCGTCGCGGTTTTCTTCGATCGGCACTCCAGTGGTGCGTCCCCGCCAGCCGAAACGATTCCGCGGAGGCCACGTCTAATGGCCAACAGGACGAGTGTGTGTCATCCTTGCGCCGGTTCCGCGGCGTAGGAAAACCTCAACTTATAGTGGAGTAACAACTTGAAGGAGCGAAGTATGAACGGGAAGTGGTCCAGCCAGCGGTTGGTACTGGCGTATTTGCTGATGTGTTCGTTAAGTTTCGGCGGTTTAGGCGGCTCGCTGCGGGCGCAGGCCCAGGATATCCCACAGAATCCTCCCGAGGCTGCCGCAATCACGGCTGCGCAAGAGGATGACGCACAGGAAAAAGACAAAACGGACGAAAAGAAAGACCAGAAAAAGGACGAGAAGAAAGGCCTGCCGCTAAAATCCGACCGCAAGATTACCTTTTCGACCGACGAAGGCACCTGGCTTTCGCTCGACGTCTCGCCGGATGGCAAAACCATCGTCTTCGAACTGCTGGGCGACATTTACACGCTGCCCATGGAAGGCGGCAAGGCCAAACTCATTGACGGCGGCATGTCCTTCGACAGCCAGCCGCGCTTCTCTCCCGACGGCCAGTGGATCGCTTTTCTCTCCGATCGCGAGGGCAGCGAGAACGTCTGGATCATGAAGGCCGACGGCAGCGGCGTGAAACAGGTCTCCAAAGATTCGGCCAGCGAATTGGCTTCGCCCAGCTGGGACCCCAGCGGCAAATATATCTTCGTTTCCAAGACGAAATTCGGAATCGGCCCGCGCGAAATCTGGATGTACCACGTGGACGGCGGCACCGGCGTGCAAATCACCAAGGCCAAGCCTTCACCGACCACGCCGCGCGATCAACGCACCAGCGACATGGGCGCTGTGGCCTCGCGCGACGGACGCTACATTTACTACGCGCAGCGCCATCGCGACTTTTCCTACAACTCCATGTTTCCGCTCTGGGAGATTCGCCGCAAGGATCGCAAGACCAACGAGGACGACACCATCATTCAGCAGCCGCGCAGCGCCATGCGCCCGGGACTCTCGCCGGACGGCAAGTTCATGCTCTACGTGACGCGCAGCGAAACGGAGAGCGGCTTGCGTCTGCGCAATCTGGAATCCGGCGAAGATCGCTGGGTGCGCTATCCGGTCACTCGCGATGATCAGGAAGCCATTTTCTCCCGCGACCTGTTCCCTGGTTACGCCTTCCTGCCCGATGGAAAAGAAATTGTCTACAACCAGGACGGCAAAATCCGCCGCCTCAATCTCGAAACCGGCGCGGAATCGGTCATTCCCTTTACTGCCGAAGTCAGCCAAGACCTCGGCCCGAAACTGGATTTTCCGCAGAAGGAAGAATCTGGCCCGGTGAAGGTCCGCCTGATTCACGATCCCGCGGAGTCGCCCGACGGCAAGAAGCTCGCGTTTTCCGCGATGACCCGCTTGTACACGCTGAATCTGCCGGACGGCAAGCCGCAACAGCTGGCGACCGGCAAATCCACCGCATTTCAACCCTCATTTTCGCCCGACGGAAAATGGATCACCTACGTTTCCTGGTCCAGCGAAGGCGGCCAGTTGTGGAAGATTCCTGCCGAAGGCGGCACGCCGGCGCAGCTTTCCAAGTCGCTGGCCGTGTACAGCAATCCGGTTTTTTCGCCCGATGGCTCGCGAATCGTATTGCTTCGCGGCAACGCCTACGATCGTGAAAACGACAACTTTGATGGCGGCCAGGCTCCCAATCCCGATCTCGTCTGGATTTCCGCCGATGGTGGTGAGCCCAATCTGATTCTTCCTGCGCGCGGTGCTGGCGGGCCGCACTTCACACACGAAAAGGATCGCATTTACGTTTACACACCGGGCGGGCTGGTTTCGCTGCGCTATGACGGAACCGACCGCCACACGCATCTCATCGTCAAAGGTTCCGGGATCTACTTTGCCGATGAACCCGTTCCCGCCGACGACCTCGTCCCAAGCCCGGATGGGCAATGGGTCCTGGCGCACGTCCAGAATCAGCTCTACGTGATTGCCATGCCTCCGCCGGGCGGCGACACGCCCACTGTGAGCGTAGGCGGCCCGGCGGTGCCGCTGAAGAAACTGACCGACATCGGCGCCGACTACTACGGTTGGGCAGATGACGGCAAGACCATCACCTGGGCTGTAGGCGCCAGCTACTTCCGACAGCCGCTCGGCTCGATCTCGTTCGAGCCTCCGAAGGACGAAGAAAAGAAGGACGAAAAGAAAGACGCCGACAAGGACAAAGACACGAAGGATTCGCCGGAAGCCAAGAAAGACGACAAGTCCTCCGACCAGGAGAAATCGGTCGATAAAAAAGACCAGAAAAAAGAAGAGAAGAAGCCGAAAAAGTTCAAGGAGCAGGAAAAGGACGTTCAGGAAATTGCCATCGCTCTAGAAATGCCGCGCAAAACTCCGAAGGGCACCATCGTGCTACGTGGCGCAACTGTGGTGACTATGAAGGGCGACACCGTTCTGAAAGATGCCGACGTGGTCGTTGAAAACAACCGCATCAAGAGCGTTGGCGCAAAAGGCGGCGTTCCTGCCGGCGCGAAGGTCTTCGACGTGAAAGGAAAGACCATCACGCCGGGATTCATCGATACCCATGCGCACTGGTTCGAAATCAAGCGCGGCATTCTCGATACTCAGAACTGGGCGTTCCTGGCCAATCTTGCTTACGGCGTCACCGCCGGTCTCGACGTACAAACCGGCTCCAACGACATGTTCGCCTACCAGGATCTGGTGGACACGGGCGACATTCTCGGCCAGCGCGCCTACTCCACCGGCCCCGGCGTTTTCTCCGACAACGATTTCAAGTCAGAAGAAGAAGTCAAAGGCGTACTCACCAAATATCGCAAGTACTACGGCACACACAACATCAAGAGCTATCTGGTGGGCAATCGCAAGCAGCGCCAGTACATGGTGCAAGCCTCCAAGGAACTGGAAATGATGCCGACCACCGAGGGCGCGCTGGACCTGAAGCTCGATCTCACCCACGTGATTGACGGCTTCCACGGTAACGAGCACACGCTCCCTGTCACGCCGCTCTATAAGGATGTGCTGACGATGTTCGCCCAGTCCGGCATCGCGGAAACGCCAACGCTCATCGTCAACTACGGCGGCCCGTTCGGCGAAGACTACTGGTACGAATTCAGCGAAGTGCACGACAACGCCAAGCTCAACCACTTCACGCCGCACAGAGTCATCGACCAAAAAACCAAACGCCGTCCCGGATGGTTCCGCAAAGACGAATACGAATTTCCCAAGCTGGCCGCGCAGATGGCCAAGCTCGAGCGCGCCGGCGGGCTGGTCGGCGTCGGCAGCCATGGCCAGCTGCAGGGCCTCGGCTATCACTGGGAAATGTGGATGCTCGCCAGCGGCGGCATGAACCCGCTCGAAGTACTGAAATGCGCCACGGTGAACGGATCAAAGATTGTCGGCAGGCCCGATGAAATCGGCACCATCGAGCCGGGCAAACTAGCCGATCTCATCATCTTCGACAAGAACCCGCTCGACGACATCCACAACACCAACACCATTCACTGGGTGATGAAGAACGGAGAGCTGTTCGAAGGCGACACGCTCAATCAGCTTTATCCGGAACAGAAAAAGCTCGAGCCACTCTGGTTCTCGAACCACTATGACGAGCCCAAGGTGGTCGATCCGCTCAGCTACGGCAAGACCGCGCTCCCTTAGCTCTTCAGTTTGGCCCGAGCGCCACTGCGCGGGCTAGTTCAAAGGCCTGCGGCGGAGCAACGGCCGGTTGGCCCCTGGGGGGAAAGCCGAGTCTTGCAATGCAATCGTCGCACAGGAAGACCGCGTTGACTTTTGTGGTAGGCGGCTGGAAGCCGCAATAAAAGCCATGAACTTGGTCGATGAGGAACTCGACGTGACTCGCGGTGGGAGCGCGATACAACGTAAGATTTGCATTCTTTTTGCCGCAACCGGTCATTTTGTTTTCCGTATGAGGCAGCGTCCCGGGAGGATCAGGCGCCACGAATTGGGTGGGGATCGCAGCTTAGCACAGCAGCGCTCACATTGAAGGTCCTAATTTCGCGTAGCGACCGACGGAGCCGGTGATCCTCAACCGCGTCAGAAGTTAAGGAACTAAGTCCAACCGACCCGGCTGGCATTCTGGAGAACAGTCGAAATCGGCGAGGGCGAACTGCACGCCGTTACTCGGCGGCTTTTTGTCTAGCTGCGTCTTTCGCAAGAGCTTTAGCAGCAGCTTCTTCGTACCAGGCGTAGGTGCGGCGGAGGCCTTCGGCAAAGTCCACCGTAGGCTCGTAACCGAGGAGTTCGCGCGCGAGTGTGATATCGGCCTGGGAGTCGCGAATATCGCCATCGCGCGGCGGCTCGTATTTGGCAGTCAGGGACTTGCCGCTGATTTCACCCAGCAGGTGCAGTGTTTCATTCAATGAAATTCGCGCGCCGGTGCCCACGTTGATCACTTTTCCGCTGGCCGCTGGCGCTTCGCAGGCGAGGAGCGTGGCCTGAACGACGTTCGCAATGTAGGTGAAGTCGCGAGTCTGTTCTCCGTCGCCGTACACGGCTGGCTCCGTGTCGTCTAAAAGTGCGCTGCAGAACTTGGCCAGCACTCCGGAATACGGCGAGCCTGGATCTTGCCGCGGGCCGAAGACGTTGAAGTAGCGCAGGCTGACGTTCTGCAGCCCATAGACTTTACAGAACACCTGACCGTAGAGTTCGCAGACATATTTGGAAACGCCGTAAGGAGAGATTGGCTCCGGGACCATCGTCTCGATTTTGGGCAGCGTCGGTGTTTCGCCGTAGGCGGCAGAAGAAGCGGCAAGCACGACGCGTTTCACTTTAGCGTCCCGCGCCGCCACTAGCACATTCAAAGTTCCTTCGACGTTCACTTTGTTGGTTTCGAGCGGGTCTTTCACCGAGCGGGGGACAGAAGTGCGCGCAGCGAGATGGATGACATAGTCGGCTTCCTGCATGGACCGTCGCACGGCTTCAATGTCGGTGATGGAACCTTTGATGAACGAGATCTTGCCGCGGGATTCGGCGAGGTTCTCATCCTTGCCCGTGGAAAGATCGTCCAGCACCACGACGCTCTCGCCGCGGCGGACCAGTTCATCCACGACGTTGCAGCCGATGAAGCCCGCGCCTCCGGTCACCACATATCGCATGCGAACTTTCCTCCATACGCATTTCGTTCACGATTCGCGGCTGCCTCGAGGCATCGCGGCACTGCTGGTTGGGACCTCCCAGAGCGCTTTCCGGCAGACGCACAAAATTCGTTTTGATACTCTGGAATGCTGCGCGAAGCAAATTTTGCGCGCGCGCACAATAGTTTACGATGGAAGCCACGCCCGCCCAATTCCGGACTCTGGCGTCGTGGCCGGAGAGTCATGAGCCGCCGAATCGTCTTCATTCTCGTTGCCCTGCTCGCCGTCGTTGGCGGCGCAGCAGCGTTTGTGTGGCTGCATGCCGGTGGGCAAAGCAAGGTGCATTTTACGCCCGATCCGCCGGTTAAGGACTCAGGTGCAGCCTCCGGCAACTCGGAAGGAATTCGACCGCAACCGGCGACGCCCGAAGCGCCTGCGGAAAAGGCCCCCACAATAAAACAGCCGGCAGCAGCGGCGGCTCCCGAAGCCGAACCTGTCTTTGCGCCAGCTACCGGCGAAGTGCTGGAGTTTACCGGTAGCGTGGCCAAAGTGAACAACGTTGCCAGCTTGCGTTTGCTGGTCAGCGGCAAACAGCAGATTGCCGGCAAAGACGCCTGGCACCTGCAAGCCTTCGCGCACACGCAAAATCCGCTGCGGCTGGTCTTCGAGCTGGACGATCAATTTGACTCCTACAGCGTGCCCGGTGATTTTGTCAGCGTTCAGTACGAAATGCACCTGAGCGAGCGCGGGCAAAAGGTGCAGTCGGTCGAGCGGCTGACGCCGACCGGGAAAGAGCCGGCCCCGGCCGGTGTGGCGGCTGCCCGGGTATTGCCCGGAACGCGGGATCCGCTGGGCCTGATGCAGTATCTGCGCGGCGTGGACTGGGCCAAAACGCCGTCGGTGCACGGGCCGGTGTACGACGGCCGCAAGCTGTACGAAGTGCGCGCCGCGAAGATCGGATCCGCCGAAGTACAGGTGCCGGCGGGGAAGTTCTCCACTACGACGATTGAAATCAAGGTGCTGGACGAAGGCGTTGAAATGAAGGACGCGCATTTTAATCTGTATGTGGCCAAGGACGCGGCCCATACCCCGGTGCTGCTGGAGGCCACCCTGCCGTTTGCGGTCGCCCGGGTGGAGCTGGTGAAACGCAGCGGTTAGCAGTTACCTACCCCCTTCCCCCTTTTCTGTGACCGCAGATTCTAAAGGGGTTAGCTGGGACGTGCTGGCAAATGATTGATTTTGCTTGGGTTAAAGCGGATCATTCGGCCGGTCGATTCTCCTTCCAACTTAGGAAAGATTCTTGCGTTCGCGCGCTAAGGGGCTTAGACAGATTCACCCGGCGCTTACGCGCTGGGCTGTATGCCGCACCTAACCGTGCTGCGGTAGGGCTGCAAGAAAACGGGGCGAGGGCGTTCTAAGAGGGATGCCGGAGGAGGTATCCCGTGATGAGAATGACGAACTGGATCAGGTTGGCGGTGGAGCGGGTAAGGGGATGGTCGCGGACGCAGAAGCTGTTGGCGGCGCTGGTTGTGCTGGCGGCGGTCTTGGTGTTGGTCGGTCAGCCGCGCACCCATACGGCATTACAGACGAAGTCGCCGGAACCGACAGATGCGATCGCAAACTTCGATGAGCCATCCAATGTGCCGGACGGAAAACGAGATCGCCAAGTCGATTCGTATAACACGAAAGAGGTCGCCGGGATTGTGGCCAGTGACGAGGCCCAGCTGGAGTTAAAGAGCATGACCCGAGCGCCCGCAAAACCGGCGCCGAAGTCTTTTGCGGTCGAGCCGACCCCGATGGTCGCGCATTCCGCGGAGCTGGCCGTAGCGACGAAGGAGTTTGTGAAGTCGCGCGAGACGATGGAGGAGATTCTGGAGCGGCACCGCGGCTATGCGGCGAAGCTGCGCATGGTCGGGCAGAAGAGCGGCAGCGTGCTAGCGGCGATGCTGCGCGTGCCTTCAACGGAGTTGGGTGGGACAGTGAGCGACCTGAAGTCGCTGGGCGACGTGGAGCGCGAGGAACAAAACGCTGACGAAATCACGCAACAGCATGCGGACATCGAAGCGCGGCTGCTGAACGCCCAGAATACGCTGCGGCGGCTGCAGGAACTGCTGAAGAAGCAAGACTATCCCGACGGAAATGTGCGAGAGCTGCAGCGGCAGATTGCGGCGGCCAGCGCGGAAGTGAACCGGCTGGAAGCGGAGCGGCACAGCTCGGAGAATCGCGTAGTGTTTGCGAATTTGAAGTTCACGTTGCGGGAGGAGATTGCCACGCCTGCAGAGACCTTCGGAGCGCAGATTCGCCACGCCGCGGGGGAAGGATTGGGCGATGCGGCGGCGAGCGTCACGGCGTTGCTGGTTTTCCTGATTGGCCGGGGACCGGCGCTGGTGCTGTGGGCGGCGATCTTGTTCGTTCCGGCGCGGTGGCTGTGGAAGAAGTGGACGCCGCGTGCGGGGCAAACTGCGCCAATCACGTCACAGGCCTGAGAACCAGCTACGACAGAAGCCGGACTAAAGTCCGGCACTGGGTGATGAAGAGAAACCGGTTGCCGCACTCCCAAAAAAAGAAAGGGCCACGGTGATTACTGGAGTTTGGCGTATTCGGCCTTGGCTTCTTTGAGGATGGCGATGTCGGGGTCGGCATCTTTCCAGGAGGCGAGGAAGTCCTGATACGCGGTACGAGCTTTGGCGGTGTCTTTTTGCAGAACGTAAGAGCGGGCGAGCTGCAGTCGCGAGAGCGGTAGAAAATAACTGGAAGTTCGGATATACGAGTGGTCGAGGATTTTCTGGAATTCAGCGGCCGCGTGCTCCCCGTCGCCCTTCTTCAGGAAGACTGAGCCACGAAAATAAGGAATTTGAAACGGAGCACCGCCTGGCGCCGCACCCAGTTCGAAACGCCGAGCCGGCTCTAGTGCCTTCACGGCGTCATCGTACTTACCCTTTCGGGTCCCAAGTAGGGCTTCGACCAGAGGCTGCCAGACGGTGTGAACGAACGTATCCGCTGGGTATTCCTGCGCGACGGAATCCATCACGGCGTGAGCGTTGGCTTCATCACCGCAAAGAGCAAGCGCGACAGCGGCCGGGATGCGATTATCGCCGAAAGGAAAGGCCTGCAGTGACGCCTTGACCTCCGAGCGTGCCGCCGCGCAGTCGCCGGTAAGGGCCAGGAGTTTTCCGCCTTCACTTTGCGTGACGGCAGAAAATTCCCTGCGTCCGGTTTTTTCTCCGAGGGTCCGGGCTTCCCGCCATGTTGTTTGCGCTTGCTTGAACTTTCCCTGGCTGGCTTCGACGTAGCCCTTATTTGTGATGAATGTTGCTTCCAAGGGCTTGCCGCGCATCACTTCGATTTCGTGATCCATTGCCGGCTGATCTTTTCGCAGAGCGGCTCGGTTATACAGAAAAATGTTTACGGCTACGAAATCCTGCTTCTTGGCGATGGACTGGTCTGCAATGGCTTGGGCCTCTTCCGTACGGTTTTGGTTCCTGTAGGCATCCATGAGCTCCACGTAGGAATAAGAACTATCCGGTTCCAGCCGCATCTGCTCGAGGGCCAGCACCAGTTGCTTATCGAACTCACCGATGCTGGCGTAGGCCAGCGAAAGGTTGTTGATGGGTATGGTGTCGCGCGGATATTGTTTGTGCCACTGCTCGTAAATGTCGATGCTTTTGTCGAGCTCTCCGGTGTTTTCATAGTAGTGGGCCGAAATGTAGTAGCGCTCCAGTTCGCTGGCACGGTCTTTCAGCTCCATGGCTTTCTTCAAGGATTGGACGGAATCCCGGAAAGAGCCGGTGTTGCCTTGCACGGCTCCGAGCTCCCCATAGGCCAGCGCGAATGTCGGGTCGATTTCGATGGCCCGCTTAAAGTGGGGGATTGCTTCCAAATCGCTCTGTTTCAGGTGCTCTGAGTGGCCAAGTGAGTATTCCTTGAGGGCGTCGAGGGAGGATGTGGTGGCTTGTTCCAGCGGAGTAGCGAACTGCTGGACGGACGCGAGCGATTCACCGAGTTTCTGGCGGAGGTCAGAGGCGGCGCGGTCCATGCCTTTCAGAACCTGCTCTTTGCTCTCGACTTCTTGTTGGACCGAGGCAATGGAATCGCCGGTGACGCCATTGATGGCGTTGAGTTGCAAAACGTAGTGGCTGCCGAGTGGCGCGATGGAGCCGGTCATCAAGGCCTTGATGCCGGCTCGTTGGCAGATTTCGCGGCCGAGTTCTGCGGAAAGGCGTTCGTTCGCGGAGCGGCCCATGAACTTCAACGTCTGCTGAATTCTGGAGTCCGGGACGATGTTGAGGAAAGGAGACTGCTGGAGCTGCGAAGCGAGGGCCTGTTTGAGAGTGCCGTCGAAGACCCCGTCACCCGTAGTGTTCACGAATTCGGTGAGGAGGATGGAGTCTTTTTCGGAGAGGGCGTGCGTGCGACGGGTGAAAAGAAGACCAGCGGCAATTGCGGCGACGAGCACGGCGGCGGCGCTGAGCAACAGCCATGTTTTCTTGCGCGCTGGCGCGGCGCGGCCGGAACCGGTTGCCGCAGACACGACGGAGACCGAGGCGGCGGTGTTTGGTGCGGGCGCGGATGGATGAGAGCCGGAAGGAGCGGCCGTTTGCGGCACGGTGGCTGGTTGAGACACCGGAGTATTAGCAGAAGCTGCGGAAGCCGATCCCGAGGCGGGAGCCGCTCCGGAAGAATAAGAACCGGTCTGAAGACCGGCCACTACATGGGGTTCCGGTGCGATTTCGATGGAGCCGGAGCTGCGGGCGGAGTCGAGTTCGCGTTTGAGCCGTTTTAGATCGCTGCGCAGGTCGGCGGCGGACTGGTAGCGCATCTCGCGATCTTTTTCGAGGGCTTTGCGGATGATGCGCTCGAGTTCGGCAGGAAGATCGGGGTTGAGGCGAACCGGCGGAACGGGCAAGCGGTTCATGATGGATTCGAAGATGACGGCGGAGCTTTCCCCGCGGAACGGAAGCTGGCCGGTGGCCATTTCGTAGAGTACGACGCCGAAGGAAAAAAGGTCGCTGCGCGGATCGAGCTGTTTGGCGCGGACTTGTTCGGGCGACATGTAGGAAACGGTGCCGATGGTGCTGCCCGGGCTGGTGAGATGCTCGGGATCGACACCCACCGTGGCCATCGTTTCAATGCTGGAGACCGAACCGCTACTGGCAGGCACGTTCAGTTTTGCGAGCCCGAAATCGAGAATCTTGGCGTGACCGCGTTTGGTGACAAAAATGTTCGCGGGCTTGATGTCGCGATGGACGATGCCTTGAGCGTGAGCCGCGTCGAGTGCGTCAGCGACTTCGACGCCGATATCGAGCAGGATTTCCATGTCCACCGGACGGCCCATGATGAGGTGCTTGAGGGTCTGGCCGTCGAGAAACTCCATGGCTATGAAGGCTTTGCCGGCTTCATCGCCGATGTCGTAGATAGTGCAGATGCTGGGGTGATTCAGTGCGGAGGCGGCTTGCGCTTCTCGCTGGAAGCGGGTCAGGACTTGAGAATCGCGCGCGACGTCGTCGGGAAGGAATTTCAACGCGACAAAACGATGCAGGCGGGTGTCTTCCGCTTTGTACACGACACCCATTCCGCCGCCGCCGAGTTTTTCGAAAATTCGGTAGTGCGAAACGGATTGCCCCACCAGTGAAGGACCGTCGGGCATGGTGGCGGTATCTTAGCAGGGCGGAAGAGCCAGGCGTTAACGCCGGTACGCCGCAAGAGAGATTCATCGAGCAAAAGACGCTCGATGGAAAACCGCACCTCGACTGCGCAAGCCGGCCCTTCGGCTATGCTCAGGGCAGGCGGGTTCGCACAAGAGCGAGGGCGGAAGATAAAGCGTCGTCCGGCTGGGCTCGGAATGACAAATTTGGGAACGACTTGCTAATTGCCGCGGCCACGGATTTTTTGCTGTGCCAGGGAGTCCGACCCTTCAGTGATCTGGTAGAACTTGTCGGCGGGAACGTTGCGGAAGGACTGCTTTGCGCCGCTGGGCCAGCTGATTTCGACCCCTTCGGCCTGGGTGGACTTGCCTAAACCGAAATTCGCGCGCAGATCGCTCTGAGAGAGGTAGCTGCCGCCGCCCGTGATTTCGCGGATTTGCGAGATGCCGCCGGCGACGACGCGGATGCGCGCGCCCATGGCGTCGCGATTTGACTTTGTGCCGACCAGGCGAAAGTTCACGAAGTGATTGCCATTGTTGCCGGAATTGTGCAGTAGCGTGGGCGGATCGCCGTTGTTGGCGACGATGATGTCCACAAAACCGTCGTTGTCGAAGTCGGCGAACGCGGCGCCGCGAGCCGCGCGCGGGGTCAGAGCGTCAATGCCTGCTGAGCGGGTGGCAACGCTAAAGCGCTTTCCGCCCTCGTTGTGAAACAGCGTGTTGAGTTGCTTGTAATGCGTGCCCGGCGAGGCTTGTTCGACTTCGGGATAGACATGGCCGTTGGCGATGAACAGGTCTAGCCAGCCGTCGTTGTCATAATCAACGAAACCGCCGCCGAAGCTGAGAACATCATGCGTGGGCTGGGTGATGCCTGCGACGTCGCTGACTTCGTCGAGAAAACCGCGGCCCGCGTTATGCCAGAGGTGGTCGGAGCTTTCCTGAAAGTCAGAGATGTACAGGTCGAGCAGGCCGTCATTGTCGTAGTCGCCGAGAGAGATGCACATCGCGGCCATCGTGCCGCCTGACGCGGTGTAGGCCATACCGGCTTGGGTACCGGTTTCAAGGAATTTTCCGTGGCCCTGATTTTGATAGAGATAGGCGGCCGCGCCGTCGTTGGCGACAAACAGGCTGGGCCAGCCGCGATTGTCGTAGTCGGCGGCGCCGACGGAAAGATTTTTTCCGTTGGGCTGGTAGATGCCCGCGGCCTTGGTGACGTTGCTGAAGGTGCCGTCGCCGTTGTTGTGATAGAGCATGGCGGGGCTGCCGGCATATACGCCGGGAGGACAACTGGAGGTTACGTTGACGAGATTGCAGTAGCGGCGGGCATTGGGTCCGTAAGCGACGTAGCCGCCGACGTAGAGATCGAGCTTGCCGTCGCGATCGAAATCGAAAAATGTGGCGCCGGAATGGAACCAGGTGCCGAACTCCATGCCGCCGACGCCGGCCTTGTCGGTGACATCGGTAAACGTGCCGTCGCCGTTGTTGTGGTAGAGGACGTTCTTACCGTATTGCGTGACGAAGAGATCGGGCCAGCCGTCGTTGTCGTAGTCGCCCCAAACGCAGCCCAGGCCGAAGCCGGTGCCGAGAACGCCGGCTTTGTCGGTAACGTCGGTGAAGGTGCCGTTGCCATTGTTGCGATAGAGGGCGTTGCGGACTTCGATGCCGCGATCGTAGCGGTCGCGGCCATTGACAAAGTAGATGTCCTGCCAGCCGTCGTTGTCGTAATCGGAGACGCAGACGCCGGGGCCAAATTCTTCGAGATTGATGGAGATGCCTTTGTTGCCTTTAAAGTGCGTGAAGCGGATGCCGGCTGTTTCGGTGATGTCGGCGAAGCGAATGGGAGTGGCGGGAGGCGCTTGTGGGGCCAGGGGGGTCGCCAGGAGGACCAGTGCAGGGAGGAGGGATGTCAGGTGCCGGGCCGAAGCGGTACCAATGGCCCATCCCAACGAGTTGACGTTTGAGGAAATTGTAGCCGAAGTGCGATGAGCCGGGACGGCCCGGAGAGCAGAAAGGCGGCATAAGCGCGAGGTCTCTCGGAAAAGTCCTGGGACGAGGCTAGGCCCGGCCCCCGAGGTTATTGGCCTGCGCGCACCACACCTCAGCAGGGGATAATGCGATCGCGGTTGCGGGAGACGCGGCGGGTGGCGTTACGCGTATCCACGACGAGCTTCGAGCCGTCCACGATGGCGTGAAAGTCGTAGCTGGAGTGGTCGGTGGCGATGATGGCGGCGTCGTATCGGCCGAGCGCGTCCGCGGAAACCGGCACGGACTTCATGTGCTCGAAGTTGTAGTGGCGCATCTTGTGCAGCTGGGGGAAGTAGGGGTCGTTGTAGTCAACGTGGGCACCGTGGGCTTGCAGGAGCTGCATGATTTTCAGTGACGGCGATTCGCGCAAGTCGTCAACATCCTTCTTATAGGCCACGCCGAGAAGCAGCAGCTTGGATCCGTTCAAACTTTTCTTTTGTTTGTTGAGCGCGCCGCTGACAGCGTCCACCACGTGATAGGGCATGGAGGTGTTGATCTCACCGGCGAGTTCGATGAAGCGAGCAGCGAAATCGTACTCGCGCGCCTTCCAGGAAAGATAATAGGGATCGACCGGGATGCAGTGGCCACCGAGACCAGGCCCCGGGTAGAAAGGCATGAAGCCGAAGGGCTTGGTGGCAGCGGCATCAATGACTTCCCAAATGTCAATGTTCATGCGCGAAGCGAGCAGCTTGAGTTCGTTGACCAGCGCGATGTTCACGCAGCGAAAAATATTCTCTAGGAGCTTGGCCATTTCCGCGGCGCGGGTCGAGCTGACCGGAACCACTTTGGCGACGACCTGAGCGTAAAGCGCCTGCGCGGCACGGCTGCTGGGCGGGTTGGTGCCGCCAACGACTTTAGGAATCTGCGCCAGGCCGTACTGCTTGTTGCCGGGATCTTCGCGTTCGGGAGAAAACGCCAGGAAGAAATCGGTGGGGATGTTGTCGCTGTCGATGCCTACGGCGATGGGGCAGCGCAGGCCGCTTTTTTCGAGGATCGGGAGAACGAGCTCTTCGGTGGTTCCGGGGTATGTGGTGGACTCCAGCACGACGAGCTGGCCTTTTTGCAGGTGCGGCTGTATCGAAATTGCGGTTTGTTCGACGAAGCTGAGATCGGGTTCGCGCCGGTCATCGAGTGGAGTCGGAACGCAGATGATGATGGCGTCCACGTCTTTCAGCTTGGCGAAGTCGGTGCTGGCGCTGAAGTGCCGGCTGTTAACGAACTGCTGAATTTTGTCCTGACGGATGTGCTCGATATAGGATTTTCCGGAATTCAGCATGGAGACTTTAGCGGGGTCGGTGTCGAAGCCGGTGACTTTGTGCCCGGCTTCCGCGAAGCGCAGCGCCAATGGAAGGCCTACGTATCCACAGCCGATAATTCCCACTTTGATTTGCGCGCCCTTGAAAAATTCTGGTTTCCGGTCGGTAGGCATCTGAAGGTACTCACTCCTCGTTAGCGAAAAAAATGATGTAAAGCGCGCTGACGCGCGAAGGGCTGCTCATCCAAATATATCAGGTTCGCGCAGAGCTCTCGAAACAGCTGAAATGGCAGTTACGCGTTGTTCAAGATAGGGAAAGTTGCGCGGAACGCGCGGCACAGCCAAAATAAATGTTTCGTCCGGAATCCCTGCTTCAGCAGTGACCAGGGGAAATAATTGCTAATTGTTTGGGTCATATTGATGGGCCTGATGGCCGGGATTGCCGTGGGCCTGCTGGGAATTGGCGGTGGCATCGTGTTGGTACCGGCGATGGTGCATCTGCTGCACATGGATCAGCACCTGGCGCAGGGAACGTCACTCTTCATTCTGCTGCCACCAATCGGATTGGGCGCACTGCGGCAATATTGGAAAGCGGGCAATGTGGATTTGCGCGCCGGGATTCTTTGCGCGACGGGAATGATTCTGGGTGCCTACCTTGGAGGAAAAATTGCGGTGCCGCTGCCGACGAATGTGTTGAAAGGTTTGTTCGGAGGATTTTTGGTGTTTTCATCGGCGCTGTTGTGGATCAAGGCCGAGCCCGTGCCAACGTCGGCCAGCAGTCCGAAAGCGGCTGGCGCATGAGCCGGCAGATTCTGATTGACATCGGCGTGCTGCTGACGGGCGTCGCTGGCGGCATCGGGTCCGGGCTATTTGGTATCGGCGGCGGCGTGATCATGGTGCCCATTCTGGGATTGATGCTCGGGTTCAGCCAGCACCGCGCGCAGGGAACCAGTCTGGTGGCGCTGATTCCGCCGACGGGAATTCTGGCCGTGCTGGCGTACGGCGAGGCCGGTTACGTTTCCTGGAAGACCGGCTTGTTGCTGATTCCCGGAGTGTTTCTGGGAGGAATCGCGGGCGGAAAGATTGTGCGGCGCATTCCGGCCGGAAAAATGCGGCGGGTCTTTGCGGTGTTAATGTTTATCCTTGGGATTTCGCAGATGGTTGGCGCGTTCCGGAGATAGGTGTTACCGAGAGAATGGTCGATCTGCATTGCCACATTTTGAGCGCGCTGGACGACGGAGCGAAGTCCATGGAGGACTCGCTGGCGATGGCCGAGATGGCGATTGCCGACGGCATTACGCACGTTGTGGCCACGCCGCATTCCAATGATGTGTATCGCTTTGATTTTGACAAGGTGCAACAGGCCGCGGCAGAACTGCAGCGCGCCGTCGGTGAGCGTCTGAAGATTGCAACCGGCTGCGATTTTCATTTGAATCCGGAAAATATTGCTGCGCTGCGCAAGAACGCCGCGCCGTTTTGCGTGAGTCAAAAGAGCTATCTGCTGGTGGAGTTCAACGAGTTCGCCATTCCACCCGCGATGGATCACACGCTGTATGAGATTCAGCTGGCCGGGCTGAGACCGGTGATCACTCATCCGGAACGGAACGCGATTTTGCGGACGCAGCCTGAGCGACTGGAAAAATGGGTGGCCAGCGGTTGCTACTCGCAGGTTACCGGCGGTTCGCTGCTGGGCCGGTTCGGGCCGGGAGCGCAGCAGACTTCAGAGCAGTGGATCGCGCGAGGGGTGGTGCATTTTGTCGCCAGTGACGCTCACAATCTAACTGGCCGGCCGCACAAGCTGCGCGAAGCCTACGAGGTAGTAGACTCCGGCTTTGGCAAAGAGATTGCCGAGGCACTGTTTACCCAGAATCCGCTAGCCGCGTTTGAGGGTCGGCCGTTGCCACACGTTCCCGAAATTGTCGAAGTGCCGCCGAAGAAGAAGCGCTTCTTCTTCTTTTAGATCGCGTTCAGCCAGAGTGATGGAGAGGCAGGCCGGCCCAGGCGTTGACCAGGCCAAGATATTCGCGAACCACGGTCAGGGCATCCGTTGTCGTACGCCACCAGTGTTGTTGGTCAAAGTAGTCTTCGCTGGCGGCGCGGACGATGAGGCGGCAGCGTTGGTTGCCGACGCGATTCCACAGAGCGTGAACGCGGCGGGTGTGAGCTCTCGAAGTCACGACGATCACGGTAACGCCGGGCTGCGTGCTCATCTCCTCGGCAACGTCGCGCAGTTCATCTTCAGTGTTGCCGATCTTGCCTTTCAGGATGCGGATGCTGGCCGTCGGCACTCCTTTGGAGATCAGCACCATTCGGCTGTACTCTTCTTCGCCCGCGTAGGGAAGTTTCAGTTCCTCCATTGCAGCGCCGGGCTGCGCGGGAGCCGTAAGCCAGACTTCGCGGGCGTAGGCCGAGCGGTAAATCTCGGCGGCGCCCAGCGCGCGGGCCGGCAGGCCGCCGCTGAGCACGACAATCGCCCGGGCCTTGTCTAGCGGATCCTCCCGCACCAGCCAATTACCGGCTTGGAAAAAGGCGTACACGGCCAAGGCCAGGAGCAGCAGCAGGGCAGCGCCGCAAATCCACCGAAGGCGGCGCCAGAACCGAGTGGGAACCACGTTATCAGTCATATCGATCGAGGTTCGGCGGTGGAGAATCGCCGCCAGCGAAGATACACTGACAGGGCCAAATTTTGGGAGGAAACATGCGGGCAGTGGTGACCGGCGCGGCTGGTTTCCTGGGATCGCATCTTTGCGACCGGCTGCTGGCCGAAGGCTGGTCGGTGCTGGGGTTGGACAATTTCATTACCGGACGCAGGGAAAACCTGAACCACCTACGAGGTAACCTGGAGTTTTCGTTTGAAGAAAAGGATGTGTGCGAGCCGCTGGCGGTCAGCGACGAAGTTTCTTATGTACTGCATTTGGCGTCGCCAGCCAGCCCGCCGGATTATCTGCGGCATCCGATCGAAACCATGCGCGTAGGCTCGGTGGGCACGCAGAATGCGCTGGAGTTGGCGCGATCGCACAGCGCGAAATTCCTGATTGCTTCGACCAGCGAGTGTTACGGCGACCCGGAAGTCTTTCCGCAGCACGAGGAGTATTGGGGCCATGTTAATCCCGTCGGTCCGCGCAGTGTATACGACGAAGCAAAGCGATTTTCCGAGGCGCTGACTATGGGCTATCAGCGGCACTACGGCCTGGACACGCGCATCGTGCGGATTTTCAATACCTACGGCCCTCGGATGCGACTGAACGACGGAAGAGCGCTGCCGAATTTCGTCTGGCAGGCCCTGAGTGGACGGTCCATCACCGTGTATGGCGACGGGAAACAGACCCGCAGCTTCTGCTACGTTTCCGACCTGATCGACGGTATCTACAAGCTGATGCTTTCGGACGAGCATCTTCCGGTGAACATCGGCAATCCGAACGAAATTACGCTGCTGGAATTTGCGCAAAGGGTCCGCGCCTATTTTGGCGACCGCGTACCCATCGCTTTTGAGACGCTGCCGCAAGACGATCCGAAACGGCGCTGCCCGGACATTGGGAAAGCGAAGCGGCTCCTAGGTTGGGAACCCAAGGTTTCTCTGGCGGACGGACTAAAGTGCACGATCGAGTATTTTCAGCAGGAATTTGCGCGATTGCCGCGGCAAAGCTGAGGAACTATTCCCTTCCGAAGGAGACGTACTCAAAGCCAAGAGCTTTCATTTTGTCGGGCGCACAGAGGTTGCGGCCGTCAACGACAAGCTTGCGGGCCATCACTTTACCGGCGCGTTCCCAATCGAGCTTTTTGTAAACTTCCCATTCGGTGCAGATGAGCGCGGCATGCGCGCCAGCCAGCGCTTCGTATGGATCGGTGTGATAGTGCACCTGCGGGAACTGTTTCTTGGCTTTTTCCAGCGCTTCCGGATCGCAGGCCTGGACTTCCGCGCCTTCTTCCAGCAGGCGCTTGATTACCTCCAGCGCCGGTGCAAAACGAATGTCGTCGGTATTGGCCTTGAAGGCCAAGCCCAGCATCGCCACTCGCTTACCTTTTACCACCCACAATGCTTTGTTGATTTTTGCCAGGAAGCGATCAATGCGCTGCTTGTTGACCCGTTCCGCCGCTTTCAGAATGTCGAAATCGATGCCGACCGAGGCCGCCAGGCTGATGAACGCCTGAATATCCTTAGGAAAACAGAAGCCGCCGAAGCCCAGGCCAGCTTTCAAAAATTGTGTGCCGATGCGCGGATCGAGGCCAATGGCGTGGGTGACCTCTTCCACGTTTGCACCCAGCTTTTCACATAGATCGGCCAGCATATTGGCGTAACTGATTTTGAGCGCGAGGAATGAGTTGGACGCGTGTTTGATCAACTCGGCGCTGCTGATGGTAGTAACCAGAAACTCGGCTTTTTGTGTGTCTGGACACTTTCCGCCGTGTACCGGACAAGAAAAGTGGCGTTCGAGGATCGGCAGGTAGATTTCGCGAAGTTGGTCCGCAGCGGTGGGATCCTCGACCCCGACCACAATGCGGTCGGGATGAAAAAAATCTTCGACGGCCGTACCTTCACGCAGAAATTCCGGATTGGAAGCCACCTTGAATCCGCCGTTGCCGCGGCTGTACGCGGACAGAGCGCGCTGTAACTCGATGCCGGTGCGCGCCGGAACCGTGCTCTTTTCGACCACCAATTTCGGAGTGCGGGCTTCAGCGGCGATTTGTTGCGCGACGTGATCGATGGCGGAAAGGTCGGCGCTGCCGTCGTGGCGCGGGGGCGTGCCGACGCAGATGAACACTGCGTCGCCGAAGCGGATGGCTTCGCCGGCATCGGCGGTGTATTGAATTCTCCCGGCCTTGCCGGCGGACTCCAGAATCTTTTCGAGGTGGGCCTCGTAAATCGGAACTTTGCCCGCTTTTAACTGTGCGATGCGCGCGGCGTCAATGTCCGTGCACATTACCTCGTGGCCTGCTTCGGCCAGGCACGCTCCCGTTACCAGTCCCACGTACCCGCAGCCGATCACCGATAGGCGCAACGACAGCCTCCTCACTATCTGAGCGATCTATTTTAGGGCAAGGCGACACTTTGCCTGGGCGCTGAATTCAGGTTTCACGCAAAATTCATCACGCGCGGTTTCTTGCCCATCAAGAGGCCGCGCAAGCCCAGCAGCACCAGCCGCGGCTGCTTGCGGATGACGTTCCACAACAGTCTGGTGGAATGATCGCGGTCGATTTCGCCTAGCGATTCACGTGTGGCGGCGTTCAGCAGGTCCACCAAGTGGGAATAATCCTTTTGCTGGAAATGGTGCAGCGACTTGCGGATTAGCCAATGGGTGTTCAGCTCGCGGCGAAGAAGTTTCAGCTCGGCGCTTTCTCGGACGCCCAACAAAGCATCAGCCACAGCCTGCGCCCCTCGGAAGCCGGTGACGATGCCGCCGACGGTGGAAACTTTCACCTGCGCTGCGGCGTCGCCGACCAAAAAGACCTTTCCGTTCCCTACGCGCCGCTGCACAGGAACCCATTTGCGGTAAACCGGAATGCGCGCGCCCTGCCATTCGAGCGGTTCCAGGTTCTTCTTTACCAGGAACTGTTCGACGCGCTTCAGGGTTTCCTGGCCGCTGCCTTCACCGATGATGCCGAGAGCGCCACGCGATTCGTTTTCCGGGATGAGCCAGTAAAAGTAAGGCGTGTCGTCGGGCACAAACCAGACCCGCGTGGTGTCCGGACGGCAATCCTTCGGCAGTTTGACGATGGCTTGGACGAGCGGAACGGTTTCGACCGGAGGCCAGCCCGCGGCACGTCCCACGCGGCTGGTCGCGCCGTCTGCGCCCACCACCTGGTCCGCGTGCAGTTCTTGTTTTTCTCCGCCGGTTTCGACTTCCAGGCGCAGGCCGCGCGAATTCGGGCCAAGTCCGAGAAAGCGGGTGTCATATGAAAGGCTGGCGCCCGCCTTGCGGGCTTCATTTGCCAATGCGGGAATGAGGCGCGCGCGCTCAATGATGAGGTCCGGCTGCCGCAACGCGATATCCGCCGAGCGGCCGTCGGTGAAAAGTTCGAAGCGGCGAATTTCGTTGATGATGCTGCAAGCGGCGGCTTCCCGCAATTGTTCGCGGAAATGGTGGGTAACGATCAGCGAACGCGGCGCGGGATCAAGTCCGCCTTTGGCATCCAAGACGCGCACCGCCCGCCCTCCCGCGGCAACTTTCGCGGCAGTAAGCAATCCTGCAGCGGATCCGCCGACGACGACGACTGGGGCGCGGCACTGACTGTTCGGCTCTAGCTCGCGATGCTCAAGCACTCGTCGGTTCTTCCGATCGTAACCGCACTGCTTCGCCGTAAGCGGCCGGGTGGTCCCAAAAGCTACAAAAGTTCCACCGCTCGCTTACCCGGCGCGAAGCGCAAGTCTCTGCGTGAAAAAGCGTGAAACAGCCCTAAAAGTATAGCGAATCCAGGATGGACAGGGAACTATGCGAGCAAGTTCCAGAGAGGATTAACCGCCGGCTCCGGCAGCCTTGCGCACCTGGCGCTCGTAGGGAGCGCGCTCGAGGAACGCGACGGCTCCGAAGACTGCTAGTACGGCTGCGGTGACAATCACCACAGCAATCTTGCTGGACAAGGTGCTGACCAGCAGGGCCAGAATTCCGCCGAGCGCGCCGACGATGTACATGGCCAGCACGGCCCCGCGCTGGCCGAGGCCAAGATTCGCCAAGCGGTGGGCAACGTGGTCCTTGCCGGGAGTTGCAAAGGGCAAAAGCCCGCGGCGGCTGCGCGAGAAGGTAACCAGGGTGGTGTCGAAAACCGTAGCACCCAGGATCAAAACCGGTATCACGGCCGCAGAGAATTGCGTAGCCTGCTCCAGTCGCAGTTTCAGCCCGAGCGTGGCCATCAGGAATCCAAGGAACATCGCGCCCCCGTCGCCCATGAAGATTTTTGCAGGCTTGAAGTTCCAGCGCAAAAATCCCGCCGAGGCCCCGAGCACCGCAGCGGCCAATACCGTGACCAGTACCTGACCGTTCAAGTAGGCGAGCAGCGCAAAAAAGGCAGCGGCCATCGCGGCAACGCCAGCGCATAGACCGTCCATGTGATCCAGGATGCTGAACGAGGCTGTGACGCCTACAACCCAGACCACGGTTAGCGCCGCGTCCAGAACGTCACCCGTTCGGCCCCCGACCAGCGCGGAGAAAACCTGCGCGCGAATGCCGCTGAGCATCAGAATCGCCGCGGCCAGCGGCATTCCCGCAAAAAGCTTGATCTGGTGATGCAGCAAGCCGCGGTCGTCCAGAATCCCCACCGCGGCAATCAGCGTGGCGCCGGCGAGAATGCCGGAGATTTGCGCACGCGCCGGCCCATTGAAAAGAAAAAGAACGCCGAGTACGACGCCGGCGTACATGGCCAGCCCGCCCAGCAGCGGAATCGGCTGCAAGTGCACCTTGCGCGGGCCGGGCAGATCGACCATGCCGACGCGCAGTGCAAGTGCGCGGACCGGTGCCGTCAAAAACAAAGAGGCAACCAGTGCGATAGAAAATGCTACGAGGCCTGCGGCCATTCGTCCTCGATGTTCACTAGCTGCGGCCCCCGGCTTGGGTGGCGGGGCCGTTCGAACGAGACTGATCGCCGGATTGGGGCGCCGGCTCCCAAGTAAGGAAAAAATTATAGAGCACGCTGCGTTGACCTGGGACGCCAACAGGCCGGACGGGCCGCGAATCGGTTACTGAACGTGCCTCATTCGGCCCCTCTACGGTAGCTCGAAAGAAACACGCAATCCAGTCTAAAAGCGTCAACAATGGCAAGCGGGCCCAGAAATGGCCTGGCTGGAGTCCCAGCCGAGGGAGCATGCCGGATTCCCATGATTTATGTAAAGTAATTTTATCGTTCGGTTAGCATTCGGGCGAAGATACGGGTCACTTCTTCGCGGTCTTTCGTTTTGTAGTACCAGTCAATGGTGCGCTTCAAACCATCCTTGAAGGCGACTTTGGGTTCCCAGCCGAGGAGCTTCTTGGCCAGCGCGTTGTCGGCCACGCGGTTTAGCGGGCCGGTGGGCATGTCCTTGCGCAGCTTGATTTCGGCCTTATGGCCGGTGTAGTCGCACACCATGTTCACGGCGTCCAGCACTCGGATGCGTTCCATGGTGCCGAGGTTCACCGCGGTGCCGTCGTCGATTTTTTCTCCGGCAAGGATGGTGCCTTCCACAATGTCATCAATGTAAGTCCAATTGCGGATCTGCGTTCCGTCGCCCCAGACTTCGAACGGCGTCTGGTGGATGAAAGCGCGGGCGATCATGGCGATGACGGCATGATTTTCCACACCGCGCGGGCCGTACACAGTGAAATATCGGCAGGAAGCGGCGCCTAGGCCGTGCTCCTGGTGGTAGGCCTGCAGCGTGAATTCGGCCATTAGCTTGGCCCAGCCGTAGGTGTTGTCGGCGTCGTTGGGGCCGCTGGTCAAATCCTCGGTGAGATACAGCTCTTTGCTGACGTCAGATTGCAGAAAATTGGGATAGACGCATCCGGAAGAGGCGAAGACCACTTTGCGTGCTTTGGCGCGCACCGCTTCGAAGAAAATCAGCCCATCGAGAAAAAAGTTGGAGGCCGGGCCAGCCTGGTGCAGGTCCACGTAACCGCGGCCGCCGTGATCGGCGGCGAGATGAAAAACTGTATCCACCCCGTGCATCGCGCCGCGCGTAACGCCGGGTTCGCGCAGATCGGCTTGAATAAAATCGACCGTGCCCTTGGCCACCGGCTCCCGCAGGTTATCGAGGTGGCCGCTGGTGAGGTCGTCCACGATGCGCACTTTCGCCCCCCGTTCGAGCAGTTGGTCGGTCAGAGTCGAGCCGATAAACGACGCGCCGCCGGTGACCAAAACTCTCTTGCCTGTCCAGAACGTTTCCGAAGTTTTCACGCTGTTTCGTCCTCAGAACGGAGCGCTCATCGCGAGTGGGAGCGAGTGACGACGTCCACGAATTTTTCTAGCTCTTTGACTCTATCATAGGCAGGAGCAGCGACCCGCGCAGCTTCACCCATCTGCTTCACGCGCTGGGGATCGTTGGAGAGTTCGCGCACGAAATGCGCGAAGTCCTCCACGCCGTCAATCGGGCAGTCCGTCCTCCCGCATTTTGTCTCCCGCACGATCAGATCGGCTTCGCTGTATTCCGGCACAAGGCCCAGCAGCGGCTTGCCAGCGGCCAGGATTCCGTACATTTTGCTGGGAACAACGACGCCCTCCAGGCCGTGTTTGACGGTGACCACGTGCGCGTCCGCCGCAGCCAAAACCGACGGAATCTTGCTGGCGGGAAAAAACGGCAAGAAACGCACATTGGGCAGTCCGGCCGCAGCCTCTTCCAGCTGCGGTTTTTGCGCACCCCCACCGATGAATACCAGGCCGATATCCGGGTTGTCGGCTGCCAACTCGCGGGCCACCTGCAGCAACTCGTTCCATGCTCCATAAAATCCCAGGTTCCCGGCGTGCACCAGCACGAATCGGAAATCGCCTCGGATTTGGGCGACGACTTCAGGATCAACCACAGGCCGCGGCGCGTCAGGCGGCGGGATTTCTGTTCCGTCACGCACGATTTCCACCACGGCCTCGCCCACGTCTTTGGACACAATGAGCCGGCGCATGTCTTCACCCAGCACAATGATGGCGGCGGCGCGGCGCAACGCCCAGCGGTGCAGCAATTCCCACACTCGCAGGATCAGTTTGTCGCGGAGCAGGCCGCCGCCGCGCGCCATATCCGGATACAGGTCCCGGATGTTGTAAACGTATGGCTTGCGCTTCAGAGTTGCGACCAATGCACCCAAAATGCCTTCGAACGGCGGGTCGGTCATGGCCAGCACTACGTCACACTTGGTGCATAACGCGCGCGGAATCATCAGCACGGTGTAGGTCAGATAGTTCAGCAGGCGCTTGATCATGTTGAAGCGCGGAAAGTCGCTGGAACCTACACGAAGGATGCGGACATTTTCCAGGTGCTGTTCGCTCTGAAAAAGCTTCCAGGCCCGGCGCTCGTTCGGGTCGTAGGACGGCCGGCCGCACAGAATCGTGACCTCATGCTCTTTCGCCAGGGCGCCCACCACCGTCGCCGCCATCTTTGCCGTAGCCGAAGTGTCTGGCGGGTAGTAGAGGTTCAGAAGCAGAATCCGCATCGGGTGATTGTAGCAAGCGAGAAGCAGGGTATCTCGTTATCCCGCCCTCCCTAACCCACTTTCTCCCTATCCCGTAACTCCGCTATGCTCTATCACCCTGCCATTCTTCCGTTTCATAATGCTTGAGGGACATGGGGATCCGTTTCAGCACGATTCTGCCGGTTCTGAGCCTGCTGTTGTTCACACTGGTCACGATTCGTTCAGACAAGCTGAACGAACATGATGCACCGCTACCGCGCAAATATTATTGGTGGTCGTCGTTGCGACTCGACAGCGACCCGCTAGACCAGCATCGTCCGGCGTTTTGGCCCTGCCCGAATGATCCGCGCAGCAATTGCGCCGATTGGGATTTGTTGCCCGACCAATCGGTCGTTCCAAGCTTCTTTGACAGAGCCTTTATAACCTCTTCATTCCCCGCATTTTTGGCTGGCACCTCGATCGTTGCCTTGTTCAGCAAACGAGGTATCGATGAAGTTCTGACCTTCATGGTCAGCATGCCGATTCTGCTGTTCGGCTGGTATTTCCTCGTCGGTTGGCTGATCGACTGGCTGCTGATGCGACGAAAACGTCCGCCTGACGCCCCGCTGAGCCTGACGTGAGCGCGTTACCGGCTAGTTGCGGGTGACCAGGAAATCGCCCAGCACGAGCGCGTCCATCCGGGTGCGCTCAAAACAGTCGATGGCTTCTTGCGGCTTGCAAACGATGGGTTCGTTGTCGTTGAAGGAAGTGTTCAGCACCACCGGCACGCCGGTCTGCTTTTCGAATTCGCTAATTAATTTCCAGTAGCGTAGATTGGCGGTTGCCGTTACGGTTTGCAGCCGGCCAGTGCCGTCCACGTGCGTGGGTGCGGGAATCTTGTCGCGCTTTTCGCTTTTCACTGCGTAAGCCATGGTCATGAACGGTGAAGGATGCGAATGCTCGAACCATTCAGCAGTCTTCTCCGCAAGAATCGACGGCGCGAACGGACGGAAGATTTCGCGGTGCTTGATGCGCCGGTTAAGGATTTCCTTCATTTCCGGCCGCCGCGAATCGGCCACAATACTGCGGTTGCCCAGCGCCCGCGGTCCCCACTCGGCGCGACCCTGGAACCAACCAAGAATTTTTCCTTCGGCGATGATCGCCGCGGTTTGGCGCAGCAACTCCTCTTCCGGCAACTCGGCTACCGTGCATCCAGTCTCGGCTAGCCGCGCCGAGCCGATGGCGCTGGCAATTTGGTCACGGGAAAACTCCGGCCCCCAGTAGGCGTGGTCCATTGCAAACTCACGCGGATTGCCCAACAGTTGGTGCCAGATGTACTGCGCTGCGCCGACTGCCAGGCCCGCGTCGCCTGCCGCCGGGTGCACATACACATTTTCAAATCCCGTCTGCGCGGGAATTTTTCCGTTGGCCACGCAGTTAAACGCCACGCCCCCCGCCAGGCACACCGACTTTATTCCGGTTTCTTCGTGCAGGCGCCGCAACATGCCGAGATAGACTTCTTCCAGCCGCGCTTGCAGCGAACATGCCAGATTTTTGTGCCGCTGCTCGATCGGCGCTTCCGGCGCACGGACCGGCCCCAGCTTGCGGGTCATGGCGTCGGAATACATTTTCCCGAGCACCGGAGTCTTGTCCGCCTCGGCCCAGGTCATCTCCGGCCCGGTGCGATGATGCGTGAAATACTCCAGGCCCAGTTGAAACCGCGTGCCGTTGGCGCGCACGATGTCGCGAAACTCTTCGAGAAACTCCGGCTCGCCGTACGCTCCGAGACCCATCACCTTGTATTCGTCCCCGAATTTCAGGAAGCCGAGATACTGCGTGACCGCGCTGTAATAAAGCCCCAGCGAATGAGGGAACACTATCGAACCATCAATTTTCATGCGCTGGCCGCGGCCCGCGCCCCACATCGAACTCGCAAAGTCGCCGAGTCCGTCAGCCGAAAGCAGGGCGGATTCTGCAAAGGGCGAGCAATAAAACGCACTCGCCAGATGCGCGATGTGATGTTCGACGCGATGAAACTGAGCCGAAAGCGCTTTGGGATCAACGTCGAACGCGGAGGCCAGCGCTTTGGGAATCCCGGTGAATTTCGCCAGCACCTTCACGCGCTCGCGCGCAAAAGAAGGCATGCGCAGCGCGTAGAAAAGTTTTGTGCCCAGCCGCGCGTAAGGATTGCGCGGCACCGCGATATGATGCACTTCTTTCAGCGTGATGCCAGCGGTCTGCAGGCAATAGCGAATCGCTGCGGCCGGAAATCCCGCCGCGTATTTCACTCGGTTGAAGCGCTCCTCCTCCACCGCCGCAACGAGTCTTCCGTTGCACAAAATTGCCGCCGAAGCATTACCGTGATAAGCGTTGATGCCGAGAATGTTCATCGCTGAGATTCCAGTGTAGCGCAGGAACGAAAAGAAGCAGGGACAAGGGACAGGGGCTACGCCAGCGAAGCGATCGCTTTTTGTTCCTGCATTCGCGCCCATTCAAAAAGGACAAAAAGGGACCACGGGCGCGACCAGCTCGTGTCTTTGGCCAAAAACGACTTCCACACCGCCGCAACGCCCGCGGGCTTCACGAGTGTCCCCAGCGAACTTGGAACCGCAGCGAAGCTCGCTTCGAGCCGCGCTTTCAGCGGCCCACGCAACCACTCCTCCCACGGCAGCGTAAACGTACGCTTCTTTTGCGGCGTAAGCTCAGCCGGCAACAGATTGCCCAGTGCCTCGACCAGCAGCGCTTTCTGCACGCCAGACTTGCGTCGCGCGGCCTCCGGCAGCGCGGCGACAAATTCCACCAGCGGCGTGTCAAGCAGCGGCACCCGCACTTCCAGCGAGCGCGCCATGCTGACCGAATCGGTGTCGCGCAACAGCGTGCTAGCCATGTACGTGCGCAACTCCAGCCAGCTGACCGCCGCCACCGGCCCCCGGCTATGCCCCAGATTGCGCGTTTCGCTCGCGGCCAGCTGCAGCCAGCCGAGCCACGTTGGCTCCAGTGTGTGTCCATCCGGCGCCAGCGCGCTGGGCCGGAATCGCGGCTCCATCACTTTTTCTATTTCGCCCGGCGGGAAGAGCGTGCGTGCAAAAAAATACGGATGCGGAAGGCGTTGAGGATCGCGCCATGCCGCAATCGCTTTTCGCGCCGCGTCGGGAGTTCGCCCAGCGGCAATCAGCGAATGCAACATTCCCGCGCTGGCCCGGCGCAATGCTGCCGGAAGAAATTTCGGAAACCCCATCATCCGCGAGATTTTCGCGGTGTCTGAAAACGTGGAATAACCGGCAAACAGTTCGTCGCCACCCAGCCCCGAAAGCGCCACCTTCAATCCAACTTCGCGCGCCGCCCACGAAACAAAATAGGTGTTGATGCCGTCCATGGTCGGCTGGTCGAGCGCTGCCAGCGCCTCGTCCAGCCGTGCCGGAATCGCATCGCCATGCAGAGGAATTTCGCTGTGCTTTGTACCGCAGCGCTGTGCCACGACCCGGGTCAACGCCGACTCGTCGTATGCCGTACCGGGAAACGCCAGCGTGAAACTTTGAATCCCTGCGTGTTCGCGCGCCGCCAACGCAGCAATGGCGCCGGAGTCCAATCCGCTCGACAAAAACAGTCCCACCGGAACATCGGCGATCAAATGCGCGCGCACGGCGTCTTCCAGCAGCGGCCGCATTGCTTTTACCGCCGCGGAAAAAGTGCGCGGTCTCTTCGGATCCTTCGCCGCCGGACTTCGCCGCGGATCCCACCACGGATGCGGGCGCGGCAGCCGCCGCCGGTCCGGAAGGTACAAAAGCATGCGATGACCGGGCGGCAGCGAAAACAAGCCTTCGTAAATGGTCACCGGCTCGCCCACGCTTCCGAACCGCAAAAACCACGGTAACCCATCCTGCAAAAACTTCCGCCCGCCCGTGAACCCCGCCCCCACCGACCCACACC
>CAZQOB010000021.1:0-65798 GCA_964594885.1 uncultured Acidobacteriaceae bacterium
CTGTGGACCGGTAGCTCAATGGTAGAGCAGCTGACTCTTAATCAGCGGGTTGGAGGTTCGAGTCCTCCCCGGTTCACCACTTATTTTCAATGAGTTAGCCTCATCTGACTTTTCGCTCACGAAAAACTGTGCCCAATTTTGTGCCACACCTGGCACAAAATCCTTACCGCTGAGGTTTTCGACCGCCTTGCGCTTCGCGTCCATACGGATAAGCGAGTGGGACTCTGGCATTTGGCGAGAATCTTAGGTTGCGGGGCTGAAGCAAGGCAACGAATCGGCGTTACTGAATCGGCGTCACTGTGTGGCCATAAAGTGAGACTGTCTGGTTTGTGCAAGAAAGATTGCAGGCTCACGGTAGCTGCAACTCTAGAGCGTATATTTCGTCGATACTGGTATCTCGAAGGAGAAGAGGCGTGTCATCCGGCGCTAGGCCGGTCCAGTAACCAACGCGGGTCCACTGTGGGCCTCGCGGAAGGAGGCGGGCGTTGGCCAGACGCTCCAACTTGTTATCCGCCACGTTCATCCGAAAGAAAGGCACGTCTGTCCCACGTGGTTCAGAGAAGTAGATGTACTTTCCATTTCGCGACCAAACCGGACAGTTCTCTTGATGGCCACGACGCAACTCATGCCACTTCTGAGTCGAGAAGTCGAAGAGCATCAAACTGTCAGGGCTTTGCGTATCGCCAACCATGGTCACGGCTACAACGAAGCGGTCATCTGGCGACCACCTCGGTGAGAACAAACCATCAGAACCAGGGAGCGTGGAAATCTGTCCAGTCTTCAAATCCCGGATATGGACCGCACTCACTAGCCTCTCGTTCCAGCACTCCGCGTAAATGATTGAGTTTCCATCAGGCGACCAGTCCGGATCACACTCCGAAGCATCACCGTGTATTAACTGTTCTGGGGTGCCGCCTTCGCTCGAGGTAAGGTAGATTCGCCAAGGGCCGTCTCGCTCTGAACCTACAAAAGTGATCCTTTTCCCATCCGGCGACCAGCGAGGTTCCTCCGCTCTCATAGGGCCAGCCGTCAGCTGAAATTTCTCGGAACCGTCGGTTCGACTGCGCCAAAGGGTGCCCTCCGGGTAGAGACTGTAGACCAGCCACTCTCCGTCACGCGAGAAGTCCAGGTTTGAAGCCCAGAGTCCCGGGAGATAAGGCAGAAACCGCTGCGTCCCAGAATCGTAACGCATCAGTTCACCGCGAACCTGTTTGCCAATTATGAAAAGACTCTTGCTGTCCACGCTGGGATACGGAAACATTGTCCAGTACATAGGTCCCGCGGTCAGTTGCGTCGGCTCCTTTTTACCGAATAGAACTCCTCCTTCGCGCACCGCCCAAATACTCGTTGTGTCGTTGTCGAGTGGAGACCGAGTGTAAACGAAATATCTTCCGTCCGGTGTCCAGATACCCCAGCTCTCAGAGCCATTTTGATCTGTGCGGAAGCGACGGAGGTTGGTTCCGCTGGCGGAAATTTCCCAGATTCCGCCCGGCGCTGTAAAGCGCAGGGTTCCCCCATCTGGCGACCAACGCGGACGTCCTGTGAGACCTCCAAAGCTGGCGATCTCTCGTTCTCCAGTTCCATCCGATCGTGCCACGTGGAGTTCGTTATTCAAGCCGTATGCAACGAATTGACCGTCTGGCGACCATGTGGGGCACGAATGGCCAACCAAATTGCCAATGCGGCGTGGTGAGGCACCTGCAAGCGGCACGACAAGAAAAGGCGCATTGAGTTGGCCGGGGATTGTCGATTGCAGTAGAAGTTCGGAACGATTTTGCGAGACGTCGCAGACGACCGTGTTCGCTGGCAGGGGACCCGGCAGAGGAACTACCTCCCCACCCGCAACAGATACTTGTACGGGCACCGAAAGGCCCGCTCGGTCCTCTACGAAGTAGATTCGTGAGCCATCACTTGCGATGGGCCCGTCCTTTTTCAGACCGTCGTTTGTCAGTTGTATGTATCGCGAAACCTTCGGTGGAGACCGCCGCATAGTCAGGACACCGAAAGCCCACGTTAGCGCGGCAAGACTGGCTATCGTTATTGTGGCAATTTGCATGCCTCGACGGCGCAGTGTTCGTGTGGAAGCAATATCCTTGGATGCTACCTCCACGCCCGCTACTCTTGCGTTCGTGTCTCTCCTGAGGCGCTGGAGGTCAGCGCGCATTTCGCTGGCATGCTGATAGCGGAGTGCGGGCTCTTTTTCCAAAGCCTTGTTGATGATCTCCTCGAGTTTTGGAGGAAGCTTAGAATTCAGCCGAGTTGGCGGTGTCGGCACGCGATTGAGGATGGCGTCGAAAACCACGCCGAGGTTTTTCCCACGAAAAGGCAGTGTCCCTGTCGCCATTTCGTACAGTACCGTTCCAAAGGAGAAAAGGTCTGTGCGCGAATCAAGTTTTTCCGCTCGCACCTGCTCCGGCGACATATAGGAGACGGTACCGACAGCTGTTCCCGGACTAGTGAGCAGGTCCGGCTCAATAGCCAACGCCGTCATAGTGGTAGCGTTGTCAGCCGGAGTCGCCTCGGTCATAACCTTGGCAAGTCCAAAATCGAGAATCTTGGCGTGGCCGCGCGTAGTGACAAAAATGTTTCCAGACTTGATGTCCCGGTGGACGATTTCTTTCCCATGTGCGGCTTCGAGTGCATCCGCGATTTCGATGGCGAGATCGAGGATTTTGACTATCTCTAACGAGCTTCCTCCGATAGCGTGTCTTAATGTCTTGCCTTCCAGCAATTCCATGGCGATGAATCGTCTGCCCTCGTGCTCGCCAATTTCGTAGACGGTGCAAATGTTTGGATGATTCAACGCGGAGGCGGCCCGTGCTTCTCGCCGGAAGCGCTCGAGTGATTGCGGATCTCTCGCGAGGTCATCTTGAAGGAATTTCAGGGCAACGAAACGGCCAAGTTCAGTGTCCTGGGCTGTGTAAACCACACCCATACCACCACCGCCGAGGCGTTCGAGGATGCGGTAGTGCGAAATGGTCTGACCGATAAGCGAGTGGGACTCTGGCATTTGGCGAGCATGTTAGGTTGCACAGTAAAGGCAAGTCAACGAATCTGTCTGCGGCTGAGCGACGTACCAGACCTGTCAGAGTGGCATCGAGCGCCGCGTACCGCCGATTGACGCAATGAAAGACTTGCGCACGACGCTGAAAGCGATGAGCCTTGGGAGAGTATAGGCATGCAGCTTTTCGGCAAATTGTTGTTCCGACGAAATCACCGGGAAGGAGGACGCTGCCACGCCCGCGAACCGGAGCCAGTCTTCTCCCGTAACGATGTCCAGAGGTTCGAGCACTTCGTCGCTGACACCGACATCCACATGGAAGCGTGCAAATTCCCGTCCATCCATTCTCGCCTTGACTGGATAACGGCCGCCCCCTTCCGGCGCGCCGTCCAGCTCTTCTCTCGCTTCGCCCACTAGAAATTCGAAGTAGTCATCGAGAGCAATCGCTGCACTCTCTTGCAGCATCGCCCGGACCTGTTCGCGCCTCTCCGGGCCCCTTGGAAAGACGCGTACCGTCGTGCAGAGTCAAGTCAATATCCTTGGTCGTGCGCGCGGAATGAATCCGCAATTCCATTGCATAACCTCCCTTGAGTACCCACGGGTAGGTCGCCTTCGGTCCCTTGGAAAAAATGCGCGCCAGGAAACGATCGAATGCCACCTGTCGGCGCAAGCGTTGCAGATCTGTGCCTGCTTCGCGCGCGCGCCTGCAAGCGTGCCTCTAGCGCGGCGCGCAACGCCCCGGCCGTCTTGTAGGATTTGACTTCGTCCGTCATGCCGGCTGGCCGGCAAGTTCGCGGAGCGAACGTCTTAGATGATCCGGCGACGTGTGATCGATTTCTCGGTTTCCAATCAGGCCACGCCGAAGCGCTTCGTTCACCGCCATCTTGAGTTGACTCTCGTCGACATGTTTACTCCTCAGCAGATCGATAATCGTTCGCAGCGGGCGGGTCACGCGCACACCATACATCTCTTGCGCGTCGCTCTTGTCCACATCCGCTCTATAAAGAATGAGGATTTCTGGAATCGCGCTATTGCGGCGGAAGTCTTTCGGCACCGTCATGTAAAGCTTCGTAGGCATTATGTCCGAGAGTTCGTGAAGGCTAAGTGCCGTCTCATGACTGTAGGTTCCTTCGGGCAGTTCCTGTCTGTTCTGCGACCAGAGATACCAAAGCATTAGGTCCGGTCGCTCCGGCGTTGGGAAGGTGGAAAGGCGGTAGATTCCGCGGTGCTCGCGAATCCAGTTGCCGGCATTGACGTGGTAGGAGTGGGTCTTCTCGGCGAAACCCGCTCGGATGGCCTGCTTCGTCGTAAAGAATCCCTGTTGCGATTGCGTGACTTCGTGGAGTTGACGAGCTGCCTGTTTGTATGAGCGTGCCATGGCACAATCCCCTTACTTTATTAGGGGATTATGCACCATCGCTGCTGCCTGACAACCTACCATCGATTCTATGTAAACAGCACAAAAGAAGCGGCTTCCGCGGGCTAGTCGACAACGCACAATAGCCTCGACGGCCATGACGAAGGACCTAAACCCTCAGGAAAGTGCTCAAATTGGCTCGCATGCTTGCTGGGGGAACTATTTAGCGGTAAAGACTCGTCAAACAATAAGGCCGGCGCCCCGCCAATCAGTATACCGTTCCCGATTCTCGGAGGGACAGGCCGCGCAGCCGCGGCCTCGACTCTTGGTGCAGTCGCCGTAGGCGCGGGCGCTGTCGTCGTTGGTCCTGCAACGATCGTAAGCGACGAGCTGGCGGATTATCAGCGCATCAAGGGACAGGAACAACTTGATGCAATAGAATCGGAAGTCGCGCTTGAAAATGTCTTGCTTGCGCAGAATACGGCCCAACAAACGGCTGTGGTCATTTGGCTGTTGGCCACCGCAACCGAGCACTTAGGGAAATTGGGAAATTCAGATCCAAACGACCCTAATCGCAATCATTGGAAAAAAGAGGTCAAGGCCGCGTTGGATAGAGCTAAGCGGATAGCGAACCGTTTACCTACAAAAGTTCCGCGAAAAGTTCTTGGAATTAGCCAAACAATATTCTGAGCAGCTCAAGCAGTTCTAAGGTGGATTAATGCCAAGCAAATCTGAGTTTCTGAAAAAAGCTGGCAACGCGATTGTGACAAGCGTAGGCGTTCGTTCCCGTTCAAAAAGGCAAACTGGCAAAACCGTGAAGCTAGCCAAACAAATACGGCAAGCTTTGTCACGAGCCTTCCCTTTGTTGTCTCAAGACGCCGCAAGTTCTCTCGCAGTCGATCTTGCCGACATCCAGGAAATTGGCGCGAAACACAGAGCCTTCCTGAAGAGGCTTCTATCTTTGCGGTTCCCCGCACAGCTCGACGAGGCCGAGAACATGCTGGTTCAATGGATCGAGGTTGAGCTTCTCTTCCACAATCAATGGCACTTGGATGGCCTCAGACGCGAGACGCCTCGTCTCCTCAAGGCTATTTCTAGGCGGAAGCACACTGTCAGACCCAGTGGACTTACAGCTCCGAACGTCATCTCGAGTCAAGCACGCCGGTGGCGCACTAAAATCCAATGATCTTGGCACCCCGGGTGCCGGGTGCCTGCCTGCCGCAGGCAGGGCCCATCCCTTTCGCGACGTTTGCGAAAAGGTGGGTCCGCTCTTTCTCTGTCCCGATCTTTGCTTTTCCCACTTTGTGCCTGTGAACTGCCCCTAGCTTCGCGCACGGGAAGGCACCGGTTGCCGCTCTACGCTGACTACCTCAAATCCATCAAGCGCTCCTCGACGGGGTACTTCGAGGTTCGATCTGGCGCATACCGTCTCGCCCGAGACGCAGTATGCTTTTCTGCTTCCGGGACCGAGTTCTTGTCTGCAGTTTGGGCAGCTAAGCGTCACCGACAAATTCGACCTGCCCGGCAAATGGTTCGCGTTAAAATTCTCTTGAATCCACCGGCTGGCTCTATTGCGATTTCTGCGGGCCGGGAGGGGTGATCTATCCCGGTCTGGCACTTTGGAAAGCATGCTTTCGGGCAACCACAAAAAACTGTGCCCCATTTTGTGCCCCATCTCGATCAAAGGAGATAGCAAACGGTAGTAATCGCACGGGGCAGGGAATCGCCTGTACTGGCGCGGAAAATCAACACGATAGCAGACAATCGCGCTCAGTCGAAGTCATGGAGCGGCTGACTGCTACTTGGAACCTAAAGCTCTCGGATTCTTAGAGCTTGTAGGCGCAAGTGAGCCGGTGATTTCTCCTTCAAAATTAATGCCGATTGCCTCGCTGAAAGTGGAGTTGGCGGTCGCCCGAAAAAAGCGCGTTTCGCGCGCCTTTTTATTCGAAGATTTATCTAAGTCGCCAGGCAGACTCGCCATCGGTCACAAAACTCTCCAAGTACTCAGAGTGAGCGAAGGCCGAGCTTAAGGTGCTTGGCCAATCACGTTTTTTCCTTCCACGCCAAAATATTTCGCCGCGGCCAGTAGGTGCGCGTCATTCGAATAAACGATGCGGAAGCCCGCCTCGGCCGCCGTCGCGAGGTGAATGGCGTCGGCGGCACGCAAAAACAGCGTCACCGGAAGCCTCTGATAGACCTGCCGGATGCGTAAGAAAATTTCCTGGTCTTGCGCGAGCCACCGAAATGCTCCCGCGTCGATGTGCGCCCGAACTTGACCGACCAGCGCCGCATACGCAGCCGGTCGGATCGCCCCTTCGCGCAGCTTGCGATGAAACGCCGCCATCATTTCCGCCTGCCCATGGGCTGCCGAAGCTACGTGGTCGCTCGCGGCAAGCATGCGAACCGCTTCAGCACCGGGATCTTGGTAATAGAGGCGGACGAGGTAGCTGGTGTCGAAATAGATCACGAAACGTCGCGGTTCCGGTCTTCGCTGATGCTCAACGTAGAATCGGTTCCACCGCGAAGGTATTTGCGCTGCGTCAGGAAAGCCTGCGTAAACTTGGGATTTGCGAAGAACGGCTTCGCCGGGAGTGGCGACGCGGGCACGATCTTAGCAACGAGCCGCCCGCGTTCGGTCACATACACTTCACCCGCTCGTGCGCGCCGGACCCAGCGTCCGGTGGCTTCGTGAAGCTCGCGGATGGTGATGGTTTTCATGTGACCCATTGTGTCACATTTCCAGGTGTGATGCAAGACGAGGACCGGAATTGGGCTAATTGGCGCCACGCTGGTGGTAAGGCAGGGCCTGGACCGTCACGACAGCGGCCCGCACGAGTGGCTTCTATCGAAAAAAAGTTGGGAACAAATTTAGCCACGAAACCCTGCCGAACACCGTAGAAAACCGTGATGCAAGGCGCAAGGAAATGCATGAAGAACCAACTACATACCATTTCTGGAGTTAAAGCGGGTTGGAGGATTAACCGCGTACTTTTCAATCCGCTCGCGCGTTCTCGAACAGCATTCCTCCGGGCATCTCCCAAAACGTGACCGTAGGTTCCGAGCGTAATTCTTGCGTCAGCGTATCGCATCTGCTTTTGAACAACAGTTGGCGCAACACAGTTCGCAATCATTGACACAATGCGCGGTTTTGGCGTTCAGTCTTCGCTTTAGTGTACAGGAGTAAAACATGCGAGCAGCTAAGGTGATACGTCTCGGAATATTCTTCTCGCCATAGTTTTCATCTTCTTGTCCACACACAGGTAGCGTTTACCCTTCAGCTAGCAATTGGGGCAATCTACCACAACAGACCTCACGTCATTACCGCGCCGGAGCTTAAACGAAATCTTGCTAGGACCGAGTTTGCGAATGGTCTGACGTAGATCATCTTCCGTCGCGATTTTTGTCCCATTTATCTCAATGATGACGTCCCCGGCATGGAAGCCGGCACTTGCCGCCGGGCCGTTGGCAACCCGAAAGACCATTGCACCAGGTGGTAATTGCAGCGACGTACTCTGTTCTCGAGTGATAAACATTATCTGAATGTCGAGCGCTTTAAAGTCGAAGGCCTTGCTGGCGCCAAGGATCTGATCGGGCCACGGTATGATGTGATTGGGGTCGAAATCTGAATCGAGAGATTTTTCTGCACCCTGTTCCTGAGGTTTCTTTTCTAAGGCTATGGCGTAGGCCGAGAGTCCTGCCGCTACGAGAGCGAGCACCACCACCAGAGTGGCGATGATTCGGAATCTTTCAATTCGGCCATTGATTTGCCGCATTGCGATATCGAACTGCTGCTGACGGCTCAATCCAGCGGTATCAACATGGAAAACTTCCAGCGTTTTGGCTACAAGAGAAGCCCGGTCCTCTGCCGGAGCCGCTTCGATTCGCTTCCGCTCCTCTTTTATCCGGTGGTTGAGATAAAACACAACCGTGGCGACGATAAACGCACACAACGTAAACCCGGATGAAACATATTTGAGAGCTTCCCACATCCGTCGCCACACCGGTTAAGTTAAGATTCTAGCATTGTACGAGCATTAAGCTCAGCAGATCGCCGGGTGCCAGCAGGATTAGGCCGCTAAGGAAGAGCACCGGCCCCGGCGCGCTCAGGATGCGCGGACCTTCCCACACGCACACCGTACCAACGACTTGCACCACAGCGAACACGGCCCATGCTCGGCGCTCATAGACTCCCTGATTTCGTCACATCCCCCACACTGGAATGATCCAGAGGATGAGAACAAGGGCTGAGGCAGCCAAGCTCCAGACGCGGCTCTTACCTTCACGATGGCGATACAGGAAGAAAGGGACCTGACGAAAAGTTTCGAGCATCGGCGCGGGCCTCCCTTGCCCGCGCCCGAATCCTAGTGCGAGGTCCCCTTTCGCCAGGATCCACAGAGTATGCACTTCAAGCGCGAAGCACGCTCCGCACGCTCCGTGGCCCCTTGTCTTCCCGAATTCCAGGCGGTAATGTGCGGACATTATGCTTTTCCACGGGAACGGCAAAATCGGCAGGAATGACCCTTGTCCTTGTGGCAGCGGGAAGAAACACAAACGTTGCTGCTTGGCTCAGGAGTCAGCTGCCTATAGTTTTTGGGCGCAGCAACGCAGCACGTCCGAACAGCTAACGCGAGACATAATGAATTTCGCCGAGAGCAAATTTGGCGACCAGATTGAAGTGGCTTGGCAGGATTTCAATATGACCGACCTGCCGGTCCCATTCGACTCTTACCCGGACGAGCATCAGATTTTCATGCCCTACTTTTTGTTCCAATGGGACCCGCAAAGGCCGCGCACTGGAAAGGGTGCCAGCCGGAGAGGTGGGATCGTCACTCGCTGGTACGAGCTGGAAAAGGGCAAGAACTTTTCGGACTTGCAACGGCTGCTTCTTGAACAGGCGACCACGCAGGCCTTCAGTTTTTTTGAGGTTTTGTGGAGTAAAGCCGGCGAGCGAATTGGGTTGCGAGACATCCTGCTCGGTACCGAGACGGAAGTCGTCGAGCGGTCGGCGTCTCGCTCCCTGGAAAAGGCCGACATCGTTTACGGCCATATTTGGAATTTGCCGACAGTCTGCATTCTCGGCTGTGTGGCGCCGATCCCCATCCCACCTCGTTGGAAAGGCGACGTGATCGGGCTTCGGCGGAAGCTTCGAAAGAAGGTCGCTAAGCACAATCGCGATCTCACCTCGGATGATCTGGCACGAAACCCAGATGCGATTCGGCTGACCTATCTGACGATTCGGGACGGACTGTACACGCCGCCGCAATTGGCCAATACCGATGGCGACCCGCTGATGTTCCACACCTTGAACTTCCGCATCGAATCGCCCGAACGTGCGTTCGAGGCGCTAGCTCCGCTTGCCTTTGGCCAATCGAAAGAAGATCTCTTGGAAGACGCGGAATTCGGCAAAAATGGAAAGCTACAGCGGATTGAATTCGACTGGCGCAAGAAAGGCAACGCGAAGATTCCGAGTTGGGACAACACGGTCCTCGGCAACATCAAAATCTCCGGACGTTCCCTGAGTGCCGAAGTGAACTCCGAAAATCGCGCAAAACGTCTTCGGGCGGAGATCGAAAAGCGGCTGGGTGCTTCGGCGACGCATCAAAGCACAAACGCGAAAACGGTTGAGGAGATGCGGGCGAAAGCTCCAAAAGGGACCCGTGCGCAAGCGAAGGAGGATAACGAATTCGAACAAGCTCTACTTCGCGATCCCGAAGCGAGGGACCACTTCCAACAAATTATCCAGAAGCAGGTTGAGGATTGGGTGCACCAAAAGGTGCCCGCGCTCGGAGGTCGCACGCCCCTGCAAGCGGTTCAGGACCCAGACGGCAGGGAGATCGTAGAAGCCTTACTTTTGGACTGGGAGCGTCGTGGCGCGTATCAGGCCGGAATCCGCCCCGACTTCAGTGCCCTTCGCCAATTGCTAAATCTTTCGCCCACAACACCCTGATTCAGCTCAGAGCACAGTCCTGGTTATGTGGCGCTCAAAATCCGAAAGTTATCACAAAGCCAGCCATTTCGGGGCTACCAGAACCGGCGCCACATAAATTTTATCGGCACACAATCCTGTGCTGCGTTACCCGTATCCAAACCGATGGCAGCGCAAACCACGCAAGCTACAGACTCGGCTTCCGTTTTCGCGGACCCGCTTGGTCGTCTCGGCGCGCCGTTCGCCAAAGTGCATATCCGAGTGCGCCAGTTCGTGCACGAGCGTCGCCAAGGTTTCAGCCGGAGTCTGCTCAGGTAACAGTGTGATTTTGCCTTTTTCCGCCATTCCGCGGGCGGGTGCGATATCTGCCGAGTACTCCAGATGGATTCCTCGGGTTCGCGCGAACTCTTCCAGGCGGTCGAGAAAGTAGGTAGGGATTGCCTCAGATTCAAACTGAACGGGACTCGCAAGGGTTCAGGAAGGCGAGTCTGGCCGTCGATGGCCCACTTGCGGATGAGCGAACGCCGCAGGGCAAGATGCGGCTTCGTGGGATGAAGGAGCTTCTCGAGGGGATTGTCGATCCATTGCGTAGTAGGAAGTGGAATGGATTTCAGTGCGGACAAAACTTCCTGGGCTGCCTCTTTGCGCTGCTGGGTCAAGTCCTGACGGTTCAGGCCGAGAACCTCAATAGTGATCTGGGCTCCTTCCGGGTCACTGTCAGTGCCCTCGTCGCTGGGATCAAGAAGGAGCGGCTGTTCCGATAGGAGCGGCTTGCCAGTAGTGCCCGGCTTAGCGCGCGGTCCATCGACGGGAAATGAATTGCGCTTGTTGCGGTTGCAGTTGGCGCAGACGTAATACAAGTTCTCGCATTCGTTGGCAAGCCACCAGTAGCCGTCCGAAAGTTCTTTTCCACATTCTCCATAGGTCTTGACCAGCTTCCCGCTGAAGTTGAAACGGAAGCGATACTCACGGAAGTTTCAGCGGATGGAGAATCAATGAGCCGACGTCGCCAAACTTCCGAGATCGAAGCCAAGCCGGTCTCATTTGATCTACAGAAGCAGGCAGCAGAAGCAATCGTGGAGAACATCTACGCTCACACATTGCCATTGGCCAGTAATCCGCCGGTCTCCCTTGGCTCAGCGGTTGCGGTCCGCTGGAAGGGCCGCGGTACGCCCAGCGGAGGGCGAGTTCGGCTCATATGCGAAGTTCGCGTTTGTGCATTTGAACTGGCGCACGAAATGATAGTTCTGCTCGAGCGCGCCCAGAAAGCTCGCATACGAAAGCGCGTCGGGCTGCTTTTTTAACGTGTTGAGATCCTTACCCAACAAGACAGCATCGTAATAACGCGCGTCAACCTCTCTCGCCAGCTCATCCTCCGACAGCGCGGAGGACTTAACCAAAAACCAATAAACAAAAGGATTGGAAAACGTTACGGGCTTCCCCGCGAGGACAATCGCGCCGACATTTTCCGACAGAAAATGACTGCCGTAGTGGTCATTGACGTACGCGTAGGCCTCCGGGCAGCCGTCACGCGCGGGCTCGACATCCAGCTCTAAGGGAAGAGTGAACAACACAACCAGCGAAAGCGCCACCGGTACGAGCGCGAGTGCCCATCGCGCGTGGATGCGGTGCTTCAGGGTGTGGTAACCCATTCCTGCCGCAAGGCACAGCGCGGCGAGCCACTCGAGCAGATGGTTTGTGTCCGAGCCGACTTTTCCACCGGTAAGCGTCATCAGGGCAGCCAGCGAGAAATAGATCATTGGAAGGGAAACACAGTGGCGTCGCATGTCTTCCACGGCTAGCACCATCACCAAAATCACCAGAACGGCGTGCACGCCAAGCGCTGGAAGAAACATCTCTGCCCATTGCGAAAAGAAGTAGGGGTCTGGATGCGTGCGAAACATATGGAAGGCGAACCAGCCCTGCGTCGCTTTCTCCAGGACTAAGAATAGAAACAGGGAGGGTCCGCCGACACAGGTAGCCAGACCAGCGGCCTTGTACCATTCCTTTCGGAAAGCAAAAAATACGCAGCACGCCGTGGGTGCCGCAATCAAGCTGTATTTACAAAAGATCGCGGCGACGAACAGAGGTGCCGCCAGATACCAGCGTCGCGGAATTGCCCAGCAAACACCCAGTCCGGCCAGCGTGAGTGCGATGCCCACAAGGTCCACGCGCAACAGGTAAACCCAGTCCTGCACCACAGGCAGGGTCACGTAGACCAAGCCGAACGAGGCGCCTAATTTCCAAGAAACCCCTGTACGGTGCAGCAGCGCAATGATCAACGCCGCGACAATCAGCCCAGCGATGCACACGACCACCCTCGAAAAGGTGAACACCGGACCAAAATGTTTTACGAGAGGGCTGATGAGGTAATAAACGAGCGGCCCGTACGTGTTGAAGACGTAGACGGGCGGGTGGATTGCCGGGTATGGGTTTTCTCCCTGGTTGATTCTCACTGCTGCGTTCAAAATGTTGCCTTCCTCGTAGTTGAGTTGGTAGGGGACCTTCAATTGGCAGATCGCAACACGCAAGGTCATCCCGCATCCCAACACGGTTGCGGCGAGAAACAACCATTCCGAGATCTCAAGAAGTTTCTTGTTCTTCATCTTCACCTTGTCAGACGGATGCGACAAGGGGACGCTCAAGCTCAGCTGCGCGGATTATCGCTCCGTGGGAAACGGCAATACTCTTATGCGTGTCCGGTCCGCTTCAATAGTCAAGAGTGCTCCCGCTTGCAATTCTTCATGAGCGCGCAGTGCGGCGGTGATTTGAGCTCCAATTGTGCTAGGGGCTAGGTCTTCGGCACGAATCTGCACCACGCTGGGCTTTTTTCATGAGAAGAAGCGAGATGGCAGCGAAGTCCAGATCGTTCGTCAAAACGACATAATCGTTCGTCGCTGCGAACGCCATGATTTCCGAGTCACTGGCATCGGCCGTGCCGAGAGCGGACCAGTCAGCTGCGTCCCAGCCAGCCTCGCGGAGGAGAATCCAGCGAGGCGAGAGATTCATGTCGACCAGAAGCTTCATGCGTGAGGTAGAGACACCTCGCGCTCTTCTGCAAGTCAAGCCGCGTAGCGCAGCGCCTGAAGAACGTCTTCACGCTCCAAATAAGGATAGTCGGCCAACAACTCCTCGATAGTGTGGCCTGCGCCGATTTGCCCCACGATCATGCCAACAGTTACGCGCATCCCCCGAATACACGGTTTTCCACCCATTACCTCGGGATCACGCGTGATGCGATCCACTTGCGCCATAAGCCTCCCCACGAAAAGTCGGCGTTGCTTGAGAATAGCACGGGTTTGCGTTGGAGTGACGGCCCAGTCCTCGCGGCGGTGGTTCAGTGCGTTCGCTCATACTTCGGCGTAAACAAGCCCTGTGAATACGACTTGTTTTCTATAAGTGCCAACTCGAGTTGCGAAAGCCAATGGGGTCCAACTGACTGCCCCCAATCAGCAAAACGTCGAGCGTGCGGGGGGCACGCCGAAACTCAGGCAGCCAGGGTGCTTGGCAAGCTGATGCAAAGCCACTAAGGCGCGAACAGGCCTGACCTGCCTCTCGTCTGCCTGGCGCAGAAAAAAGTTGGGACCAAGTTTAGGCACAAAACCCTGCCGAACACCGTAGAAAACCGTGATACAAGACACAAGGAAATGCATGAAGAACCAACTACATAGCATTTCTGGAGTTACCAGCGGGTTGGAGGTTCGAGTCCTCCCCGGTTCACCAACATTTTCATTGCCGCTCATTCCCAACTCCTTCAAATCACAATAGTTATCAATCACTGATTCTTTGCCGCAGGCTTTTCGCGAAACTTGCGGGGACCTTACACGGGTCGGATAGACGTTTGTCCGTTCGTGATGTATGATGACTGATGAGAGATGCTCAAAGGATGGTGTCATGCGGACGACTCTTGCTATCGACGATGACGTGCTGGCGGCTGCCAAGGAACTGGCCGCCACAGAGCGAAAAAGCGTTGGAGAGGTGATTTCTGCGCTTGCTCGACGCGCGTTGCGCCCAGCCGAGCCGAGCAGGAAGACTCGAAACGGTGTGCCGCTGCTCCCAGTCACTCCGCGGACTCAGCGGGTTACGTCAGAATTGGTGCGCCGGCTCAGTGAGGAGCTTCCGTGACCCAGTTTCTTCTCGACGTGAACGTGCTGATCGCGCTCATCGATCCGGCCCACGTACAACATGACCGAGCGCACGAGTGGTTTGCCAAAACCGGAAAAGGAGCGTGGGCAACTTGCCCTTTGACAGAAAACGGCGTGCTCAGGATCGTCGGAAGTGCGCGGTATCCGAATTCGCCCGGAACGCCCGAAGCGGTGGCACAATTAATGACTGGGTTCCTAGCACTTTCCGGGCACGAATTCTGGCCGGATGACTTGACGTTGTTCGACAGCCGGCGCGTTCGCAGGGACCGCCTGCTGCATTCCGCCCAAGTAACCGACAGTTATCTCCTGGCGCTGGCTGCAACCCATGGCGGGAAACTGGCCACGTTCGATCAGGACCTCGTCACGGATGCAGTGGTCAACGGATCACAGTATCTGCAGCTGATCGTTTAGACCCAGTTTGAGGTCTTGGCTTGAAGGGTGCTGTCGCAAGCGCTGCTCCCGTCGAATTCTCACTCGCAGGGGGTCGTGCTAGAGCGTGCCTAATTCACTTCCGACGCTCCCATGCCTGCCGACTACTCATCGCCCCTAGAGCCCGAGTCTTGGTGGTCGGCATCCAAGGTTGCTCTGAGGGGCCACCCACGAAACCAGGCAACAAACTAGGAAACAACTGCGCCTAAACCTGCCTAGTATTACTCACCCCGAAACAGAGAAACCGCATGAAAACGCTAGATTTTTGGTCATTTCGTGCTGAACCGATACTAACAGCGGGTTGGAGGTTCGAGTCCTCCCAGGTTCACCACTTACTACTAGGCGTGGTACTTCTCATCAAGTGAGTGTTCGTTCCGCATTGCTGCAGAGCGGATAACATTGAAGACTTGGTTGACGCGACGCTTGTTTGCTACGAGTCCACTTACGGATAAGGTGATAAGGTCAGTCGTGACGGCGTAGTGGACTGGGCCGGTAACGCGGCATTTTGCGCGTTTTCATGGCGCGTAGTTGTTCGGGGGTTGGTGTGACGGGCTTAGCCGTTGCCGCGGATTGCGACACGGTTGTTTGCAGCCCCAAGGCAACTGCATCTTCGTCCGGGATCAAAATGGCCGCGCGCAGGTCGCCATTTGGAAGAGGGCCGTTGGCAACGATCCAGCCTCGATCAGTAATGAAGTTGGCTTCCGTCAGGAAGAGATCAGTGGGATTTGCGATAAGCGTGTTCAGGTCGATGATCGGGCTGCCATCTTCCCAAAGGAAGGCGTGTGACGCGGTGGTATTTTCGCCGTCGAAAAGCCAGCTTTGTCCGACGATCTGGCCTTTAACATTCATACCGAATGAGCGACTAAAGTTGTCATTGCCGACTGTTCCAAGGTCAGTGATCAGGCCGTTTCGCCAAGCCACTGCGTGGAAAGCTTCGTCGTTGGCAGTGGCGCTAAAACCAGCCGGCTCACCAGCATCGTTCAACAATTCAGCGGCCGAGTAACTGCCGCCAAGCGTTCCTAGGTCCTTTAGACTGCCATTGTCCCAGAGGAACGCGTGGCAACCGGGGAAAAAATAGAAAAGGCAAGCGAATGGGCTATCAGCCACGCTGGAAGCGCCGACAACCTGTCCGCGCAGATTGATGGCGGCCGCTCCGCCAAAGCTTCCCCCAGAGTACCCAGGTCTTGCATCTTTCCGGCTGACCATCGGAAGGGATTCACAGGTGGCAACCCGAGTGGACCCGGCAAGACGCTAGTGGGAGAAGCGCCGACGACTTGCTCATGATTGTTCATTGCGCTGGGGAAGGCCCCGGTGCCGCCAAGTGTGCCGAGATCGAAAATCGCGCCACCTCTCCAGCCGAACCCGCGAATCTCCGATAGGCCATCAAATCCGACGAAGCCCGACGGGTCGATGACACCGTTCTCCGCGACACCCACCACAAAATTGCTGCTAGTCGCAGAGATAGCTAGGCTGTAGCCTCCGCCAAAAGTGCCGAGGTTTATTATCTGGCCGTGGTCCCAGACCGTTGCCACGAAACGAAACGCGCCGGTCAGCGTGTCGAATTGCCCGTCTTCGGACTGGCCGACGACGAGCCCACGCGAGTTGACACCGTTGGTGTAGCTGCTGTTGCCACCGGGAAGCACGCCAAGATCTGACAGCACGCCGTCTTGCCACTCCCATGCGTGTTGAACAAAACAGCTAAAGTCAAAGCAAGCTGGCGCATTGGGATCAAGAGATGCAGTACTGGCTGCCCCAACTACAGTACCTTCATTCGTGGCGATGGGTGAGGCTCCGTTGTAGAGACTGTTGGGGCCGCCGAAAGTCCCGATTTCAACGAGGTGGTAACGCTTATGTTGCGGCGCGGCCTGTGGCGCGCCCTGTGCCAGGAGCGAGATCGAAAGTAGAGCCGCCGCACACAGGGCCACGGCAATGCGAAGTGCAGAAACGAGTTTCATGATGTTCCTCCGAAGTTGATTCGAGACGCTTAAACAAATCCTGGACAATGCACTACGCACTCCGATTCTCATCACTCTCATTGAAGTCAGTTCAGAGTGACGGAAATGGGGATCGAGTGCGAGATCGCCCCCTGCGTTGCGGTTACCGTAACAGTGTAGTTTTGCGGAGCGGGAGGGCCGCTCGAGCCGCCGCAAGCGACGGTGACTAAGCCAACGAAAACTAGCAACACGTATAGGAGCCATAAACCGCGCCGCTGTTTTTGTCTGCCGCCAGCAAAGGCCAGACCCAACCGGGAAAACGGCAACCATGCGGCATAAAAATCCGTTCCCGGCTGATGGAAAAGCGGCGCAGGCTTGGCATTTCACTTTGTATGTAGCCAAGGACGAGATGCACACGCAGGCGCAGCTGGAAGCCACGCTACCGTTTGCGGTTGCGCGTGGAGTTAGTGAAACGCAGCGGTCAGTAACCCGCACGCCAGCAGGCTCTACGGTGCGCCGCACAGAGCTTGGGTTCGCGTCGTAACGGCCACATCCGGAAAGTCCGGCGACTCCTGATTCAGTAACGAGGTTCGTGGCTGCCCACGTAGGTTCTCATCGAGAAACGCAGCAACATAGTCTCGTAACACGGTCACAGTTTTCTCAGCGCCTAATTTGCCTGTGTTCGCCCACCCTTTAATTACCCAAATCGCGTCAGATGGCGCGAGGTGGTCTATTCCGGGCAGTTTCAGAGCCAAACGCGGACCACGGAGACTAGCCCATAGGTTGCACTCATCGACGCTCCATTGTTGACGCCCGGTGATCATCATCAGCAACGGAGTGTCCGTAATGGCAGATTGGTGCTCCGCCCAGACACCGTCAATTACGATCCCCACTTTGAATCGCGAATCCATCTTGGTACCCATCAGCGCGGTCAGACCGCCCAGCGAGTGACCGGCGAGCCCGATGCGGTTCATATCCAACTTACCCGAGAACGGTCCCCTGACCGTCGTATTCAAGACTTCGAGCTGTGTCAGCAAAAACCTCAAGTCAGCCAAGCGAACAAGGACAGAGTTGGCGTAAGCCTCGGGATCGGCGCGCAATTGGGTGCCAAGATGACTTCCAAACACCGACTTCACAAACCGGCCATCCGGGAATTCGGTCGCCGTCGCTTCGTTGGTGTGATTCAGCGCCACAACCACGTAGCCGCGGCTGGCCAAATCCTCAAATAGGAAAGTGTAATCGGTGAACGTCCCGGTGTATCCAGGCTCGAATACCACCACCGGATGAGCACCGGCTGCGACGTTAGCGTCCTGACAGCTATTCGTTTTCACTTCGGGCAAAGTGACGCCCGCGAGCTGCTGGAAGTAAATCCACATCGCTGGAGTCGTGTAGTTGGCCGGCGCGCATTCGACAGCAGCGCTTGCCGGATACCAGAGCCGCACCATCAACTCGCGTTTGCTGCCGTCGCCCGCAATCAGATCAGTTCGCGAAGAATCGACCAGATGTACGGTCTGTGTTCCCACCGCACTCAACCCGGTTGGCACCGGCACGGCACTGCTCGCCGCCCCGGCTGGGACCGTATGCGCAGAAGAAACACCTGTGCCGCCCAGCGCCACAACCTGCGGACTATCCGCGCTGCTGTCAGTGATCGTCAGGGTGCCGGCGAAGTGCCCCGTACTAGCCGGAGAGAAAGTCACTGTCACCGTGCATGACGCTCCGGCGGCCACACTCGCGCCGCAACCGTTCGTCTCTGAAAAATGGCTCGTGGTTGCCATGCCAGACACAGTTAGGGTCCCGCTGCCGGTGTTGGTGAGCGTTAACGTTAGCGACTTCCTTCCGTTTTGTTTTATGTACCCAAAATTGAGGCTTTTGGGAACCAATTTCACGGTTCCGTTGGTCAAAGTAATTTGTGCCGCACCCGATTTCGTCGCGTCGGTAATCGAAGTCGCGGTAATTGCGACGCCCGTTGTTGGCGGCAAGGCTGCGGGTGCGGTGTACGTCGTGGCCGCTCCGCTGTCAGTGCTGGTGGGTGAGAAAGTGCCACATGCGGAGCCGCAGTCCGCGCCATTCTGGACGGCGCTCCAATTCACACCTTTTCCAGTTGGATCGAAATGTACAGTACCCGTAAACTGCTGCGTGGCCTTGAGCGGCATTAGAACGGACACTGGATCGACGCCGACGCTGATAGCTGGAACCGCGATATTTGCGGTGCTCGACTTCGTGGGATCGGTCACCGAAGTTGCCGTCAACGAAAGGGTCAAGGTGCTCGCTGGTGCGTCGGGGGGCGCGCTGTAGGTTACAGAGGTGTTTGTCACCTTGCTGAGGCTGCCTTGTCCGGAAGCGGGCGACAAACTCCAAGTCACTCCGCCGTTCTTTGGGTCGTTGTTGGCAGTTGCTGTAAAGTCCTGCGTGGTGTTCGCCTCAACGTTGACGGAAAGCGGTGAAATCGAAACGGTTATCGCCGGCACCGTGACGTTCACCACCGCGGTCTTCGTTCCGTCATCGACCGCCGTTGCGGTCAGGGTGACGGTTACATCGCTCGCCGGCGCGTTGGCCGGAGCATTGTAGGTCACCGAAGTGCTCGTCGCTTTGCTGAGGCTCCCCTGACCGGAAGCGGGTGATAGACTCCAAGTCACGCCGCCGTTCTTTGGGTCGTTGCTAACAGTCGCGGTAAAGTCCTGCGTGGTGTTGGCGCCAACGGTTGCTGAAGGCGGCGAAATCGAAACGGTTATCGCCGGTACGGTAATGTTGGCAACCGCGGTCTTCGTACCATCATCGATCACCGTTGCGGTCAGGGTGACGGTTACGTCGCTTGCTGGAGCGCTGGCCGGCGCGTTGTAGGTTGCAGACGTGCTGGTGACGTTGCTCAGCGTCCCAGCGCCGGAAGCCGGTGACAAGTTCCACGTGACTCCTTTATTTCCCGGATCAAAGCTGACCGCTGCGGCGAAAGCCTGAATCTGGCCGGCTACCACCGTTGCAAGATTCGGGTTAACACTCACCTGAATCGCAGGAACGGTGACATTCGCCGTCGCTGAAACTGCAGTGTTGGCCGCCGAAGTGGCCGTAATGTTCACAGGCATATCGGTCGCGGGCGGCGCAGGTGGTGCCGTGTAAACCACGGTAGTGCTCGTTGCTTGCGACAGCGTGCCAACTCCGGACGGAGAAATACTCCAGGTTACGCCGGCATTCGAACCATCAAACTGGACCGCTGCCGTAAAAAGCTGGCTGCCGTTGGCCAGTACGTTTAACGGCGACGGAGTTACGGTCACCGTGATCACTTTTACTTGCAAATTGACAGAAGCGAATTTGGTAGCGTCTGCGACTGAGGCGGCGTTAATCATCGCCGAACCGTCGCTCGCTACCCTCGCCGGTGCGTCGTATTCCACGGAGGTGGCGCTCTGCTTCGTCAGCGCGCCGGGCCCAGTCAATGTCCAGGTGACGCCTTGCCCCGCCGGGTCATTTGTAACCGTCGCTATAATGTTGACAGTCTGACCCTGCCCCAGCTGCGCCACCGATGCGGTCACGCTGACGGAAATGGGTGGCGGCGGCGTACTGGAACCGCAACCGACAAGAGTCGCCGCAAGAACAAGTCCAGCCATGAGGCCAGCCAAGCCACGATACCTTTGCACTTCCATTCGCATGGCGATTCCACCTCTCGCCCAACGGAACTCAATGACTCCCGCGAGTCGCGGAAACGCAGCTCGCGGGCAGGGATGACAGTAGTTTTGCTACCGCCTCGGCAAGGGTGCGTGAACTTGCTTCGCAAATTTCGCGCGCCAACCAGCTACGTTCTCCTGTGATGTCCGCGGTCGGGGCATGTCGTCAGCCCCACCGCTTCGCACTGGTGTGCTTTGCGAGGCGGGCCCGAACGGTCCTTTCGGGTGGTCCGCTCCGCAACTGGATGCGCTCGCGTCGTCGCAAGGAATCAGCAGCACAATGTGCCCCGGCTCTTCAAACTGGGGCGTAACTCCCGCTGGTAACGCTTCTACGAGGATTTCCCCGCGATCGTTAATGTTAAACGCACGAGTCAACTGCCAGCCGGAGTCCGGAGCGATGAGGGTGTTCAGGTCCAGTATCGTTCCTCCCTCTTCCCATATAAACGCGTGCAGAAAGACGTGGCAGTCTGAGGAACCACCGACCACCTGCCCCAACGCATTCAGCCCATAGCCCCGGCTGCAGGCGTCGCCGTCGACAGTTCCCAGATCGATGATGTTCCCGTCTTTCCACACGGTCGCGTCGTGCAGATGGTCTCCAGGCAAATCCGCAGAACCAACAATTAATCCCGCATCATTGATCCAGACGACTTCGGAGTTCGGTCCGCCCAAGGTGCCGAGGTCCTTCATCGTCCCGTTTTCCCAAAGGAATCCGTGTCTATTCACGTCGCCGCTGAGATTTGACATGCCCATGACTTGGCCACGGTTGTTGGGACACAATCCGGAACCGATCGTTCCACCCAGCGTACCCAGGCTAATCATGACGCCGTCTTTCCAGAGAAAAGGCTCCACCGTTGGCACGCCGGTGGACGCATTCGGGATGCCGTTTACGAAGGACGCCCCGCTCACGACGTTGCGCGGCTGCCCGCTGCAATTTTCGCCGGGAAAGGCACTTGCTCCGCCGAGTGTTCCAACGTCCCGCATGCTGCCGTTTTCCCACAAAACCGTGCGAATTTGTGTCCCAGTGAAGAAGAAAAAAAATGAATTCGCATCCGGCACACCATTGTCCGAAAACCCGATTACCTGCCCGCTGTCGGTGACATAGGCGGCTATGCTCTCGGTCCCTCCCGGCAAATCACCAAGATCGATGATCTGGCCGTTCTTCCACAAAACCGCTCGAATTTCCGGTCCGCCAAGGTTTGGATCGATGGTTGAACTGAATGACCAACCAGCCATCCACCCGCGCGCATTGGTCGATCCTGCGGCGCTGAAATTCACCCCGGGCAATGCCCCTAGGTCGGTTATGACGCCGTCTTTCCACCGAAACGCGTGCGCCAAAAAACAGTCCGGGAAGAGGAAGCAGGTGGGATCGGGGCTTGCCGTATCGGCAAACGATCCAACCACTCCGGAATTGTTCAGCAACGGAATGCCATTTCCGTTGATTGGCCCATAACTGTACGGCCCTCCCAAGGTGCCTATGTCGACCAGCCTGTAACGAGGTTGCTGTCCGATCGCCGATTGGGCTATGCAGAACCCCACGACGTTGAGAATGACCACTTCGATTGCCCATTTTCCAAGTCTCATGTTCCCCCCGATTGGTTCGTCCCTATCGCTTTACAACGAATTGCGCTTACTGCTGGCTGCATGATCGCGTCGGAAAGGTCCGTCGCCGTTGCCCAAGAGGACGCTGACGTCGTCGCTGCCGGTGTTGGCCATGGCAATGTCGGGCTTGCCGTCTCCGTTGAAGTCACCGGAAACAATGAAACCGGGACTCGTTCCCGCCGGATAGCTTTACGGCGCAGCAAAATCCGTCGCAGAGTTCTCTGCGGGCAAAGCGAGTGCCGTAACAACAATTGCCACGGCAAATCGAAGAAGTCGGCGCACTTGTAGCGTCGGATTCATGAGATCCCTCGGGTTCCAAGGTATGCGTCAGCAGTTCCTCTTACCTATGCATGCGCAAAAGAGGTGCAAAACCAACCAACGGCGGCCCAATTGGGAAAATTCCCGGGGGGACAGGCACAGAGGATGTATACTCTCGCCAATTCGTCGAAGCTTTACAGGTCACTCGTGTCGTCCACTCACGACATCACTTTATTGCTAGCAAGATGGGCTCAGGGCGAGGAGCATGCGCTGGAAGAGCTGACGCCGCTGGTGTACCGGGAAATGCGGCGACTCGCGGCCGCGTACCTGCGAAGAGAAAAGGACGCCCTGACACTTCAACCTACGGCCCTTGTTCATGAAGCGTATCTTCGGCTGGTCGATCAATCTCACGCGGAGTGGCAGAGCCGGGTTCATTTCTACGGAGTTGCGGCACGGTTGATGCGGCAAATCCTGGTGGACCACGCCCGCCGACGCAACGCCAGAAAGCGCGCGTTCATAAGAGTCCCGCTAGATCAAGCAGTAAGTTTCCAACCGGAACGGAGTAGCGTGGTGTTGGCGCTCGATGCCAGCCTGACGGCGCTCGAGAGAATCGACGAGCGAAAGTGCAAAGCCGTGGAGCTGCGCTATTTTGGCGGTTTATCTATGGAGGAAATCGCGCGGACGCTGGAAGTTTCCGAAAACACGGTGCGGCGCGACTTACGCATGGCAGAAGCCTGGCTTCACCAAGAAATGCAGACCGAGTAGGTGTTGAGTGACTCCGGAACGCTGGGCGCAAATCGAAGATTTGTTTCACCGTGCCGCTGACTGCGCTGCGGGCGAGCGAGCCGCTCTGCTTGATGACTGTTGCAAAGAAGACGAAGAATTGCGCCAGCAGGTGGAGCGGCTTCTCGCTGCCGACGAATCTGCCAGCCACGAGATCAAGGCTGCTTTCCGCGATGGCATCGAAGAGATCAGTTTTCCGCTGCTTGGCGAGACCGTATCGCATTACCGAATTATGGATGTCGTAGGCGGCGGAGGGATGGGCCTGGTCTATAAAGCCGAGGATTTGAAACTCGGCCGGCAAGTGGCCATCAAGTTTCTGCCGGAGGAATCGGCGCAAGACCCAGATGCGCTGGGAAGATTTGAGCGCGAAGCAAGATCCGCCTCATCGTTGGAACATTCCAACATTTGTCCGATTTACGAATTCGGCGAGCACGATGGACAGCCCTTCCTGGTGATGCAGCTACTGCAGGGAAAAACGCTCCGCGAATTGATAGCGGAGCGAGCTGCGAAATCGCCGCCATTCGAGGTTAGGGAGATTGTCGACCTCTCCATACAGATCTGTTCCGGGCTAGAAGCGGCACACCAGCACGGGATCATTCACCGCGACATTAAGCCGGCCAATATTTTCGTAACGGACGATGGACAAGGGAAAATTCTGGATTTCGGCCTGGCCAAGCTTTGGCGCGCTGATGCTGGTGATGATGTTTCTAGGATAAATCCAAGAGAAAGGCCTCCTCTTTCGAAAGACAGCGATTCTGGACTTCGCGGAACTCCAGACACTTTGCTGAGCCGCACGGGCAGAGCCATGGGTACCGCGGGTTACATGTCGCCCGAGCAAGTGCGCGGCGAAGAGCTGGATGCGCGCACAGATCTGTTTTCGCTTGGGCTGGTGCTCTATGAAATGGCCACAGGAAGACGCGCGTTCAGGGGCGACACTGGGCCGGAGTTGCAGGAAGCTATCCTCAAGCAGAGCCTCGATTCGCCTCGCAAAACGAATCCGATGCTCCCGGCCAAGCTGGAAATGGTCATTGGAAGAGCACTCGAGAAAGGCCGGGACGCGCGTTTTCAATCTGCCGCGCAGATGCAGGCCGAATTGGAAAGCCTGGCGCAGGAGCTGGCGGCAAAACCGGGCGCATTTCGTTTGGTTGCTGCCCTTGGCGTTGCAGCAGTGGCAGCGGCGATTGGCGTTTTCGTTTGGGCGGCGAAATCGCGCCAGCCCACTCCACTGCCGTCTCTTCTCGTGAAGTATCGGCAGGTCACCACGAATTCTCCGGAGAATCCGGTCATGGGTGGATCCATATCTCGAGATGGCAAGTATCTGATCTACAGTGATCGCAAGGGCCTGCATGCCAAGGTAATAGACACGGGCGAGGTCCGTTCGATTCCCCAACCCGCAGAACTCGATCCCAAGACCGTGAGCTGGGAAGTCATGGGGTGGGCGTTCGGCGACGGCACGCGATTCTTCGCCAACGCCCATCGCTCAGAGGTAACTTGGGGTCCCAGGAGTTCAGAAAACGCCAGTATTTGGGTGGGCTCCGTGCTAGGTGGCGTGACTCAGAAAATCCGCGACCATGTTGCGGCCTACGGCGGTTCGCCGGACGGCAGGCAGATTGCCTTCGCGGGGCCGCATCGCGGCGACGGCGAAAGTGAGATTTGGGTGATGGATGCGGACGGCCAGCATCCGCACAAAGTTCTGGAGGCCGAGGGCAACGGACATTTTGACGGATTCGCCTGGCTGCCTGACGGAAAGCGATTCCTATACGTCAAAGAGGACCGGCCCAACGAATTTGTAGAGTTGGCACAGGATATAAGCGGCGGTCCGGCGGTAACCATCTTCGAGCCCGAGGAGATGCGAGAACTCTACGAGCAGAATTGGCTCCACGATGGGCGATACGTTTATGCCGTCCGAGAAAGCGATGAACCCGGTACCTGCAACTATTGGGTGAGACGCATTGACTGGCACACCGGGCAGCGACTTGATACGCCGAGGAAGCTTACCAACTGGACAGGAATGTGCGCCTACGGCGGGTCAGTTAGCGCCGACGACAAGCGCTTTACTTTTCTCGGAGTAACCTCCAAGAACACCGTTTATTTGGCGGACCTTGATAGCAGCGGAACGCGCGTCCTCAGGTCCCGGGATTTTACTCCTGACCTTTCTTCCGGTAATCCCATGGCCTGGACTCCGGACAGCAAGTCCATCATTTTCTTCTCCCGCCATAACCACCAGGATGCGATTTATAAGCAGCGACTCGATCAGGACGGCCCCGAACTGATCACGTCCGACCCTGGCTATTTTCACGACGCCCACATCAGTCCCGATGGCAAGTGGGTTTTCTGTTTCATCTATCCGCGTAAAGGAGAGCAGCCCGAAACGGTTCCACTAATGCGAGCTCCCATCACGGGGGGACCGCCGGAGTTGATTTTTCGAGTGCGCCTCGGGAGCACCATTACCTGCAGCAGGCTGCCCGCGAATGTTTGCGCGATTGGAGAACCTACGCCAGACAAGAGTCAAGTAGTTGTGACAGCTTTCGACCCCGTAAAGGGTCGTGGAGCCGAGCTTGCTCGCATTGGCATGAGCGCGGAATTCGGGTACGCAGACTTCGACATGTCTCCGGACGGTACTCAGATTGCCGCCATACCGGGACCCAACCAACCAATCCAGCTAATCTCTTTTCGCGGCGGATCGCGCAAGGTTGTCCCTGGCACGGATTTGCAGGAAAAATATATCGTACATTGGTCTTCAGATGGGCGCGGTTTGTTCTTCGTACGGTGGGAAAAAGGTGTGTCCAAACTGGTCCATATTGATCTTCGCGGAACGACCAAAGTGTTATGGAATAACAACGAAGGGATGTGGCCGTGGGGAATCCCGTCGCCTGATGGGCGCCACCTTGCCATCCAGGGGTCCACGAAAAGTGCCAACATTTGGATGATGGAAGATTTCTGAATACGAAACAGGCTCTAGAACCGAAACTGAAATTTCAACTGAATCATGCGGCGCGCTACGTCTGCTCCAGTCGCGCCGAGAATGCTGGTGGAAGACTGTTCAAGGTAGAAAATCCGGCCATAACCGCTGTCCGTTAGCCAGTGATCCGCCAACGAGAAATTGGGATGGTTGAATAGATTGAAAAACTGCAATCCCATACTCCATTCCCAGGCTTCCTTGATTGGAATTTTTGTGTTTTTCATGACGGCGAAATCCACGCTGACAAGAGCAGGTCCACGAAAGTGATTGCGACCCTGCGAAAAAGAAACGCTGTGGCCGCCGCACGGGCCGTTGGGCCCGGGCAGATAACCCGTGTTAAACCCTGTCTCGCACCCGGTCTGGATAAAAAGGGCCGTGGGATTCGGAGAGCCGTTGCTCAGCACCTGAGGCGGCAGGCACGGTGTGATTGCGGAAGGAATTGCTGCACCTTTGCCGCACGGCCCCTGGGAGCCGAGAGGCGATGCAGGCACCGCGTAGATTGGCCCGCCAAAGTTATTTGACGCCAGGAGTCCCATCTCTCCATTGTCGAACACGGTGTAAGGAAATCCAGTGTGGGCAAGAACTACGCCGGAAATCTGCCAGCCGTTCACCAGTGCATCTTTTCCGTGGCCGCGCAACGCGGCTTTCAGGGGAAGCTCCCAAAAATAGTTAGCGTTGAAGGAATGGCGAACATCGTAATCCGCGGCGCCATAGCTGTCGTGAAGATGGTTGACATCTTGGGGGTTACTGGAACTACTTCCTGTGAAGACCTGGGCTTCGTTCGACACGACATCGAGCGCGTGACCGTAGGTGTAGTTCGCCTGTAGCGCGCCGCTACCCCAGCGTGTGAAGCGCTGTTCGAAGGAGGCCACCAGGCCGTTATAGTTGGATACTCCAGCTGTTTGGATCTCCCAAACGCTCCCAAACCGTGAGTCATAACACGGCGCTATCGGCGGGCTTCCACAGGGCTTTGAGGGAAGTGAGCCAAATCCGAAGGCGTTTGCGTTTCCGTTCAAGAAAGGTTCATGCAGCCCATGATTGCCAAAATAACTCACCGTGAAGGATCGGGACACGCCGAAAACCTGCTGCGCCTGGAGGCTCCACTTTTGAAATTGTGGCCAATGCACGGTGCTGGGAAGTGTGTCCATTTGAGGCGCGGTAAAATTTGGATTCGCCGTTCGCATTTGGGCAAATGTTTCACCAGTGGCAAAGCCTTTCAAGAATTCATCATGCGAGGCGGTTGCGTTCTTGGACAGGCTGTTATTTTCATTTGGCGCGAGGTTGTAGCCACTTATGTTGTAAGCATCGATTGCAGGTGGGTTCGACGACGGGTTTACTCCCCAGCCCTGCAATTGGTCGTAGAAGACACCTATGCCGCCGCGCACGACAGTGTTGCGCGAAACCCCGAAGGGCTGCCAGGCAAAACTGAACCGCGGCGACCAAACCAGGACATCTGTGTTTGGGAAAGCCTGTTTTAGGTCGGTGCGAATCGTCTGGTTGTAAGGCTGATTGGGATCGTGGCTCACCGTGCTGAAAGGGCCGGTCATGCGGGCAAAACAGTGCTGCGACTCACATACCGGATTTGAATGGTGATCGGCGCGTACGCCCAGCGAGAACGTCAAATTGGAGTGGGCACGCCACTCTTCATGAAGGTAAAGGCCGAGACTATAGAAGCGACTGTCGTTCCATTGGGACGCAGGAAAAGTTTGAGAGATTGTGGTGAAGTCCGTTTTTGGGCTGGACGGATCGACACCGCCAAAAAAGAAGGCATCGATAGTTTGCGGAAGCAACTGCGGAATGCCATTCCAGTTGAATCCCCATCCGCTCCAGTAAGTGCGCTGGAAGCCCATTCCCAATCCCAGTTTGTGCTTGCCGCTCGTTTTCACCATGTCATCGGAAATCTGGTTGGAAATTGTGGTGGAGCCAGTCGGCTGGCCAAAGATATAGTTCAGTCCTCCAAGCACAGAGAACTCGCCACTGAGCCACCAATTCAGGACCACTGGGAAGGCTGCGTGGGCTTGGGAAGGGTTCGCTACACCGGTGCGATTCTTGATGTGGGTCGCGGCAAGCAGAAACTGGTTCGCCGCGGTAGGCCCAAGAGTGTGTGTTTCATTGAGCTGGGCTTGCCAAGTGGGCTGGCGCGCGATGGAAGTAAATAACGGACTGATGGGATCAACGTAGTTGGGCAGACTTCCGTTGTCATGCTGAATCCAGAGGAACATTCGATCCCGGGCGCGCAAATTCCAATCCAGACGGCCTGCCACCAACCACTGATTGGAGGGTGCTCCAAGGTTTGTGAGGTAATGCACTGCGCAGGGTTCACTCTTGCCAAGGCCATTGGGATCGTTCGGATTGACCCAACCCCCGCAGCCCAAAGCATCGAAGAAGCCACCTGGCAATGCAGTCTGTGCACCGGGAGCACTGTTGTATAGGTCAAATATTTGCTTGTAGAACTGGTGGGATGGGGAACCCGGACCGAAGATCGAGTCGATGTTTGCCATCGTTGCGGCCTCGAATTGCTTGCTGGGCAGGACGACGGTATTCCCGGCAGGCATCAGGACGTTCATGCCTTCCGAGTCGAAGAAAAAAAACAGCTTATCTTTCCTTATCGGCCCACCGAGCGAGCCCGCCCACTGATGTGCGCTATCGGGAGGACGAGGAATTCCGAACGCGTTGCTAAGCCAGTCGTTCGCGTTCAGGCTGGTTCCATTCCAGTAATATTGCGCATTCCCATGCAGTGCATTGCCACCTGACTTTGTAACATAGCTGACGTTCGCTCCGGCAGCGCCACCGAACTGCGCCGAGTACCCGTTGATCACGACTGAGGCTTCTTGGACTTCATTCTGGCCCAGTAGCATCCCCAAGACTCCGCTGTTGTTAATGTTAAACACCGGGTTGTTGTTATTCATGCCATTGAGAGTGAACAAATTCGAGGTCGCGGGCATTCCCAAGATGGAGAAATTCCCGCCGCCGTAAGAACCGATAGAGTCAGTGTTCATAATGGCGCCCGGCGCAGTCTGGGCAATATAAGTGAGATCGTTCCCGGGGTTAGGAACCTCGGAGATCTGTTTCTGGCTCCTTGCGGCAGAAACGTCACCATTTTCTGCCTGGATAAGCGGCGCCTCCGCAGTTACTTCTACAGTGGCAGTTTCGTTCGCGACGACCAGTGCGATGTTCAAGGTCTCTGGAGGCCCTAATAGTATATTTATCGTTCGCGTTTCCGGCCGGAACCCTTGATGACTAACACTCAGCGTGTATTGTCCTGGTGCCAGGAAGAAAAATCGGTACACCCCGTCACGATCCGTCTCGGCCGCTTGGACTGTTCCCTTCGCATCATCCCGTATGTTCACGCCAGCACTCGGCACCACTGCGCCGGTCGGATCCGACACCATGCCAGTCAGTCCCCCAGTGGCTGTCGTCTGCGCTATGGCGTTATGGGTAAGGCAGAAAAGTAGCAGTGAAAGTGCTGAGATGTGGAGTTTCCGTTTCACTGAGATGCGCTCCACCGTCGAGTCGACGTTCTGAATCGCAGTTATTGGGAATGATACGCTCGTTTGAGCCGGAGAATCTGCCAATTTGAGGACAGCACCACTTAGGGGCTCCTCGCAACCGGGACTCAAACGCCGTCCCCTTCCCCCAGACCCCAACCTTTGCTAGGAGATGCAAAGACGTTGAAATAAGGTCGGAGACTGTGCCCAAAGTTTTTGTCACAGTTTAGGGGGTTCTTCTCCAGCCATTCACACTTAACGGCCCACGAAAGCACCCGGCTCAACGCCACTTTCATGCTGCGGATCGTTGCACGGCAATATGCCTTTGCCTTCCCGGCCAAAAACAGTTCCACATCGAAACGAGTAATGCAGCGAATCTCGCGCTGCCCGAATACGGGGACAACATAAGTTTGCAGCACGTACTCGTAATGCATAGCTGTGGTGTTTCTTAGCGTCGGCACTACGGCCGTCTGCCAGCGAAGGACAAGATCGCTGAAAAGCATATCGGCCGTGACCGGCGTTTCTGTCCCCATCCGCCGGGCCAGTTCCAGCTTTGCCGCCTGGTTCGTTGGCAACTTCGCGAGCGTTCCGAGACAAATGTTTCGTTGAACACGGATGAGCTTGCCATCCGCATTAATTTGATCTTCCCGGAACTGCCCGTACCACTTCACTTGACGCTTTCCTTTCTTATAGACTCGCCCGTTTTGATAGCGAGTTTTGATTGCCGCGTGAAACATTGGGCCATCGCCTTCCTGTTTCCTGCGGTTTCCCGGCTGCGATTTGCGATTCGTAGATACGTGGCGAGTATCCCGCGCGCATCGGTGCGCCGACATACCGCTTCTAGACTTCCGCTGCACAGTACGCCGCCCGAGGTTGTGTAGTGGAAGCTCGACCCGCTAGCTTCAGGTGTGGTCACGGAAGTAATTCTGGGGAGCGCGTCGTACACGCTATTTTTAGGTTGTCCGTTGCGACGGGAAGGTGTACAGTCCCCCCAACTTCGAGGAGAAACCTTCCATGAGTACCCTTCGCTTGCGCCGGCGGGCGGTGATGCTTGCCGCTGTGGTGTGGCTGACTGGCTCGTTCTTTGCGGTTGCTGCGAACGAACCAACCCTGAGCAAGGAGCAGATTAAGCAGTTCCTTCTCACCGCTAAGGTGACCAACAGTCGGCCGGCGTCGAAAGGTGTTACGCGCTCTTGGCGGCTTACGCTCACTGACGGCACGATTACGCATGACGCCCACTTTCAGCCCGTTGATGAACACAAATCAAGAAAGGAGCTAGGCATCGGCTTTGAACTGAATTTCGTGGACTCTTACAAGTACAATATTGCCGCTTATCAATTGGTTGAATTGCTTGGCATTGACGACATGGTGCCGATGTATGTCCAACGCAAATGGAAGGGCCAGACTGGCTCAATAAGCTGGTGGTTGCCGGTGAAGATGGATGAAGCGGAGCGCTACAAAAAGAAGTTACCTCCACCAGATAACGACGCCTGGAACAATCAAATGTACAAGATTCGGGTGTTAGATCAGTTGGTCTACGATACTGATCCTAATCTGACGAATGTGCTGATCGGAGAAGATTGGAAGATTTGGAGGATTGACTTTACGCGCGCATTTCGGCTCTACAAGGAACTGAAAGACCCTAACGATTTGGTACGCTGCGACCGGCAATTGTTGGCGAAGCTGAAGGCCCTGGATGCGAACATTCTAAAAGAAAAAACCCACGGCTATCTCACCAAGGATGAAGTGGAAGCGCTAATGGCGCGGCGGGACAAGATTGTGGCGCAGTTCGGGAGGTTGATCGCCGAAAAGGGTGAGAACGAAGTGCTGTATTGAATTGACCGAGCACCAAAGGCAGCTGGGGCGATCTCTTTGGGGATCAGGTTCCGGCAGGTTGCGGGAGATGCGGCGGAGTAGATTGGGGCGCAAACCCGAAAACTTTCTTGGTCCCCGGGTCTGGAGTTTGTGCAACAGTTCATCGGTTTTCCGGTGATTCCGGATAAAGAGGATGGCATGAATGTTGAGTTTCTGAGGCCGTAGGCTTTTCCGCACTGGGACAGCTCTGGAGTAGACAAGTTACAGGCTGCATCAGTCTCACGCAGACCCGCGACCGGTCAGCAAAGCTGCTCACGGCGCTTAGGAAGCGTCTTTCAAGGATTTTTCCAATTTTGTTTTGTGGGAAACTGCAGAAAAAGGACTTCCCATAACCCCGGAGTAAAAACATCATAGGAGAAAAACATGCTAAAAAAGCAAATCGGTCTACTGTTCGCGCTGGCCATTATCTTCCCGTTGGCGCAGGCAGTGCTCGCGCAAGAAGCTGCCAAGGTGAAGGAGGACAGTTGGGAGGGTCGAGTTGCAAGAAGCAATAAAGACGATTCCAGTCTGACTGTTCGTAAGGTGGGTGGGACAGTGGAGAGGACCGTTGTATATGACGCCTCGACGAAGTGGGTCAGTCAATATCACGCCGATAAGAAGGTCAACGACATCGACCCCAGCCAGGTTAAAGACGGCGACTTCGTGATTTGCAGGGGTACTTTCGGCAAGGACGGCAAACTCCACGCAACCCTGATCTCCAAACGGCTCTCCCATTCGCATTAAACGAGATCGGTTGAAGGCAAGTTGAAACGAACGGGCCTCTCTCGAGGTTAGAAACCGGTCGGGGCCAGAAGATGAACATCTCCTCTGTCCCCGACCGCTACTTCAAGAGTGGCGGACTTTGTCAGTTTTGCCTAGTTAGGCTATTTCGTGTGTCGGCTTGTGACAATGCAAAGTGGCCGCGGACGTCCCTAGCGTTGCAACCAGCCCGCCAACGTTTGCAGTTATTCTTGGCTGTCGTGCTCGGTCAACCCTGCCCACAGCCCGCTGGTGGCATCATCGAGGGCGGCCATCGATTAACAGGTCGGACCGCGTTCCTGCAACCAACGAAACGGGGAACTATCCCGCATCACCATCTCTCCATAACAGGACGCCGTTCGCGCCACACCTGGATGAACTTCAGGCCTGGGAACAGGGACGCCACAAATGACACAGCAAATGACGCTTGTTGACTTGCGAAACTCCGGCAGCCTAAGATGCGCTGCAATAGAGGACGCCCTGCGGAGCTCAATGTCTTAGCCAGAATTTTGCATTTGGTCTTAGAAAGCAGGAAAATGGTCCGCCCTCACGTTCGTGTCTCTTGCCGCAGTTGTAGTTCCGCCTTTCTGATCCTGGTGTCGGCAACGCTAGCGTGGACAGGACCAACAAAGACTCTAGTCGAACCACCGGAATCCGTAGTCGCGATGGCCGATGTCCATGGTGACTTTGACGACTTTGTCGCCATTCTCGCGCGCACCGGTCTTATAGACAACCAAAAGCATTGGATAGGCGGTAAGGCAACGTTCGTCCAGACCGGAGACCTCCTGGATCGCGGCCCTAAGCCGCGCGAGGTTATGGACCTGATGATGGCGCTCGAGAGAGAAGCGGCGCAAGCGGGCGGCCGAGTAGAGAGCCTACTCGGTAACCACGAGATCATGAATATCATGGGCGACCTGCGCTACGTCAATCCCTTGACCTATGCCAGTTTTGCCGACAGCAATTCTGAGCACCGGCAAAAGGACGCGTACCTTGAGTATTTGAAATGGAGAAGCATTCACGCGCCCTTACTGGCCGAGCTTCCCCAGCCGCTGGAGTTGACTGAGGCAGAGTGGATGGCACGCCATCCACCAGGATTCATTGAGCAGCGCGAGGCGTTCGGTCCAAAGGGAAAATACGGTGAGTGGCTGCGAGGACACGCGGCTGTAGTCCAAATTGCGGGAACCATCTTCTTGCACGGGGGAATTCATCCTGGTCTGGCTGACACTAAGCTTGATGCGATGAATAATCGGATCCACGACGAAATCAAAGCATTCGATGTTGCGACACAATATCTGCAGAATGAGAAATTGATTTTGCCGTTTTTTAATTTGCAAGAAATCAACAACGTCCTTCAGGCGGAGGTCAACGCAGAGCTCAAGTCGCGTGCTCCCGCCAACGATGAGCGGCGGGCTAAGATCCAGGGGTTTTTGAAGCACGAAGATTGGTTCTGCTTGCGAGCCGACGGCCCGCTGTGGTTTCGCGGTTACGATCGGTGGACTGAAGAAGAGGGCGCACCGCAGGTCAGCAAGCTCTTGGACAGTTACAAGGCGACACACCTTGTGGTGGGGCATACGGTGCAGGTCGGAGGTCGCATCCGGCCTCGCTTTCGTGACAAAGTGTTCCTGATCGATACCGGCATGCTCAGTAGCTATTACCCGGGAGGCAGGGCGTCAGCTCTAGAAATCTGTGGCGATGCCGAATTCATTGCTGTGTATCTGGACCAGCAGATCGTGCTTCTCGATTCGGCCTCTTCGCCTCAAGTAGAGGCTAGAGAGCACCGAGAGGCTGTAAACGCAAGCGGTATATGTTCCGGAACAACCGCTCCGCATTAGACCAAAAGGTTGGAAAGAAGGTTTAACGGATGAAACGGTGGATTGAGCGAGCCCTGAACATCCAACCCGGGGATCTGGGGCGCGGCGTCCTTCTGTTCTCCTGCCTGTTCTTGATTATCAGCAGCTATGTAACCGGAAGAGTTGCGCGCGATGCCTTGTTCCTTGCCCGGTTCCAAGCGGTCCAGCTGCCCTACGTGGACATTGCCGGCGCAGTTTTGGTCGGAATCGTAGTGATTGGCTATGTTCGTCTGGCGCAGAGGACTGCTCTTCGCAACCTGCTAGTGGGAAGTCAGTTCTTCTTCGGCGCAAACTGCGCTCTGTTTTGGGCAGTGGCCCACTATTACCATCCGGCCTGGCTTTATCCGGTATTCTACGTTTGGGTAGGCATTTTCGGAGTGCTCGCTCCGACCCAGGTCTGGACCCTTGCGAATTATCTCCTGACAACGCGAGAGGCGAAACGTGTTTTCGGAATCGTGGGTAGTGGGGCCATCTTGGGTGCGATTTTCGCCGGCTTTTTCGCGAAGACCATAACAAAGGCATTCGGGACGGAGAGCCTACTTCTTGGAATGACGTTGCTTCTTTTGAGCTGTGCAGTACTGACGGGAATCGCCTGGCGGAGCTGGAAATCCCAATTTGCAGAATCGGATGAAGCTGTAATTGGAGATAAGGAAATCGGGCAAAAGGACTTGCAAGGCAGCATGCGGTTGGTTCTTTCCTCTCCGTACTTGCGAGCCATAGCCGCGGTCATCTGCCTTGGATCATTGGTCACTACGCTTACTGGCTGGCAATTCAAAGCTATTGCGAAGCAGTTCCTTGTAAACAAAGACGCGTTGGCCATCTTATTTGGAAACTTCTATTTCTATGCAGGGATATTTGGGTTGTTGTTTCAGTTGCTTCTGACCACGCGGCTGCTTCGCCGATTCGGCATTCGCCCGATGCTATTCGTGCTCCCCGCTGTTGTGATGCTGGGCTCGACTGGGCTGCTAATTTGGGGCACTCTGGCGTCTGCACTTGCGTTGAAAGGCTCCGATCAAGTACTCCGCTACTCTCTGGACAAGTCTGCGGTCGAGTTGCTGTACCTGCCGGTACCTCACAGTCTGAAGTTACGGGCGAAATGGTTTATCGACACGGTGATCTGGCGTTTGGGCGATGGTTTGGCAGGGGTGACCGTCCTAATTTTTGCTACTTACCTGCATGTGTCGGCCTCCCGTATCAGTTGGATCGCTCTGCTGCTGGTCGGCGTATGGTTCGTCTCGGCTTCAGTCTCCGGAAGGCAGTACATTGCTGCCCTGAAAGAATCCATTAACCAGCACGACCTCGATGCCCAACAAGCCTCCGCAGTTGCCCTGGACCGCTCGGCGACGGATTTGTTAGCCGATAAAATCCTTGCCTCAGACCCGGAAGAAATTCTCTATGCGCTCAGCCTCTTCGAAGTCGAGCGCCAGCGCGCTGCTCACCCCGTGATTCGCGGTCTCCTGAATCATCCCGCGCCTAGTGTTCGGCAAAAAGCGATCTCGATTCTCTCTGCCGCTGGCGACAAATCCGCGCCGCCATCCATCGAACCGCTCCTGAAAGACCCCGACCGCGGTGTTCGAACCGAAGCGATGCTCTACCTGGTTCACCACGCTCATGTTGATCCCCTGACGATGCTTGCAGAACTTGGAGATTGCGCTGATTTTTCAGTGCGTTCCGCTGTGGCTGCTTATCTAGCGCGCCCTGGCGAAGCACAAAGCCTCGAAACAGCTCGCCAGCTTCTCCATGATATGTCCCAACAGGACGGCGAGGAATGCCAACGCGGCCGCATGGAAGTTGCACGCCTCCTGGGCGAACTCCCCGATTCGTTCGATCCCTTGCTCGCGACGCTACTCCGCGATCCCGACAATCTCGTAGTACGCGAAGCCATACGCGCCGCCGGTGCGCTCAAGAAATACTCAGTGATCCCTATTCTGTTGGAGCATCTTTCAAAAGACGAACTCTCAGACATTGCCGCGGAGGAGTTGGCCAAATATGGCGACTCGATCGTCCGCTTAGTCGGCGACTACCTCGGCGATTCCTCCTCTAAGGTCGTCGCCCGGCGGGCGATACCGCCCATTTTAGCTAGCATCGGTACGGCTAGTGCGGCGCAGGTGCTGCTAGACCACCTCCTCGAAACAGATACGACCGTCCGTTCTCAAATTCTCAATGCTTTGAACAAAATTCGAAAAGTTCATCCGGAAATTGCATTGGACGCGCAATTGCTTGAGGCTGTTCTTGCCGCAGAAATTGTGGGTCATTATCGGTCCTACCAAATCTTGGAATCGCTCCGCAGTCCTGGTAATTGCGATGAATCCGTTATGCGCGCGCTTGGCGAATCCATCCAGCAAGAACTGGGAAGAATCTTTCAACTTCTCGCACTCTTGAATCCACACTTGGATTTGCACTCGGCTTTTTTGGGATTGCAATCGAACAAAGCGACGGTCCACGACAATGCCCTGGAGTTTCTGGAAAACGTCCTAAAGACCCAGCTGCGCGGAATGCTAGTACCTCTCCTGGATGGGAAGGTAAGCCCGACGGAGAAAGCGGCAATCGCAGAGAGGTTCGTACGCGCAAAAGTAGAAAATCGTGAGCAGGCTGTCGCTGAACTAGTCGCCAGCGACGATCCTTGGCTTAAGTCATGTGGTGCTTATGCTATTGGATCTTTTGGGATGAAGTCTCTGGAAGGGGAATTGAACCGATGCTTGCAGCATCCCGACCCACTTCTGCGGGAAACGGCGCACGCAGCGAAGGTTCACTTGGAAACCTTCACCGAAGGGAAATGACTTGGCGGGAAGAGAGTTCTCGGCAAGGCGTACCCTGAGTTTCGGCGCTGTGCCACATTTGTGCCCACTCTTCATCAAAGACCGTCGCAATCGGTAGCAGATGGACAAGAGCGAGAATCTGCGTACTGACGCGAAGAATCAACACGATAGCGAACAGTAGCCCCTCATCTTAGTTGGCTTTGGACGGTCTCTTAATCAGCGGGTTGGAGGTTCGAGTCCTCCCCGGTTCACCACTTCGAAAGTTGCTGTAGTTGTCCTTCCGGTCAAAAGCGCAGTTGCCGACAACGAATTGATGTTCATCACAGAATCTTGAGCCCCACGGCCTTGGCCAGCCTCGCTTGGCGATCATCAAATGTCCAGAAGTGCTGCGATTTCAATTCAACTGCGCAGGCAACATGGAGAGTATCGAGAGTGCGCACGCCTAGCTTTGGTCCAAGGCGACGGCCCAGATCGGCGCAAAGGTCCAAAGCTTTGTCTGGTAGACCACTTTCCAACCAGATTCCCGCTGATTTGTCTTGTTGGAGTTGCCGATACAACTGGTTGGCGTCTGCGACTGAGAAATTTCCGCGAAAGACATGTTGTGCGACGGCGTGCGCCCATTCAGCGCCGTGAAGGGGCGTAAGCCATAGCCCGGGAGCGCCTAAAATACGTTGCCGCGAAATCGGAGAATGCTGGTCCGTTACGTACAAGGAAACAAGGAAGCTCGAATCAGCATAGACGCTCAATAGCGTCCTCGTTCCTCAATAACGATGTCAGCGCCGGGCAGAATGCGGTTGCCGAAGATCTTCTTTGCTCGCGCCGCAAAATCCGGAAACTTGATAGGACGCTGCCTTCTCTGCTTTGCAGGAACGATACGGGCGATGACTCTATCGCGATCGCGAAGCTCGACGGTTTGTCCAGCGCGCAACCAAGCTTTGAGCTTCCGCGTATCCCTAAGTTGGCGGATGTTCACGTTAGGCACCAATAAATTGTGACACATGATGTGGCACATGTCAACGGACGGTGGCTTACAAAGCTCGCGGAGTCGCCTCATGAAACTGGCAAACAACCTGCTGCTTCTGGCGCTTACGGGTTTGGGCGATGTCGTACGAGGGCTGCGAGTCGGTCGAACGACGGCGGAAAAAACAAAAACAGTTCAGAACGCAAACGCGATTTCAGACAACACAACCGGCGCATCTTTCCAGGGATGTTCAAGCGGGGAGATTAGGATGCTATCTCCGGAAGGCAACATCATCGAGCTTCGCTGTAGTTCTTTCCTGCATCAAACGGACGACGGTGATTGTGATCTCACTCGCCTCCGAATTTGCGCGCGCCCTGACGGTCACGCGACGTCCTTCGCTGTCTGTGAGTAGGTCAGGGTTCAGGACTTTCCAGACCCGATTGCCTCGATCGCTGACAAGCGTGGTGCCCCCGGAACCAACCTTGCCAGATATGCTGATCGATTTCCTCGACGCTTTCTCAGCCTGACTTGACGGTTTTTGCGTTTGGGCGCCATAGGCTGGCAGAGCTGCGAGGACGAGAAGACTCAGTAGAGAAGCGTGGATAGTGCGTTTCACGAGACCTCCCAGAACGCAAGCTTGAGGGTATGCTGAATCGATTCGTCCGGGAAGCCAAACGCATTTTTTCGATCGGGTGCATCCGGAATTCAAAATAATTGCTGCTCGTCGATGCCGCCAACTAGCTGTGTTTCCAACGAAATACTGGGGCTTTACAGATTCCTTATGAAGCGCTCAGGACTTTCTGACAACGCTTTCGCTATCGTTGACTGCGGTTGGGGAAGTCTGCGGCTCATAGAGTCGTCCACTTGCGAATTACTCCCCTGATTCACTCATGGGCTTGATCCTGTTTTAGCGTGATTGCATTGCTGGGCTGCGTCTTTCTACTGTTTGTCTTGAGTCGGCGAATTCGAGAGAGTCGGCCTAAATCACGGAAATGGGCGGCGGCCAAAGAAGCCAGCCAGTGTCAACCGTTTCTGGTGCATTCCCGGAAAGTCCAAGAGTCCGGACGCAAGGTGGGCCGGCGCAAGCAGAGCGCGCTTCGAGAGCGGTTATCAGATCCAGTAGGAACGGAAGCGCGATTAGGCGGTTCCGAAGGTGCGGTCTACGAAAGCATTGCGAGATACGCCGTTAGCGGCCACAGGGAGTTAGGAGAGAAGAATGAATAAAGGAATCAAGAAGTTCCTGAGGTTGCTGTTGGTGGTTGCTTTGTCCGCGAGTGTTGTTCCGGGTCGCGTGTTTGCGGATGACGATGGCAAAGACGGATCTTCTCCGCGCGCAGCATCGGCGAAGCCGGACACTCCACAACCAGGGCTAACGGAACGAGAGCGACTGTTGCTTGAACGTGTAGAGCAACTCGAAAAGCGGGTTGCAGAACTCGAGGGCAAGAGTCAACCCGCGCCTGTGTCTACCTCCGCTACCGCCAAGGCAAAAATGACGCCAGAAGGAAAAGCGCCGACCGCTACGGCAGGAGTCGCCATGGATCCGGCCTCTGTCGAAGCTGCGGAGAATTCCGTGACGGCCACGGTATCGCGACAAGCTGTCGAACGGGGCAAATCTGCGACAGGGACGCGAGAAAAGGCGGAGCCGTTTGCATTCGCCGATTTCACCTGGCTAAACGGCAACCCGCGCACAAAGGAAGTACCTCTGGACACGAAGTTTTTCACGCCGGAGATTCGCGCCGACGTGGACTACATTTACGACTTCCACCATCCGAAGGATGACACGATCGGCGGTTCCAGCGAAGTATTTCGGGCCAATGAAGTGGAGGTCACACAGTTGGGCGTTGGAGGAGATTTTCACTACGACAACGTACGTGCCCGAATCATGACTCAGTTCGGTTTGTACTCGCAAACGACGCCGCGAAACGATGCCAGCCCTTCGCGTGGCCAATGGAATCTGGACAACGCCTATCGTTATCTCTCCGAAGCTTACGGCGGATACCACTTCAACGTGATGCACGGAATCAACGTGGACGCCGGCATCTTCATGTCCTACGTGGGACTGTTCAGCTACTACAACTTTGACAACTGGGCCTATCAACCATCGTACGTTTCTTCCAACACGCCGTGGTTCTTTAATGGCGTGCGCGTGCAGATTTTTCCAACCGAGAAGTTGAAGATCGAACCTTGGTTCGTCAACGGGTGGCAAGCGTACGGGCGGTTCAACAATCGGCCGGGATTCGGATTTCAGATTCTCTATCGGCCGAACGGTTGGCTGTCCATGCTAGGCAACCAATACATGCTGGGCGAAGATGCGCTGAACACGCCCGGCCGCGTTCGCTATCACACCGATGACAGCCTTCAGATCAAGTACTACGACAACCCCGAGCATTTTGTGAACAAAGCAGCTTTCTCACTGACCGGCGACATGGGATGCGAACACGGCGGAGGCGTCAGTTGTGCCGGCAATTCCGCCAAAGGGCCTAAACAAAGCTTTCTAGGATTCATGCTCTACAACCGGCTTTGGTTTGACAACGATAAGTACGGGTTAACTCTTGGCGGCGGACGAATTAACAATCCGGGCCGCTATTTGGTGCTCCTGCCGCCAATCAATGGCGCGACAGCCGTTTCCGGTACTTCGTACTTCACGGAGAATCCTGGCGACCCATACAAGGCTTGGGACGCGTCCGCAACGTTTGACTGGATGCCCAGCCAATACATTACTTGGCGCTGGGAATACAACTATCGTGGCGCAAACGTTCCGTACTTTTCAGGGCCGGGAGGAGTTACGCCTCCAGGTGGTAATCAGGGAGCGCCCGGTTCGCTCGTGTCGGGCTGGGCACCGGACCTTCGCAAGCTCGAGAATCGCCTGAATATGGCGATTCTGGTGAAGTTCTAACTGCAACGAATCCAAGAGGCTGTCAAAGGGAGTGGCACATGCTGGATGTGATTTTCTTGATTGCGACGGCAGGGTTTTTCCTGCTGGGCATCGTATACGTTCGCGGTTGCGAAAGACTGAAATAGGAGTGATGTCATGACCTTTGGCGATGCGGCACTTCTGGTGATCTGCCTCCTGTTGTGCGGATACCTGCTCTATGCGCTGCTGAAAGCGGAGGAGTTCTAAGCGATGACGCAGAATGGCTGGTTTCAGATCGGGTTGTATTTGTTTTTGATCTTTCTAGTCACGAAGCCCCTGGGCATTTTCATGGCACGGGTGTTCAATCGGGAAAAGACCTTTGTCGATCCTCTCTTTCGGCCCGTAGAGAGGCTCGTCTATCGCCTGACAGGTGTCGATGAAAACCGCGAAATGCGTTGGACGGAATACACAGTTTCAATGCTGCTGTTCAGCGGCGTGTCCATGGTTCTTCTTTATCTGATTGAACGGACGCAAAGGTGGCTTCCGTTCAATCCTCAGAAGCTTGGAAACATTGAACCGGGGCTGGCCTTTGGCACAGCTGCTTCATTCACAACGAATACGAATTGGCAAGCCTACAGCGGTGAGACCACGATGAGCTATTTCACTCAGATGGCCGGGCTCGCCTACCACAATTTCGTCTCAGCCGCGGTTGGTATCGTTCTGGCCATTGTCGTTATCCGCGGTATCACCCGTAAAGAAACGGACCAGCTGGGAAATTTCTGGGTGGATACGACGCGGTGCCTACTTTGGCTGCTGCTGCCAGTCTGCATCCTGGGATCGCTGGTTCTAGTCTCGCAAGGGGTCGTGCAAAACCTAAAGCCGTATACAACGGTCGATTTGATTCAGCCCTACACGGCGCAAGTGACGAGCACCGATGGGAAAACCACAACTCAAACCATAACGCAGCAAGTCATCGCGCAAGGCCCGGTCGCGTCACAGGAAGTGATCAAGGAATTCGGTACGAATGGCGGAGGTTTTTTCAGCGTCAATAGCGCGCATCCTTTCGAGAATCCGACACCGTTCGCGAATTTTTTCGAAATGTTGCTGATATTCGCCATTCCATCGGGCTTGACCTACACCCTAGGCCGCTTGACCGGCTCGCAACGCCACGGTTGGGCGGTGTGGGCGGCAATGGCTTTTCTGTTTTTCGTCGGCGTGACGGCAGTCTATTGGGCTGAAGCGAAAGGGAACCCGCTTTTGGCAGGAACTGATCAGCACGCGACTGCACTGCAATCGGGCGGGAACATGGAAGGCAAAGAGACCCGTTTCGGGATTGCGAACACAGCCTTATTCGCGACAGTAACCACGGATGCGAGTTGCGGCGCCGTCAACGGCATGCACGACTCGTTCACGCCACTGGGCGGAATGATTCCGCTCATCAATATCATGCTCGGTGAAGTGGTGTTCGGCGGGGTGGGTGCCGGACTTTATGGCGTTTTCGTCTTCGTCGTTCTCGCCGTGTTCATTGCTGGTTTGATGGTTGGCCGAACGCCGGAATATCTCGGGAAGAAAATCGAAGCTTATGACGTGAAGATGGCCATGCTGGCCGTGCTCGTCCTCACCTTCACGATTCTTTCATTTTCGGCGGTTTCCGTGGTGAAGCCATATGGGACTGCGGGTATTTCCAACCCAGGGCCGCACGGCCTATCTCAAATCCTTTATACGTACGTCTCCTCAGCAGGCAATAACGGGTCGGCATTCGGAGGAATCAACGCAAATACAATGTGGTACAACACGACCACAGCAATCGCCCAACTGCTAGGCCGGTTCTTCATGATTATTCCGGTGGTGGCCATCGCCGGAAACTTGGCGAAGAAGAAAACGGTCCCACAATCCGCCGGAACGTTCCCTGTAACCGGAGCTCTCTTTAGCGGTCTGCTGGTGTCGACAATCTTGATCGTCGGCGCTCTCACATTTTTCCCGGCTCTGAGTCTCGGGCCGATACTCGAACACCTGCTCGTGAACGCAGGAAAGGTTTTTTGAGGAACCTATGGACCCAGTCGCCCAAATTCGAAAGAAATCGCTGGCGGATGCGGCGATTTTGTCCAGAGCCGTCATAGACTCGTTCCGCAAACTCGACCCACGGCTCATGGTCAAAAATCCCGTAATGTTCGTCGTTGAAGTTGGCGCGATGCTGACCACCATTCAGCTTGTCTGGAACGCTTTGCATCACAGCGGGCAATTCGGTTTTGGTCTGCAAATCACCATCTGGTTGTGGTTCACAGTACTCTTCGCAAATTTCGCGGAAGCGATGGCGGAGGGGCGGGGCAAAGCGCAGGCCGACACCCTTCGCAAGGCACGTGCAGAGACCCAGGCGCATCTGCTGCGCAGCGATGGCTCGACCGAAGTCGTGCCGAGTTCGAAGCTGCGTGCGGGAGACATCGTCCTTGTCGTGGCGGGCGACTTCATTCCGGGCGATGGGGAAGTCATCGAGGGCGTGGCTTCTGTCGACGAATCCGCAATCACTGGGGAATCGGCTCCCGTCATTCGGGAATCTGGCGGTGACCGTTCCGCGGTGACCGGCGGAACCCGAGTTCTGTCGGATGAAATCAAGGTTAGGATCACTTCGAACCCTGGCGAAACGTTCCTCGACCGCATGATCAAGCTCGTCGAGGGTGCAGCCCGGCAGAAAACGCCCAATGAGATTGCCCTGAATATCCTCCTGGCGGGCTTGACGATTATTTTCCTTTTCGCGGTTGTAACCCTTCAACCCTTCGCAGTGTATTCCGGCGCCCCACAGAACATCTTCGTATTGGTCTCGCTGCTTGTGTGTCTGATTCCGACAACTATTGGGGGACTGCTTTCGGCAATAGGAATTGCTGGCATGGACCGGCTAATTCAGCGGAACGTAATTGCAATGTCTGGTCGCGCTGTTGAGGCTTCAGGGGACGTGGATGTACTTCTTCTCGACAAGACCGGCACGATCACTCTCGGCAATCGGGCCGCAACGGCGTTTGTTCCTGCTCCGGGTATACAAGAGAAGGACTTGGCTAGCGCTGCTCAACTTGCATCTCTAGCGGACGAGACGCCCGAAGGTCGGTCGATTGTCGTGCTTGCAAAGGAAAAATACGGAATTCGCGGACGTGACTTGGCCCAACATGATACGACGTTTGTTCCGTTCACGGCGCAAACGCGTATGTCTGGCGTAAATCTCGACGGACTGGAAATCCGAAAGGGTGCGAAGGACGCCATCGCGAGACATTGCGCCGAGAGCGGACAAGATGTTTCCCCTGACGTGGAACACGCAATATCAGAGATCTCAAACGGTGGTGGTACGCCGCTGCTTGTCTGTCAAAACCGCAAAGTTCTCGGGGTCGTCGCCTTGACGGACATCGTCAAGGGAGGAATGAAGGAACGATTCGACCATCTGCGCGCAATGGGCATTCGCACGATGATGATTACCGGTGACAATCCATTGACTGCCGCCGCTATCGCGCGCCAAGCCGGCGTGGATGATTTTCTGGCCGAAGCCAAACCCGAAGACAAGATGGCGCTCATCAAACGCGAACAAGCAAAAGGAAAACTTGTTGCGATGACCGGCGACGGAACGAATGACGCCCCGGCGCTTGCCCAGGCGGACGTTGGGGTGGCCATGAACACGGGTACGCAAGCCGCTAAAGAGGCCGGCAACATGGTCGATCTCGATTCCAATCCTACGAAGCTGATCGAAATCGTAGAGATTGGAAAACAGCTCTTGATCACGCGAGGGGCCCTTACGACGTTTTCGGTCGCGAACGACGTCGCAAAATATTTCGCAATCATCCCGGCGATGTTCGCCGGTGCTTTTCCAGTTCTCGACGTGCTCAACGTTATGCATCTCCGCACACCGCAATCGGCAATCCTGTCCGCCGTAATCTTCAATGCTGTGATCATCATTGCCTTGGTGCCACTGGCGCTGCGCGGTGTGCGGTATCGCCCGATGGGCGCGGCGGCGCTCTTGCAGCGCAACCTTCTGCTCTATGGTGTCGGCGGAATTATTGCGCCTTTTATTGGAATCAAGCTGATCGATATGTTGCTAACGTATGTCGGCTTAGCGTGAGGCTCTAATGAAAAGGAATCTTGTCATCGCTGTCTGGTTCACTGTCGTCACGACGGTGATGTTCGGAGTGCTCTATCCTCTCGCGGTCACGGGCTTGGCGCAGTTACTGTTCCCGAGGCAAGCGAACGGCGATCTCATTACAAAGAATGGCAAGCTCGTGGGCTCGGCCCTCATCGGGCAGTCTTTCGGGGGGCCTGGCTATTTCCATTCCCGGCCATCTAACGCGGGAACCGGCTACGATGCGGCGGCAAGCAGCGGCTCGAATCTCGCCCCCACCAACAAACTCTTAATTGATCGCGTGAAGAGCGACGTGCAAAAAGTGCAGACCGAGAATCCGGGCACTTCCGTGCCAGTCGACTTGGTGACGGCGTCAGGTTCTGGGCTTGATCCTGACATTTCGCCAGCCGCCGCCGAGTTTCAGATTGCCCGCGTTGCGAACGAGAGACAGATGAGTTCCGAGGATCTACGTGCCTTAGTGCGGAAACACACGGCGGGAAGGCAGTTGAGGGTTCTGGGCGAGCCACGGGTAAATGTTTTGAAGCTGAATCTCGATCTCGATGCTCTTCGTCCGCCGCGGTGAAGTTCACGATTTGCGGCGAGGACTCTTGCTAGAGGGAGCGTCTGGTGGCTGAAAGCGGTAACCCAGCCAAGGGAGCATCCTTGGCACTGCAAGACTCCGTGTCCGTCCGGACTCTACCCTACTGACCATAAGCGAAGTTCCACCCTCTACGGCCGGCTTCCTTCGTTCCGCCGACAATTACGGCGAGTCCGTAGACGATTTCTGCAGCCTGCAGTCGTCTAAATTCGAGTATCCAATAGTCGGATTAATACGATTTGACTTCGCGGCTCGATCCGTATCGAATTGTCTATCCCAAGTTGTGGCTCAGATCCTGCTAGCGAGGCTGCCTCTACAAGCAGAGTACGAATTCTAAGGACTAAAGACAATGAACTCGCGCTTCATGACCAGACCCTACATTCTCCGAAAATGGGCATTACGAATAACTGGATTGAGGACTCTTACTTCGCTTGCGATCGTGACGGCATTAGCTTGCCCGCAGCATGGCGAAGCCCAAGTATCAGCGAGGATCAAGGGCGCAGTCACGGACTCTTCGGGAGCGCCAGTGGCGGCTTCGACCGTGAACGCCAAGAATATTGAAACGGGAGCCACGCGAAGTACCGCCACCGACGAAGCCGGGCGGTATCTCATCCTTTCGCTGCCGGTCGGCGAATATGAACTCAAGGCGTCGAAGTCGGGCTTTCAAGACGCCATCCGAACTGGGATTCGATTGGTGGTTGGCCAGGAAGCGAGCGTCGATCTGATACTGCGAGCGAGCGGGGTCACAGCGGAGGTCCGGGTCAGCGCGGACTCCGCCATAGTGAGCACTACGACGAACGACATCTCAGGGCTAGTTGGAGAAAAGCAGGTCAAAGATCTTCCTCTAAACGGACGAAGCTATGACTTGCTGCTGCCGCTCAATCCCGGCGTTGTGAACTTTACGTGGATGAAAACGGGCGGCACGGGAATATCGAATTCCACAACCGGGAACAACTTTGCCGTCTCGGGCAACCGCCCGCAACAGAATCTTTTCCTGCTCAACGGTGTGGAGTACACAGGCGCTGCCGAGAACAATATGCAGCCCGGAGGACCGAGCGGCATGCTCCTTGGTGTGGACGCGGTCCGCGAATTCAATGTGGAGCGCGACTCCTACGGGGCCGAATTCGGCAAGCATCCCGGCGCGCAGGTCGTGATCGTCACCCAGTCCGGCACAAACCAGTGGCACGGCTTAGTCTTCGAGTTCCTGCGCAACAACTCGTTGGATGCTCCCAACTTTTTTGATCGAGGTGGTAGCCCGCCGCCGTTCCAGCGGAATCAGTTCGGGGTCTCAGGTGGTGGCCCCATCCGGCCAGATAAGACGTTTTTGTTCGCCAACTATGAAGGCTTCCGCCAGCACCTCCACCAGACCTCGGCCGCCTTTGTTCCCGACCTCGCGGCTCGTGCGGCCGCAGTTCCCAGCGTTCGACCGCTGCTCAACCTCTGGCCCACTCCGTCCGCTACCGATCCTGACTTTCCGGGAGTCTGCAAAGCACCGACGCCGCTGCCGGCGAACGCCTGCGGCATTGCCCAGGTTTTCAGCAGTCCGTTACAAACGGTTCGCGAAGACTTTGGCACTGTGCGCGCCGATCACATTTTTTCCTCTCGCGATACCCTTTCCACTATCTACACCATCGATGATGGCGCAGATTTCACTGCTACGCCACTCGACCCCTTCAGCGCGGATGTTCTGACCCTGCGCTCGCAGGTCGCCAGCATGGAAGAAACGCACATTTTTTCTTCTTCGCTCATAAGCGCGGCTCGCTTTGGCTACTCACGCGGGGGATATTTTTTCACCGGCGAGCCTACTCCCGGAACTCCGGCGGCCGGTGTTCCCGGATTTCTTGTCGGCCACGCCGTTGGGGCAGTAGTCGTCGGAGGCAGTACGGCATCCAACCCAACCGCGCAAGTCGGCTTGGCTGGCAGCAATAACGGCAGCAATCTGACCATCGCCCGCAATCTTTACACTTTCGAGGATCACATTGTGCTTACAAAGGGCCGCCATCAATTGGATCTCGGAGCCTGGCTGCAGCGTTTCCAATCCAACGAAACGATCGCCCTTAGCCAATTCGGACAAGCCACGTTCACGAGCGTGCAGACGTTTCTGCAGGGCACCATTTCCAGTTTCTTGTTTGATCCATCGCCGACCGAGATGAACTGGCGCTCGTTCTTCGGGGCCTGGTACGCGCAGGACACCATTCGCCTCAGCTCGCGCCTCACGTTGTCCCTCGGCCTCCGCGCGGAATCCTCCTCTGGATGGAACGAAGCACACGGACGCGCCACGAACTACTTTTTCACCAATGGAATTATCAACAGCACTCCCCACGTTGGTGTTTCGCTCTTCCAAAACAACAACGCCAAGTTCCTGCCAGAGCCCCGTGTCGCGGTCGCCTGGAGTCCCCTAGGTCCCAAAACCGTGGTTCGCGCGGGCTTCGGGGTGTACAACGATCTGCAGGACGCGCTCGGTTATCGCGCCGATCAGAACGCTCCGTTCGATCCAACCTACAGCCTTGCTACGACTGTCTCCAAGCTCCCGATCGATCCGGAAGCGCCGGTCCCGGCTGGCGCCAAGCTCGTTCCTGGGGGCGTTGACCCCAATATGAAAACGCCTACACTGATTTCCTATTCGCTTCGTGTGCAACGCGAGCTGTCCCCCAACGCTTCTGTGAACATAGGGTACGTGGGATCTCACAGCTACCACGAGCTGATTGGCATTGATGCCAACGAACCTTTCCCCGTCATCTGCCCGGCCGCACCCTGCCCCGCGACCTATCCTGGCACTGCGGCTAGCCCTGGCGGATTTCCAGCGGACTACGCCGGCCAACCGATTCCGGCCGGCACTTACTTCGTTCCCACGACGGTTAAGCCAACACCCAGCCTAAACAACACTTGGACGTGGTTCTCCGAAGGCGTCGGCTCCTACAATGCCTTACAGGTCGATTTCAATCGCCGGTTTAGCGGAGGCCTTACTTTGCGCGGTGTCTACACTTACTCCAAGGTTTTGGATGATGGCGATTCGCTCAACGCGACAACCTCCGGCGGCGGTCCTGCGCTCGCTTCCAATCCATTCAATCTTCGTTCCGACTGGGGCCTCGGCACGTTCGATGTGCGCCACGTGGCTGTAATCAGCGGGACGTATCTGCTGCCCATTGGCAACGGCCGTAAGTACGCCAACACTTGGAGTGGATTCGCCAACGGTCTCGTGAGTGGCTGGTCCGTGAACTCGATCGTGACGCTTCAGGGCGGTTTTCCCTTCTCGCCGCAGCTGAGCTACAACCCCTCTGGAAACGGCGATACCCGCAACCCGGTCCGCCCCTTCCTCAACCTCAACTTCACCGGCCCCATTATTCTCGGCAAGCCGGGCCAGTGGTTTAATCCCGCTGCTTTCGAAGCGCCTACAAACGTCGCCGCCAACACCGGCTTTTACGGCAACGTCGGCCGCGATACTCTAATCGGCCCGGGCCTCGCTACTTGGGATTTCTCAACATTTAAGGACACACGCATTCGCGAGCGCCTGAGTCTTCAGTTTCGCGCGGAAATTTTCAATCTGCTGAATCGCGCCAATTTCAATACGCCCAATGGCGTCGTCTTCACGCCTTCAGGCGTTTCACCCACGGCTGGAGCGATCACCAGCACCTCCACCACATCGCGCCAAGTGCAATTTGGCTTGAAGTTGCTTTGGTGAAGGCAGGGCGGAAGATACTCGCGTCCATTATCCATTAAATTGAGGGAACTGTGGACAAACTGCTGCCACCGCTTGAAGCCGCGACCATTGAGGATGCCCCGGGTTTAGTTGAAACTTGAGAACAAGAAGCAGCGGCTCTCGCCCGAACTCGGATAGAGCTCGGGTTGAGAATCCGTTGCTTCTTGCCCTGGTAGAGGTGTTTGTTGAAGCGCATTGCTTCGCGAAGCTGGGTTTCTTCAATCGGTTACTTGGACACGTCCTTCAAAAGAACCACATCGCGTGTAAATTGGCCGCGCGACACGGCCAGGAACTTACCATTGCGCGACCAGCCAAAGTCGAAGATGCGATCAGATTTGAAGTCTGTAAGCTGTTTGGGCGGGCCACCGTTGAGGGGCCGCGTCCAGATGTTATATGCGCCACTGTCATTCACAAGGTAGGCCAGGGACTTTCCGTCTGGAGTGAAGCGCACTCTATTCGCAGACTTCATCGAGTAGAGGGGGGCGTCAATATTGATCGTGTAAAGCGGCGTGCCATCCTGACTTGAGACTACGCGCCATACATTGCGCACGTTTGGCTCTGTCCCCTCTATGCTGCCGAAGGCCACCATTTTGCCGTCGGGAGAAATAGCGGGTGAGAAAACAAGAAAGTGCCCACTCAGGTTCACCGGCGCTCTCCCTTCAATGGAAACCTTCCAGAGCGAGAATGTCGTATCGTTGGCTCCCCGGTAGATCACCCATCGCCCATCGGGGGAACAGACCGGGGCCTGATCCGCAGGACCAGTGGTGAGCGCCATCAAATTGCCGCCGTTTGGCTCCATTCGCCAGATACTCGTGGCGTGTTGTTGGCGAATCGCAGTAAACACAATATAGCGTCCGTCGCCACATGCTGCGGGCTCCGTTGAGTAGGAAGGGTCCGACAGTATTGTCGTCTTTCCGGAGCCATCAGGGTTGCGAAGATGAAACTCGAACCCCTTGTAGCCCATGGTTGAGCCGAGGACGCGGCCATCGGCGGTCCAGTCGACGGTCCAGCCTTCCGCTCTGTCGGAACCGGCTTGGACTGCCTGCGCCGCCAGCCCGGATGCAGGCAGCACCCAGTAGTTGGAGTAAGTCTCGCTTGCGACCGTGGCCAGCAAGCGCCCGTCGCTCGTGGTGCTGACGGACGTATAGTCATTCAAATCATTGGTGATGCCTCGATAATCGCCCTCGGGATAACTAATAAATCCGATCTGGTTAATCCAATTTGTGTTGGGTCCGTACGAGGATACTAGGAGTCCGGAACCATTTCCGAGCCACGCCGAGCCCGTTAAGTAACCAGTGCGCGACGGCAAGGCCACTGCCTTTTTTTGCCCGGTAGCCACATCTAGCACCATAAGCTGACCAGAATCCTCAGGTTTCTGAATAGAGTAGCCTGAGTCGGCGATCAGCTTCCCGTCGGGCGACCACGAGGGATACCAACCGTAGAATTCAGGAAAGGCTACTTGGGCCAGCTTCCGTTCATGGCCTCCGTCGGCATCGACAAGCAGCAGCGCGCTGGTCTTAGTCTCTGGCGATTGGCGCTGAAACACTATCCGGCGGCCATCCGGAGAAAAGCTGATGCTTCCGTCCACGTCCGTGACGATTAACTGAGGCGTTCCGCCAAGGACTGGGACCCGATACAGGAGCCCTAGGCCTGGTTCCTTTGCTTCTGTCTGAACGTAGTAGACATAGTTGCCGTCCGGGGAAAACGTTAGGCCGAGGTACGAGGTGTCGGTAACGGGAGGCACAATCTGAGCAACGCTATTCGTAGGGATGTGACGCATCCAGAGACTTTTCTTGCCCGCGTCGTCCGTCACGTAGACCACGTATTTTCCATCCGGAGAGATGGCCGACATCAGCGCTTTTCCGCTTTCGGTAAGCTTGCTGATCGTCATGTTTTGAAAAGGCGCCGGCTTCGGACGATGGAATGCGCTAAAAACTCCGTAGCTTGCAGCCGCGAGCACCAGAACCGCGCCGAGAATCGCCAGGCCGGCGCCAAATCTATGGCTCCGTGCGCTTTCGACAATCAATGCGCTACTGGAAGCCAGTCGGTCAGCTCCGTTCGAAGCGGGCGACGAAGCGGCCTGCGGTTTGGAGATTCGGCCCGAATCCGCATCGCGTTTCAGACGTGTGAGATCGGCGCGAAAGTCAGCAGCCGACTGGTAGCGTAGATCGGCCTCTTTTTCCAGCGCCTTATTGATGATGCGCTCCAGCTCCGCCGGCAAACTGGGGTTCAACTGGTTAGGCGCCACCGGAGCGCTGTGCAGGATAGCTTCAAACACCGCTCCCGACGTTTGCCCGGTGAAAGGCAGCGCACCCGTCGCCATTTCGTAGATCACTACCCCTAGGGAAAACAGATCGGTTCGTAAATCCAACACTTTGCCCAGGACTTGTTCCGGTGACATGTAAGCCACCGTACCCAGCGCGGAGCCTGGACTGGTCAGATGTTCGGAAGGCGGCGACGACTCCAGCTGCGTTTCATCCGGAGAATGTCTTCGGTCCGCTGCACTCAGCTTGGCCAGACCAAAATCCAAAATCTTGATGTGCCCCCGCTTGGTAACAAAAAGATTCGCGGGCTTGACGTCGCGGTGCACCACACCTTTGGCGTGCGCGGCGTCGAGCGCGTCAGCGACTTCGATCGCTTGAATTAACAGGGTCGCCAGAGCTACCGGCTGTCCGGCGATGAACCTGTTCAGCGTTACTCCTTCCAGGTACTCCAACGCGATGTACGCCCGTCCATCAGTCTGCCCGATGTCGTAAAGCGTGCAGATGTTGGGATGGTTCAGCGCGGACGCGGCTTGCGCTTCGCGGCGAAAACGCGCCAGTGCTTCCGGCTTAGGCGCGAAATCCTCTGGCAGAAACTTCAGGGCGACAAAACGGTGCAGGCGCGTGTCTTCGGCTTTGTACACGACCCCCATGCCGCCTCGCCCAACTTCTTGAAGCAGCCGATAATGCCCGACGACTTGGTTGAGCGGCACACTAGCCGCAGGAGTCGAAGCCGTGAGTTCCAGAAGTTCCGTGGCAGCCGCAGCGAGAAACTGGCTGCCTGCTTCTTCATGAGAAGAGATTAAAGATTCCAGTTCAGTGCGCAGCTCGTGATCGGCTCCGCAAGCGAAGTCCAGATAGGCTTGCCTGTCTGCTGGCGCAAGGTGTAGCGCCTCTTCCAGAATCTGCTTTGTCTTTTCCCACCGCTCGTTGCTCATCATGGGCGGGAACTCCTTGCGATTTTCCGATGCAACCACGCACGGGGTCTTGCTCAATTGACTTTGCTGCGGGCCAGGGCGATGTAGTCGGCAAAGCGCGCCGCGGCTTCGCTTCGGGAACGAAGGTCGTCTCGCGTAGTCACTTCGCTGTCGAGGCCCGGCGCCCGAGCTGCGTATTCAAATCCGCTCTTGCGGTCCCCTTCGACCTGTAACTTTATCTTCCAGCGACTCAGCAGGTCTATCGTCCACTCGTCAACAACCACCCCGCCCTCCGCGCCACGGTCGATTTGCCCGGTTTGTCAGGGCGGACTCTATCACTCTGCAACGAGTGCTGCGAGAGGCAAGGCGCGGTGTGGGCGCTAACGAGGAGAGTTTGTGGTCGAGGGCTTCGATGGGCGCGCCGGGGCGCTCGGCGGGTCTTGGGCATGGCATTTCGGCTGCTGTATGGGTATGCACACTGTGAGCTGCCTGGCGCGCTGGGGAACGCCGGTATCACCGACTGGTGACGCCTTCGCGGCGTTTTGGCGGCTCGCCCGAGTAATCCGTGAAATTGGTTCAGCTTGAGCCCGAAGTCCGTTGACGCGCAGCGTCCACAGGCTCAACGTGCTTCTGTCCACCCACGCAACGCCTTGCACCAGCAGAATCACGCTGCCCCATTTTCCGTTGGCGACCGTAGTGACCGACGCCCGCCCCGGGAGCTGTGCAAACGCCACCACATACGAATCTCGTCCTTCTATTGTTTGATCGCCGAGATGGCGAAAAGTTGATTCCCATTGAAGCCCCGGCAGGAAGTGAATGCACTTCAAAGCGAATCCCGACGTGATCGAATACCCACTCGCCAAGCCCTCTTGTTTCGCGGGATTGCCATTCGCATCCATCCGGTATTCGTCGACTCGGGGCGGTTTTTCGTCCCTATGAATGAGAATCAAATAATCATATCGCCGCTGTCGGTTAGCGGTCGTTTTCCCCTTGCCGTTTATTAGCTCCTGTTTAACCTCCTCGTGCCCCACGACGTTGACCATGTGCTCGAAGAAGGCCTCGACGGCTTGGCCAGTGCCGCGCAAAATCATTTGGAGTTCACTTTGATCTTCGGCGGGTTGCAAGCCTTTCAGCTCTGGAATCTCTCGAATGAGGTGCTCGAGTGGTTCTTCTAGGTAGGGATGCGCGTCGGCAAAGTAGCTCTGGCCCGTTGTGTCCACTAATTGCGCCAGGGCAGCCCGCTTCGCATTTATGCGGGCCGAGCCGCTCGGATGCGCGATTACGAGTCCTAGCAGGAAAAGTCCTAGGTTAACTGGCTGGTGGGAGAATCTCAGACAACTACGCCGATTTTCTGTCGCCAGATGCCTCACTAGCATATCCCGCGGACGCACGGCAGCGTATCATGCGCAAAAGGAGTTGAAGCTAAAACCGCTGCCGCGTCAACTCCCGGGAGTGGGCAAATTGCAAATAGTGAGGACTACCCATGTGAAGGGGTTTGAAAGTTTGCTAGGACATAGCTGGGACTTGGGGACCTGAGTGGGCGGCGGGATCGTTCGGTCGGTTCTGGCGCACTTTACGCGGGTGTTGCGCGAGTCGCTATGCTAGATTCCGGGGCATGGACGACAGGTTCAAAAAGCTCAAGGCCGAACTGGACGAGACGCTGGCAAAGCTGGAAGGTGCGAAAGCCGACGAGCGCCTTCAACTGCTGGCAAAAATGCGGTGGTTGGTTGACCGCATCGAGATAGCAATGATTGGACAGCCTCCGCTGAAACGCGTCGACTCTCCCTTTTCGCGTGAAAGTTGAGCGTGAGCCGGGTGCGGGACGGCGTAAGGGGGCCGCCCAAGTCCGCCGTGACCACTCCCAGAATCGGCGGCTCTGGAAGCTTTGGATTGCAAGTCGCCGGTTAGGGCTGCGTTTACTAGGACTTGATCGAAATACTGTAGAGGATTCGGGTCAATGCGGGAGACGACCCGTGGATTGTGGGCACCAGTAAGCAGAAAACGACTCGCAAAGATGTAAGTTGTCGACATCAAGAACCAGGCAATGCCCGAACCAGTGGACTGCAATTGCCTCACTTTCGCATTACACCGTCTTCGTCAGGGATGGCAACGCAAATGTCGTCTTCCGCGTTGTCGAAATAAAGCACGCGGTTTCGGCTTTGGCCACGACAAAGACCTGCCCTGGCCCAGCTGAAAGGTCGCTAAACGGATGCCGTCTGCCACGACTTTGTAGGTTTTTGATGGCACCTAAATAAACCGCGACTCGGGAGAGATTGCCTCTTTTCCGCGTCACGAATAGAATCCGGCAATGAGAGGATTTCTGTTGGTCTTCGCGTGGGCCTCACTGGCACTGCCTGGTCACGCGCAGGAAAACCGCCCAGACCAATCGATTGACCGCTACGCGCTTATCGAGAAGCTGGGCTTTGAGGCCCGACCTAACGGCGGAATGCCCGGCGGCTGGGGCGGCGGTCCACCAGGCACACTCCTCGCAGACGACAAGATTGTGCACAGCGGCCGACTATCGGCTCGAATCCAACGGCAAGCCAACAGCCCGGATGCTTTCTCCACCCTCACAACTGAGATCCAAATGGACTTCGCTGGCGCGACGATTGAGCTCCGTGGGTTCCTCCGCACGGAGGACGTGCGCGGCTTCGTTGGATTGTGGATGCGCGAAGACGGCGAAAACCCAAGCCTGGCCTTCGACAACATGGAGAGCCGCCAGCTGAAGGGGAACACAGAGTGGAAGGAATACTCAATCACACTGCCCGTCAAGCCGGAGGGAAAACAGCTTTTCTTTGGTGTCCTACTTGCCGGTACAGGAAAAGCTTGGGCGGACGATCTGCAATTGTTGGTGGACGGCAAGCCCATCTGGGAGGCGCCTAAGGTCCATCATCCGAAGACGGCGCTCGACCTCGACCATGAGTTTGACGGGGGTTCACGGCTTGCTGTCCGCAAACTCACCGCGATCCAGGTTGATAATCTGGCCACTCTAGCGAAGGTCTGGGGTTTTCTCAAGTACCATCATCCCACGGTCACGTCAGGCGAGCTGCACTGGGACTACCAGCTGCTTCGCGTTCTACCCGTAATCCTTGACGCACCCGATCGCGCTGCAGCAAACTCCGCCCTCGTTCGTTGGATCGAAAAGCTTGGGCCGGTCGCTCCATGCAAACCTTGCGGTAAGTTGCAGGAAAGCGATCTCTACCTACGGCCGGACCTGCGCTGGATTGATGACGAGACGAGGCTGGGAACGCAACTCAGCCAAACGCTCCGCAGAATTCGTAATAATCGGACGATCGGCAAGCAGTTCTATGTTTCGCTTGTGCCCGAAATAGGCAATCCTTCCTTCAAGCACGAACTTGAATATGCAGGTCTCAAGCTTCCCGATTTCGGCTTTCAGCTCCTCGCGCTCTACCGCTTCTGGAACGTCATCGAGTATTGGTTTCCCTACCGGGATGTCATGGATGAAGATTGGGACAGAACGCTGACCGAGCTTATCCCGAAAATCGCTTTGGCCGAGAACTCTGAGAACTATCAGAGGGAACTGATGGCTCTGATCGCCAGAGTCCACGACGGTCACGCCAATCTGTGGAGCTCCCTCGATGTGAGGCCGCCCGTTGGAAAGTGCAAAATTCCTGTGAGGGTACGCTTCGTGGAGAAAAGTCCGGTCGTGGCAGGATTCGCGCCTACTGAAACGGCAACCACATCGGGCTTGAAAATTGGCGATATCATCACCGCGGTCGATGGCGTGCCGGTCTCGAAGCTGATAAAAGGCTGGGCACCATACTACGCCGATTCCAACGAAGCCGCCCGTCTGCGCGATATTGCAGCCTTCATGACCCGAGGTGCGTGTGGCGAATCCGTTATCGAAGTGCGCCGCGAGGGGCAGGATGTCAAACTCAAAACCGAGCGGGTGCTTCGGTCGCAATCGAATGCCGACCAGGGTTGGCACGACCTGCCTGGCGATACATTCCGCCTCCTGTCCAGCGAAGTTGCCTACTTAAAGCTGTCTTCGGTAAAGGCTGCAGATGTTTCTCATTACATCGAAGCCGCCGCCGATACCAAAGGGCTCATCATTGACATACGCAACTATCCATCGGAGTTTGTCGTGTTTGAGCTGGGTTCACTGCTTGTGGATCGCGAAACGCCATTCGCGCGATTCACCGTGGGTGACCTGTCGAACCCTGGTGCCTTCCACTGGACGGACCCAGTCTTGCTCGACCCGAAGACGCCACATTACTCGGGGAAAGTAGTGATCCTGGCTGACGAAGTCTCGCTGAGCCAGGCCGAGTACACAACCATGGCCTTTCGAGCAGCCCCCCACGCCGTGGTGGTAGGCAGCACCACTTCGGGAAATGACGGCAACGTGTCTCCGGTGGCGTTGCCCGGCGGGCTGCGCGCCATGATCAGCGGAATCGGCGTGTTTTATCCCGACAAGCGGCCGACCCAGCGCATTGGGATTGTTCCTGATGTGGAAGTGAAACCAACCACTGCGGCGATCCGTGCCGGCAGGGACGAGGTACTGGAAGAGGCGTTGCGGCAGATTCTTGGGCGCGAAGCCTCTGCCGCGGACATCGAGAAGATGTATAAACATTGACGAAATCCGCTTCAGTGAACACGTTGGGCCCCACCACCGGAATAAGACAAACAAAGGCGACTTCTCGCGCAAGCATCATCTACGATGGGGCAAGCTCAAATTTTCGACGAGCTCTTGGACATAACGCGCGCGCTGTTCGATCTCATCCGCTATTTCGGTGTTGAACTCGTAGCCTTGCCGGGCGTTTTCCGCGGCCGCATAAGCGCGGCAGGCATTCACAATATTCCGCTTTGCTGCTTTTTCACTGCCGGTGCATCTGGCTAGATCACCAAATGTCGCCGCCAACTCCAGCTCGATCATGATGAACCGGAATTTTAGAGCCTGGTGGTTCTCTCGTATCTCCGCTGTGAGAACTTGTGAGTCCATGTTGCACGCTACGGGATGGGGCTATGCTCTGACTGTAGCGGAGACAGTGGAGGCAAGTATGTACCTTGTTTGTGGTACGGTGATTGCCCGCTTGTGCCCGAGCTTACGGTTTCTTTAACCGGGCTGTGCCATTCGATTTGTTATCTCTAGGATTCAGTTTTTTGGATTGTGTCCTGGCCGACCCCTTTCAAGCCTTCATGGGGCGTGGTGGTGCCAGCCAAACACCATAAAACCGCGCCGGTACACGCGAACAGCCGACAGCGGCTTGCTCCGTCCTCAGCTACTGGCGCGTAGGCTCCGTGTAGGGCTCCGTTGACGAATCTGGGCTCAGAACGTAGGCTCATCACACCTCTCAAGATTCACAATATGCCGAAAACGGCCCGAGAAATGCCGCCAGGATTGGTACGTGGACTTGGTGTGTGGTCCGCAGCTGCGGTGGTGATCGGTGGAACGATTGGCACCGGAATTTTCCTTGTGCCTAGCCAAATGGCTCGTGACGTGGGCTCTGCATGGGATGTGATGGCCGTCTGGCTCGTCGGTGGCGTTGTCATTCTCTTTGGAGTTTTCTGTTACGCAGAGCTCGGTGCGGCATTGCCGGAGGCAGGCGGCGAATACGTCTATCTGAGCCGCGCACTCGGCCCACTTTGGGGAGCAAGAGTCCATACGCTGTAGAAATCGAAAGTTTCAGGTACTGGCTGTGGGCGACATGGGCTTCTCTATTGAGCACCGCTTTCGACGGTATGGCCATGGTGGACGATTGGGCGGAGAATCGAAGACACGGATTCGCTCATCTGGCTAGCATCGGTGGTATTTGTGACCGCCTTTATCACTATTGGAATTGGAGCTGCTTTTTTGGACCCGGCAACTAGAGTGCAGGTTGATCGAACCGCTCTAAGTCCCCAATTCCGAGATCGCCGGGACCTGGCGGTCTAACCATTCAGCGAACATTTGCCACTCTCGGGTCGTATTTGGGAATGGGGTATATCCGAGGTGAAGCATGCTCAACAGGAAAACTTCCGCGTCACTTTTACTAGGGGCGATTTATTTTCTAGGTCAAAGCCAAGTTACAGGAAACCAATCACATGCCTCAGCGTCAAGCCCCGCAATAGTTGCCCTTCCTCCAGCGACGGGTCGGTTCGCAGTGGGGAAGATCACGGTGCATTGGACGGATGAATCGCGCATCGAACCGCTTTCGCCCACTCACGAACCGCGCGAGTTGATGGTAGACATCTGGTACCCTGCAGAACCATCGAACGCAGGTCCCGCTGTCTATCTGGATGCCGCGGCGTATGAAAAAGCGACGGGTGCGGACGGCTTTCAGGCGTTCTTTCGTGAGGCATCCGCATCAGTCAAGCTAGGAGTGCAAACCCACGCTTTCGCCTCGGCGCCTTATGCGCGCTCTGCAAAGCAAAGCCCTTTGCTGATTTTCTCACCGGGTGGCGGTATGGTTCGAGAGGTTTACGCGGGCCAGCTGGAGGATCTCGCCAGTCACGGCTATGTCGTAGCCGCGATCTCCCACCCGTACGACGCCATCGTGACGATCTTTCCCGACGGGCGGCAGATCGCGTTCTCCGAACAGCGCTGGCCGAAGCCACCGTCTCTCGAAGGCGAAGCAAACCTCAACCAGCTGGAATGGCACGCCAACGACATTCGATTCGTGCTGGACGAACTTACTCGTGCGACTTTAGCTGGTTCGTCGGCGCTGCCGTTCGCTGGACAACTTGATCTCACTCGGGTTGGGGCATTTGGCCACTCGTTCGGCGGGATTGCAGCGGCGCATGCATGTCAGCTCGACCGGCGATTCAAAGCATGTCTGAACGAAGACGGCGTCGTTGCGAAAAGGCCCCTTTTTCTGGATGGACGTGGGTGGGCCATGGACCAGGCGTTCATGCTCATTGTCCACGACCCGCCAACCCCTCACTTGACTGACGAGCAAGTCGCCCAGATGAAAATGCCGCGCCAGCGCATCGAGGCTTTGGTTAAAAAGCTCGATGCGGATCAGGAAGCCGCGCTGCGGAATACCGGAAAAGGCAGCTATTGCGTGAGATTGCGAAGCGAGAAAATCTCCCACATGGACTTTAGCGATTTGCCCCTGCTCGGGGCTCATGACAACGCCGATCGAGACAAGCGAGCTGCCATCCTCGCGACGGTGCGAAGCTATACTCTGGCCTTTTTCGACGAATACCTGAGGGGAATAAAAACGGGGCCGCTGCTCGAGCGAGCGCCCACGAACGAGTTTGTCGAGGCGGTGCAAAGGTTCGAGCCGGCCAGGTTCCCCTGCCCAACCCAATGACTGGCAAGAGCGGCTCCTCCTCAGCGCTCAAGTGCTCCGACGGGTTGCGTTATGGACGGTTTGCCAACTACCTGTCCCCAAATCTATTCCCAGGCCATCATTCGTTCCGCGAAATCGAACCAAACCTTTTGAAAGCCGGTTTGTGCCAAACCGAGCAAACCATCAATCTGTCCATTGAAGTCAGCGGTATCGGCCACCAGCAGGAGTTGTTCTTGCAAACTGACTTCGCCAAGTGCAACATGCGAAGCCCGAAACCAGTGTGCTGATACCGTTCCGGTGCTAGTGACCATGGTCGGAGTAGTTCCCGCCGCTACCGGTTGCATTCTGCAGTGTTCTGGATCGACGCGATTCCTGAAAAGCAGAAGTCGCGGCGTGCCCGAGTCCACCAGCAAACGCATTTGCTGCCCTTCCACATTCGCGGAAACTGTCAAGAAAGGCTCAGTCACGATAAACGCAGCGTGGTGCTTGCCCTGCGTTAGTGGATTGAACACTAGTACTCGTTTTTTGAAGTCGACCAAGAAATTGGAAGATTTGAGCACATCCAAGCCAATAATCGCTGCGACCGAAGCTCCGTCTTTGGTGCGCAGACCTTGGAGGTTTGTTACCAGTGCGCGGTGGTCCAGAGCGTGAAACTCGCCAACTCTGATTTCGGCGACGTTGACAATCTCGGCAGAAGATGGCCCTTCCATCGCTGTGACGGTCGTGTTTTTGCCATAAAGCCCCTTTCTACGCGCCAATTCGGAATTGAGGAGCGTACAGGTTGCGCCGGTATCGAGAACGAGATTCAAGTGGTTCTCGGCGTTGATACTGCCCTGCACGACAATCAGATTCTCGTTGATGAGTTGAAACGAAAGCTCCCGTTCGTGGCTTCTGGCCGTTGTGGCCTGCGAACAACTACCGAATGTCGCCCAAATCGCCAGGATTGCCAGAACTCTTGCTCGATTCCGAAACATCGGCTCCCACCTCCCGGGGGTAAGGCCGACAGTCGGCGATGCGCGGAGCTACCTCAATTCAGCGAAGCTCGCGACGTTCTCATTTGCTCGTCGCGAGCAGGTCATGCCGCAACTCCAATGCCTTCAGGTACATAGACAGCCATTAGTTGCCGTTACATATCGCGATAGGTATACTCGCAGCCTTCCCAACTGTGCTCGGACCTGGTGTTGGAGGCTCGGTGATTCGGTTTGGCGACTTCTCGGCGGACGCGGAAAGCGGAGAGCTGTTTCGCAAAGGTCTGAAAACCAAGCTACAAGGGCAGCCGTTTGAGATTCTGTTGATTCTACTCAGTCGCCCGGGAAGAGTCGTAACCCGCGAGGAACTGCGAAGTAAGCTCTGGCCCGGCGATACCTTCGTGGACTTTGAGCATGGCTTAAATGCCGCCGTCAATCGTTTGCGCGAGGCACTGGTCGACTCCGCCGACGAACCGAAGTTCATCGAAACGGTCCCGCGTCGGGGCTATCGTTTTATCGGAAAAATTGATGGCGCCAAGACGACCCCAGAGCCAGCTGAGATCTCAGCGCAACTGGAAGGCCAATCGAGCGCTGCACAGTCTGCGCTACCTACCTCGCCGCACGACAAAATTGCTCCTGCTCTTGCTGACGACATTCGCCGTTCATCGGCCGAGCGGTGGAGTGCACTGGCGATAATTCTTATCGTTCTTGTCGCCGCCACCTTTCTGTTTCGCTTCTGGTCTAGCCGGTCCGAGGTTTCACCCCAGCGGACGCTAACGAGGGTGACCTTCGATCCCGGCTTGCAGATTGGCGCTACCTGGTCACCCGATGGACGCTACCTCGCCTTTGCTTCGAATCGCGGCGGAAAGTTTGATATTTGGGTACAGCAAATCAACGGAGGGGCGCCGGTACAGGTAACAAAAGGCCCATCCGCAAACTGGGAACCCGATTGGTCGCCCGATGGAAAATACATTGCCTATCGTTCCGAGGAAGGCGATGGCAGCATCTTTATTGAGCCGGCAATCGGAGGCGCCGGCTTTGCGCGGAAGGTTGCGTCTTTCGGCCATTATCCTCGCTGGTCTCCCGACGGCTCGCGAATTTTGTTTCAGTCAATGAAATTCGGCTTGAGCTCAAAGATTTTCTCGGTCGAAATATCGAACCCGGAAGTGGTTCATGAGGTTTTGCCGGAGGTTACTTCTCACGCGTACATCATGTCTGCGGCATGGCACCCGGACGGCAAGAGGGTATCACTATGGGGCTGGCAAATGGTGCCAACTCCACTTCCCAACATCTGGACTGGCGGGGTGAATTCTCCGGGGCAGGTGGTCCGAAGCGAGTTGTCTCCGGAAGTATTGAAAGCGGTGGAGGACGTGGCGGGCGTCGGCTACAGCGGATGGGGTGATACGGACTTCAAACTTAGCTGGGCGCCGAACGGAAAAGAGCTTTACTTCGAGCGGATGTTTCGGGGCGCGCGAAACATTTGGCGCATGCGCGTAAATCCAGAATCTCTGCGCGGAGAAAGCATCGAACGAATAACCACGGGCGGTGAAGTCGAGACGGAGTTTTCGCTTTCTCCTGACGGTAATCGTGTGGCTTTCACGAGCCTTTCGGAACAGGTTCAGAGCTGGATTTTCCCGATCAACTCCGGACGGGGTCAGATCACCGGACCGGGAAAGGCTGTCACGAATAGTGGCTTGGAAGCCTGGGAGGGCAGCCTGAGCCGTGACGGTACTAAGCTTGCATACTCCGCCAAAAAGGCCGGACGCTGGGAAATCTGGCAGGTCGATCTGGTTCAAGGCACAGAAAGTGTTGTGGCGGCCGACGATTTATTCGTCCGGGATGAACCGCAATGGAGTCCGGATGGCAAACGACTCGCTTATATTCGTCTGAGACCCGCCAGTGCTGAAGTGCAAGCTGTTTTGTGGGACACCGATAAGCGAAGCGAAGTTCCGCTTACAGAGCCGCAAAGAGCAGGCCTGTTTATTTACGACTGGGCTCCCGACGGGAAGTCGATCCTGGCATCGGCAGACAATCCCGAGACCGGACAGACTGAAGTCTGGCAGATCCCGATTGATGTAACGTCCTCAAGTCGTCGCGACTGGAAACTGGTCGCCGCGCGGCCCGGCATCGATCTTTTTCAGGCGCGATTCTCTCCTGACGGACATTGGATCGTTTTTGAGGGCATTCGTAATTCGAGTCGGGGTCTGGCGTCGGCCATCTTTCTTGTATCGGCTGCTGGCGGCGAATGGAACCAGCTGACCGATGGCCAGCACTGGGATGACAAACCGAGGTGGTCGCCCGACGGCCGGATGATCTATTTTCTTTCCGGCCGCAGCGGCTTCTATAACGTTTTCCGTGTTCCGGTGGACCCGGCGCGAGGCAAACCAACTGGGCCTCTATCGCAAGTCACCGATTTCCACGATGCCGTTCTAATGGTGGCTCGGACCATACCGTCGGTCGACATTGACGTGACCCACGACAAATTGATGGTAACGACGTCACAGAGTTCCGGCAGCATCTGGGTGCTAGACAAGGCGAGTCGCTGAAATTCCGTAACGGACGTGGCAGATTGTCGCGCACGAGTTCTCTTTTGTCGTAACAATGCGGAAAGGGCCCTGATAAAACGCGCTTAACCGCGACCTATCGAAAAAGCTTACTGTATTCCGGCTCGCTCCCACACTCATTGCTTCGCCTAATCATGACTTCGCTTCCCTGTGTTAATGTCCTTGGGCGTTTCGAGAAAAAGAGATTCATGCAAGAGGTAACGGCCAAGTTCCTGAAGTTCGCATTGCTGAGCTATTTCGGCAAGTTCGGAATCCGAGTGGACACCCGAGGGGCGTTGTCCGAACGATGAATATCGGGCACGCCAAAATGACGGACTGGGCGTTGAACCAGGTAATCGTCCCGAAGAACGCTACCGTCTTGGACGTCGGTTGTGGCAGACCCTCCTAGCCGCGATGAATGAGAAGTTGTTTCCGGGAAGAGCAGACGCCCGTGTGCTTGCAAATCGTCTCTCCGTCTGTTCTCGTGAGCGAACGTCAATTCCGGCTTGCGAAAAAAGGATTGTGAGAAATTGCGCCAAAGGCCCTAGGGCCTGAACAATTCCATGATAGGTTGGCTTCGCCGCAAGTAGATCCCTGGCCAAAAGGGGGACGGATGAAGCAAATTCTGCGTCTCTGCCTGTTGGCGGGCTGCGGTGTTGCCTCGATGCTGGCAGCGCCCGAGCCTGCACAGAAAACGTCGATGGAAGGCGCCCGCGCAAATAGATCAAGGACCACGATTGAGGGCTTGGTTCGGGATATGGCATGCCCCATTCAGAACCTCGATGGAAACGCGACTCATTTGAGCATGAAATGCGTGTTGGACTGCGTGAGGGCAGGTTCGCCGCTTGCCATTCTGACGAAGGACGGCGACCTGTATCTGCCTATTTCTGACAAGATGCCGGATTACAGTCAGAGGCAAAAGTTGATGCCCTTCGTCGGCAAATATGTGCGAGCGAACGGCACCGTGTTTGAGCGCAATGGGACGCACGCGATTGTCATCACGGGAATCACGGAAATGAAGGAAGTGCATGTGACGTTGGAGGGGGAGTAACTCGCAGAATGTTGGGCAATTCCATTCAGCGCGCGAAGCGATACGGTCTGGCGCCGTTCAGCATCAAGAGCCCTTCCCGGACAAGTTGGTCCGGTACCCGCTTATACGGTTGAGGACTTACCACGCGGCTTTAGCGGGCAAGCAGGTTCAAACACAAGCGTGAATCGATATTCTACCGACCGTCAGATTCCCCCCTTCATTTCTTTGGGAAATTCGGGTCGTTCTTGATTTCGCGAATCTGTTGGATGTGTCGCTCGGAGTGAGTGGAGATTTCCAACATCCATTGCCAACAATCGATAACTTCGTTACCGTCGCCAAAGCTGTGGGCACGCAAATCGTCGTTTGTCGTCTTGACGTATTCGATCATCGTGGCGCGGAGCGCCTGAAACTTGCCGAGGGCCTCGTTCAGGTCTTTATAGGTATCGACTTTTTCGTGCCCGCCGCCGGTCTTAGTGTGCACCACGCGATCGATTCCATACCACATAATGTCGGCGTCTGTGTTCACCGATTTCTTATGATTCATATCCGGCGCCGCTTTGACGCTTTTCTGCAAATCGCGCCAGTAATCTGGCTCCGCAACAGCCAAGTGAGAAACTACTTCCCGGATGCTCCAGCGATCGGGCGATGCTTTGTATTCAAGTTGAGCGGGAGACAACCCCCGCACCTGCTCGGCGACCATTTGGGTTGTCATCTCAAAATGCACAAGCAGGTGTTCGCGGTCCTCAGCGCTCGTGGGCGCAGCGAAAGAGGGAGCGGCAAACAGGCAGATTGTCAGTGCCGCAACGAGCAGCGGCAAACGTCGTAGCGTATTCATCAGCGCATCACCGTTTCGTGGGTAAAAAGCCCAACACTTTAGACTGACCCACGCAGTGAAGGTGAGCAGCGGTAGCCTGGCACAGCGCAAGCAGTCGAATCGTCCAGGTGGGCGCTGCTGAGCCGGTCTTTTGATTGGCTCACGAGTCCGGCAAACAGCCTTACTTGCCGATCAATCCTGCAGATCGACAAGCGCCCCCGCCAAGTGTTGTGGATTCTGAGTCGTATACAGACGCACCGTGTGTGTGCCAGTTTTCGTACCTGATAAACGTCAGTAGGTAAGGGAAAAGTCTGGTTCTGCGTTGATTCTGTTCACTCCCTGATTCAATCGATTGGCCCTTACCGGCACCTTGGCTCCCAATATCCGAGATTTTGGCCGCTGAACGCCGCCGACCATACCACCGGCACCCTACAACTCTCAACCGCTTGACACGATTAACCCCGCTTTCCAAAGTGCCGTTGAGGCTTTCGCCGAGTCATGTCACCGACAGTGCTCATCGCCGATGATAACCAGGTCTTCAGAAACCTGATGAGAAACTCTCTAGAGTTGTACGCGGGTGTGGATTCCTTCCAAGAGCCGCCGACGGCAACGAGGCCATCGAGAGCGTCAGGGAAAACAAGCCGGACCTGATCATCCTCGACCTCTCCATGCCTAACGTGAACGGCATTCAGGCAGCCAAGGTCTTGACCATCGCCCCGGAAGTTCCCCTTGTGCTCTGTACCATGCACGAAATCGGGCTTGCTGAAGCTGCGCAAGCTGGATTCGATGCCGTCGTTTCAAAAGCGGACGGCCTCCAGGCCCTCGCTGGATGCGTGGCCTATCTCCTCAAGAATCGTACAGTCGTAGCGGCAAAGAGAAAGGCCGCAGCTGCCTCTTGAGCCGCAGACTGCACCCTGCGACGCATCCATCCGAATATGACCCAATTAGCTGGCAGGAGAGGCGCCAGCGGGACCGTGCAGTTGTAAGAAAAACCCGCGCAATCCCCTAACAGGCTGCTGAAAAATCGTGCTGAGCCAACAATTGCTAGGTTGGTTTGAGTCATT
>CAZQOB010000022.1:0-65790 GCA_964594885.1 uncultured Acidobacteriaceae bacterium
GACTGCTTGAACTATCTCGATCAGCTTGTCCAGACGGCCTCCGGCTTACGCTTACACTAGTTTCGAATGTGGTCTCGCTGTGGCCGGAAAACCGTCTCATCCTGAGAAAGAAGCCTTCGATTCTCACGCTATTGCGACTAGCATTTGCCGATTTCCACATAAACTCCGCGGACCGCCTAAGCACAAATCGGCTGGTTCTGACAGAAAGCGGCCACTTGCTATGTCCCTGAATTTAGACGATGTATAAGTAATGAAGAGATGATGCGACCCAAAGTGTCGCGCCCAAACCGGTTTTCCACAGCCCGATTTCAGGCGCAAATGTTACGGTCCATTCATTTTGGAGAGGCTCTTGCATTCCCTCCAGTGCCGCCTAAGCGCCTTTTTTGCGGCTATTAGGCAAACAAAACCCAAGGTGCCTACAGAGATGCCTGCAAAAGTCCTGATTGTCGACGACTCCAGCACCACTCTTCTTATGGAAGAGATGTTGCTTCGCAAGTATACAAACTTTGACATTGTGCAAGCGCGGAACGGTCTGGAAGCAGTGCAAGCGGCTCTCGCCGAGCAGCCCGATTTGATCCTGATGGACGTCATCATGCCGAAAATGGACGGTTTTGCGGCGTGCCGCGAGATGCGCCGCCAGGAAAAGCTGCGCGAGACCCCCATCATCCTGGTTACCAGCCGAGGCGAGCCGCAAAACGTAGAGATGGGATTCGAGAGCGGTTGCAACGACTATCTTACCAAGCCGATTGAAAGCAGTGAACTGCTGCAAATGGTGAACGGCTATCTGACCGTCGAGAAAGCCAGCAAATGACTTTGAAGGCTCCTGGAAATCCCCTGGTGACTAGCAGTGTTGATCAAAAGTCTGCGGCCGCGCTGGCGGAACTGCTGGAAACACGCTCGCGCGAATATCTGCAGCACTGCATGAAGACTGCTCCTACGCTGGATCGCCACACGGTATGGACCCGGTTGTACGCCGTGACCCAGCGGCTGAAGCAAGCGGTGCTTTCGGGCGGCTGTGAGAGCGTTGCAGATGCGGTAATCGAAATCGGGTCCAACTTGTTGGGCTGCGAAGAGATGGCCGTGGTCACACTGGAAAGCATCGGCCATCCGCCGGTCATCGTATCTTCTGTCGGTTTGACTCCACTCACGCGCCAGACGCTCAAGACCAACGGCTCGGCCCTTGCCAAGGAGATCCGCCGTGGCCAGGTCCGCATCGTTGACAAGCGCGTACCGGGCGATGAATTTCTTGCCAGTGTCGGCATTACGGCGCTGGTTCCGCTGGCGCAAGGACACATTGCGGAAGGGGCCGTCGTGTTTTTCTCGCTCTTGCCGCAGCGTCAGGGCTTCGATTCACGCGACCGGGAAATTCTCGGGCTGCTGGCGGCTTACGGCCCTAGCCTGTTCAGTCTCGAGGGCGCAGCCGGGGCAGCACGGCGATGAGCCCCTCGTTGGAATTTGTGAAACGTGGCTCAGAACCCCCGACGGCGCCGGTTCCTGTTGGCGTTGGCACGGGTGCACCAGTAATGCGTCAGGTCTATCTTCATCCTGGTGATCTTTATGTTTCGGCGGCGCCGGCCAGCCTCAAGATCATCGTAGGCTCGTGCGTCGCGGTCTGCATTTACGATTTTCGACTAAAAATGGGCGGCGCAACGCACTTTCTTCTGCCGACTCTTGCCGGCGAAGGCCAGCCTTCGCCTCGCTATGGAGACGTAGCAATCGCTACGCTGTTGCAGGAACTACGCAAATGCGGCAGCCGGAAGCAGGATCTGCAGGCGCACCTTTACGGTGGGGCCTGCGTGTTGAGCGCCTTTTCTAACGGCGCGCGCGAGCCGATCGGCGAACAAAATATCCGGCTTGCCACCGACACGCTTTCCCGTGCAGGCATTCCCGTTCTTCGCTGGGATACCGGCGGCAGCAAGGGACGAAAGATCGCCATGCGCACTGACACCGGCGAAATCACCTGCAGCGTGATTGGAAGCTGAAATGGAAATCTCACGCGAAGTCATCCTGAACAGTTTCCTGGTCGAGTCCGGCGAGGGCCTCTCCCAGATGGAGCAAGCCATTCTGGGGCTGGAGTCGCACCCCGATGACCGTGAGCTAGTCCAGGATATTTTTCGCGTCGTGCATACCATCAAAGGCAACGCGGGAATTCTGGAGCTGCCCAACCTGCAGAGTTTCGCGCACAGCACCGAAAATCTTCTCGATGAAGTGCGCAGCGAAAATCTGGAAGTCACTCCGCAAATCATCAATTTGATGTTCTCTGTGCTGGATGTGCTGCGGGAGATGGTCGCCGGAGCGCGCGACGGCCGGGATGAGATCAACGCCCAGGCGCGCACCGTCCTGAATAAGATTTCCAAGTCGCTCCAGGCGGGCCGTGCTTCGGCCAAGGAGCTGCAGACGGACGAAACCCTTTCTCCATCGCCGTCATCCGAACAGTTGAATTCCGTCGCAAGAAACGCCGAGACTCTGCGCACGGTTCGCGTCGAAGTTACCAAGCTCGATCGCCTGCTCGACCTTACCGGCGAAATTGCTATCGCCCGCGGACGGGTCAGCAAGCTGCTCGAGAATTCCCAGTCTGCCAATTTCGAAGAGCTTCATGAAACTTCCCGGCTTGCCGACAGCCTGTTCACCGAACTGCAGGAAACCATCCTGAAGGCCCGAATGGTGCCGATGGGGCCGCTTTTCCGCCAATTTGTCCGCACCGTGCGCGACGTCGCGAAATCCCACGGGAAAATGGCCCGCCTGGTGATCGAGGGTGAAGACGTCGAAGTGGACACGTCGGTGATCGAGCATCTGAAGGATCCGCTGCTGCATATGATCCGCAACGCCATCGATCACGGCATTGAGCCACCCGCACAGCGCAAGAAAAAGGGCAAATCCCCGAGTGGAACCATTACGCTGCGCGCGATCCACAAAGGCGCCAGCATTGTGATCGAAGTTGCCGACGACGGCGCCGGCCTGGATCGCGGCCGCATGGTCGAAGTGGCGCACAAAAAAGGCTTTTCCGACGATCCGGAGTCCCTGGCGGACCGCGATCTGTTTCAATTGATTTTCGAGCCGGGCTTTTCCACTGCGGGTTCGGTCAGCGATCTTTCCGGCCGCGGCGTGGGAATGGATGTGGTTCGCCGGAACGTGCAGGCGCTGCGCGGAAGCGTGTCCATCTCTAGCGAACGCGGCGCAGGCTCCACGGTACATATTCGGCTTCCGTTGACGCTGGCCATCATTGACGGGTTTGGCGTTGGCGTCGGTGAGGAGTCTTACGTCATTCCGATGGATCAGGTTCTCGAATGCGTTGAGCTGCCAGTGGAAGCACGGGAATCCGACTACGGCACCGGCGTCATGCATCTTCGCGGCGAGCCCGTGCCTTACCTCAAGCTCAGCGACCATTTTCAGTTAGAGCATTCGCGCGCGGCCCGGCAAAACGTGGTCGTGGTCCAGCATGACTCGAAGCGCGCCGGCCTGGTTGTGGACTCGCTTTACGGTTCGAGTCAGACGGTCATCAAACCGCTGGCCCATCTGTTCAAAGAGGTGACCGGTGTTTCGGGTTCGGCCATTCTCGGCAGCGGGCGCGTGGCCTTGATTCTGGATGTTCCGGCTCTGCTCGCCGGCTTTGTAGGGGCATCAGAGATCGCGTGATCTCAACGAAATTGGGCTCAGGTCATTGAAGAACAATATTTTGACGGATAAGGGAGAAACGGAAATGTTAAGGAACATGTCGATCTCGCGACGGCTGCTGCTGGGATTCGGAGTTGTGCTGGTGCTGCTGCTGATCGTGGCGGTCTCCGGTTATTGGGGGCTGAATTCCATAAAGCAGGAAACCATCTCCATGCTGCAAGGCGACGCCAAGATTGCGGAGCTCGCGTCGGCCATCAACGAAGACACGCTGCAGTTGCGGCGGTCTGAAAAGGACACTTTCCTGAACATCGACGACGCCAAGGTCCGCGAAGACTATCTCGGCAAGTGGAAGAAGAAACGCGAGGATCTGAAGGATCATCTGGCAGCCATCAGCAAAAAGAGCCTGAACGCGGAAGATGCGGCCTCCGTTCGCAAGATGGAGGAAGAAGCTTCAAACTATGAGGCCGGCTACCTCAAAGTGATCAACGCGATTGAAGAAGGCCGCACTAAGACTCCGCAAGCCGCCAACACTGCGATTATCGAGTACAAAGCCTCCATCCACGCACTGGAAGGAGCCGCCGCCGACCTCTCCGCGGAGCACTTCAAAATTATGGGCGGCAAGGACCAGGTGATGGCAGAGTTCGCTCAGCGCACCATGTTCCTGATGCTCTTTGTGGTCGTTGTGGCCTTTGTGGTGGCGATTCTGACCGCGCAAATGATTGCCCGCAGCGTCAGCCGCCCGGTCGAAGCCATGACTACCCACTTGGCCGAAATGGCCGCCGGTGGTGGCGACTTGACCCGCCGCATCGAAGTCCGCACTGCCGACGAAGTCGGCCAGATGAGCGCTTCACTCAACGAATTCCTCGAAAAGCTCGAAAAGATCATCATTGAGGTCAAGGGCGGCGCAGGCTCTATCGCCAGCGCGGCACAACAGGTCTCCTCGACTTCTTCATCCCTCTCTCAGGGCACCAGCGAACAGGCGGCGTCGGTCGAAGAGACCACCGCCAGCCTTGAAGAGATGAGCGCGTCCATCAATCAGAACTCCGAGAACAGCCGTCAAATGGAGCAGGTCGCTTCCAAGGGAGCTCGCGAAGCGGAAGAGAGCGGCAAGGCCGTCAAGCAAACTGTGGACGCGATGAAGTCCATCACCGAAAAAATCAACATCATTGACGAAATCGCTTATCAAACCAATTTGCTGGCACTCAACGCCGCCATTGAAGCGGCGCGCGCCGGCGAACACGGCCGCGGTTTCGCGGTCGTTGCCACCGAAGTACGCAAGCTAGCCGAACGCAGCCAAACTGCGGCTAAGGAGATCAGTGGCCTGGCTTCTGACAGCGTCAAGGTTGCCGAGCACTCCGGTAAACTCCTCGATGAGTTGGTTCCGTCAATTCAGCGTACCGCCGACTTGGTGAAAGAAGTCTCTGCCGCGTCGCGCGAGCAATCATCCGGCGTCAACCAGATCAACAAGGCGATGTCGCAGGTTGACCAGGTCACTCAGCGCAACGCTTCCTCAGCAGAAGAGCTTTCCAGCACCGCGGAAGAGATGGCTTCCCAATCGGAAGCGCTGGCTCAACTGGTGGCGTTCTTCAAGACCACTGACGAAAATTCCGGCGTGTCTTTCTTGTTTAAGCATGGTTCTAAGTCGGCGACCAAGCACCTGCAGCAATTTGCCGCCGCCAACGCCGCCGCGAATAAGCCAAACGGAAAGCCGGCCAACGCGCCGGCCGAAGAACAGAGCTTCGCGCGCTTCTAAGGCGCTTCGCATTAGGAGACAACCATGGCGACTGCGAGCAAAGAAGGCATTGACCAACAGCAGTATCTGACGTTTCTCCTCGCCGGTGAGGAATATGCCATCGGCATCCTCAAGGTGAAGGAGATCATCGAGTACGACACGGTGACCGTAGTTCCGCAGACTCCCAAGTGGATTCGCGGGGTCATCAACCTGCGCGGCAGCGTGGTGCCGGTCGTGGATCTGGCCGTCAAGTTTGGTATGGAAGAGCGGGCCGTGACACGCACGACGTGCATCGTGATTCTGGAAGGGCAACTGGAAAATCAGAACACCACGATGGGTATTGTCGCGGACTCCGTCAACCAGGTTGTTGACTTGACCGCTGACGACATCCGCGAAGTGCCGGAGTTTGGTACCCGCGTGCAAGTGAACTACCTGCTAGGCATGGCGCAAATGAGCAAAAAGTTCGCCCTGCTCCTCGACGTGGACAAGGTTCTCTCCACCGAAGAGTTGCTCAGCCTTAATGAAGTCTCGGCGAATGCCGATTCGCAAGCCAACCAGGAGGAAGGCGTCACGTCAGATGACTCGAAGAGCACCAGCGCGTCCGATTCATCGGCGGACCACCAACCAGCCGCAGAATAGTTCTAGGGACCGGCCCTTGGCGGAAGTCGCGGCTCGCAGAAAACACATTGTGGATCAGGGGGAAGGGGCGCGCGGCCTAGAGGGAGGCCCGCGTCTCTTCGACCTTCACGCACCATCCATTTCCGGTCAAGAATTCACGCAGTTCCAGGAACTCATCTACCACACAGCGGGAATCTGGCTGTCGCACAACAAAACGGCTCTGCTGGTAGGCCGGCTCTGCAAACGGTTGCGGGTTCTCGGTCTACATTCGTTCGCCGAATATCATCGCGCCGTCAGCAATGATCCGGAAGAACTCACCCGGATGCTGGACCTAATTTCCACCAACGAAACCCGATTCTTTCGCGAGCCGGCGCAATTTGAATTCTTGCAGAACCGCATCCTGCCACAGTGGCATGCGGACGCCGAAGCCGGCCAGCGCTCGCGCACCATCCGCGTCTGGAGCGCCGGATGCTCCACAGGCCAGGAGCCATACTCGCTGGCCATGACCCTGCTCCATCATTTGCCGCCGTCGTCCGGCTGGTCCATCGACATCACCGCCACCGACCTTTCCACCCGCGTGCTCAAAATCGCCCAATCGGCAACTTGGGATTTTTCCAAGGCAGCAGAAATCCCGGACCGCTACCTCAAGGCATTCATGCTGCGAGGCTTCGGCGAGAACAAGGGTAAGATCAAAGCCGGCCCGGAAGTCCGATCGCTGATTCGCTTCTTCCGTTTGAATCTCAACGATCTGAAATACCCCATCTCCGGCAAGTTCGATCTGATTTTCTGCCGCAATCTGCTGATCTATTTCGACATGGAAAGCCGCACCCGCGTGATTCGGCGCTTGTTGGAGCACTTGTCCCCGCGCGGATTTCTTTTCGTCGGCCACGCCGAAAGCCTGCACTCGATGAATCACGTGCTGCGCAACGTCGTTCCGACAATCTATGCGCCCGTTCATCCTGCGGAGCCAGAGTTCGATGCCCGCGGCTAACCACTCATCGAAGATTCAAGTCCTCGTCGTTGACGACTCTGCCGTCGTCCGCCAGGTTCTGCACGGCCTGCTCTCGCAGGAAGGCGACATGAACGTGACCGTCGCCGCCGACCCGATTTTCGCCATGCAGAAAATGGCCCAGGTGCGCCCGAAGGTCATTGTCCTCGATCTGGAAATGCCGCGCATGGACGGCCTGACGTTCCTCAAAAAAATCATGGCCGAGGATCCTATTCCCACGCTGATCTGTTCCAGCGTCGCGGCGCGCGGAACGCTAGCCGCCATCAACGCCGTACAAGAGGGCGCGGTCGGAATCATCACCAAACCGAAGCTCGCTGTCGGCCATTTTCTCCATGAATCCGCGGTGATGCTCATTGACGCGGTACGCTCCGCAGCCGCCGCCCGGGTCCGTCCGCGCGCCGTGCTCACCGGCCCGCCAAAACTCAAGACCGCTTTCGCGCCGGCTCTTTACGCCCACGCGCCCACCGGCCCCTGCAAGATGATTGCGATCGGCGCCTCCACCGGCGGGACCGAAGCGCTGGCCAGCATTCTCAGCTCGATGCCCAAAAATTCGCCCGGGATCGTCGTCGTGCAGCATATGCCGGAACATTTCACGGCCGCTTTTGCCAAGTGGCTCGACAAGATCTGCCACATCGAGGTCAAGGAAGCCGAGCACGGCGACATCATCCTGCCCGGGCACGCCTACATCGCTCCCGGCAATCTGCAGATGTCAGTCTTTCAACTCGGTGCCAGTTACCGCATCCGCGTCACTGACGGCCCGCTGGTTTCCCGGCACCGGCCGAGCGTCGATGCTCTTTTCCACTCCGTCGCTAAGACCGTCGGCAAGGAAGCGATCGGCGTGATGCTCACCGGAATGGGCGACGACGGTGCCGACGGTATGCTCGAAATGCACAAAGCCGGTTCCTACACCATCGCGCAGGATGAATCCTCTTGCGTCGTGTTCGGTATGCCCAAGGAAGCCATCCGCCGCGGGGCCGTAGATCAGACGCTGCATCTAGACGGCATCGCCGCCGTTCTAGCTCGCTTCGCGAACGACAATCACGCCTGGTCCTAGCCCTGCGCCCCGCTCAGCTGTCCCAAAAATGCTAGAATAATTGCGCGTAGAGCAGGTCTGGACACCCCGGACTTGCCTTGACTTCGAGAATCTGCAGCCGGTGCTCGCTCGCTGTTTTGCCAAGCCCTTCGGCTTCGCACTGCGGCCCTGCAATCTCGTCTTCGCGGCCTTGCCGCCTCACCCGCAATCTCCGCGACCGCAATTTGGAGGCTCTAGCCTGCATGAGTACCCGCACTGTAACCACGCGTAACGCTTCTGTCCCGCTCAGCAAAAACGACCACTTACTCCGGTGGGTCGAAAAAATGGCCGAGCTCACCCGCCCGGCGCGCATTCACTGGGTCGACGGCTCAGAGGAAGAGCGTGATCATCTGTACGCGGAAATGGTCGCCGCCGGTACGCTCATCAAGCTCAATGAAAGCCTCTGGCCCGGTTGCTACTACGCCCGTTCTGACGCTTCAGACGTCGCCCGCGTCGAAGACCGCACGTTCATCTGTTCGTATTCCAAGGACGCTGCCGGCCCTACCAACAACTGGGAAAATCCTTACGAAATGCGCCGGAAACTTAAGGGTCTGTTCAGCGGCGCCATGCAGGGCCGCACCATGTACGTCCTGCCCTTCAGCATGGGTCCCATCGGCTCGCCCATGGCCAAGGTCGGCATGCAGCTCACCGACTCGCCCTATGTCGTCGTCAACATGCGCATCATGGCCCGAATCGGCCAGCGCGTTTTTGATGAAATTGACCAAGGCGCGCGCGTCGTGCCCTGCATGCACTCGGTCGGCATGCCGCTCGCTCCCGGCCAAAAAGACGTCCCCTGGCCGTGCAACAAAGAAAAGTACATTGTTCACTTTCCTGAATCGCGCGAAATCTGGTCCTACGGCTCCGGTTACGGCGGAAATGCGCTGCTCGGCAAGAAATGTTTCGCGCTGCGCATCGCTTCGAACATCGCGCGTGACGAGGGCTGGATGGCTGAGCACATGCTCATCCTCGGGGTCGAGGATCCCAAAGGCGAAAAGACCTACGTCGCTGCGGCGTTTCCGAGCGCTTGCGGCAAAACCAATTTCGCCATGCTCATTCCGCCCAAGGGCTTCGAAGGCTGGAAAGTCTGGACCGTAGGCGATGACATCGCCTGGATTCGCCCAGATGAAAGCGGCATGTTGCGGGCCATCAACCCCGAGGCAGGCTTCTTCGGCGTCGCTCCCGGCACTTCCAAAAAAACCAATCCCAACGCCATGGCCACGCTTTCCCGCAACACCATTTTCACCAACGTGGCGCTCACACCCGATGGTGGCGTTTGGTGGGAAGGCATGACCGACCAGCCGCCAGCCGAATGTTTCGACTGGCAGGGCAATCGCTGGACTCCGGAAATCGGCCGGACGAGTGGCGTCAAAGCGGCTCATCCCAACGCGCGCTTCACCGCGCCCGCCTCGCAGTGTCCAACGATTGACCCGGCATGGGAAGATCCCAACGGCGTGCCCATCCACGCCTTCGTCTTCGGCGGTCGCCGCGCTACTACCATGCCCCTTGTCTACCAGGCCTTCAACTGGAGCTCGGGCGTTTACATCGGCGCCACCATGGGCTCCGAAATGACTGCCGCGGCGGCCGGAACCATCGGCAAAGTCCGCCGCGACCCCATGGCCATGCTGCCGTTCTGTGGCTATCACATGGGAGACTACTTTCGCCACTGGATCAAGATGCAGCGCGCGCTCAGCGTGACGCCGCGCATCTTTCACGTGAACTGGTTCCGCAAAGACGCCGACGGCAAATTTATCTGGCCCGGCTACAGCGAAAACATGCGCGTGCTCAAGTGGATCGTGGATCGCGCCCGGGTGCGCGCGACCGGCCGCGAAACGCCGATCGGCTGGATGCCCGATTACGAAGACATGGAGTGGCGCGGCCTCGAGTTTCCCGAGGAAAAATTCAACGCCTTACAGCACTTCGACAACAAAGCCTGGCGCCACGAAGTCATTGACCATGAAGAGCTCTTCATCGAGCTCCACGACCATCTCCCCAAGGAAATGGTCTACGAACGCGAACTCCTCATCTGCCGTTTGTAGCGACCGGGGAAGTTATCGACCATCGACGTAGCGCGACCAATGAATCCCATGTCGGTGATCGCGAAAAACGGGCGGCCATTCTTAGCATAACGGTGAAACGGCCTTTTTCCTTCCCGCTCGCTCCCTCCTTTGATCTTTCGTTCCATGCCTTACAGCCGGCCAAAACGAATATGGCGATGATTGTCAAAATGAATGCGATCTTCATGGCAGGCAGCAAGAATACGTGAATCAGGCTGGGGGCAATCGTGCCGCTCCTCCCTCACCATCCATACCACCGAACATACGTCGTCACACCCAGCGCCAATGCCACCCACCACAACGCCAATACCGCCTGCATCGTCGCCCTGAAATTCCGCAGCCGCCAACGTTCGGGCAGCCACGTCGTCCCCGCAGCCACCAGCACATAAACCGCTGCTATCTCAGCCACGAGCCCCACCACCCCGTGCAAAGTTGCGATCGCATAAAAGCTGTGGCCCAGTCGCGCTGGAATTTTCGGCAGCACCAGCGCGTGCAGCGACGGAATCATCGCGACCGCGATTACTACAAAGTTCAGCAGGACCACCGCCGCTTGGCACCAGGCATGAGCCCGATAGCGCCCACGCCGCGCCAGCCACGCTCCACATCCCAGCGCTGCACCCATTGCCAGTTCCACCGCTAGACCCGCATTGGCCAGCGCTGGGGCGTTTGCTGGAAAAAGTAGTGCTTTCATCTCGCGGCCTCCCAGCCACTCGAATAGGAGACCGATCGAGGCGCGCAAAAATTCCACCGCCTTTCATTGACCCTGCAATGCCGCTAGGCCTAAACTCGCCTCAATCGTGTCCCACGCCCCGCTTTTTCCGCAAATCTACCGTCAAGGCTCCATCATTGCCGTTACCGGGCTGCTCGCGACCGGCGTCTATTACGACCTCGCCTGGCGGAGCCTCAAACAGCGGCTCCTCATCCCGCATCCTGCCAACCTCGAGCCGCGCCCGTGGAACGCGTTTCAATATTTTTACTGGGGTCTCGGCGCGTCCGTTCTTTGCTTCCTACTCGCAGGCGCCGCCGACACCCAGCCCAACTTCCTCGATCATCTCGTCGGCCTTTTGATGGGCCTTTGCGGTGTTATCTTCGCTGGAATGTTTGGCATTGGCTTCATCGCCCTCTGGAATCTTTGGGCAGAAGCCATCAGGCAGGTCATTGAGACCTGGCGTTTCCGCCGCTACTTCCGCCACGGCCACGCAAGAAACCAATCGCTGCTTCTCGCCCTACCGCTCGCGATCCTCAGGCTGGTCGTCGCACTTGCTGTGCTCGCCTTGCTCGGAATGGTTCTGGAAAAGATTCCAAAGTACGTCGCGCCGTTCCTGCCTCATCTCATGTGGTTGATGATTGCTGCGGCGTTCTACGCCCTCTGGAAATCCCGCAGCCACGCCGCGTTGCTCCTGCGTCTAATGCTGCTCGTCTTATTCACGCTTATCAGTCTTTCGTTCGTCGTCTGGCTGCTGGCCTGGGTCTCGTCCGAAACCGCTCCCGTCCTCGTCACCATGCTCGCCGCAATCACCATCTTCAATGCCGCCTTCTACGCGCGCTGGATCCGCCGCGCAACCCTGGCGAACGACTTCACCGCCCCTTCCAGTAGGGAGGCAACACGCGGCACTCCATCTCGGCGCGCCGTTCACTTTGAAGAATGAATCTCTCTGCGAATCTCCGCGCGCTCTGCTGCTCCCGGCTATCTTTTTCCTTTCCTCAAACCTGGGCTGGTACGGCGAGCGGCCCCGCCGGGTCTCCCTTCGGCATCGGCTGCAGCCTCCAATACGTCAACGACCGCCACAACCACTCCACCGGACCAAACCGGAAATATTTCAGCCAAATCGAACTCACAATCAAATTCACAGCCCAAACTCCCGCCACCACATAAAACAACTGGTAGAACTGCAGCTTTCCGAACAATCCCAGTCCGTAGCCATTAAAAATCAGCGTGCAAATCACGCTCGTTCCCAAATAGTTACTCAGCGCCGTCTGTCCCACCGCCGCCAGCGGCCGCGTAATCCATTGCAGCGCGCCTGCCTTCACTATCATCAACATCATGGACGCGTGCGCCAGCCCCACCAGCAGCCGCTGCAAATCGTAAGGCAGCAACTCCCAACGCAGCAGCGACAACGTGTCGAATCCGTGCCGCCACGCCTCCCAGGTGCTCAGCGCACCCAACGGCAAACCCAAGCCATACCCAACCAGCGCCGTCCATCCGTAAGCCCGATACGGCAGTTGACCGCTCAGGAACCCCAACCGCAGCAGACCCATTCCGATCAGCATCATTCCCAGGTAATCGCAAAATCCGAACCGGTAGTAAGAAGTGCTTTGCACATCAAACGTAATATCCGCGTAGCGCCCCATCACTGCCCAGTACCCGCTGCGCATCTCCGATTTCTCTTTCTCTAGTTCCGCCGCCTCCGGATGTGCCGCCTTCTGGATCTTCTGCCACGCTCTTAGATCCTCTTTCTGCTCGTCGGTGAGCTTCTGCCCGGCGGCTTCCGCGGCGGCGGCAACTTGTCCTCGTTGCACCACTTGCTTCCGTTTCTCGTAGCGCACCACGTTATAAATGCCGGCAACCGCGAAGACCGCCACGCCTGCGGTCACCAGCACACGGCCGCTCAGCTTCCGGCACGGGTACAGGAACAGCAGCGCCGTAATCGCGTACGAGTACAGAATGTCGCCAAACCAGAGGAAGTAGCCGTGAATCACTCCAATCGCTACCAGCCAAAGATTGCGCCGCAGAAAAATGTCCGCGGCGCGAGTGCCTTCACCCCGTTTCTCCAGCCGCGACGTCAGCAGAATCACACCCGCTCCGAACAGCATCGAAAACAACGCACGCATCTTTCCTTCGAACAGAACAAACCGCGCCGCCCACAAAATCATGTTCGTTTTGCCGATGTCTCCGATCGATGTCGGCCGGAAATCAAAGCCCTCGTGAAGCGCGTACGAGGTGATGTTCATGACCAGGATGCCCAGTAGCGCAAATCCCCGCAGCATATCAACCGCCGCAATTCGCTCCCGCTGCACTACCGGTTCCGCCACTGCCTCCCCAACCGGTACCGCTCCTGCCTTGGCCTCGTTTTCAGTCATTGCGCTCGCCCCTCTTCGGCCGATTGCGTTTCTTGGTGCTGTCCCATAACCGCAGGGGCGCGATAAATCGCGCCCTTCGATCTCGCCCGCCTATTTGATTCCTTCCTCCGCGTTGTCATCCCGAGCGGATTCTATCGGAGCCGGGGGATCGCTCTTCACTTGTTGCTGAATTTGCCTTTTTCGTTAGTGTGGTTGCCCGCGACTCTACTACCCGCAACTTGCGCCTGCAACTCTTCGACGTGCGATCACGAGCAAGGTGAGTCTGTTCATCAGTGAATCCGCCACCAGCAATGCTTAGGTCCCAAACCGGTCTCGGTACGCACTCGGCGGCACCCCAGTGTGTCGCTCAAACAGCGCGCGAAAGAACGCAATATCCTGGTATCCGACCGCTTCGCTGATTTCTGTGACGCTCCGGTGATTGCTCTCCAGCATTCGTTTGGCCGCCGCGATCCGCAACTTCTGCAAGTAAACCAGCGGACTGTCGCCGGTGGCTTGCTTGAAGCGCCGGACAAAATTGCGCTCGCTCATCCCCACTCGCCGCGCCGGATCTTCCAGCGGAAACGTCTTCGCAAAATTCTTGTGCATCCATTCCTGCGCGCTGGAGATGGAGTCGTCCGTGTGATCCGTCTTCAGCGGCACAATCGCGAAACCCGACTGCCACGCGCGCGGCGTCTCAATCAACAATGCTTTCGCCGTCTGCATCGCCACTTCGTGCCCGCAGAATCTCTCCACCAGGTAAATGCTTAGGTCCAGCGAAGCGTTCACGCCTCCGCCGCAGTAAAAACCGCGGTCTTCAGTGACCATCAGCTCCGGCATCCATTTCACTTTCGGATATTTCTGGCGGAACCGCTCCGCCAGCCCCCAGTGCGTGGTGGCCCGCTTTCCGTCCAGCAAGCCTGCGGCGGCAACCAGTCCCACTCCGGAGCAAACGCTCGCCACCGCCACTCCCCGGCGGCTCCGCCGTTTCAGCCACGGCACGATCGGCGCATTGCGCTCCAGCACGTCGTCAACGCTGATCCCTGTGGTCGGCACAAAAATCAGATCCGTCTTCCCGACGTCTTTCAGCGCCACATTTGGCCGGATCTGAATCTCGCCGTCGCAGCGCACCGGCCGGCCGTCTCCGGAAGCCATGGTCACCCGGAACCGCGGCGAACTCTCGCTTCCGGTGAGCGTGTTCCACAGCGAACCCGCATGCCGGAACACTTCCATCGGTCCGATCGCGGTCGACGAAAACATCTGGTCCAGCAATAAAACGGTAATTTCGATCATTTGGCACCTGAATGGGCAAAGACGGGTATGGCGTAAATACCACTCTACAATGGCGTATCTGCCATCTGGTTGCAAGTCCATTTTTCGCTTACCTTCAGCATCATCAACGGCAGGTACTTTTCGAAACTGCAAAAAGAAAGGAAACACAACATGCCAGTAGCACAACAATCGTCAACGCTAGTCAATGGCGTCGCAGTCGACAAACTCTTCGCCACCATCGACGCGGCGAAGGCCAAACCCTCCATCGCTAAGTTCAAATTTCGTATCCGCAATCAGTGGCAGAAGGGAAGCCGCAACTGCTCCACGGTCTCCACATTCAGCGGTGCGGATCAGGAGTTGTCGCATCCTACTCCCTTCACGCTGGAGGCTGACGAGCCCGCCATCCTGCTCGGCAAGGACACCGCGGCCAACCCCGTCGAATACCTGCTGCACGCCTTAGCGTCGTGCCTCACCACTTCGATGGTTTATCACGCCTCGGCGCGCGGCATTCTCATCGACCAGGTGGAATCCTCCTTCGAAGGCGACATCGATCTGGACGGATTTCTGGGCCTTGATCCGTTCGTTCGCAAGGGCTACCAGGGAATCCGCGTAAACTTCAAAATCAGCGCCAATGTGCCAGACAGCGAGCTGCAGGAAATCGTTCGCCTCGGCACCGAATGCTCTCCCGTTTTTGACTCGCTCACTAGCGGTGTGCCGGTCTCGGTCAGTGCGGAGCGCCTATGACCAGCACAATGACCGATTCTCGCGGATTACAAGCCACACTTTCTTCCGGCTACGGACCACGAGTTGCGGAAAACCGCCAGACCAGTCCGGCGCATGGAAGAAAACTTGATGCGAACTCAATCGCTTTGCGAGAAGCAACGAATTTAGCAACCGAGGAGGAGATACTGATGTCAAAAACGAGAATCGCAACTCTCGCCTGGGCCCTTGGGATCTTCGGTTGTGGATTGCTGTTGGCCGTTTCCGCTAGCGCTCCGGCCACGGCTCAGGACGTCCATCAGGACCACAGAGTTCCCGCCAAACTGGTCGAAGAAGTTCGCCAGGCCACGCAGCCGTTCCTCGACGTGAACAATGCCGGTCTGGCGGGATATGAACCGGCATTTGGCTGTGTCTCCGGTCCCGACCACGGCGCCATGGGAGTTCACTATCTCAACGGCTCGCTGATTGGCGATGGCGAAATCGATGTCGAGCATCCCGAAGCTCTGATCTACGAGCCGGTCGGCAACAAGCGCCGTCTCGTCGGGGTCGAGTACATCGTGGACGCCGCCACGTGGTTGAAAAATCACAACAACATTCCGCCGGCCCTGGAAGGTCAGACCTTCCAGTTTGTGGCCGCTCCCAACCGCTTCGCCATCCCGGCGTTCTTCGAACTTCACGTCTGGGCCTGGCGCGATAACCCCCAGGGCGCCTTCGTGGACTGGAATAACAACGTCACCTGTGAGGGTCAGTAAACCTCCGCAGTCGCCTGACTTTGCTGCCGAAATGCCCGCTCGCCAGCCCCATCGCGAACGGGCATTTTGTTTTACTCCAGCCCCATCGTCAGCGCCTCCGTTGTAGCGGCCGGTCTTTAGGACCGTTCTTTTCTACTCCTCACGATTCTGAGCCTATTAACACGGAGACTCTACTAACCGCAAGTCTTGCATTTGCTGTACTCCAGTTGTATCTTCCCGATGCGTTACCTCTGCCAGTTCTCTCTATCCTCGCGGCACGGAGCGCGCCGATTTCGTGACTCATAGAACCCAGCTGGAGGCCAAAATCCAGGAGTGGACTGCCGCTGGTCTCATCGACGCGGAGACCGCGACCCGGATTCTTGCGCATGAGGTTAGACAGGAACAGCACACAAGCTTTCGCTGGCCGGTGTTCCTGGCCATGGTCTTCGGCGGGATTCTCTTCGCGGCCGGAGCCACTTTATTCGTGGCTGCGCATTGGGCCGACTTGTCGCCCGCTTATCGCTTCTCGCTGGTGCTCGCTATGGTTGGGGTGCTGCACTTCGGTGGAGCGGCTTTGTCCACTCGATTTACCGCGCTTTCCACCACGTTGCATGCCCTAGGCACCGCGACCCTCGGTGCCGCCATATTTCTAACCGCGCAAATTTTCAATCTTCACGAAAATTGGGCCACCGGCGTCCTGCTGTGGAGCATCGGAGCCGCAACAGGCTTCTTGGTTTTGCGGGATTGGCCTCAGGCCGCATTGCTGGCTTTGCTGTCGCCCGCGTGGCTCATCAGTCAGTGGACGATCGCCACCGAGTGGCACCACGGCGGGAATCGTCCCTTGGCCCTGGGCCTGTTACTGACGGCACTTTCATATTTGTCGGCGAGGATCGGCGCCGAGGAGAGTACCGCGCGCCGCACCATGGTGTGGATCGGGGGCATTTGCCTGCTGCCCTGCGCCAGCGTCGCCATCTTCCTGGCGATGGAAGAAGGAATTGGTCTTCCCTACGGCCACGATTCCCCGCTGTCTTTCGCTGCTCTGGCCGTAGGCTGGGCAGTGGCTGTAGCTGCTCCGCTGCTTCTTGCCTGGACTTTGCGCGGGCCTGCGGTATGGATGAACGCCGTTTCAGCGGTATGGGCGTGCGCATTGATCGTGGCTGCGGCTCACTCCCACCCGGAATACAACCGGAACCTCGCTGCCACTCTTACCCTGTACGGCTTGTGCGCGCTCGGCTCGGTGGGGCTGGTTGCATGGGGCTTGCACGAGAGGAGAAAAGAGCGATTGAATCTTGGAATCACCGCTTTTGCGATCTCCGTCTTGTTTTTCTATTTCGATAGTTTTATGGGCAAACTCGGTCGATCGGTAAGCCTGCTTATTCTGGGCCTGCTTTGCCTGGCTGTAGGTTACCTCTTGGAAGTTACGCGGCGCAGGCTACTAGCCCGGATGGAGATGAATCCGTGACCGGCATGCGCAAAGGGCTGCTACTGGCAGCGATTCAGGTTTTGCTCGTACTGAGCTTGGGCTGCAAGCTGCTATACGACCGAGTCACTCGGCCGCGGGTATGGGTCTTGTCGCAGGTTTATGATCCCGAACTGCCCATCCGCGGCCGATATCTGAGTCAACGGCTGACGATGTCGGCCGAAGGCTTTACGTACAAAGAGTTCAAACAAGGAAACTTTAGCGACTGGTACGAGAACCGCTATTGGGCTTATCTCGAGGTTCGCAGCAACCAGTTGGTCGCCAAGCGTCAAGGCTCTGAGTCCGGTGCATGGATTCACTTACACAAGAATGGCGACGGTTCGATCGCCGCACTCATGGAGCAGCCGGTTCTGATTTTCATCCCGGAACGTGCGGAAATTCCTGTCCTGCGGACCGGCCAGGAGATGTGGGTCGAGGTGACTGTGCCTGCAAAGGGCCCGCCACGGCCCATCCGCATCGGTGTCAAGAAAGATGGTGTAGTGACACCGCTCAAATTTGAGTAGCCCATGCAGGACTACCTATCTGTATCGTCAGTCGAGCCAAGCTTTGCTCCACGAGCCCGCCTGCGACAGGTGGAGTTTTCCACAGCCCCGACATTAGCCAGCCAATAAAATGGCGCTTGGTGCTACTTCGAATAGGCAACCGCTCCTGTCACGCCCCTGCCTTCTGTGACGACCATGGTCTGCCCGGAGGCGACGCCAGGGAGCTTATCCACAGTCCCGCTGGGCCAGCGAATCTCCACTGAGTCGGCTTTGTCGAGCTGGCCCAGGCCAAACGTCAGCACCAGCTCATTCGCCGCCAGATAACTCGACCCGCTGCGCAGCATCTGAGCCTGCACGCCATCAGCGGTACTCACGCGCACTACGGCTCCGATTCCGTCACGGTTCGATTTTGTCCCGATCAATTTGAACCGCAGGCTATTGTTCGCCTTTCCCTTCGCCACGTTTCGAAACAAGTGCGGTGCTCCGCCGTTGGTCGAAAACAAAACGTCTAGCCGGCCATCGTTGAACAGACTGGCATAGGCGACCGACCGCCCCACGCGCGCCGCGGCAAACTCCGTTCCCGCCGACTTCGTCACCTCCACAAATTTCCCTTTGCCCAAATTGCGGAAAAGGTGCGGTGGCTCGGCGTACTTTACATTCACCTGCACTTTTTGAATGTCCGGATCAATATGTCCGTTGGCCACCAAGATGTCTTGCCAGCCATCGAGGTCATAGTCAAAAAAGAAGCAGCCGAACCCCAGCGTGAGCAGGGAAGCGCGACCCACGTCGCCACGCGGCGCTTCATCCACAAACAATCCTTTACCTTCGTTGTGATAGAGAGAAATCATTTGGTTGGAAAAGTTCGTAATCATCAGGCTGGTATTGCCGCTGCGGTCGTAGTCCGCCGCGTCCACGCCCATTCCCGCGCGTGCTACTCCGTCTTCGCTGAACGCCACACCGGCAACCACTGCTTTTTCGGTGAAGGTACCGTTACCGTTGTTGTGATAGAGCTTGTTCGGCTGCGTGTCGTTGGAGAACAAGAGATCGGGCCAGCCATCGTTGTCGTAGTCCAGCACCGCAACGCCCAGCGTCTTCGACGTCCGCTCGCCCAGCCCGGCTTTTTGCGTTGCGGCGCTGAATTTTCCGTTCCCATCGTTGTGCCACAGCCGCACCGAAGTTCCCGGGTACGATTCGGGCGTGCAGTAGGACTTATTTTTTCCATCCATCGTGCAATAAAGATCTTTGTCCGCCGACCACTGCACATAGTTTCCAACGACCAGGTCCAACCGCCCGTCCTTGTCGTAGTCCACCCAAGCCGCGCTGGTGCTGAACTCTTGCACACCGCCCAGTCCGGCTTTCTGGGTTACGTCGGTAAACGTTCCGTTGCCGTTGTTATGAAAAAGATGGCTTTGCCCGTATGCGGTGACCAACAGATCGTCGTAGCCGTCGTTGTCGTAGTCGCCGACCGCGACGCCGATTCCGTACATCTCCACGTCCAGCCCCGCTTTGTGGGTAGCGTCGGTAAATGTTCCGTCGTGGTTGTTGTGATAGAGCTTCGGTGTCGTATGTTTCGTTGCATGGCCCGCCCAGTCCGTCCCGTTCACCAGAAAAATGTCCGGCCAGCCATCGTTGTCGTAATCAATGAACGCCACGCCTGGACCGACGGTTTCGGGCAAATACTTTTTTCCGAAGGCGCCGTTGTTGTGGATAAAATGAATTCCAGTTTTCGCCGTGACGTCCACAAAGGTCACGCCCGCTTCGCCGCCTTGCGCTGTGCTTTGCCCAGCCCGAAGCGCAGGAATCAGGAACGAAAATGCCAGTAGAAGAGAAGCCAGACCCGCGACGAGATACGCCAACGATTTCTTCAAGGTTTCTCCGGATCGCTTTCGCGCCCGACGCCCAGCGCGTCTGCCACGCGATTGATGTAGTTGAACCACGCTGCAATCAGAGTGATTTGCAGAATTCCCTTGTCATCAAAGCCCACGGCGCGCAGCTTGTGGTGATCCTGAGGACTGCACTGCGTCGCATCCTTGGTCAGCTTGACGACATAGTCGCAGATGACGCGCTCCTGTTCGGTCAGCGGCGCGGTACGATAGTCGCGCTGCAGCGCCTCGACTAGTTCTTCATCCAACGTCACCCGACGCAGAAACTCTGCGTGCGATTCGATTCAATAAAAGCACCGGTTGGTGACCGAAACCATGGTGGTGATGATTTCGTGCTGTCGCCGCGAGAGCGGCAGATCCGGAGCCATCATGGCGCCAAACGCGCTGAAGGAGTGGTACAGGGCATCGGGCATGAGCGTGTGCGATGCGACAATGCCGGCTTCGTCGCCGTGATCCACCGCCGGCACTTTTTCGGCGTATTCCACGGGATAGATTTTCCGCTGGGCTTCAATCGCCAGCTTGACGCGCTCGTCGTCCCACATCGATACGGTTTTGATCCAAGTCATTTCGCAGTTTTGCCCTTTGTTGGTCAGTCTTTTCCGCCAGCGGAAGGTGATCGATACTGGCGGTCGTGCGCGGCTGCGGCCTTTTCCTGGGCAGCCGGAGCCTTTGCCGAATTCAGCGCGACAGAGACATGCTCGTGAATCATCTGCCGCTCGTTATTGTCTTCCGGATGATTCTGGCGATAGGGTCCGGTAATGGCTTGCGCCGATTCATCCGCTTTGTACCGCAGATAACGGACCTTGTGGGCTTCGGCGTTTTTCTCGTCGCCAAGGCCGTTGTAACAGAGCATCAGATTGTAGTGCGCCTGCAGGTCTTCCGGATCGATACTCAACGTGACTTCGAACTCTTTCACCGCTTCAGCGTACTTCTTTTGCAGGAAGTAGATACGCCCGAGTTCGTTGCGCACCACGCGGTCGCGAGGAAATTGCTTCAGCACGCTCTGCAGGCGCGCTATGGCGTCGTCGAATCTGCCGTCTTCTTTCAGGTTGCGCGCGTAGAAATAGTTGGCGCGCGCGAGGTTCGGCTTCAGGGCCAGCGCTTTGTCCAGAACCTTGATTGCGGCCGCCGTGTCGCCTTCCTGGGTGCGCACTCGGCCGATATTCACAAAGCCATCGAAGTTGTTGGGATCGGCTTCGGTGGCTTTGGTGAAAGCCGCTTCAGAGCCCAGCAGATCATTTTGCAGGAGGAGACCGATGCCGTAGTCGTTCCAGCGCGACCAATCCTCTTTCGCCGTTGCAGTGCTTGGTGCTGGTGGAGCGCTCTTTTTCGGCAACACCACGACGGACTTGGTGTCTTCCGCGACGGTGATGATCGGCAGATTGGGAATTTGCTTCATCGGACCGGCAACGCCAGAAGTGTCGCCGTGGAAATCCCACTGGCGATCGTCATAGTGGGGCGTGAATTCGCCCTTCGGCCTTTGCAGGTCTTCCTGGCCAGCATAGGCGAATTGCGTGTTGAACCACATGAATTTGCGATAGTTTAGCCTGGCGTGGAGATTGATTTTGTCGCCGGCGTTGTCCGGAATGTGCAAACGATAGTGCACGGTATCGGCCGCGCCGGGCGGAATCAAATGGACAAAGACAGTCGCGCGGCTCGACCAGGCGTTGCGCTTGTTGATGAGGTTGCCGTGGGCATCAATCTGCTGCGAGCGATAGAAGTGCGCGCCGGGTTCAACCGGACCTTTGCCATCTTCTTCGACTTTGCCGCTCCAGAAGATCACCTGGCCTTGGTCGTCGGTAGCCTGCAGTTCCAGCCAAACGTCGAAGGCATCGACGGTGCCGCCGGGGAAGAAGTGGCCAACCTTGCGAGTGCGCACGACGACATCAACGAGATAGTCGTCCCCGCGGCGCACCGCAGCGTTGACCCGGCCAAGCGGCGCAGTAATGGCGCGGGTTTCGCCCTTCACGCCTTTGCCGGCGGAGGTTTCTGCTTCTTCGCCAACCGCGAAAGTCGTCGAAAGTTCTTGGCCGCCTGTGATTGTGGCTCCTGAGGCTGCTGGCGCTTGTTTGCCTGCGGGCGAAATCGCGAACACGTCCACCGTGACCTGCTTGTCCTGCAGGAATTTGGTGCTCTCGGCGAGCTGCACCGGGTCATTGTTCGCGGTGGGCAGGGCCGTGTTGGCACCGGGGAAGCGATGGTTGTGAACAAATCCATTGACGGTGCCTTCATCCTTGGAGGGCGTTAGCGGCATGTGGCAATCGGCGCACATCATCGAATTCGCCGGATAGTAGAAGGAGCGGGCGCCCTGGCCGGAAACGCCGCTGGCCTGCCAGTTGTCGTACTCGTTGAAGCCGCGCACCCAGCGGTAGTTGTTCACGGGTACGTCGAGGTGAACCTTGTGGCAGCCGGAACAGAATTCGGCGGTCTGCTCGCGCATGAAAGGCTTCAGGAAAACGCGGCGGTGGGGCTCTGGATTTACCTTGACCATGAAATCGTGCAGCGCGCGCATTACTGGATTTTCACTGGCGGCGAGTTCATGCAGCTTGGGATATTCCAGAACGAAATCACCTTGGCCCATGGTGCTTTTTACCTCGACGATGCTGTGGCACATCATGCAGGCGAGGCCGGCTTGCGCGGCCGGAGTGTTTTCGATCCGGCGGACCGGCGTATCGAACATGCCGCTGAACAGAAGAGCAGGATCGTGACAGCCGGCACACCATTTTGAGGAGCGGACGCTGTTGACGTCCTGCATGTACTCGATGCTCTTGCGGTACCACTGATTGTTGAAGGAAGAGAAGTGGTGAGCCGAGCTGTACCACTGCTTGTACACATCCTGGTGGCAGCGCTCGCAGGCTTGCGACTTCATGAAGTATTCCTTAGGAATATTCTTGCCGTCGCGGGTCTGCACCGAACTGGGAAAAAATTTTCCGGAAGGGCCGTCGCCTTCGCCGTCCATGGTTTCCGTGCTCAGGCTTGGATTTTGGATCCTATAAGCGTTTTTCCAGGCGGCGTTGCGCACCCACCACGAGCCGGCGCTGACGCCCGCCAGAAGAAGCGTCAGCACGGCAAAGCTGGCGGTTGCGCCTGCGAAGCCTTTGCCAAATGTGCCGCGTTCTGCGAGCCATTTTGTCCCCAAAACGAGCACTCCGACAGCGCAAAGAGCGATATGGAGAAACAGCCAGGTACGAAAACGGTGCGCCGCACCGATCTTCACCAGAACCAAGCCAAGAACTATTCCTGCGGTGAGGAGTAGCCAGGCCAGGCGGGAGGCGAGAGAGGGTTCCCGGAACACCCAGCGGAGAATCGGAATCAGCAAAATGGCCAGGAGGATGCCGGAGCCAGCGTGAAAGAGCACCGCTGCGCCGTAAGAAATCGTGGCGGAAGGAAATGCATAGAGGTAAATGGCTGACAGTGTGAGGAAGACTAGAAGTGCGGAACGCCAACGGATCATTTGCCCTGTTTACCCTCCCCGATGAACCGGGAACCCAGATTTTATTACCCCACTGGGGTTACACAAAACAGCGACGCGGCCGGAGTAATTTGGGGTATCCGACCGCGTCGTCAAAGGGGTGCTCCCGAGGTGGTTTTAAAGCCGCAAAATCGGGTAGCGCATGCTGTTGTGTTGACGCCATTTATAGAAGGAGAGGGAGAAGGACGCAATAATGCGAACATATTAGAATTTGAATTGTTCCTTAAGAGCTGTATTTTCAACGAGTTTGTAGGCCTTGCCGGTGGCAATATCCTTGAACTCTTGAAAGGCTCCGCTGGGCCAAGCGACGGTTAGGCGTTCGATGTGGTCCGCCTTGCCAACCCCGAAGGTGAGCGGCAGTTCGGATTGCGAGAGATAGCTCGACCCGCCGCGCACCATGCGCATCCCGGATTCGCCGCCATGGTAGATGCGAACCACGGCTCCAATGGCATCGCGGTTGGATTTGCTGCCGACGAGTTGCAGGCGCAGAACTTTGTTTCCGGGGCGAACGTCGTTGCGGAACAGCAGCGCCGGGCCGTTGTTGGTGGTGAGCAGCAGGTCCACGTCACCATCGCGATCGAAATCGGCAAAAGCTAAGCCACGACCGACGCGGGGAGCGGCGAACTCCGGACCCTGGGTAGCGGCGACATCCTGGAATTTTCCTTTGCCCAAATTGAGGAAAAGGTGCGGCGGCTGGGCGTAGCCGACATTGCCGCGGATGTTGCGGACCGTATCGTCAATGTGGCCGTTGGTGACGACGAGATCGAGCCGGCCGTCGAGGTCGAGGTCCGCGAAGCCACAACCAAAGCCCAGCGTATTCTTGGAAGGTCCACCAACGCCGGAAGCGATGGACACATCATCAAAAGCTCCCGTGGGGGACGGGCGGTAGAGGCCGACCATCTCGTTGTCGAAATTAGTGATGGCGATGCCCGGGCGGCCGGAATTTTCAAAATCGCCGATGTCCACGCCCATACCGGCGCGGGCCTTTCCGTCGGCGCTGAAGGCAAGTCCGGCTTCGATGGCGGCGTCTTTGAACTTTCCGTTGCGCAGATTGCGATAGAGCTTGTTGGGCTGAGTGTCGTTGGCGACGCAGAGGTCGGGCCAGCCGTCTTGGTCGAAGTCCAGCATAGCGACACCCAGCGATTTGGAGCTGGTGTCAAAAATTCCGCTGGCGGCGGTGACATCTTCGAACGTGCCGTCGCCGCGATTGTGGAAGAGCCAGCAGGTTTCGCCGCGGTAGGCTTCAGGCGTGCAATAGGATTTGTTTTTTCCGTCGAGGCTGCAAAAGACGTCGTGTTCCGGCGACCAGTTCACGTAATTGCAGATGAAAAGATCCAGGTGGCCGTCGCGATCGAAGTCAAACCAGAGAGCCGACGTGCTGAAGGCCTGCCGTCCGGCGAGTCCGGCGGCTTTCGTGACGTCGATGAACGTACCCTTACCGGTGTTGTGAAACAGGCGATTCTGTCCGACGCCGGTGATGAGAAGGTCGGGGAAGCCATCGTTGTCGAAGTCGCCGGCAGCGACACCCATGCCATAGAGTTCGATGTCGAGTCCGGCAGCTTTGCTGACGTCGCTGAAGGTGCCGTTGCGATTGTTTTTGTAGAGCTTTGCCGAGGAGCGGGTGCGCTTATGGCCAGGCCAGTCCATGGAGTTGACGAGCAGGATATCCTGCCAGCCGTCAGCGTCGTAGTCGAGAAAGGCACAGCCGGAGCCGAGGGTTTCCGGGAGGAGCTTTCCACCGTAGGCGCCGCTGTTGTGACGGAAATTGATTCCCGACTGCTGGGTGACATCTTTCAGCTGAAAGCCAACGTCGCCGGATGCGGCGCCTGCAAACGACCATTCGGGCAAAACGGAAGCGGCGCTTGCTGCGGCCAGCGATTCCAGAAAGGTCCGCCGTTTCACGGAAGATTTACCAGCCCGTTGCGGATGGCATAGACGACCAGTTCCGCGGTCTTGTGGATGCCGAGACGATCCATGATGTTGGCGCGGTGCACTGAGACGGTATTCACGCTGAGATCGAGTTCGCCGGCGATTTCCTTGTTGGACTTTCCAGCGACAATGTGCTGGAGAATTTCCAGCTCGCGGGCGGTCAGAGCGGATTCACGTTCGCCCTTCAACGTTTCCGTGCGCCGGACCTGCGGATCGAGCACGGACTGGCCCGCGGCGACGCCTTTGATGGCCCGCGCCAGGTCGAGATCGCTGGCGTTTTTCAACACATAGCCACGCGCTCCTGCTTCCAGCGCTTGGCGCACCAGCGTGTCTTCCGAGTGCATGCTGAGCATCAGGATTGCGGTTTCGGGATGGGCTTGCAGAATCTGGCGCGTGGCCTCCAGGCCGTTCATTTCCGGCATCTGGCAATCCATCACAATCACCTGGGGATGTGACTTGGCAGCGAACTTGACGGCTTCGGCGCCGTTGCTGGCCTCGCCGACCACTTCGAGTGTTTGATCGTCATCCAACAGGCGACGGAAGCCGCGCCGAACCAGTGCGTGATCGTCCACCAACAAGACCGTGATTCTATCGGTCATGAGTTTCCGCTCTCTGCAGCTCAACGTTCGCGCGGGGTGCGCTCATGCGCACCAGAGTGCCCCGTCCGTTCCTTTGCAGATACTCGATATTACCGGAGATTAGCTGAGCACGTTCGCGCATAGCGACGAGACCGATGCCGCGGTCGTTTTCCGATTGCGGGGCGATGCCCTTGCCATGGTCTTCGATTTCGAGGACGAGTTCGGTCGGTTGGTACACGAGACGCACCCAAGCTTCCTGGACGCCCGAGTGGCGGCTGACGTTGCTGAGCGCTTCCTGGGCAATGCGGTAAACCTGCACGCCGGCGTTGGAATCGACGGCGAAGGGCGCACCGGATTTTTCGTAATGCAGAGACAAGCCAAGCTGCCGCTCCACGGTAGGAATGTACCAATCGAGTGTGCATTCGAGACCGGCTTCTTCGAGCAGGACCGGATGCAATGCCTGCGAAAGGCTGCGGATGTTGTTCAGGGTGGATTGGGCGACGTCGCGGACTTCTTTCAAGTCCTCGTGCAGTGGCGCGCCTTGCGGAACTTGCTTGGTAGCGCGGCTGAGCATGGCCCCGATGGCTGTAAGCACCTGGCCAAACTCGTCGTGCAGTTCGCGGGAAATGTGGCGCAGGGTAGACTCTTGCGCGTAAATCAATTTTTGCGCGAGTTCACTGCGTTGCGCAGAGAGGGATTCAATGCGTTCAAAGATTTTGCGATTGGAATAAATGAGGTAAAGGCTGGTGAGAATGATCGCGATCAGGGTCGCACCGAGCAAAACATAAAGCTGGCGCTGAACACCATCGTAGATCTGCACGATTTGAGCGGCGGCTTGTTGCTCGGCTTCATTGTTCTGGACCAGCAGGCGCGAGACGGCGGTGCTGAGCGCCGCCTGGCGGGACTGCAGCGTGAGCTGAATCTGGTCGCGCGCCTCTTTTTCTTTGCCGGACGCGGCTAAGTCGAACATGCGGTCGACGGCATCCCAGAATTGAGAAAGAGATTGGCTGAGAAAAAGCCGCTGGTCGGCGGTGCGCGTTCCGGGTGAAAACTGTTCCTCGAGTTTGAGTGCGGCGTTCAAGTCTTCGCGGGTGCGCTGGAACTGGGCGGTCCAGGCGGTGAGCGGATAGGGTTCGCGGGAATCGAGCATGTCGCGCATAGCCAGGCCGAGGGAATTGAGATCGTTTTGCACGCGGAGAAGCTGCAAGGAGTCACGGCGGTCGCGGTCCACCATGTTGCCTTGCAGGTCGCGCAGGCCGTTGAGCTGGCGGCGCATATAGAAGGAATAAACCAGAACGGCTGCGAGGGTGAGAACCAGGCCGAGGAGCAGGCCGCTGGTGGGAGAGGGATGTGCGGTAGAGGATTTGGCCACGGCGAGAGTATAGCGCGGGCGAGCCAGGGAGCGACTGGCGCGCTTGTTGGCCAGGGGCGGCAAGGGCCGCCGCGAGATGCAAATAGTTGCGTAGAATAACGATTTTGTGTAGCATCCGGCAAAGTGGTTTGCCGGTTGCGAGGCGGCGGGCGACGACTTCTCCGACCGCCGCAGGGATCAGCGATCGGAGCTTTTAGGGAGGCCGGTCATGTTTCGTCGAGGATGGCATCGTTGTTGGTTTCTGGGCTGGTGTTCGCTTGCTGCTTTTACGGCAGTTACGTTGGCCGACGAAATCCCTCAGGCTGCGTGGCGGCGTCCGATTGGGCAACCGCTGGCGAACGCCGGCACGCGGAAGCCGGCGCTTGCCGACAGTGGGCACATTGACGACGGGTACTGGCAGGGGGCACCGGTCGGCGGGTTTGGTGCCGGAACTTTTTCACGGAGCTATCGCGGCGACTTTTCGCGCTGGCATTTGCAACCCGGCGTGCACAAGTTCGAGACGGTGTGGGCAAACCAGTTCGCGATGTTTCAGAAGTCGGAAGGCGATGCGGAGGGTGTCGCAAAAGTACTGTACGCCGGAAAGCCCCAGGGATATTCGCTGAGCAGTTGGAATTGGGATTATCCAGTCGGGGCCGGAGAGTACGCGGCCCTGTACCCGAAGTCGTGGTTCGACTACAAGTGGGAAAAGTTCCCGGCACATGTGACGGTCGAACAGTTTTCGCCGATCCTGCCAAATGACTACAAAGAGACCAGCTATCCGCTGGCGGTGTACCGCTGGCACGCGGAGAATCCGACGAACAAAAAGGTGACGGTGAGCGTGCTGTTGTCGTGGACCAACATGCTGGGCTGGCTGCGCGACAACAGCCGAGATTTTCACGCGGCCCTGAATGAAGGGAACTACAACCGGTATTCGTCCGAACACCTGGGCGACGAAACCATGAAGGGCGTGATTTTTGAGCATCGGCGCGGCGGAGAAGAACTGAACGCGTGGGATGGGCAGATGGCGATTGCGGCGCTGGATTCGAAGGGTGTGGAAATCTCGTACGTAACCACGTATTCGCCGCAGGGCGACGGCAGCGAAGTTTGGAAGACATTTGCAAAAGATGGAACGCTGGCGAATACCGAGGTGCCCTGGTTGAGCAGCGGCGAGCCGTTGGCGGGTGCCATCGCCGTGAAGTTCACGCTGGAGCCGGGTGAGAAGAAAATCGTGCCGATGGTGATTGCATGGGACTTGCCGGTTACGGAGTTTGGAGCGGGGCGCAAGTGGAACCGGCACTACACTGAGTTTTTTGGAACCAATGGCCAGAATGGGTGGGCGATTGCGCGGACCGGTTTGCAAGACGCGAAGAATTGGAGCGAGGCGATTGACGCCTGGCAAGCTTCCTACGCAGGAAGCCCAGCGAAACCCCTGTGGTATCGCGGGATGCTGTTCAACGAAATGTATGTCCTGGCTGACGGCGGATCATTGTGGGGAACGCCCGTAGGCACGCCGGCAAAGACTCAGCCGACGTATTCGTTCATGGAGTGCTTCGACTATCCGTACTACGAAACGCTGGACGTGCGTTTTTATGGGTCGCTGCCGCTGGCGAAGTTCTGGCCGGACATCGAAAAGAAAGTGATGCGGGACTTTGCCGATACTGTGCCGCAGGACTTGACGGAAAAGATGATGTGGATCTGGAAGACGATTGACGCCAGGCAGCTGACGTTCCGCAATCGAAAAACGAAGGGTGCGGTGCCGCACGACATGGGCGTGCCCAACGAGGATCCGTTTTTCAAGGTCAACCAGTTCAGCTGGCAGGATACGAATGGTTGGAAGGATTTGAATTCGAAGTTTGTGCTGATGGTCTATCGCGACTACGTGCTGACGGGCAGCAAGGACAGGGAGTTTTTGCGCTACACCTGGCCGGCGATTCAGGAAGCGCTGGAGTATCTGGGAAAGTTTGACAAGGATGGCGACGGGATCCCGGACAACGACGGCTATCCGGATCAGACCTACGACACCTGGCTGGTGCGCGGGGACAGCGCGTACTCTGGAAGCTTGTGGCTGGCTTCGCTGCGCGCGGCGGAAGAGATTGCCAAGGAACTTGGCGATAGCAAAGCCGCCACGCATTACCGGGAGCTGTTTGCGAAAGGGCAAAAGACCTACATCCAGAAATTGTGGAACGGAAGCTATTTCAAGTACGACACGCAAAGCGAGTACCAAGACAACATTCAAGCCGATCAACTGGCGGGGCAGTGGTACGCGGACATGACCGGCTTGGGCGACATCGTACCGCGCGAAATGCGCGAGAAGTCGCTGAAGGCAATTTACGACAATAATGTGATGAAGTTCGCAAAAGGCGAAATGGGCGCGGTGAACGGCATCGCGGCGGACGGGACAATCATCACGACGAACGAACAAGTGCAGGAGGTGTGGACGGGAACGACGCTTGGTCTGGCCGGTTTCATGCTCGGCGAAGGCTTGAAGGACGAGGCGTACCGCACGGCGTGGGGCATCTATCACGTCAGCTATGAAACCAAGGGCTATTGGTTCCGCACGCCGGAAGCCTGGGACATCACCGGGAACTACCGCGCGTCCATGTATATGAGGCCGGCGGCGATTTGGGCGATGGAGATGACCACGCCGCCGAAGAAATAGCGGCAGGAATTCAGCTGCGTTGCTTGGGGCGAAGGATCGCGACGACTGAAAGCATTACAGCACAGCCAACCAGCGGCACGATCAGGCCAATCCGCAGGCTGTTGTTCGCGTGACGCGAAACTACGCCGACCAAAGCGGGCATCGTTGAAGCTCCGGCGGCAGCGAGCGCAAACATGACACCGCCAACTTTTCTGGCGCGCGCACCGAACCACTTAGAGAGCCAGGCTACCCAAATGGGATAGAGGCTGGAGAGCCCGAGGCCAGCGAAAAATGCGCCGGCAAAAAGAGTCACAGGCGAGTGCGAAGAAAGGAAAAGCAGTTCGCCTGCTGCGGCTAGCAGAATCCCGCCAGTGGCGACGGTTGCTTCCCTGATACGAAGCAAGATGGCGGCGGCGGCACCCCGCCCGCCGAGGAGACCGGCGAAGAAGAACATAGGCGCAAGTGTGTAGCCGTTGCCGTTCCAGAGAGTTGCGCGTTGCGCGTGCGAGGCGGCCCAATAGGACGTGCCCACTTCGGTTCCGACGTAGACGAAAAACAATACACCAAGAAGAACCGCGGCGCCGAAGGTGCCAGAGCCGGATGCTCCCTTCGCTGCTTCTTCGTGGTGCGGGGGCTGGCCGAAGTTCCTGCGGAAGAGGACGATGCCAAGCAGCACGCACAGAGCACTAACGATGTACAGCACCTGCGTGACATTCGCGGTGCGGATGGCAAAGAAGGCCAGCGGGGAGGAAGCGATGGCTCCGAGGCCCCAGGCGAGATTGGCGATGCTCAACGCCGACGCGCGGCGTTCGCCGTAGGATTCGCCGACCCAGAGATTGGTTCCCGGAGTGGCGAAGCCGTAGCCTAGGCCGTAGACGGCGCTGGCCGCGAGCGCGAGACCGAATGTTGGGGCATTGAGCAGCGCGAAGCCGACACCCAATAACACAAGGCCAATGATGATGGCCGGCTTAAAGCCTTTCGCCGAGATGAGTGGGCTGGAGACCAGCACTCCGGCCATCGAAAATGCGAACTGCATGGTGGAGAAGAGCCCGGCGCGGCTGTCGTCGAGGGCCCATTTCTCGCGGAAGACCGGAAGCAGCGGGCCGATGAGGCAGATGACGATTCCATTCAGAACGAAACCGGCGCAAAGCAGATAAAAGATGGTGCTTTGCGAGGTCGGACGCACGGCGACCGCGATTTGCGTTTTCGAGGCCATCATGGCATTTTGCCGGAGCCGGAGATTGCACGCAAATGGTTCGCAGTTGGCGTTGCAGGTAAGAAAAACGGACTCAGGTGAGAAGGGTTTCGAATGCTCGGCGTGGGGCTAGTTGGATTTGGATTGGGTGGGCGAGCGTTTCATGCGCCGATCATTCATCAGGTGGCGGGGCTCCGGCTGGCGGCGATTTTGCAGCGGACTGGAAACTCATCGCAGCAGGTTTACCCGAACGTGCGGGTAGTACGCGACCTTGACGAACTGCTAGGGATCAATTCGATTTCGCTGGTGGCGATTTCCACGCCGAATGAGACTCATTTTCCAATTGCGAAAAAGTGCCTGCAAGCGGGACGCCACGTGGTGGTGGACAAGCCGTTCACGACCACGCTCTATGAGGCCCGTGAACTGGTGGCGCTGGCGAAAGAGGCCGGCAGGATTCTGACCGTATACCAGGACCGGCGGTTTGACGGTGATTTTCGGACGCTTCAGAAAATGGTCGCGGACCGAAGGCTGGGAAGAATTGTGAATTTTCAGACTACGTTTGACCGTTGCCGGCCGCTGATCAACACAAAAACGTGGAAAGAGAAACCGGCGCTGGGCAGCGGCGTGTTCTTTGATCTTGGGCCGCACCTGATTGATCAAACGCTGGTGCTAATGGGAGAGCCGGAGCAGGTCCTGGCCGACATTCGCAGCGAACGCGAGGGAAGTGTGACGCCGGATGCCTTTGATCTGACGTTTTACTACAAGGATGGAGCACGGGCAGAGTTGAACGTAAGCACGCTGGCGCCGGACCCGCGGCCACATTTTCGGGTACAAGGAACACTAGGAGTGTACGTAAAGCAGACGCTCGATCCACAAGAGGCGCTACTGCGCGCGGACCATCCGGCAACGGGCGAAGGCTGGGGAGTAGAGCCAGAGAGCGATTGGGGAACCTTGACGCTCTGGCCCGGCGGGGAACTGAAACGGGAGAGGGTACCGACGTTGCGCGGGGACTATCGCGATTTCTACGCCCAGGTGCGCGATGCGATTCTCGTGAAGGGGCCGCCGCCTGTCGGTTGCGATGAAGCGCTGCGCGTCATGTACGCGCTGGAATTGTGCATGGAGAGCAGCAAGAAACGCGCGGTGCTGCCGTGGGCGTTTAGCGCGACGTGAAGTATGATGCGGCGGCACGGGACCCCGCGGGATGCGTTTATACTGTCCCTAGTTGAGGAGCGTGAAACTTGCCCCGTGTGATTGAACTGGCGCCTTCGATCTTGTCCGCGAACTTCGCGAATCTCGCCGCCCATGCCAAGCAGGCGCTGGAAGGCGGCGGCACGCTGCTGCACGTGGACATCATGGATGGCCACTTTGTGCCGAACATCACGATTGGGCCGCCGGTGGTGGCTTCGTTGCGCAAGGCTCTGCCGGACACAATTTTCGATTGCCACCTGATGATTGAGAACCCCGATCAGTTTATTCCCGCATTCGCCGAAGCTGGCGCCAACTGGATTTCGGTGCATCAGGAAGCCTGCGTGCATTTGGATCGCACGCTGCATCTGATTGAAGACCACGGATGCAAACCCGCGGTCGTACTGAACCCGGCGACCCCGGTCGAGACGCTGAACGACGTGCTGGATCTTGTGCACCATGTGCTGGTCATGAGCATTAATCCGGGCTTTGGCGGGCAAAATTTCATCCGCTACTCATTAAAGAAAATGGAAGCTCTGGCGCGGATTCGCGAAGAGCGCGGCCTCGATTTCCGGATTGAAGTGGATGGCGGCGTGAACCTGACGACCGTTCGAGATATCGTACGTGCCGGAGCGGAGTTGCTGGTTGCGGGCAGCGCTGTGTTTGAGCACGGCGACGCAAAAGACAATGCGCGGCAGTTGCTGGACGCCGCGCGAGCGGCGACGCTGGCGAGGGCTTAGATAAGGATTGTTGGCAAGAAACACCAAGCGGCGCCGGGCCGCCACCTAAAGCAATTGCTTACTTTGCGGTGATGAGGGTGGCGGAGCTGGCGACGCATTGCCAGGTTTGATTCTGCTTGACCCAGGTATCGATGAAGCGCTCGCGGTGGACGTAGGGTTTCCCTTTTTCGGTTCCCTTGACACGAAAGATTCCGGTGACCACGGCGGAGTTGCCGTACATCTGCACATTGATCTCTTCGTTGACGGCCTGCGAGGGCTGATAAGACGGATCCTTAATCCCAGCCAGAAATTCAGCTTTGTGGTCCATGGTGCCGTCAATCTCCACGGCGACAAAGGTGCTGCCCAACAGTTGGTCCAAGGCCTTGGTGTCTTTGGCTTCGATCGCATGATTCCAGGCCGTCTCCAGGCCAAGGATGCGGCCGCCTTCATCGTTGGAGTTTTGCGCAAACACGGAGAAAGATGCCATGGCTAGAAGCGCGGCAGCGAGAGCATAAAACTTCTTCACGGTGACACCCCTTGGATCGACAAATTCGCGCGCCAGAGTGAGTTCAGGATAGGGCAGATGGCGAGCGGCGGGGAGAAAAGCGCGGGGCCAGTTTCTTGAGGAGCAAGGGCACGAAGGCGAGCGAACACACTTCAAAAAAGGCGCGGCGCAGAAGCGGATTCGTGACCGCGCCCTTACCAGAAAGAAGTTTAAGGAACTTAGGCGATGCTGACTTCAGGGCTAAGGTACACGTCCTGAATGGCGTTTAGGAGCTTCACGCCGTCGGCCATTGGCCGCTGGAATGCCTTGCGGCCGGAGATCAGGCCAGTGCCGCCGGCACGTTTGTTGATGACCGCCGTAGTGACCGCTTCTTCGAAGTCGTTGGCACCGGAGGCACCACCGGAGTTGATCAAGCCAGCCCGGCCCATGTAGCAGTTGGCTACCTGGTAGCGGCAGAGGTCGATTGGGTGGTCGCTAGCCAGGTCGGTGTAGATGCGCTTGTCGAACTTTCCGTAGCTGGAATCGCCCATGTTGAGCGCCTGATAGCCACCATTATTTTCCGGCAGCTTCTGCTTGATGATGTCGGCTTCAATGGTGACGCCCAAGTGGTTAGCCTGGCCCGTGAGATCGGCGGAGACGTGATAGTCCTTGTCCTTCTTGAACGCCGGGTTGCGCAGGTAGCACCAGAGAACCGTGGCCATGCCGAGTTCGTGGGCGTGCGCGAAGGCCTGGCTGACTTCGACGATCTGGCGATCGCTCTGGTCCGATCCGAAGTAGATGGTGGCGCCGACGGCGACCGCGCCCATGTCATAGGCCTGCTTCACGTTCGAGAAGAAGATCTGGTCGGCCTTGTTAGGGAAGGAGAGAAGTTCGTTATGGTTGAACTTCATGAGGAATGGAATCTTGTGGGCGTACTTGCGGGCTACCGAGCCGAGTACGCCATAGGTAGAGGCAACAGCGTTGCAACCGCCTTCGATGGCCAGCTTGACGATATTCTCGCCGTCGAAATAGTCGGGATTCTTGGCAAAGCTCGCGGCGGCGGAGTGCTCGATGCCCTGATCCACGGGGAGAATTGAAAGATAGCCGGTACCGGCAAGGCGGCCGGTGTTGAACATGCGATGCAGGGCGGCGAGGACGCGCGGGTTGCGATCGGAGGGCCCGAGGATACGATCCACGAAATCCGGGCCGGGGAGGTGCAGGCGGCTCTTGGAAATCTTCGGATTGCTGAATCCGAGCAGGGAGTCTGCTTTCGCTCCCAGATAGGTTTGGATTGAGCTCATTGTTGCGGTTGCCATTTGCTTCTTTCTCCTTGTGAATCGACCTCAAGCGGGTCGTGCGCAATTAATTGAGAATCTCTCTTGAAAGCATCGAGCCCGCTGCCGTGTCCACCAACCAGGACATCGAGCCGCTGGCCGGCTGGATCATCTGCGCGGGCAACTGTTCCGGTTCGTGCGGCCCTTCCAAGACGGCCTTCAGTACCGGCGCCTTGTCCGAACCGGTGACCATGAAAAAAATGTTGGCCGCTCGGTTGGCTGCCGGAGCAGTGAGCGTGACGCGATCGGTATATAGCTTCCCGACCCAGTTGTTGGTTACGATCCGCTGCGTTTCATGCAGCGCCTTCGTACCTGGAAAGAGCGAAAGCGTATGACCTTCGCTGCCCATGCCGAGCAGCAACACATCGAAACACGGAAACGCGGCAGCCTGCAATTTGAACACCCGGCGGATTTCCGCTTCATACTCCGAGGCAGCTTGCGCCGCATCGGAATACTCGCCCTTGATGCGGTGAATCTGCTCCGGGCGCAACGGAACCTTGGAGAGCATGGCGTCGCTGGCCATCTGAAAATTGCTGTCCGGATGGCCTGGACCGACGTGACGCTCGTCGCCAAAGAACACTTCCATTTTATCCCAGGGAAGCTCCGATCGCAGCCTGGGATGCTCGGCGAGCAGCGCATAAAGCATCTTGGGAGTGGAACCGCCGGAGAGGGCGATGCTGAAGACCCCGCGAGCAGCTGCGGCCTCAGTGGCGATGGCTGCGATTTGGTTGGCCGTGTAGCTCGCGATTTCCGAGCAGAGGTTGAAAAGCTTGACGGCGCGTTGGGCCACGTGCGTTTCCTTTGGCAAAATTCAGGAGCAGGTCAAGCCAGCTTGGCCGAAGCCGCGGCAGAGCACTTGGCGCCAGCGAAGTCTTCCTCGCTGATGTCGCGCCAGGCGCGGCCGTCGCGCTCCATCAGGTCGTCAGCCTCGCGCGGCCCCCAGGAGCCCGCCGGGTAATTGGGGAAGCCGCGAGCGGGCAGCGCTTTCCAGACATCGAGGAGCGGCTGAATGACGCTCCAACCGGTTTCCACCATGTCCGCGCGCTGAAAGAGCGTGGCGTCGCCGATCATGCAATCGTACAACAGGCGCTCGTAGCCGGTGCTGTGGGATGTGCCGAAGTCGCGGGCATAGTCAAAGTCCATGTTGACCAGGCCCAGCTTCATCACCGAGCCGGGAATTTTGGCGCCGAAGCGGAGAGAAATGCCTTCGTCGGGCTGGATGTGGATAACCAGTTGATTGGTGCGCGGGTCCTTAATCGGCGTTTTGCGGAAAAGCATAAACGGCGTGCGACGGAAACGGATCGCGATTTCGGTGACCCGCCGGCAGAGGCGTTTGCCGGTGCGCAGGTAGAAGGGAACGTCACCCCACCGCCAGTTGTCAATTTTGAGTTTCAGCGCGACGAAGGTTTCGGTGTTGGAAGCCGGCGAAACCTGCGGTTCGCTGCGGTAGCCGGGGACTTTTTCGTTGTCGATGGTTCCTTCGCCGTACTGTCCGCGCACCATGTTCTGCAGGACTTCTTCCGGAGTAGGGAGCTGGATGGCGTGTAGGATTTCCGACTGCTTGTCGCGGACGGCGTCGGCTTCAAAAGAGATGGGAGGCTCCATGGCGGTGAGCGTGAGCAGCTGAAACAGATGGTTGGGCACCATGTCGCGCAACGCGCCAGCAGTTTCGTAAAAGCCGCCGCGATGCTCGACGCCAACGGTTTCCGCGGCGGTAATCTGCACGTGATCAATGTAAGTTCGATTCCAGAGCGGCTCGATGATGCTATTGGCAAAGCGGAAGACCATGAGGTTCTGGACGGTTTCTTTACCGAGATAGTGGTCAATGCGGTAGATCTGCTTTTCGCGCAGCGTTTCTTTCAGTTCCTTGTTGAGCTGGATGGCGGACTCGAGGTCATGACCGAAGGGCTTTTCCACGATGACCCGAACCCAGTTGCCGGTGCGCTCCTGGGTTAGTCCGGCGTCTCCCAGTTGTTTGACGATGAGTGAGAAAAACTTCGGCGCGACGGCGAGATAGTGGAAGCGGTTACCCTGGGTGCTGTGGTTTTTCTCGACAGCAGCAATCTCGTCGCAAAGACGCTTGTACGCCGCGGGATCGCCGAAGTCCCCCTGGACGTAAGAGATTCGCTCCAGAAACCATTTCCACAGTGAATCGTTCACCAGGTCCGGCGCGAACTCCTGCATATCCTTGGTGAGCTGGTCACGAAATGAGTCGGTGGTCATCTGGTCGAACGCGAAACCGATGATGGCGAATTGCGGTGAAAGCAGGCGTTCCTTGGCCAAGTTCGCAAGAGCCGGCAGCAGCTTGCGTTTGGTCAGGTCGCCACTGGCGCCGAAAATGACCATGACGCAGGGAGAGGCTATCTGAGGCGATTCAGCAGAACTTGAGCTTGGCATATTTCGGTCCTGGACGGTGCTTCGATGTTCGTTTGAAGTACCGGTTAATTCAGTGGCCGGACTTCCTTTCGACGTGGCCGCCAAACTGGAAGCGCATCGCCGACAGAATTTTCCCAGCAAAGTCGTCTTCGCCGCGCGAAGTGAATCGCTGATAAAGCGATGCACTCAGCACCGGAGCAGGCGTCGTGGATTCGATGGCCGCAAGAATCGTCCAGCGACCCTCACCTGAATCCGACACCCGGCCGGAGAACCGTTCAAGAGTCGGCTGTTCAAGTAACGAAATGGCGGTCAGATCGAGCAACCACGAAGCGACAACGCTGCCGCGCCGCCACACTTCCGCGACGTCAGCAAGGTTGAAATCGTACATGTAGTGCTCGGGCTCGCGCAGCGGCGTGGTTTCGGCGTCAACTTCGCGCGTATGCTTGCCGGCGTTGGCGTGTTTCAGGATGTTGAAGCCTTCGGCGTAGGCCGCCATCAATCCGTATTCGATGCCGTTGTGAACCATCTTGACAAAGTGGCCGGCGCCATTCGCGCCGCAGTGCAGGTAGCCTTCTTCCGCCGAGCCTCCGGCTTGTTCGCGGCCAGGCGTGCGCGGCACGTCGCCACGGCCAGGAGCGAGCGTCTTGAAAATGGGATCGAGATGCTTTACAACGTCATCCTCGCCGCCGATCATCTGGCAATAGCCGCGTTCGAGCCCCCACACGCCGCCGCTGGTGCCGACGTCAACGTAATGAATGCCTTTCGGTGCCAGTTCCTTGGCGCGGCGAATGTCGTCAATGTAATAGGAGTTGCCGCCGTCAATCAGGATGTCACCCTTGTCGAGCTTGGGCAGCAACTCGGCGATCGATGCATCCACGACTGCGGCCGGAACCATCAGCCAGATGGCGCGCGGCTTCTGCAGCTTTTGAACAAAATCGCCGATCGAGTTCGTGCCCCCGGCGCCTTCGCCCGCGAGTTGCTTGACGCTGTCCGCGCTGCGGTCATACACCACACAGCTGTGGCCGTTCTTGATCAGGCGACGCACCATGTTGGCGCCCATTCTGCCCAGACCGATCATTCCGAGTTGCATTTCTGTCTGCTCCTGATGAATGTGATTGATGATTCCTTGCGATCAGCGATCCGGGATCGGCGATCGGAAAAAAAACGAATGGCGCTACTTCAACGCCGCAGAAACTGCCTTGGCGAGCGCGCCAAGGCTCGATTTGAGATTCTTGCCCAGATGCACCCGCACCGCACGGCGCCCGCGCTCGGCGAGCACCGCGAAATCGCCGCGCGCCTGGGCCGCCTTCACCACACCAAACGTGTATTTTTGTCCGGGTACTTGCAGGTCAGCAGCATCATCGCACGTGATTTGCAGAAAAACACCGCTGTTCGGTCCGCCCTTGTAAGCCTGTCCGGTCGAATGCAAAAACCGCGGGCCGAAACCGAGGCACGTCGCAACTTTTTTCGCGTTGCGCACCTCCGTACGGATGGATTGCAATGCAGCTTCGTTTTCCGCGTTCATCGGGATGTAGCCAAGAATCGCAAAGTAATCGCCGGCGCCAAGCCGTGACAGGTGTGTTTTCATAACCTCGGCAAGCGTCTGGCCACCTAATAGTGCTGCCGCGTTCTTCTCATCGGCGAATAGCTTGGCTTCCTTAGAAACGAAGAACGGCGATTCGGCCGGCAGGCTACCCGTAGTCTCGTACTCGCTGGTTAGCTTGCGCGTTTCGACTTTGCTCGCTTCTACGTCCGGTTGATTGAAGGCATTGATGCCGATAATCGAACCGGCGACCGCAGTGGCAATCTCCCAGCGGAAAAATTCCTGCCCGAGCGTGTAAACGTTTGGCAGCGTGATGCGAACAACGGGCTGGCCGGCCTTTTCAAGCGCGGCGACTGCGGCATCCTGAGCCTTATTCGGTTTGGTCGCGAGCCGGAGATAGGTGAAGACACGGTCGTTGCCGTAAGCCGCCGGCTTCGTGAGTTTTTCGCGATCTACTGGAATGATGCCTTTGCCGATCTTTCCGGTGGACTCGGCAATCAGCTGCTCCAGCCATGCGCCGAGGTCCTGCACGCCGGGCGAAGCAATGATGGTGATCTTGTCGCGACCGTGATTCGCGGCGACACCGAGAATCGTTCCCAGAATGACACCGGGATTGGCATCCGCCTGCGAATCCGCTCCGCATGCCTTCACCATCTCGACAGTGCTCTTGAGGAACTTGCCTAGGTCCAAGCCCATCGCGGCGGCGGGCACCATGCCGAAATTGGAAAGTGCGGAATAACGTCCTCCGATGCTGGGCACGCCCGGAAAAATCCTCCAGAACTTGTCAGATTCTGCGACCTGCTGCATCTTCGAGCCAGGATCAGTGACGGCTATGAATCGGCTGCCAACGATCTTTTCGCCGACGGCCTTCTTTACCCGCTCAAAGAAATATTGCTTGAAGATATTCGGCTCGAGCGTGCTTCCTGATTTGCTGGAGACGATGCACAGAGTTTTCTTGAGATCGAGCTTCTTCTCCAGAGCCTTAATCTGTACGGGATCGGTAGAATCGAGAACGTGCAGTTCGCCGAAGCCGGTGATCTTGCCGAAGGTCATGCGCAGTACTTCCGGGCAGAGACTGGATCCGCCCATGCCCAGTAGCAGTACCTGCTTGAACTTGCCTTTCCTCACTTCGGCGGCGAGCGCTTTCAGCGTATGGACATGAGAAAGTTGCTCGTCGGCGATGGTCAACCAGCCCAGCCAGTTGTTCTCATCGGTCCCGCTCCACAGCGAAGCATCTTTTTGCCATAGGCGAGCGACTTTGTTGTTCGCCTTCCAGTCGGCCAGAGACGTTCCGACTGCGGCGTTCAAATCCTTCGGCAGTTTATAGGCCAGGCGGTTTACGCTCACGCACGGACTCCCGCATGTTTGGTGATGGTGTCGAGCAGTTGCCTGAATGGATCCTGGAAGAGCTTCACAGCGTCGGTCAGCAGCTTGTCGGTAACCTGCTTCATGGAGATTCCCGCTTCCTCCATGTCGTTCATGGTCTTGTTGGCGCCTTCCACATCCTCCGTGAGGCTGGTGCGGAGCTTGCCGTGGTCACGGAAGGCGTCCAACGTGGCGGGCGGAATGGTGTCGACGGTATCGGCGCCGATCAGTTCTTCCACGTACAGCACGTCGCGGTACCTGGGATTCTTGGTGCTGGTGCTGGCCCAAAGCAGCCGCTGGGTCTGCCCGCCCTTCGCCGCAAGCGACTTCCAGCGCGGGCCGCCGAAGAGTTCCTGGTACTTGGCGTAGGTACGGCGGGCGTTGGCGATGGCCACTTTGCCGCGAAGCGATTCGAGGAGCGCTTTCTTGCCAGCATCGGTTTCAGTTTTCTGCATGCTGTCGATGGTGCTGTCCACCAGCGAATCGATGCGGCTGACAAAGAAACTGGCCACGCTGGCGATGTGGGAAATCTCCAAGCCTTTCAAAACGCGCGATTCCAGTGCCGACAAGTACGCTTCGGCAACCTGCTCATACGCCGACTGGGCGAAAAGCAGCGTGATGTTGATGTTGATGCCTTCTTCCAGCGCCTGGCGGATTGCCGGAAGCCCTTGCGGCGTCGCCGGAATCTTGATCATGACGTTCGGGCGGCTGACTGCTTTCCACAGCCGGCGTGCTTCCTCGATCGTGGCCTGAGTGTCAAACGCCAGGTTCGGCGAAACTTCCAGGCTAACGTAGCCGTCACGACCCTTGGTTTCCGTGTTGACCGTCCTGAAGATGTCGGCGGCGTCCTGCACGTCTCGGATAGCGATCTTCTCGTACAACGCCATGGCCGTGGACGACGGCGCATCCGCCGCCTTGATGATGTCGTTGTAGTCGTCGCCCGCGGTGATGGCCTTTTCAAAAATCGCAGGGTTCGACGTCATGCCGCACAGGCCGTCATTGGCGATCATTTTCTTCAGGTCCCCATTCAGCAGAATGTTGCGGCGGATGTAGTCGAGCCAGGGCGACTGCCCATATGCCAGCAGGCCTTGCAGCGGATTGCCGCCCTGGACGGCGCTGGTGCTGGGAAGTGTGGTGGTTGTGGTCATCGTAGTTCTCCTCAAACTGGTGGAACTTGCGTTCCTGGAACCATTGTACGCCGCAGCGAGCGGCGTTGGTTACACCCCGGTAAAGGACCGCCCTTAGGATTCGCAAACCCCGCGGAGGTTACACGCGCCGCTGCTCGATCGCTGCGACCTTGGCCAGGCGCCGCTTGTGGCGTTCCTCGTTACTGAAACTTGCCCCCAGGAACGCCTTTACGAGGTCTTCCGCCAGTTTCACGCCGATTATGCGCGAACCCAGAACCAGCACATTCATGTCGTCGTGTTCGACGCCCTGGTGTGCCGAGTAGCTGTCGTGACAGACGGCAGCACGGATCCCGGTCATCTTGTTGGCGGCAACACTTGCCCCAACTCCGCTGCCGCAAATCAGCACGCCGCGCTCTGCCCGCCCATCTAGCACGGCCTTGCCTACGGCTTCGGCAAAATCCGGATAATCCGACGGGTTTTGGTTGAACGCGCCAACATCCAGCACGGAATGACCGAGTCCTCGCAGCACGTCGCCCATTGCGTTCTTGAGTTCGAAGCCGGCGTGGTCCGAACCGATAACGATTTTCATCGCCGGCTCACTTCCCCAACGACTCTTTGGCCGCCGCCACGACCAGTTCTGCGGTAAAACCGAATTTTTTCAACAAGTCCTTCAGCGGAGCCGAGGCGCCAAAACTCCTCATGCCAACCGACCTGCCTTGGGGTCCAATGTAGCGCTCCCAACCGAAGGTGGAAGCCATTTCAACCGAAACCCGGGCGTTCACCGCGGCGGGCAGGACGCTCTCCTTGTAAGCCGCATCCTGTTTTTCGAACAGTTCGAACGACGGTAGGCTGACCACGCGGGCCTTGATGCCTTCGGCTGACAGTTTGTCTTGCACAGCGACGCACAAGCTGAGTTCGGTGCCCGTACCGATCAGAATTACGTCCGGCTTGCCGCCGGGCGCGTCGCTAAGGACGTAGCCGCCTTTTGCCACACCCGAGGCCGGCGCATATTTCGCGCGATCCAGAGTCGGCATGGCTTGGCGCGAAAGCACCAGCGCGGTCGGTCCGTGGGTATTGGCCACGGCAAGCTTCCAAGCTTCGACGACTTCATTTGCGTCGCCCGGGCGCAGCACCAAAATATTCGGCATCGCTCGCAGAGCCGCCAGTTGCTCGATTGGCTGGTGTGTCGGGCCGTCTTCCCCGACTCCAATCGAATCGTGAGTAAACACATAGATGACCGGAACCTCCATCACCGCCGCCAGACGAATCGCAGGTTTCACGTAGTCGCTGAAGTTAAAGAACGTTCCGCCAAAAGGCCGCAGCCGGCTGATGGCCATGCCGTTCATCGTCGCGCCCATGGCATGTTCACGAACACCGTAATGGAGATTGCGTCCCGCATATTCGCCAGGCAGAAAATCGCCCGCGCCAGGAAATTCCAGGTTGGTTTTATTGGATTTTGCCAGGTCGGCCGAGCCGCCGATCAACCACGGAATATTCTTTGCGAGCGCGTTGACCGTTTTGCCAGAGCTCTCACGCGAGGCCATACCTTTTTCGTCGGCAGGGAAGGACGGCAGGTTCTGATCCCAGCCCGCTGGCAGTTCCCGTTTTTGAATCATTTGCAACTGGCGTGCTTGTTCCGGGAATTGCGCTTGGTAGTCGGACCACACCTTGAACCAGGCCACATACGCCTCTGCGCCGCGCTTGCCGACGCCATCCTGAAAATGCTGGTAAACTCCGTCCGGCACAAGAAACTTCGCATCCACCGGCCATCCGTAATTTTCTTTCACCAGTTTTACTTCCGCTTCACCAAGTGGCTCACCGTGGGCCTGGTAGGAATCCTGTTTGTGCGGTGACCCGTAGCCGATGTGGCTGTCCACCACGATCAATGTGGGTCGGTCCGTGGTTTTGGCCGCGACTTCATAGGCGCGTGCCAGCATTGCCAGATCGTTTGCGTCCGAAACCCGCGTCACGTTCCAGCCATAGCCCACGAAACGGGTCATTGCGTCTTCGCTGAACGACCACGAGGCCGGGCCGTCCAGGGTCACCCGGTTGTTGTCGTAGATCCAGCAAAGATTCCCGAGCCGCAAATGTCCGGCAAGTGAAGCCGCTTCGCAGCACACACCTTCCATCAGGTCGCCATCGCCGCACAGCGCATAGGTCTTGAAGTTGAAAATCTCGAAGCCCGGTTTGTTGTAATTGGCCGCCAGCCACTTCGCGGAAATGGCCATACCCACGCTGTTGCCGGCTCCCTGGCCCAGGGGACCGGTAGTCGTTTCCACGCCGGTCGTCAGGTGTGATTCCGGATGGCCCGGCGTATTGCTGTCGATCTGGCGGAAGCGTTTGATCTGATCCATCGGGACCGACGGTTGGCTCAACACTTTGCCATCGTGATCGACCGCCTTCACGCCCACCAAGTGCAGCGTCGAATAGAGCAGCATGGAGGCGTGCCCGGCTGACAGCACAAAGCGGTCGCGGTTTGGCCACAGCGGATTGGCAGGATCGTAGTTCAGGTGCTTTTGCCAAAGCTCGTACATCACCGGGGCCAGCCCCATCGGCGCGCCAGGGTGCCCGGAATTCGCCTGCTGCACGGCGTCGATGGAGAGGGTTCGGATGGTGTTGATGCAAAGCTGGTCGATAGTCTGCTGGCTTGCCATCACTGCTGTGCTCACGATCACTCCTGTGCGGGTAGGAGGGCCTGTCTGGCGCAGGCAGGCTCCCGCAGAGTATTCAGGATTTTGATGCACCGGGGAACCGCACCGGTTAAAGGATTCTACGTCAAGATGCTGCGGAAGGGCGAGCGGCTGAGCCGGAGCGAACCGCCTATTCGAGGTTGATTCGATCGCTCCATGGGTCGCTTGCGGATCCGGGCGTAGCGGGCGCAATGCCGCTAGGCGGAGCGGCAATCGGATCAGTCGGAGGAACCGGATCCTGACCGGCGCCGTTAGCACCGCTGGCTTGTCCTTCAGGCGCGGCAGCTGTTTCCGGGGACGAAGCCGCGGGCTGAGACGGCGGCTTGTCGAGCGGCGGCGCAATGTCCCGGGCCTCAATTGGAAACAGGTGCGCGTGCTGCGCGGCCCACTTCGCGGCCAGTCCGTTCAGTGGACTTTTGGTGTTGTACTCCTGATAGGCGATCATCCGTCCGATGCGGATCACCAGATCGTCCAGGCCCTCGGAAGCCGCCCAGAAATCGCCGATGCAGACACTAGCGTCGTCAAAATTGGGATGAAACACGGGTGTCAACATGCGGCACTGTGGAGCGCGCCGCGGATACCCCAGCGAAAGATTCACTTCCAGGTGGTGCTGATCGCGATCCTGGATGTCGCCGGTGGCCGAAACGTAGAGACCTTTGATGTGATAAACGAAGCGATAGACCTCGGGCGGCATTCCCGCCGTGCCGGTAATTTGAATCAGTGGCCAGCCGGAAAAGCGCTTTGCCAACAGCTCTTGATCGAGTTTTAGCCTGCGAATCCGCGGTGAGAGCATGAGCCCGGTCGGTAGTCCTCTATAGACTATCTTGCGCTAAATCGCGGGCCAGGGTGAAGAGCATGACCCCTGCCAGCGCTGCCTGCACGGCCCAGCTGGGAAGTTGCGGCCACTCGACTCGGTTTTCCCTGGCTGCCGTCCAATAAATCATGCCGAAGTACCAAAGCGCCAGCGGGCTCAGCACAACAAACGCTGCGTTGTAGTGCAGGGCCGCAGCAAAGTGGCCGTGCAGCAGCTCCGCGGCAGCGCGGGTGGCGCCGCAGCCAGGGCACAAGTGATGGGTCAGGGCATACACCGGGCAGCGTGGATAAAACGAGTACTGTTGTGGCGAAAAGCGGTACAACACCCCGGCCATTGCCGCTGCCGCTGCTGCAGTCAGGTTCGCAACGCTGCGCGCGGAGATCATGGTCGGTAGCCCGTCATTTGTTGCTGCTTCATCTCGTTGATCCGCGTGAAGTGATACTGGAAGTATAAAATGCCGAAGAAGAATGTCATTACGCCGCTCAGACTCAGCCCGATCGGCTCGGCGGTGTTGTAGTGCTCCTCAATCGATTCTTTCATGTTGAAGTTGGCAAAGATAATGAGTCCGAGGATTGCGATGGCCAGGAGGCTCGATAAAGAATAAAGCCCAAGTATGTTGGAACCGCTGACATCTCCTCCCCACATGCCCAGCGAGATCCCGAAGGCAAAACCGATGGCAATCCTCAGAAAATGAATGCCGAGAGCCACCGAGTACAGGATCAGTCCCTTGCTTTGTGGTTGCACTTTTCTGACCCACACGGCCTGAACAAACGCCCACACCCACGCAAAGATCGTGCAGGTGATGATGGTAAGCAAGATGCAGATGCCCCAATGCAGATTAGGCGGCGCCGGGTATTGCGAAACCGCGACTGGCGCATAACCGCTGGCCCCGGGGCTTCCATACGCGGCTCCCGCCGGCGCTTGCGGCGCGGCAGGCACTGGAATGTTGCCGATCACTTGTGAAACCGGCACCCAGTCCGTCAATCCCTCACTTCGGCATAGGTCAGTCAGCAGAATGTTTCCAGACGCGACATACTTCTGTAGATCAGCCAGCGAATATGGGCCATATTCCTGCAGATCGCGCTTGATGAAATAGTTCACGTGTTGTCTCTCTCCTAAAAGCGAAGTCAGCCTACACGAACTGCGTTCCTTCCGCGTCCTTGTTTATCACACAAATCTCGATGATGGCCCAGGGCCAGCTGACCACCGCGCCCCAGCCCACAGTCAGCAAAGTAAGGCACAGCTGGAGTGCCGCTTTCTTGATATAGCCGGCATAGAAATTGTGGATACCCAACGCGCCCAGAAAAATCCCCAGCAGCACAAAAACCACTCGCGTCTTCGGTTGCGGCGGCGGTATGTAATATACCGGCGCCGCGGCGGGGACTTGTGGTAGCGCGCCAGTCTGTGGTGGCGGCGCAACGCCGGTTCCTCCGGGGGGTGGCGGCGGTGGAGGAGGTATCGGGCCGGCTGCCGGACCCTGCGGTTGCGGCTGCGGAGTGGGATCGAGCGCCGGAGCCTGAAATGTCGTGAACCCCGCGCCAAGCGTCAGGCGCGGCCGCGCGCTGGGCGTCGGAGTTGGTGCGGCTGGCTGAGGTGCGGCCACTTCCCGCGTCACCATGTTGCCCATCATGTCGGTGGCGCTCACCGTTACCTTGGCTTCGTCCGTAGGAGCATTGGCACAACCAAAAACCGTGCAGCCCCCGTTCTCCGCAAAGCAATCGGCGTGATGCGGAGCGCCGCAGCCGGGGCAGTCCTGGCGCTCGCCTTCCGCTTCTCCAACTTCGGTCCGGCAGTATGGGCAAATGGGATTCAATTCCGCTGCCTCTCCTGATACCGAAACGCGTAGCGGCCGATCTGCACAATCGAGCCACTCATCAGCACCTGCTGCCGCACCGGCTGGCCGTTGACAAACGTGTCGCCAATCGCGCGCAGCATGATCCGCGAGCCTGCCAGGTCAATGATGGCGTGCTCCTTGGCGATGTTGCTGTCCTTGAAAAGATAGATGTCGCACTTCTGGTCGCTGCCGACGATCGTGCGCGGCTTGTACAATATGAATTGCTTGCCAGCCAGCGGACCCGCCGTTACGTACAGCCAGCGGTCCTTCAGAGCGCTTTCCACGAGTCCAACCGCGACGCCCGTTGCAAGTCCTACCAGTGCAAATCCGACCGCACGGCTCGGTGCTCCACCTTTGGTTAGCATCACGATCGGATCGAATAGCAGTCCGCCGAGCCCGGCCCCAATCACGCCGCCCAGCATTCCATAGAGAATCTTTTTTCCTGAAGCGCCAACAATCCCATATACCAGCCCGCCCGCCGCACCGAATACCATCCACGCGATGCCGCGTACGATCCAGAACGCCGGATTGCGGAAGGTCTGCACGCCCATCTCGTGAATGATCGCCAGCCCGATGTTGAAAATAAGGTTGGCCATGAAATCAAAAAGGAAACCCATCACCAGGCCCAACGGGAGGCATAGTAGGCCCCGCACCAGCGCCTTTTTCGCCGATCGTTCCACGATGCTTTCAGCGATCCCGAAACCCAGGCAAAGCATCGCAACGATCAGCGGAATTACCAGCCAATTGCCCCAGGCCTGCACGTGACTCTCGTCGTCGATAAAACGGCGCTCGCAGATTCCCCATGCCGCCACTGCGCCCAGCAGACCCGCCAGCCCCAGATAGAACCACGCCTGCAGCAGAATGCTGCCTTTTTCTTCCTCGACCTGCGCTTGCGGGTCGCCAGTCTGGTTGATCGAGCCGTAGACTTTTGCGCCGGCAGTGGCCTGCGTTGCGGGAATTGCCGCCGCCAGATCCGGCACCTCAACACTCGCCAAATCGTCCAGCGTGATCTTGATGGCCTCGTCTTTATTTTCTGGGGGCATTTTGATCCTTCTGGTCCTTCTGGCTTTTGGGGTCCTTTGAATCCATACCGGCGTCAGTTCCCGCGCTGGAAGGCGGAGCAAGTTGCGGCTCGCTCCCCGGGAAGGGGCTCGATGGTCCTTTCGGTGAATCGCGATCCGGCCGAACAACGTGAAACGCGCCGACGCCGGGAATCACCAAGCTGTCGTCTACACTCAAATGCGTTCCAGGCGGAGTTGGAATCAGGGACCCTCGAACTGGATCGACAATGAAGAAGATCGGAACAATCCGCGGCAGGAAAAACCACGCGGCCATAAACGCGACCGCTGCCAGCAAGAGATGCGAAGCAATGGTCAAAAGCCATTTCAGCCACGCCGGCGGCTCGATTTCGGAGCTTTGGTTGTCCTCGGAAATTTGCAGGCCTTGGTCTTCGATGCCACTCACCGGTTCCGGCTTGCCGGTTTCGCCCGCCTCTTCGCCGCCCTTGTCGTCCTTCACGCGAATTTCGGAGAGCCGTTCGATGCGCTCGCCTGCCCAGCCGAAGCATCCCTCCTCATCGCTCAGTGGGTCGTAAACCCACGCCAGCTGCATCGGCGACGAGAAAAAATTCTTGTGAATGAACGTGTCGTGATCGGAGAGGAACACGCCAAATCCCGGGTGTGAGTGATACCAGCCGAGGATGCGCGCGTCGGGATACTCTTTGTCTTTGACTTTGTAGATCTGTTCCCAGGTGTCCTGGGTGAAAGTGACATACGTGCCGGCCTGTGCGGCGTTGAGTCCCGGAATCCGCGCGGTGATATTCGAGCCGCTGTTCGTTTCTTCGCCGATCAGCACGCCGCACACTTCGGTTTTGCTGTTCGAGCGCGCGTGCTGGCGGATCTGGCGCAACACCTCGCCTTCGATTGTTACGCGCGGTTGCCGCTGATCTGGTTTGTGTTTGGCCATTTCGTTCCGCCGACTATAGCTCCGTTCCGAGTACTGCCGGTCGGTCTCCACCGATCAAATACGCGAACTCGGTTTCTCCGGCGCGAACGCTGAAGACATCAAACAACGGCAGCCCGAGCCGATCCAGTGTGCGCTTGCCGAAACTCTCCGTCCCCGAGTAGCTGTGCGCGGTCTTCACCTTGCGCATCTCGCCGTCACGCGGGCAGCGCCCCTGATCGTATTTCAGGCTCCCGACCGGTGCGAAAATCTCTTCTTTCTCACCGCATTCGGGGCATTCCAGTTCGTGCACAATATCGCGGCTGAATTCCACTACGACGTCTTGGGCTCGGAGATCAGCGGCGCCGCGTTGCCGTAAATTTTCCAGGGTCAGATCGTTGGATTTTTGAGGTAGTTCCGTAACGCTCTCAAACGTGAAGTGGCTCATGCACTCCGGATTTTGGGTGTACTCCACCTTGTACGATGTGTGGTTCAAACCTTCAAACACAAATCCGGCGCCGGAGAGCGTGGGCATCCCGTGCAGCAGCTTCACCGCTTCCTGAACTTCGATCCCCGCGATCACGGAAGAAATTGTCGGCGTAGTCGCCACTTTACCTTCGGTGTTCGCTTGGCGCACCAACAGATTGCAGGACATCCGCTGTTCCAGCAATTTCCAGTCGTTTTCGCCCAGCGTGCATTCGTAGCATGGCGCCGCTCCCGCAACAAACACTCGCGCTACGCCGTTGATCCCTTCAATCGCTCCGTCAATCCAGGGCCGGTTCATTTTCCACGCGCAGCGGTTAATCCACAGCCGCGCCTCGCGATTGTCCAGTCCGGCGATAGTCACGTCGCTCCACGCAAACAGTCCCAGCCCACAATCCTGCACTACGTTCGCCACTAGCGGCTTTATTCCTGCGTGGGGAGCCAGGGCCCGCACGCTGCGCGCCGCAACATCCGCTTTGTACAGGCCAACATCGCCGTCGCGATAAAGAATCGTCCGCGAGAGATTCGACTCTTCGATGCGGTCCAGGTCCACCACGACCATTCGCTCGAATCCCAGCAGCACCAGATTTTTCAGGATTTCGTTGCCCAACGCCCCCGCGCCAATCACCAGCACCCGCGCGGTCTTCAACTTGTTCTGATCCCACCACGGAATCAGGCGGAACCGGCTGTAGCGGTCCTCGTGTACCTCAGCTTCGCCGATGCGTACCTGGCTCGGCGGCGTCATGCTCAGCCCGCCGTAATTTCCGGCTGCAGGCGCAGGATGTCGCCATCCTTCACTCCAGCCTCCGCCAGCGTCTGCGCATCCTGAATCTGTCGCCCGGAATTCTTGTGATGGAATTTGTAGCTGAGCGGCGCGCCGTCCGGCCCGTTGGTCGGAAGGCGCAACTTCTGAATCAGCACCACGATGATCTTGTTGCACGGCGCATCATCCGGCAGCTCCACCGGAACTCTCTTGTTTTCCGTGGAGTCGTACACTGTCACGTTAATCGTGGCCATCGTTTCCCGTTTCCAAGCCTAAGATGTCATTCCGAGCGTCGCGAGGAATCTGCTGCTGTCGGCGTCCTAATCCGGCTTCTTGTTTTTGTCTTGCCGCGCTGCAGTCGCCTTCAGATAATCTTGCAGGCGCTCCCGCCCGTCCTTGCCGAACTCCCAGCCGGATTCTTTCAAAATTGCCTGCGCCGTCACCGCAAAATTCAGATTTTCGGCGTTCGGTTGAAAGCTCTTGTCCATGGTCGAGCTGACCACTGCTAGCAGATTGCCTTGCTGGTCATACACCGGCCCGCCGCTATTCCCCGGACTGATCGGCGCGGAGATTTGAATCGTGCTGTTTTCCATCCGCGAAACGATTCCTGTGCTTAGCGTGTACTTCAGCCCCTCAGGATGCCCAATCACAAAAATCGCTTGGCCTTCTTTCGCCGTCGCGATCGGCTGCACGAAGTCTGCGCTTCCCGAATGCCGCGGAATCCACACCAGCACCAAATCCAGATTACTGTGCCGCGCAATCACCTCCGCGTCCGACAAGATCCCCGACGCCAGCGACAATAATGCCCGGTGTTTGTCTTTCACCGACCAATTTCCGAGAGCGATCACGTGCCGCGCGGTCGCAAACAGATAGCCCTTTTCATTCGCTTGCAGCAGCAGCCCCGCGCCAAAGCTATTGGACATCATCTCCCGTTTGCTGAAAAACGACTGCGCGGTCGGCGAAATCACTGCGACCAGCGGCTTCAATTCCGCAGAAGCGTCCGCCCCGTTTAGCTCCTTGCTTGCTGGAAGAGCGGGGAAGTCGGTGCGCTCATCGAGTTCCGCCAGACCGCTTCCAGCGATCGGAGCGATCGACCCCCCAGGCAGCGAAAAGAACAGCACTGCGCCTACTGAAGTCAAGAACCCGCTGATGATCAATAACGTGGAAAGGTAACTGGTCCAGGCGTAGCGAATCCGCGGCGCCTGCCCGCGGAACGCAACCCGCAAAATAATCGTCACCAGGCAAAGCAGCGGCAGGCACAGCGCCAGCACGCCCACGCTTAGCCGCGCCCACCACGGAATCGCCGGCGGCAGCTTCGGCTCCAGCTTCGCCGGCTGCTCCGGCGTCTCCTTGATCTCTGTGATTTCGTTGGGACTTATGACGATCTTGTCCATCGGTCTCCAGGCACCCGCAGGCTCGGCCAAGCACTGTCGTTCACGGACGGCTGGGCCCTCTCACTCATTTTAGAATGAATTAGACGAGGAGGCTTTTGCTTGTAATTTGGCTCGGGCCAAACTCTCACGTTATATACAGGTTAACGCTGCAAAGCGCAAGGCCGCCCGATCGGATGAACGGTTGCATTCAGCGCGCCAGGACCGCGACTTCTTTGTTCAGGGCTTCTGCCACTCGGGCAATCAATACATCACGAGTAAAAGGCTTCTGAATAAACAGCGCGCCCGGCACAAACTCTTCGCTGCCGCGGTTGTATTCCAGATAGCCGGTCATATAGATGACTCTCAATTTGGGTTGCAGCCCGCGCAGTTTCTTGACCAGCTCCGGCCCGCGCATCTTGGGCATCACCACGTCCGTCAGCACGACGTCAATCCCGGCATCGGACTTCGCCGTGGCAGCGATCGCTTCGCGTCCGTTTCTCGCCGTCAGCACGTTGTAGCCCGACGCGAGCAGGAACTCCGAAGCAAGCTCGCGCACTCCTTCCTCATCTTCGACCAGCAACACAGTCTTCAATCCACGGGCGTTTCCTGTAGGAGCCGTCTCCGCCGAAGCCTTTTCGATTTTTTCGTTCGCAAGCGGAAGATAGATCTCGAATCGCCCGCCCTTCCCGACTTCCGACTCCACCCAGATGAAGCCGCCGCTCTGCTTCACAATGCCGTACACCGTCGCGAGGCCCAGCCCAGTTCCTTTGCCTTGTTCCTTGGTCGTAAAGAACGGCTCAAATATCCGGGCCTTGGTCTCCGGCTTCATTCCTTCGCCGGAATCGGTCACAGAAAGAAGCACGTACTGTCCTGCGGGCACAGGATTTGCTGCGGCCCTTTTCCCGCCAAGGTTCACGTTCCGGGTTTCGATCGTCAGGCTGCCACCGGTCGGCATCGCGTCGCCCGCATTGACCACCAGGTTCATGATGACCTGCTCGATCTGCCCCGGATCGGCTTTCACCCGCCCCAGCGATTCGCCTGCATGAAACGTGAATGCGATGTCTTCGCGTACCAAGCGCCGCAACAGCTTGCACATTTCCGACACCAGCTGGTTTAAATCCAAAACCTTCGGCTGCAAGACTTGCATGCGGCAGAACGCCAGCAACTGGCGGGTTAAAGAAACGGCACGGTCTGCCGCGCCATCGATCTGGCTTGTAAACTGCAGCAACTTGGAGCTCTCGCCCAACTGGTCCGTTAGGCAACTGCTGTTTCCCTTGATAATCGTCAGTAAGTTGTTGAAGTCGTGCGCCACGCCGCCGGCCAGCCTGCCCATGGCATCCATTTTCTGCGCCTGGCGAAGCTGTCCTTCCAGTTCGTGTTTTTGTTTCTCATTGCTCTGCAGCGTCGTCCGCATCTGCTGAAACGCCCGCGTAAGCTGGGCCACCTCGTCTCCGCCTTCCGGGGCAGCTTCGAGAGGATACGAATAGTCTCCCTTCTCGAGGGCCCGCACGCCGTCGGAAAGCGCCGTCAGCGGCTTCACAAACCTGTCGGCGAGCACAAACACCAGCAAGCCACCGGCAACAATTGCCGCGAGGCCGAGGCCTAACAACATGCGGTTCAAACGGTTTAGCGATGCCGTGGCCTTGTCGTAGGACTTGAGGACCGTGAGCGTAATCGGTTCTTGATCCAGGGTCAGCGCAATCGCGCTGGCAAAAAAGCGCTCGTTGTTCAGTGTGACGGTTTCGCCTCTGGGGGCTTGCCGGATTTTTCCCAATTCCAGGGTCTGTGAGATCGGCAACGTGCTGATAACCAGGTCACTTCCGCGCCGCAGGACCAGCTGACTGGAAGAAATCCGCGCCAAGTCCGCGGCGTCCCTGCCGCCGAACTCGTGGCCCACAATTACTGTTCCTTGCAAGTGGGTCTTTAGCTCGTCTTCGTAGAACGGCTCCAAAACCACCTGGAAAACACGCCCGTCGGGATCCCACCATCCGCTGCGGTTTCCATCCCGTAGCGAGTTTTGCAGCAATTCCTCCGCATAGTCCGCCGTGAACTTCAGGTCGGTGGAGTGCAGCGCGACGATCTTGCCTTTTTTGTCCGCCAATGCGAACAGATCGCAGTCACTCGATTGCCACGGATCTTCACTTGCATCCTTAATCGACGATGCGTCTCCCCCGCGCATATAGGCCACCATCGAGAGCAAATCGGCCTTTCGGCCCAGGATCAGCTCGTGTTGGTGTTGAACCGCCTGGATGGTGAGAAACGCGCTGTGCGCGTCTTCTTCGATCTCGCGTTGGGATTGGGACCGTGCCGACTGACGGACGACGAGCAGCGTCGCCCCGGTCAGTGTAGCCGTAACCAGCACCAGCGACAGCAGCAGCTTGGTCCGCAGCTGCAGGTTTTCGTACAGCCCGCGGACACTGGTCAGCCGAGATCTCACGCCAATAAGGGTCATGGCTTGGGCCCAGGTCTATCTCAGGTTACCGGCCATCTTGCGGAAACTTTCCGCGGTCGCGAATAGTACCTAAGTTCCCTTCATTCCGCTCGAAGCCGCCTGTGCTCACCTGTCCTCTGGTCCAGGTTCCTCGCGCACTCACCTGCGTTGACTCCGGCAAGACGGCCAACTGCTTCAGCTGGAGGCGGATAGGAGCGTCTGAAAGCTTCTGCATGGGCCGGTTGCAGTTACGCAGCCCGTTCATACCGTGGCGGGATACGAAACCGACCCCCGTAACGAAGGGCCTGCTGCTCTACGCCGTACGTCCTACTCGACGCTGTTTCGTAGTGGAGCTATCCGAAGCCACGGCAATGGAGCTTACGCACACCATGCTCGGCGTGGCAGAGACTCCCGAACGGGCAGTGAGGGGCCAGTTTTGGGGAATCCAGCTTGGGGCACGCCCCAAAGCGCCAAGCTTCTAGCCCGTTAACCTTTACCAACGCTCGGTCGTATTAGGAGTGGAGGACGCGCCATGAATCCGATGTTACAAAGCGAACTGAAAGACTGGTCCTTGATGCTCACAATGTGGGCATTCTTCGGAACCGTCCTGTACATTGTGGGGACCAGCCTGCGCCGCAAGCAGCGGAATTCCATGCAGCGGCACGTACTGGACAAATTTGCCTCCGCAAAGGATTTTGCCGACTTCGTGCAATCGCCTGCTGGGCAAAAATACGTCATGAGCTTCGCGGACACGGCTACCAGCTCGCAAAGTGCCATCCTTAATTCCGTGCGCACCGGCGTTGTACTGCTGTCCATGGGGGTGGGGTTTCAATTCGCGAATCTCGGTAGCCCGTCTTTTTTGCCTTTGCGGATCGGCATTGTGCTGGCGATGTTGGGTATCGGCTTCCTGGTCTCGGCCGCAATTTCCTTCTGGCTGGCCAGAAAATTCCAGCGCGAGGCAAAGGAGTAACACCCATTGGCCGCAGACATGACGCTGCGCTACCTGATGATGGATGAAGAGCATACCGGCGAACGAACGAGCCAGCCCGAGTTCGAGGCCTTCTATCTGCGTACCGCCCGATTGCTTCACGGCTACCTTTGCCGCTTGAGCCGCGATTCCGCCATCGCCGACGAAGTCCTGCAAGAAGCCTACGTTCGCATGATCCATGCGCCCCCAATGGAAGAGCAGGTGCGCAGAGCGTATCTCTATCGCACGGCAACCAACCTTCTTCGTGATCTGTGGCGCAAACAGAAACGCCAAAGAAAATATTGGCAAAAGGAACATTTCTCTGAAGCCGTTTGCCAAAACTTGGGCATCCCTCTCGACGTAGCTGCCGTCTTCGAAAAGCTCAGCGCCCTAGACCGTGCGGTTCTCTGGCTGGCTCACGTCGAGCAGCTCAGCCATCGCGAAATTGCCTCTGTTTTGGGAGTGAAAGAGAAGAGCATTAAGGTGATGCTCTTCCGCGCGCGCACCAAGGCCCGCGATTTATTCGAGAGAGCGGGATTGGGAGCACCTTATGAGAAATGATTCTGAACTCGACGACATCCTTAAACAAATGGCCACGGAACACCGGCCGCAGCTTCCTAGTCCTGGCTTCATTTGGTTCCGCGCCCAGCTCGCGCGCAAAGTTCGACAAAAGGAACGCATCGAACTCCCCCTGGTTGTGATGCGCGTTCTCACTATCCTTATCGGTGCGGTGCTCCTCCTTGCCTTCGTCACCGCCAATTGGGCGGAAATCCATGACGCCATACACCATAGCGGCACAGGCGCTTGCGGCGTTACCGGGGCGTGTGACGTTGTCTCACACGGCGGAGGTCGACTGGCGGAAGAAGGGGAGAAATTACTTGGCGGCGCGCATTCTTCAGTTCGTGAGGCAGCTGCAGCCTTTCTCTTTGCTGCTAAGACTTTGCCCACCGTGCAGGATTGTCGAAGACGATCGTGCCGTATGGCGTGGCCGGCGGAAATTCGTATTCCGCCGGCAAGGTTCCGAGTAGTTTTTCCTCGAATGTCCAACGTGTCTCAGGTTTCCCAGAATTCGTTTGGCTCGGACGTGCAATTGGAAGTAGCTGCCGCTGGTTCTCCCCGCCAACCGCTTTTTCTTGGCCCCAGATTCCCGGCTGCAAAATCATGCGGAGCAGGAAAGCCAGGGTTCCTTTGGCGTGCTTCATAGAGATCTCCTCAAGCGACTAGTTCTTGGCCCTGCTCTCTTCTACAGTCCGCGATGGGGCCGCAAGACTCAGTTTGGCGATGACGGTGTCGATGGCGCTGAAACCGGTCGCGCTGCGCGGATTGACGATCTCGATCGCCAGCCGCTGCGCTGCCGCAGGACCGTCGGTCGCGGTGACTTTCCCTTCGCCAAGGACCATGCCGGTTTTCGGGCTAATCACCTTGAAGATCCAGTCGTAGGTGAGCCATGGCCTGGTGACATCGATGTAGATTTCGGCTTCGTTGCGGTCGTCGATGATGCGCATGCCCCATTCGTGCATCTCGGGGCGAACGTAGAGCGCATCCTGAAGTAAGTTCCCTTTCATCCAGATCGTGTGCGATTCGACGAAGATCGATTGAGCACTGCGCATGATTTCGTCGGCATCACTGGCCTCGCTGCGAGCCGCAGTTCCGGCGATTGGCAATGTACCGGTTGGCTTGTTCAATCTCCGCGAGGCAGCATCACCGCGGAAGCGAGTTGTTCGACAATGGCTGCTGCGAGTTTGGGGCCCACGTCGAATTCATCTGTTCCTTCGACCGTTCCGTTGGCAAGGGTTAAGGCCCGCGGCTGATACACCATTTCGTAGGTCCAGTCAAAGGTCATGACCGGCCGATCGACCGTGATGGCCACATCCGCGGTTTGCCCGTAATCTGCGAAGCGCACACCAAGCTGCGAAAACATGGGAACCTTGTGAATGTCATCCTGCAAACGCTCCCGACGCAGATATATGGTTTTGGAATGGATGGATATGGTGCGAATTTGCCGCTGATCGGGACGAGGCAAGCTCAGGCCCGGAGGAACCATCGGTGCTGCGGGAGGGTTGGAAGGAACAGCCGCTGCGGAGGCAGCCTTCGCTGCAAAGGGCTGCAGACGCGCACCGGAATCAAAACGTGTGCCGCAAGAACCGTTAGCTAGACCGGCGATACTATCGAAGGGCACTGCGAAATTGACGTTCTGCCCGACACTGAAGGAACCAACGACGATGCCCAGAATCTTGGCTTCGCCATCCACAAGCACGCCGCCGCTGGATCCTGGCGACAGCGGCGCGGTGAACTGCAGGATTTCCTTCGCCAGTCAACGCCATTGAGGGATTGCGGATACAGCGCGCAAAAAGGGACCACCCCTGACTTTTAGGAGGTACCCCTGGCAAAGCTCGTGGGTGCGCCATTGCGTTCGCAGACTTTGGTTGACTCCAGACTGTACTATCTGTAACAGTACAGACGAATGATCCCCTTTCACATCGACTTCGCTCCTGGCTCGCCTCTTTACGAGCAAATCGTCTACGCAGCCACTAAGGCCATCGTGTCAGGGCAACTACGTGCTGGCGACGATTTTCCTTCTGTCCGCACGCTCAGCCGCGAACTTAAAATCAATCCCAACACCGCGCACAAAGTGCTCACCTGCCTCGTCGACTCTGGCTTGCTCGAAATCCGACCCGGTTCCGCTCCGGTTGTCGCCGCGCGCGCCGTTTCCACAAAGGCCGAAAAGGCCAATCTCCTACAGATCGAAGTTGAACAACTAGTTGTTGAAGCCAAACGTCTCGGTATTGACCTCGATGACATCCAGGACTCCGTTGCCAGACACTGGGCCCGTTTAGCCGAGAAGCGGAAAGTAATGTCTGGCTCCAAAGGAGGTCGTTAGCTGCGCATGCCCCAAGCTATTCATACAGAGCAACTCACCAAGCGCTTCGGCCGAATCACCGCTGTTGACAGCGTCGATCTCGCTGTTCCGGAAGGTGCCATTTACGCTCTCGTCGGTCAGAACGGGGCTGGCAAAACCACCACCATCAAAATACTCATGAATCTCATCCCTGCCACGCATGGTTGCGCCACCATCCTGGGAAACGACTCCCGCAACCTGCGCGGAAAGTCCTACGCCCAGATTGGCTACGTCTCTGAAAATCAGGAGATTCCCGAATGGATGACAGTCGGATCGCTCCTCGAGTATCTACGCGGTTTCTATCCCACTTGGGACTCCACCCTCGAACAATCCCTCGTCAAACAATTTGATCTTCAGCTCGACCGCAAAATCAAAGCTCTCTCCCGCGGCATGAAAATGAAACTTGCTCTCGCGAGCGCACTGGCGTTTCATCCGCGTCTCATTGTTCTCGACGAGCCATTCGGCGGGCTCGATCCCCTTGTTCGCGACCAGCTTATCGAAAGCCTTCTCGAGCGCGCCACCGAATCCACTGTCTTCATCTCTTCCCATGATCTTGCCGAAATCGAAAGCTTTTCGAGCCATGTTGGCTATCTCGAATCCGGCAAACTTCTCTTTTCAGAAGAAATGTCTTCTCTTTCGACGCGCTTCCGTGAAGTTGAGCTCATCACTAATTCGGCTCTCCCTCTTCCCTCTCCGTTACCCGCATTCTGGCTACATCCCAAAGTCTCTGGCACACTCGTCCGTTTCATTGACTCCCGCTTCAACGAAGAGAACATTCACTCTGACATCCTTCGCCTCTTTCCCGGCGCTAAGAATGTTCAATTCCGCGCTCTTTCTCTTCGCGGCATCTTCTTGGCGATGGCTCGTAAATCCGAGGAGGCTTGATCGATGATCCAATTCCTCCACATTTTTAGGAAAGACATGCGGCGCCACTGGCCTGAAATCCTCATTTCCCTCGCTGTGCTTGCCCTTTTCACACACCACGAACTCCGTCTTTGGCAGGCTCCGCCAGAATACAACTCATTTTCAAGCTTCTTTTTCATTGTTTCAGGCCGTTACATCCCCTTTTTTCTTGCACTCTCTTGGATCTTTCTCATCCTTCGCGTGGTCCACGGCGAAACACTCGTTGGCGATCGCCAGTGGTGGGTCACTAAGCCCTACGTTTGGTGGCAGTTGCTCCTCTCCAAACTCTTCTTTGTCTTTGTCTTCATCTGGGTGCCGCTCTTCCATGTCCAACTTTTCCTATTGCATCACGCCGATTTCTCCATACTTACTAACCTCGGCCGCCTTTTCCTGATGCAGTTGACGCTCTCGCTCGTTCTCATTGTTTTTGCTTTCGCCCTGGCCTCGCTCACGAAGAATCTGGCACAAGCCCTGTTAGGCGTTGGTATCGTTGTGGTCGTTTTGATCGTTGGCCTTTGGCTAGACTCTCTCTCCAGTCACATGATGGGTGTTTCTTCGGTTTTCTTGGATGATCTCAAAATGCTCCTAACACTTGGTTCCATTGTTGTTGTGCCGGTCTGGCAGTTCGCTCGCCGCAGAACGTGGGTGTCACGCGTTGCCGTGGCCGCATCCTTCAGCGCATGCATGTTGTTTTCTTTCGTTCCTTTGGGTAGCCGTGTCGAGCAATCTTACCCACTGTTTGCCACTACGGATGCGCCAGCCCAGCTCACCATCCTGCCAATTCCCGAATCGCAGGAAAAGTCTTCCGACTTGCCGGGTTTCCCGTCAGCGACTTTCCTGACCATTCCCATCAGAGCTTCTGGCGTCGCGCCAGGTTCGGTCGTTCTCATTGATGGCCTGAAGATAACAGCGGATTCTTCCGAAGGTTTTCAATGGACTCGCGGCTGGGCGAGCCAATACTCGCAAGTTTGGCCCGAAAGCCAATTCGAAAATCTCAGCTATGAGGTCAAACCCAAGGAATACGAAAAAATTAAGACGAAGCCCGTAAACCTGCACATACAGCTTGCGCTGTCCGAATACCAGGAAGTCGAGACCCGGACATTGGTGCTTCCGGATGGGATTTTCCGTGATAGCGAGCTCGGCATCTGTCGCCTGACGGGCGTAGGCTATACATTCCTTGACTGCCGTAAACCTTTCATTTCTCCGGCTTACATGGGACGCTTCGATGCCTTCAACTCCCGCTGTAAGACGGTTCTCAATGACCCGCCCACGAAACTGGATCTTTACTACGGTTGGAGTGGCCCGCGGGCTGAAAGCCTCCCAGACCCTGGCTTGAATCCCGTCGTGGAGCACTTCGTAAGTTTTAATCGCGTGCACCGAATGCACGATCCGAACGACTCATCGCCAGTGTATAGCGTGGCGACGCTCTGTCCCGGCGCTGAAATTAGCCTCGGTCGTCCTGTTTTCAAACGCCGCTTCCGCATACAGCTCGAACTCCCTGGGGTGCGTCTTGAGAATCTCGAGCGCGTCAGCTTCAGAACCGTTTCTGGAGTTTCTATCGATCTGCGTCGCCCCATGTTGTGAACAAAAGGCGTTCTTCGCGATTCAAGCTGCAATTAGGAGGCCAGACGGAAGAATCACAGATCTTAGCGGCAAGCCAATGCTGTACGACGAAGCATTATGCGGTGGGCCACTGCCCTTGATTGTCGAGATCACGCCGGTATGACCTTAGTGCGGATTCCGGACGATGCCGATCAGCGTTCCAGGCTGATGCCGATCACTTAACCGGCGATGTCGATCAGTGATTCCGGGGGATGCCGATCAATCATTCCGGGGTGATCGCGATCAGTTGATTGCCATCGCCGGAAGGGTGATCACGATGCCCGGAACGGTGATCGCGATCCCCCGGAACGTTTTCCACAGGGCGAAGTGACGCTGGACATCACAGAAGGCAAGCTGTTTCTCCTATTCGACTTACGGGAGAGAAACGCGGTTGTGGGAAGTCGGGTAGCGGTTTTAAGGCCGCTTTGAGTCACAACTTCGCGAGAAGCCATGGAGATTCATTCCAACGGCACTTCACTCCCGCTCGAAGCAAACAGCTTTTCTCTTGACCCTGATCTCAAGGATGCTTGGCCTTCCCGCTTTGTGCATGACGTACAGAGATCATCCGGATGATCTGAAGCTGGCGAACTGGCTTAATAATCGAGGTCTCGAAATCCTTGACTCTGCCGGCGTCCGGCAAAAATGGTCTCTGCCCATAGTCGAACAGGAATTTACATTGAGCCTGCTTGGTACTTGTCGTATGGGCAGCGACCCAAGAGCCTCCGTCATTAATCCTGACCATCGCACGCATGACATAAAAAACCTGTTCTTATGCGACGGCAGCAGTTTCGTCACTCCCGGTCGGGGCCAACCCACTATGACAATTCAGGCGTTAGCATACCGTGCCGCTGATCGTGTCACCGCGTTCGCAAAGTGCGGTGACCTCGGTGCTTAAGCTTTTTCTTCCACACAAAAGCCTCTGGTTTAACCATGTAGGCTAATTTTGTGGGGTTCTGGGCGGATGGTCGGCGATCCGGAAACTGACACGGCCATTTCGGGTGCTTGACAAACGGCGCTACCGGACGAGCGGAATTACTTGCTAGTTACCTTTGCCTGGTACCGCAGCACGAGTCCAAACGCCCGGCATCGCTACTTGCCGCAGCCGACGGGTCGCGAGTGCGGGTGCATTCTCAGTGAGGCGTGCAGTCGCTTGCTGGTGGCAATGCTAGGCCGACCGCCGTGTTCAGCGATGGTGAACTCGTGAAGTCGAACATATCTTCGAGCGCGTCAGCATGCAGGTCGCGCTTTGTCAGGTGCAGACGATCATCTGGATTGTCTAAACTCAAAAACCGCTTCTCGATGAACCCCAAGAGGGAAGTGTGATCCGCCACCGTGTGCGACACGTAGTGCTGCTTCGCAAACGGCGAAACCACCATCAAGGGAACGCGGAATCCCAGCTGGTCGAAGCTGGCACAGTTGTCAGGATACGGCCCGGTCGGATCTGCGCCCAGCCCTGGGCAGAGCGACTCTGCCTCGCTTACGCTGGTATCCAGAGTGCCCGACAAGTTAAACGCGCACTCCGCCCCCTGCCCAGGCAGCAAGCTAAGCGGAGGATTCGACAAGTCCGCGCACTGCCCTGGCGAAATTCCGTCCGGCGTCGGCGCGCCTCCTTGCGGCGCCTTCGGTGGCGTCACGTGATCGTAATAGCCGCCGTGCTCGTCATACGTAATAAAGATGACCGAATCCTGCCAGAAGGGCCCATTTCGTACCGCATCCACTACCTGCGAAACAAATGCCTGTCCTCTCTGGATGTCCGTCGGCGGATGCTCGTCATTCTCATTTTGGATTCCTCCGTTTGGGACTCCGGGCAGTCCAAAGTTCGGATCAACAAACGCTACTTGCGGCAGCAGCGGCAGCTGAGGTGACCCGGCGGCCTGGGCAAAGAAAAATTGCAGCGGTATAAAGTGGGGGTCGATGTTCGGCGGCGCCCCAAACGGCCGGAAGCTCGCTCCTTGCGGCGCATCCTGGAAATAATCGCCCCAGGAAATTCCATTGCTATCCAGCAAATCGAAAATCGTTCCGGTGATCGGCTTGTATCCCCCTGGCGGTGGAAACTGATCAAAGGTGCTCAAATGTCCAAAGGAAGTCGCGGCCATGAAATACGCACGATTGGTAAACGTGCCGCCCAACGCTGGCGAAAAGTATCGATCATTGATCGCGAAGTTCGCCGCTAGGTTGTAGTAGTACGGAATATCGTCCTGCGTGTAGAAGCCCATCGTCTGATCTTCAGTCCCGTTCTCGACGCCATTGTCCAGCTGTTCTGTTGCGTCGTTAACACGCACAAATCCGTCGCTCAGCGTTTCTTCAAGCGCGCCGTTTGGGTTCAAGAAATTCGCCTCTTTATGGGTGCCCAGCCAGGAATGATCCAGATCGGGAGCCGCGCAGCGTCGGCCATCATGAAACGCAAACACCGTGCTCCCATTGTCGTCCAGGTTCGAGTTGAAGCAGGTCAAGTTCCCTGCCGCGTCAACTCTGCAAGATAATCCGTCCACGCAGTTGTGGTCGTTTTTGCTACAGCCATTGGACGACGTGTGATATGGAGTCCCCGGCGCATAGGCCAGCGCTCCAAAATAATTGTCGAACGAATGGTTTTCCTGCATCACGATGATGATGTGCTTGACCTTCTTGATGTCACCATTAGCCAACGCCTGCTCTGTGGTTACTGCCGTTAGGGCAATCACCACCAGAACAGCGAGCAACAACCGGCATAGCTTCATGTTCTCCTCCTTTCGCTGCTATTGCGTGGGCCCGCCGTGCATGCTGACAAAATACCCTCTGTTCCCGTTAAGTTCCTCGGTTCCCTGGCCCATCCGCGCTTGGACATGTCCGGTAACACTACTTCCGCCTATGGGGGAACGCAAGCGCACGGTGTGACACTCAGGACTTGGAACCGCCACCCGCGACAACTGACCCGCCACAGAGATTTGACGCCATTTGACACCAATTGAAAGAAGGGCAGCGGCGCTACGCCTTTGACAATTCAGGACTTGTGAAAAATGGATTCAATTTCGATCTTCACAGCCCCTTACTAACGGTCGTCACTAACGAGAAAAAGCTGCGTGAAACAAGATCGTATGCGCGAAATTGCAACGCGTTGACGTAAATGCGTAATTCTCATAGAATCCGCGCAATGTGTTGACCTACATTTCGGTCGAATTGACCTGGAGGTCACATGGAACTCAGCCGCCGTGATCTTCTCCTGAAGTCGTTTGCCATCGGAGTCATCAAGCTCAGCTCGGGGATGACCGCCGCGTCTGCGGTAGAGAGTTGGCTGCGCGCCGAAAGCGGCGCTCGCCCCGCGACGCCCACGGACCAGTTGGGCCCCTTTTACAGAAAAGGAACGCCGAGATCCGGGGGGCACTCCGCGACGCTGCGTGCTGCTGGCGATCCCGGATTGCCGCTTGCAGTGGTCGGAGCGGTATACAACACGCGGGGTGCGGTCGTGCCAGAGGCGAAAATCGAAGTCTGGCAGACCAACCATCACGGCAAATACGATATCACTGGCTACCGGTATCGCGCGCTACTGCTCGCAAGTACGAAGGGCGAATATGATTTTCAGTCGGTGATGCCGGGGCACTATCCGGCACGGAAGTGCCAGCACATTCATTTCCTGGTGCGGTCGGAGGGTCACAAGCCGCTGGTGACGCAGATGTATTTTGCATCAGACCCCATTTTCAAAGGCGATCCGGGAAAGAATATGAATGACGATTGTCCCTCCATTGAGCTGGTTCGACCGATCCTGCTGAGCGATCAAGCGACCACCATGGAGGCAAGCGCGACGTTTGAGCTGGTGATGGAGCCGTTATGAGGATTGTTTTCTTCTCCGCACTGCTTCTTGCGTCGTTGGTCTTTGCGAATGCGATCCCCGCGCAGACGGTCAGGCCGGTGACGAAACTGGACACCACTGGCGAAGTGTATTTCGCAGCCATCTGCAACGGTGGAGAGAACGTCGCAGGTGTGGACCGAGAGAAAGGCATTCATCTCTGGAATCTAGCAACCGGCCAGCAGAAATTGTTCAAAGCGGACCTGGATTCAAAGATCGATCCCGGTGCGCTCGCATGCGACCAGAAGACGGTCGCCGTCGGTTCGATTCACGGAGAGGTTACTTTACTCGATTTTGAGGGGAAGGTGCGAAAGCGTACCGAGCTAAAAGAAGAGATCACCGGCATGGCGCTTTCCCCAGACGGACGCAAGCTTACGATCAGTACCGCAAATTCGCCGGTGCAACTCTGGGACGTCGCCAGCGGTTCGCGTGAATGGAGTGGATCAACGACCTTCGGTAACACGTATGGCGCGCGGATTAGCCCTGACGGCAAGTCCGTTTTTGCCCCCGACGGAGATACTTACGTCCGCGCTTATAACGCAACGGATGGGAAGCTGGTTTACGCGGCAGAAGGGGACTTGCTCGAGCCCTTCGATGTAAGCGTTTCGGCGGATGGAAGAACGATCGCTGTGGCTGGTGCGGAGGGAAGGGTCGAACTGCGCGAGAGCGCCAGCGGGAAGATCCTGAAGAAGTCCAGCAGTTGCGGCAATCCAATTTTTCTGGTCACGATGTCCCCAACGGCGCCCACGGTCTTGGCGCTGATTCTCGATGAAATGACGCTGCATCCCGCCGGCATAGGCTACTGGAATACGAACACCACGGAGCTGAAGCAGCTGGCGATCGATCCAAAGACGGTAATCGGCATGGGCAGCGATGCGAAGGGATTGCTGTTAGTGCGGCGGGAATCGCCGGCGAAATTGAGCGTGGAACGCGTGGAATAGCCTCCGATACGATCCGACGCACTAAGGCAGATCAGACACAGACAGGGCAGACAACTTCGCGGTACTTGGCTCCAAAAGGCTCCAATTGGAATGGGCGGCGGGGTTACGCCGTTTCCTTTGTTGGACTTTGAAAGTAGGGATGCAATTTCGTTCCCAACCTTCCCTACCAGTTGTTTCTGGGCTGCTCATTTCTGTTCTTGCCGCGACTTAGACTTAAACAAAAAGCGCGCTAGAAGTGCTACAATGCTTACACTAGTTACTTTGTAGAAGGCGAAGGTTCAATGAGTACAACTCGTTCCGTTGTAATCAGCATGCGTCTGCCGGCAGAGAGCGGAAGCCGTCTCAAACGAATGGCCAATCGACACGGGTGGACTCCTAGCGACGCAAGCGCCCGGTTAGTTGAGGAAGGTCTCAGAAGGTCGGAGTTCGCGTACATTGACTTTCGCGATTCGAGCGCGGGTCGACAAGCTTACATCCAAGGGAGCACACTGGCTGTGTGGGAAGTATTGCTCCTTTTCCGCAGTCACAGGGGAGAAATCTCCGCGGTCGCCCGGCATCTGAAATGGCCAGAGGCGAAAGTCCAAGCCGCTGTCAATTACGCGAAAGCCTTTCCCGAAGAGATCGATGGGGCACTGTCCGAGAACGGCGCCACGGATTTTGAAGCACTGAAGCGGATGTTGCCACAGGCCACCGAATTCATTTCCAGAAGGTCCCCGAAGAAGTGAGATGCTCAAGTTTCTCTTGGACGAGCATATCTCACCGACCGTTGCGGACGGTCTCCGCCGTCACAGTCGACTGCTCATAGTTTTTTGTATGGTCGAATGGGAAAATGGGGAGTTTTTGGGGCAGCAAGACTCCTTCTGCCTGCAAGAAGCTTCCGCTCAAGGGTTGACGCTCGTGACCTACGATCGAAGGACGATTCCTCCCCTGCTCAAGGTCTGGGCAGAAGAAGAGCGAAAGCACGGTGGCGTGATTTTTGTTGACGAGAAAACCATCTCGCCGTCGGATACTGGTGGGCTTATACGAGCCTTGCTTAACCTTTCGAAGAAAACCTCAAAGTGGGACTGGACCAACCGAGTCTGTTTCTTGCGGTAACAAAGTTTAGGCTGAGATCGCCGCCGAAATCTGCCACCATTTATTACGCCAATTGGAGAAAGGGCAGGGGCGCTACGCCATTTCAATTTCGATTCAACCTACTGATCGGGGCGAAAGTGCAGTAAATCCAGACTGTGCTATGTTTTATCTCTGCTTTGCCCGGGTGGCGGAATGGCAGACGCTGAGGACTTAAAATCCTCCGGGGATTTT
>CAZQOB010000023.1:0-65438 GCA_964594885.1 uncultured Acidobacteriaceae bacterium
TTGGGACGGGACTTTCACCCGCTAGCTGCCGAACATGCACGGCGTACAATAAAAAAGGCCCACTCGGTTGCGAGTGGGCCGAATCTTGCGATTCTGAATTTCCGCTTAAAAAGACGCCCCCCGCCACGCGTGTCTGTGGTCCGTAAATCGATACCAATACCGGTAAGGCGTCAAATGCATGGCCGGTAGTGTAGTGAGTCCCTGCCGGTTTTTCAAGTGCAATTGCAAAACGGCAGGACTTGCTGCTTCTTGCCCTCGCTTCTTAAGGAAAACGGTGATCCGCAAAACGGTAAACCGCAACCGTAGACAGTTTGCCAAGGAATATTCGCTCGCGATTACTGGAACAGCAGAACCGTGAGGCGGAAGCGGGCGAAGGGCGTGATCGTAGGAACTTCGCAGGCGCCGACGGCGGCGTGGCGGAAGCGGCCGCTGGTTGCCAGCCGCCCCAAGTCACTGGGAAGCTGGCGCAGATCAGAGGTCTCGAAGCGGAGGATCGTCACGGCCTGCGCTGGATAAGGCATACGATTCTGATCGCAGTTGCGCCGCGCGTCGTCCGTGCCATTCACCAGCGTAATTCCGTTCGCATACAACAGCTGCGCGACTTGCTGTTCCTGCTGCTCGCGCGACAGCGGCGCAACCACCGCCGCGAAGTCCTGCGTGGCGAAGTAGTCTTCGCCGCGGCGCTCGATGGCGATGCCGATAGAGTCCACCTGCGGGTCCAGAATGTTGGCTCGATGCGGCGGGGAATTCATCCACGCGATGTGCAGCGCGCTCACGTCGGGAGCTTCCGCGACGTTCTCGGCCACCAGGCGGAAGCTGGCGCCGGCCATGCGCAGGCGGGTCTGCAAGTCGGCTTCACCATCGAAGCGATGCGACAGCGCCGAATGTTCGGCAAGCAGCGTGGTGTGCAGGCGCGCGGCGTTGGCCAGCGCAGTGTCCCACTGCAGCGGGCGCAGACCGAGCGATGCGCGCTCGCGATTCACGGAGTCATAGAGCATGAGCTCGGCGGAAGTGGAAGGACGTCCTGCTGGAGAGCTGGAGGCGCGCGGGGCGAAACACAAGATCAGTATGATCGCGAGCAGGAGTGCCGCGAGCGAGCGGAGAAGCGATTTGGCAACCATGCCGCTCATTCCAAGGATTAGAGCGGACTGGGCGGCGCGTGAAAATGGGACGCGGGAGCAGGTACGGGCGGGTTAGGCTTGCCCCTTGGTACAGGCTGGGGGAAAAGCGGTTCTAAGTTTTCAGCCTAAGGCTTATTACCAAAAACCGTCTTTTCAGCCGCGGACGCGGACGGCACTAAAGCTCAAAATGACGTGGCCCCCGGAGGTGGGCCGGCCAAAACTGGTCATGGGGTGGAAGCGCGAAAACAGCAACATTTGATCGAGCTGGTGCTGCATTTCGCGAGTGCGCGGGCCGGAGAGAATCTGGTAGTCCACCATCTGGCCGCGAGCGTCCACGGTAACATCGAGCATCAGGCCATGCGGCAAGGCAAGTTCGGTGTCATGTTGCTCGGGAGCCCAACTGCCTGGTGAATCGGAGAGCGCAACCAGTTCGGCAGGCTGCATGATACTGAGTGGAGTGTCATTCTGAACGGCTTGAACGGTGAGACCCGGCGCCATCAACTGCAGAACAAAAACAAAGACCAGGACCGCGGAAATGATCCCGCCAGTGGCGGGCAAAGTGACCGGGCGAAGGACGTTGTCCAGGAGCAATTCAGCGCGGCTGCGAACGCGCTGCCAACCCGAAGGCGCCTGCTGAGCTTGAGCAGCGGCGACTTTGATGCGGATGGCAAGATGGGACGGCGGAATCGCGCGAGGCGAGCGAGAAAGCAGCATGGCCAGCTTGCGATAACGCTGGAGTTCTTCGCGGCAAGCGGTGCAGCCGTCGAGATGAGCGCGCAACTGATTCCGTTCACTGGCGTGCGCGGCGCTTTCGACGGCATCGTCGAGATAGGCCGCAAGTTTGGAACGTACGGTGGTGCACTTCATAGGGTGTCCTCTTGAACATCAGCACCGGTGGACAGAACGCCGGTGTGTGAAGCAAAGTTCAGCCGATCATGGACCATTGACGGGGCAAAAGCGCCACCCGAATAGCCATTTGCCGAAGGCGCTGCGTGCGCGGAGTGGTGCTCCCGATGCTCGCCGAGCAGCGGATCGAGCAGTTCTTTCAGAGCACGGCGGCCGCGCAGGATGCGCGATTTCACAGTGCCGACACTGCATTCCAGAACTTCGGCGACTTCTTCGTAGCTCAACCCTTCGAGATCGCGCAGGATTACGGCGCTGCGGAACACTTCCGGAATTTGATTCAGCGCGCCCTGCACCGCGGTCTGAATTTCCCGAGAAGCGAGTTGGTCGAAAGGTGTGGCGTGCATGTCTTCAAGTTCCAGTTTGGTCTGGCCCTCTTCCGGTTCGGCATCGATCGAAACATTTTTCTGCAGATGACGCTTGAACCAGCGGCGCGAATTCAACGCTTCGCGAATGGCGATGCGATAGAGCCAAGTCTTGAGCGAACTTCCCTGCCGGAAATTGCGAATGCCCTTGAAGGCCTTGAGAAAGACTTCCTGCGTGCCGTCGGCGGCGTCCGTGGGATCGGCCAACATGCCCAGAATCAGGTTATAGACCTGAGCATGGTAGTGCGTGACAAGAAAGTCGAACGCAGCCTCCGAACCGGCCTGAAGTTCGGAGACAAGTTCAGCTTCGTCACGACCCCACGAGAGAGCGCTGGCCCAATCCGACACGCGGTGCCTTTCTGGCAGGCGCCTTCTGCGATAACGGCGCCCGCTGTTGGCTTAGCCTTATTGGCTCCGGCCGCTCGATCCAAGTTCAACGATCCGGGATCGGGGAACAGGGATCAAAAATCACGGAGCGGTGCTCGCTCACCCTGAGTTAGACACCGCAGGGTGGCGGGATGTTTCCGTCGACATGAGGAGAACGACCATCCGCCCCAATCTTGCGCCGGAGGAGGGCAAAGCGCAATGGGACCGAAGATTAACGAGCAGGAATCCCGAAACAGGCTGAAACAGGATCAAGACCTCGCTATTGATTCTAAAGGGTTTAGCCGGACACTTTAGTTCTCCGTGGTCGCTACGAGCCTCTGGAGCCGGGCGATCGTGGGCATTGAGGTTTTCCGGCTCGCGAAATGGCTCGCAGATTGGGGCTGAGGCTCAAACGCTTGACGCAGATCTGAAGCGAGGCGCATCGGCAGTGGAGCAGGTGCCGCAGCAGGTCCTGGAGCCGGCGCGCGCGGCGCATGGCCTGTGCGATCTCCGCAATCTTGCGATCGGCCAATTTTTTCCACCGCGGTCCTGGTGGAGCAGTTTCCCGCAATCCTGCCAAAAACAATTTAATTTCGTTGAGTGAGAAGCCCATGTCGCCGGCAAAGCGGATGAGCAACAGGCGATGGTGAGCGTCCGCGGCATAGCGGCGCTGTCCGGACACGCGTTGTGGAGCGGGAGCGAGGCCGAGGCGCTCGTAATAACGGATAGCGGAGGGCCGCAGGCCGGTTAGGCGGGCCAGTTCACCGATTTTCACAGGCCGGATCCTTGCATCTTAATGACGCCTGAGAAGCGGGCTGCGCTCTCACACTGCAAAAAAAAGACATCGCGTTGACAATCAAGGGCTTGTCTTAAAGTTGAGTTTAACCTTTAGCATTTCTACGATCGCTCTGCAATCCGAAATGCAGGGAAAGACCACTTGCCGATGTGGAGGGAACACCATGGAAAACAAAAGCTGCAAAACGATTGAGAAACTGGCGCTGGCGGGAGCGCTGGCTGTCTGGCTTACCCCAACTGCCGCGACCACGGCCCAGACGCAGGCAGCAGCAACACACCGTTTAGAAGAGAAATCAGCCACCACAACAGGAAACAAGTTTTATTGCAACATTAAAGCCCTGAACTCGACAGAGCGTGCCGCGCACCAAAAACTTACGGAAAAGCTCCTGGCGATTCGCACGCAAACCGTGGAAATCGATAAGGGGTATGAATTGCAGTTCGACCCTGCGGCCGTTTCTCTGGCCGAGCTGGCCGCCTGGGTAGCCGACGAAAGCAAATGCTGCCCGTTTTTCGATTTCCATATCGATCTGGAGCGCGCGGGCACGTTGCTATGTCTACGCCTTAACGGCGAGCCGGGTGTGAAGCAATTCATCGAAACGGAATTTCACATTTCCGGCAAATAGCAAGCAATCGCCGACAAAGAAGGTTTACCTCTGTCCGACCGGAGGGAGATCACCGACGGACCGCGCAATTCTGAAGATCTCCGGGTGAAGGCCGATGCTGCGCTTAAATCCGGGGCAGCCGGGCGCGGAAAGGCGGTTCCTGAAACGCCGCGTTCGAATTTTAGTTGCACGTTCTTCTGAGCACGAGCGTTGGGGTGCCGCCTTTAGTAGTCGTAGAGATGTTCGAGGATGATGGAAGGGTTGGGGCGGAGTTCGTTGAGGACTGCCGAGAGAGAGGAGACGGGACAGACCAGGACGATACGGTTGTAGCCCGGGCGGGTGAGGACGGGCGCCGAGAAAAGTGTCGTGGCCTTCGTACGCGGGTACTGCCAGTCGGATGGAGCGACGAGGGAAATGGGGATTTGGGTGTTGCCGGCAATTTCGATAAACCGGACACGGCGTTGGGCCAGGGCCAAAGCGACGGCGGTGAACTCTTGATATCGGGGCGCTTCGACGATGTAGGCACCGGGTGCGGTCTGCCTGATTTTCCTGATGCGAGGTAGTTCCCTAAAGAGCGAGTCGGGGGCGTTTTCCACCCAGGCGAACGTGGTGTCGGGTTCGTGGCCAAAAGAAAGGTGCGAGGCTTTTTCCATGGCCCAGGAGTAGGCACCTTCGCAAAGATAGTCGGTGGTTAGGAAAGCCTTCCGTTCCCATTTGCGAACGATATGCTGTCCCCAAAGCGGAGTTTGCTTCCACAGCTGTGCCGCGGCGTGGGCGAAGTGAAACTCGTAGAAGGGGCGGATTTTGGTGAACTCAGCGTATTCGCGGGCTACGGTTGCGGCGTAGCGGTCCTCTTCCACCATCTGGTGATGGCTGGTCCATTCACTGAGGCGACCGAAAGATTTTTCGTAAATGCCTTTGAGGATGTATTCACCGGAAAAGCTGGCACCGATGGTGACCAGCATCAAGTGGCCGCCGCCGTTGTATGGATATTTGCCGCGGACCAGGCGCGAGATGCAGCAGTAGCCGCTCCAATACTGGCGGGCGGCGGCGAAGTAGGGAAAGCCGCTGGGGAGATTTTTTTCCTGGTAGTCTGCTTTTTCGACGTAGCTCCAGACGATGTACCACTCGGGGTAGCCGAACAGGGCGTCGTCCTGGCGGCGGGCGTAGTCCTGGATGCCTGCGACACCGCCAGCGCGTTCCTGCGGCTGCGGTATGAGCGAGCCGAGCTCACCCTGCAACTGGCAATTCCAGCCGCGCACAACCTGCACCAGAATGAGGAGCAACAAAAGAGCAAACCAGGCGAAAAGAACTTTGCCCAGACGGATGAGGAACCGCTTCACGCGGAAGCGGCTCCTTCGGCGGTCTTGTCCACTTTCAACGCGATCCAATAAGCGGCAATGAAGATAAGAATGTGCGGCATGTTGACAAGAATATTCTTGACCAGCGGAAGCGAGCCCAAATGGCCGAAGAAGTAGGTGATGACGTCAATGGAATACCAGATGCCCAAAATCCAGAAATAGACGCGGGCGGCGCGGGCGGAGATGAGCGCGCCCAGAAGGGCGAGGGTACCGGCGCCCAAATGGCCGAGGTCAATTAACTTGCTCATGTGGAACAGCCCGAACATGAGGCCGTTGGAGTCCATGATTCCGGGGACATAATCGAGCGCATAAACGCCGAGAAAAAGCACAGCGAAACCGAACGCGCATTTCTGGATCGTGGAGAATTTTTTGGCCATTGTTCTAGAGGTCTCCAGTTGCTCAGCACTATTGAACAAATCGGATGACGGTTCAAGAACAGAGTTTTTGCGGTGTGGCCTATGAGGAGGGACAGTGCGGCGGAAACGAACGTTGGCGTTGTGTTTGTTGGTGATCGCTGCGCCGATTGCGTGGGCGGCGAACAAGATTTTCGAATATTCGGCGGCGCCGGACAAAAAGAAAGAAAGCGACTACGTGTATCCGCCGAATCTGGAGCAGGGACGGGTGATCGTGCTGCCGGAAGCGCCGCGGGGACCAGCGATTGACTTCGCACAAAAGGGCGGATACTCGAACGATGCCAGCCATTTGAATCGCACGGCAATTTTTGGAGTGGTGCGGCCAAAAAACGAAGAAGAGATCCGGCAGGCACTGAGGTTCGCACGGCAAAACCGGGTGAAAGTGACGTGCGCCGGACAACAGCACAGCATGGGCGGGCAATCGTTCACGCACGGCGGGCTGGTGCTGGACATGCGGGACTTCAGCCGCATCACGGTGGACCAGGCGAACCACGTGGCGAACGTGCAGACCGGGGCGCGGTGGTGGCAGGTGCAGCAGGCGCTGGACCGGCAGGGGCTTTCGGTGAAATCCATGCAGTCCATCAATATTTTCAGCGTGGGCGGGACGCTGAGCATCAACGCGCACGGGATCGATCCGGACCCAGGACCGATTGCGCCGACGGTGCACAAGATTCGGGTGATGCTGGCTGACGGGAACGTGGTGGCGGCGAGCCCCACGGAGAACGCCGAACTTTTTCATCATGCGCTGGGCGGCTACGGATTGTTCGGAGTGATCCTGGACGCGGATTTGGACGTTGTGGACAACGAAATGTACGAACGCAAAGCGGTGTATCTGGACTACCGCGAGTTTCCGAAATACTACCGGGGGCACATTGAGAAGAACGGACTGGTGGGGCTGGCGTTCGGAAGACTGTCGGTGGCGCCGAAAACCTATCTGCGCGAGACGGCGGTGCACGTTTATGAAAAAACGAAAGCCGAGGGCAATACGCCGGAGCTGCAGCCTGCGAAGTACAACGCGCTGAGCCGGTTCATTATCAATTTTTCGAAGCGTGGCGGAACGGGACGTTGGCTGCGTTGGGCAGTGGAAAAACACATCGAGCCGCGGATTCATACCTGCGTGTCGCGGAACCAGGCGATGAGCGGAATAGACGCATGCGTCGTGACCCGCAACCAGGAGATGTACGACGACATGGCGTACCTGAAGAACCGGCTGCGCGATACAGACATCTTGCAAGAATATTTTGTGCCGTTTGATCGAATGCCAGAGTTCGTAGATAGTCTGCGCGAGGTGGTACACCGCAACCAGGCGAATCTGCTGAATGTGACGATTCGGACGGTGCACAAGGATGCGCTGACGGCGCTGCCTTACGCGAAAGAGGATATGTTTGGGTTCGTGCTGTACTTCAATGTTCGGTTCAACGAGCGCGACAACGAGATTCTCCGCAAAACGACGGTGGAACTTATCGATGCGGCGCATCGAGCGGGGGGAACCTTCTATTTGCCCTATCAGCTCTTCTATTCGAAGGAGCAGTTGCGGGCGGCGTATCCCGAAGTAGACGACTTTTTTGCGGCGAAGAAGAAGTATGACGCCGAGGGGTTGTTCACAAACAAGTTTTATGAAAAATATGGATCGTGAACGGCTAGGGGGCAGGCATGATTGCGCGGATTTGGCATGGGTGGACGGAACCGGAGGACGCAGATGGATATGAGTCCCATCTGCGGCCGGAGTTGCTGCCGGGCGTGAGCGGAATGGAGGGATTTCGGGGCAGCTATTTATTGCGGCGCGCGGCTGGGCAGGAAGTGGAGTTTGTGACGATTCTCGTGTGGGATTCAATCGAAGGGATCAAGGCTCTGACGGGGCCGGAGTATGAGAAGGCGGTGATTCCGGAGGAACGAAAGAAGTATTTGAAACGATATGACGCCACCGCAGCGCACTACGAGGTAGTGGAGAAGAGGTAAGAGGAGGTATGGGAGGTAAAGGAAAGGCCGGACGAGGGCGCAACGCCTGGCGGCCGAATGAAGAAAGATTCATCGAGCAAGAAACCGCTCGATGCAAATTCGTAGCTTGACTCCGTTGGCTGCGCGCTCTTCGCTATCGAATGCCAACCGAAGGAGTGAAAACAGAACGGCGCTCCGAATTTGGCGCGCCGTTGGCCTTGGCATAAGCTGAAACGAATTTAGCGGGCGGAGGCTGGGCGGGCCTTAGCAGCCGCGGCGGCGGAGGCCGACGTAGCGCCGTTAGCTCCGTGCTTGGTGTCGCTCGATTTGGTATCGCCATGAACTGGGCTGGCGCCGGCCGGATTGTTTGCCGGATTGCTGGCTTGATTGGCCGATGAAATTCCCATCTTTTTGCGCAGGGCGTTTTCGATTTTTTCGCGGATATCCTTGTGCTCCTTCAGGAAGACGCGGGCGTTTTCGCGGCCCTGGCCCATGCGTTCGCCGCCGTAGCTAATCCAGGTGCCCGACTTTTCGAGAAGGCCCTGGTCCACGCCGAGGTCAATGAGATCGCCTTCGCGGGAGATGCCTTCGCCGTAGAGAATGTCGAATTCGGCTTCGCGGAAGGGTGCGGCGACTTTGTTCTTGACGATTTTGGCGCGGGTGCGCGAGCCAACCACGCGATCGCCTTCTTTGATGGCCTGGATGCGGCGAATGTCCACGCGCATGGAGGCGTAGAACTTGAGCGCGCGGCCGCCGGTGGTGGTTTCCGGATTGCCGAACATGACGCCGATCTTTTCGCGGATCTGGTTGATGAAGATGAGGCAGGTGCGGGACTTGGAGACGATCGCGGTGAGCTTGCGCAGCGCCTGCGACATCAGGCGGGCCTGCAGACCCATGGAAGGATCGCCCATGTCGCCTTCGAGCTCAGCCTTGGGTACCAGAGCGGCGACAGAGTCCACAACGACGACGTCCACGCCGCCGGAGCGAATGAGGGCTTCGGCAATTTCCAAAGCCTGTTCGCCGTGGTCGGGCTGTGAGACGAGGAGGTTGTCCACGTCCACGCCGAGCTTGCGGGCGTAAACCGGATCGAGCGCGTGTTCGGCGTCGATAAACGCCGCTTGGCCGCCAAGTTTCTGGGCTTCGGCGATCACCTGCAGCGTGAGCGTGGTCTTGCCGCCGGATTCCGGGCCGTAGATTTCGATGACCCGGCCTCGCGGGAAGCCGCCAACGCCAAGTGCGGCGTCAATGGAGAGGCAGCCACTGGGAATAACGTTCACAGGGACCAGAACGTCTTTGCTGCCCAACCGCATGATGGAGCCCTTCCCGTAAGATTTTTCAATCTGGGAGATTGCCGCTTCGAGAAGCTTGCTGCGTTCGTCGGACATTGCGCACCTCAATAGAGGAAATTGGGAAAGCCAAGTTTATAATATCGGCACTTCACGCGCTACTTAATTCGGTAGCGTGTCAGCGTTCGCAACCATGGGCCGCGATGTGTTCCTTGATGCGGGCGATGGCCATGGCCACCGCGTCCGCCAGGCGGCGCTCGTCCTGCCGAGAGAGGGTGCGCAGCCGGGAAAGATTGCGCAGCCGGTCGCGGGCGGCGAGGTATTCCTCTTCGAGCCTAGCATGCTCCAGACACTGCACAAGCCGGGTCGAAAGGGAGCACATGGAGCACCTGTTGAAAACGCCGAGGGAGAAGATAGCACCAAAGGCGAAAGAAAAGCAAACATTATTTTCGCCTAATGTTCGCTTACGATCCGCTGAAGATATCGGTTCAGGGCCGGGGCCAAATCGTCGGGAGTAGATTCGTGATCCGGAATGGTCTCCTGGGCTCGTCTGCGTCCGACAAGCGCCTCTCGATTCGACCGTTACCCGGAATTCTTACGCCGCTCTTACCTGGCAGCGAAGCCCGGACCAGTATCCTAGCGGGCGAGCCAAGCTTCGATTGCTTCCAGCTTTTTCATGTGCGGTCGTAAGCGTAGAAGCCGCGTCCGGATTTGCGGCCGAGCCAGCCGGCGGCGACGTACTTCCTGAGGAGCGGGCAGGCGCGGTACTTGGGATCGCCCAGGCCTTGCTGCAGGACGTAAAGGATGTCCACGCAGACGTCGAGGCCGATAAAGTCGGCGAGTTCGAGCGGACCCATGGGATGGTTCATGCCGAGTTTCATGACGGCGTCCACAGCTTCGGGAGTGGCGACGCCTTCCATCACGCAATAAGCCGCTTCATTGATGAGCGGCATGAGCACGCGGTTGGAGACGAAGCCGGGAGCGTCGTTAACCGCTACAGGCGTTTTGCCGAGTTTCTTGGAAAGCTCCATCGTGAGGTTGAAGGCGGTGTCGGAAGTTTGTAGAGCGCGAATCACTTCGACCAGAACCATGACCGGCACTGGATTCATGAAGTGCATGCCGACGAAGCGGTCGGGGCGCTGGGTCAGAGCAGCGAGCGCGGTCACTGATATTGAAGAGGTGTTGCTTGCCAGAATCACTTCGGGGCGGAGGAGCTTGTCGGCTTCGGTGAGAACGGAGCGTTTGATTTCGAGTTTTTCGGGGACGGCCTCGACGACGAAGTCGGCGGCGGCGATGGCAGCCATATCGGTTACCGGGTTCAGCCGTGCGAGGACTGCGGGCTTATCGGATTCGGCCAACTTCCCTTTTTTCATTTCCCGGTCGAGATTCTTGCTGATGGTATCGAGCGCGTGGTCGAGGTAGCGCTGGTTCACATCGCGCAAAATCACGCTAAAGCCGGCGCGCGCAAAGGCGTGGGCGATGCCGTTGCCCATGGTGCCCGCGCCAAGGACAGCGACGGTTTTGATCGATTCGAGCAACACTACGTTCCTCCGCCTTCTTCCACACAAAAATCGTCGTCTTGCTCTGCCCGCTCCACCTGAAGGAGGATTTGCTCTGCCGGTTCGGCGTCCTGCACCAACACGAACACCGCAAGCTCCAACCTTGGGCGGATAGGGACGATGCTGTAGTCTCGACCTGGCGTCGAGGTGAGCATTCGTTCCTGATAATGGCTAGGAATCCCTGCTGAATCGAGCGCTGTCAGAAGGTGATCCATCCGCTGATGATCCTCGCCGCTCCACAACTCCACACAGTTCGCAGCAGCTTCCCCTAGCGTCGCCACCAGCGGCAGATGGCACTCGCTGCACTTCGCGGCACCTCCATGGAATTCCGTTTGGCAAAGCGGACAGAACATGGCAGCGAAAGTCTACTACAAGCTCTTGGGCGATTTCCGGAGGGCCTCGAGCAATACCTACTTGAGGGCCAGCCACGCGGCGAGGGTGGCGAATTTTTCGTCCTGGGTCCAGGGCGAGCCGAAGGGTTTGCCGAGTTCGTTGAGGAGTGTGGTCAGCGCGGCGGGCTTGCGCTTAAGAGCCGAAGAAGCGTCCGATAGCAATTCACGCTCTTTCAGTGTGGTCAGAGCCAGTTTGTTGGTCTTGGCGGCATGCGAAAGCGCTTCGCGGAAGAATTCGCCGTCAGCCGTGTGGATGAGCGAGTGGGCGGCTAGGATTTTGGAGAGTTCTGGTAGCGGGCGGCCGGAAGCCGCGAGCAGCGCGGCGCGGTCGATCTTATAGCCTTGCTGCTCGACATCGGTCTGCGCCGAGCGAAGTGCCTCAAGCGCGAGCTTGCGCGCACCTTCGCGCTGGTCATCGAGGAACGCAACCGCTACGTCGAGGCTCATTTTTTCTGCGGTGTGATACGGCTGGCGAAAGGTGTAGCTGAAATCCGCGACCAGATGCGGGCGTCCGCGCGCCAGTATGATTGGTTTGCCTTCTTCAAGCGCGACCACGACCAGCGACGTCCAGCCCGAGTGGACACGGAAACCTACGGCAGCTGGTTTCAAGAAACCTCCAGAGTGAGGGATTTAAGGAGGTAGAAGAGGTTACGGAGGTAAAGGATGCTGCTTCCAGTCGCGTGGGTCAAGAGTGCCTGCGGTTGACCTGATTCCTAACACAGAGGGCACAGAGTACACAGAGAAGAAAGGGTATAATCTCTGCGCTCGAATTCTTTGCCTGGAGAGTGCGCTTTGCCGGTCGGAACGCCATTTCATGAACGGACACTGGCGCTGTGCGAAAGCCTGAACTACCGGGAGTGGTCGGGCTACTACACGGTAAGCGTATACGAAATGCATCACGAGCACGAGTACAACGCGATCCGCAACTCCGCAGCGCTGATCGACATTTCGCCGCTCTTCAAGTACCGCATCACCGGCCGTGACGCCACGCGGCTGGTCAACCGCGTCATTTGCCGCGACATTAATAAAGTTGCGTTGGATCAGGTCATCTACTGCTGCTGGTGCGACAGCGAGGGCAAAGTGGTGGACGACGGCACCATAACCCGACTCGGTGAAAATGCCTACCGCTGGACTGCGGCCGATCCCAGCCTGCGCTGGTTTCAGCAGAACGCGCTCGGACTCGATGTCGAGATGGAAGACATTTCGGAAACGACCGCGGCGCTCGCGCTGCAGGGCCCGACTTCGGCAAGACTGTTGATGGCCTCGGCGGAAGCCAACATCTCCAACCTGAAATATTTCCGCGTGACGCACGGAAAAATCGCCGGCGTGCCAGTGGATATTTCGCGCACGGGTTATACCGGCGATCTCGGCTACGAGATCTGGGTGCCAGCAGAACACGCCGTGAAGGTGTTCGACGAGCTGATGCTCAAAGGCAAGCCCTTTGACATTCATCCCGCGGGAATGGTGGCGCTCGATGTGGCGCGCATCGAAGCGGGACTGATCCTGATTGAAGTGGACTACATTTCCAGCAAGAAGGCGCTGATTCCCTCGCAGCGATATTCACCCGGCGAAATCGGCCTGGGCAAGCTGGTGGACTTGAAGAAAGAGACGTTTGTCGGTCGCGATGCGCTGGTTGCGGAATCCAAGAATGGCGGAGCGCCTCGTGCCCTGGTAGGCATCGAGATTGACTGGAACGGTGTAGAAGCGCTGTTCGACCGGATCGGCCTGGCGCCGCAGGTGCCGAGCATGGCGTCGCGGGTGGCGGTGCCGGTGTTCCGCGGCGGACGGCAAGTCGGCAAAGCGACTTCAACCACCTGGTCGCCAACGTTGAAAAAGATGATCGCGCTGGCCTGCGTGGAACGCGAACACTCGAAACTCGGCACAAGGCTGCACATGGAGATGACCGTCGAAGCTGTGCGCCATACGGTTTCGGCCAAAGTAGTGCCGACGCCATTCTTCAACCCGCCACGCAAAACGGCCACGCCGGCAGCATAGCTGGGAACAATCGGCAGTCCGAAGGCGTATCTACCGAACGAGTCCAGAGGACTGAAAGGTGTGTCGATGCGGACGCCTGTATTCCCCACCGGTTCATTCCCGGTTGCCCTAATTCTCGTTTTGGCTACGGCCAATACGGGCTTCGGGCAGACACAGAAGAATCAAACAAAGCCCCTTGCGATTGCCTTTGAGCATGTGAACGTCATAGCGATGGACCGCGAAGTTGTCCTACCAGACCAGACGGTTCTGGTCGAAGGCGACAAGATCCGCGCGGTGGGAACGACCTCAACCACTAAGATTCCGAAAGATGCCCGCCGCATTGACGGCCGGGGAAAGTTTCTGATTCCCGGATTGACCGACGCGCACGTTCACTTGCAAACGCCGCTGGAGTTTCCGGTGTTTCTGGCGAACGGGGTAACCACGGTGTACAACCTCGATGGTCATCCGGCGCACTTGCGGTGGCGTGAGGAAATCGCTCGCGGAGAACGTGTTGGCCCGGCGATTTTCACTACCGGACCGATCTTCAGACAATCGCACACAGCGGAAGCAGCCGTGCGCATGGTGGACGAGCAGGCTGCGCTCGGCTACGACGGCGTAAAAATCTATAACGGCGTTTCCAAAGAAGAGTATCCGGCGCTGATCGCGGAGTCCAAGAAGAAGAAGTTGTTGCTGATGGGACATGTGGCCCGGACGCCGGATTTCGAGCTGACGCTGGCCTCCGGGCAATCCATCGCGCACTTGGAGGAGTACACCTATACATTTTTCAATCCGAAGCGCGATGACGACGATAGCCACATTATTTATGACCAAGCAAGAATTCCTGAAGCAGTGCAGCTCACCGTAAAGTCTGGCATCTATGTGACTCCAACGCTGGCAAATTACGCGATGATCGTGCAACAAGCCACTGCGCTCGACGAATTTCTGAAGAATCCTAATTTGCGTTATGATGCCCCGTGGATTCAGGATGCCTTTCAACCTGATGCCGACCGGTACAGGAACGGATTTGAGCCGTCGGCCTATCCCCGCATCCGGGAATCGCTGGCATTGCAGCGCAAGCTGGTAAAAGCTTTGTCGGATGCCGGCGTACCGTTAATGTGCGGTACCGACGCCAGTGGCGTAGGTCCGGTGGCCGGCTTCGGCGTGCACGAAGAGTTGCAGGAATTTGTAAGCGACGGAATCTCGCCTTACCACGCGCTGCAAACCGCAACAGTCAATCCCGCCCGCTACTTTGGGAAGAGCGACGAGTTCGGAACGATCGAACCAGGAAAACGCGCCGACCTGCTGCTGCTTTCCGGCAGTCCTCTTGCCGACATCCGAAACACAACCAAGATTGCCGGCCTGATGATCCGCGGTCGCTGGCTGGATCAAAACCAGTTACACGCGGCGCTCGAAAAAGTGCCGGAGAGCTATGCACAGGCGATCCAGGAGGTTAGTCGCCGGCTCGAACGGGAACCCGAATCCGCGAGCAAGTTGCTGGAACACGACGATCCGTACGGGCAGCTGGCGGCCACCGCGCTCAGCGCAATGTCCAAGGACCGGTCAACAGAAGAGCTGACGGCGATGCTCCAGGGCCTGCGGAAGAGATTGGCCGGTTCGTTGCTGGTTTCCGAGGACGCTTTCAATTCTCTCGGCTATCGCCTGCTGGGACGAAAGGAATTTCCCGCGTCCATGGCCGTCCTCCGCTTGAATACCGAGGATTTCCCGAAATCCGCTAACACCTGGGATAGCCTGGCCGATGCGCAGTTTCAGTCGGGAGACGTCGTACACGCAGTTGAGAACTACTCGAAAGCGCTGGAGGTTGACCCCAAATACGGAAACGCGGACTTCGCGCGGAAATTTCTGGCCAAGCAAAGAGCGGCCAAGAATTGAGCGAAGTTGTTGGGTGTTATGAATGTCGCCGAGTAGATTCGAGGCGACCACGACACTACGCCGAAGGGGCACGATGTATTGTGCCCCTACCAACCCCGAGGCATAACTTCGCCTGCCGGCGTTTTGCCTATGGGGTAGCTACGGCGCCGGGGTTGATGGTGATGGGTGCAGATATCACGGTGGCGTAGCCGATCGGCAGCTTGGAGCGAAACGGAGCGGTCTGCATGCTAGCCGCAGCGTTTACCTCGGCGCTGATCATGATGACGTAGGTGGTTCCTGCGGAGATGAACGGAACAGTGAATGAGGTCTGCGACGTTCCGACCCGTCCCGCGGAAATATAACCGACACTGCCGGTTGGCAGCGTGCCCAGCTGAAAGAGCGTGACGTAGTAGCCGTAGGGCGTGGCGCCTGCGGGTGCGTTCCAGCTGAGTTTGAGCGTAGTGGTATTGAGTGCAGCCGGTTGAAAAAGGCTGGCGCCGTTGAGCATTGGCGACTGCACCGGGCCCAGCAAAGGCGCAACTGGGGCGGAGGGCAGAGCCGTGATTTGCCCCGTAGTCAGCAGAAACGTGTCGAATGCGGTGGAGTTGGGACGCGGAATCTGCACCGTGGAGTGCTGGCAAATCTCAAATTCCCTCTGCCAGGCAGCGGGGTACGGGTCGCCGTAGGAGAGCGTGCCAAAATCCTGATCGGTCAGGATCGTGGAAAATCCAAAATTGTTCGGCAAGAGATTCGGACCGCTGAAATCATTGCAAATGCTGCCAGCGAGCAAGCCGGGCAGCGCCACCCCGATTCCGCCAAACGTAGCGCTTGGAGCGAGCAGGCTAAAGTTCGACCGGAAGGCATTGCTCGGGGCAACCGTTGCGCCATTCTGCACAAAAGGCTGCACGCCGACGGAGTAAAACGTCAGCAGAGGCGTAGGCGCGGACGGAGCCACGGTCTGGAATTCGCTGGCCCAGGCCGAACCCTGAATGCTGATCGGGACTGAAGCCGCCGGACTAGGCGCCAGCATTCCCCCAAGGTTGTTCACCGCTCCGTTTGTAATGGTCACATTGGATTGGGTCAGGGCTGGCCCCAAAACGGTTCCCGTGAAGCCACCGGACACCAGCGGCTCATACTGCCCAAAATAAAGAGTGTTGATTTGCGAGAAGTCGATGTTCGTGGTGACGCTGACGTTGGACGTGAACGTGCCACCGCCAAAGCTGGTGAAAAACCCGGTCGGCAAAGAAAGGTTTTCCGCGTTGGTGCGCGCAGAAAAATCGCCGGTCTGAATGGGATCAACGCCGCTCAGGCTGATATCGAACGTCGTGGTGGACGGCGTCGTGGTTGCAAGAGGAATGCCGGCAATGTCGCCGCCAGCGTCGAATGCAGTGGTGCTGGTCCAGAAATTCTCGGCGGGCGAAAGCTGCAGCCAGTAGAAACCCGCGGGAACATGCGGAATCTTGAACGTTCCATCGGCGTCGGCAGCGCCCTGCAAACGAGCGAGCGTGCCGTCGGCCCGCGGAATCAGCGCGGCCGGGTATGGGAGATCCGCCGGATAGATGCGGTTCTGGGTGAGCGTGCCAGCAGGCGTCCAATAGGTGACGACGGATGTGATGGTGAGGATGCCGGTCGGAGTGACCGTCCAGGACTGCGTCGCGGACCCGCCTTTGGCGGTGGTGGCGGTGGCGGAGAATTGATTCGCGGCGCGGGCCTGCTCGTGAGTCGGCGTCCAGGAGACCGCGCCTCCGGAGATGGTGGAACCCGCGGGCGCCTGACTCAGCGAAAAGGTGATCGCGCTGCCGTCGGAAACCGTCGCGGTGAGCTGGTAGGTATAAAGAGCGCCTTCATCCGCGGCGGTCATCGGCGTGCTGGTAAAGACGGGATCCGCCGGCAGATCGGTCCCACCGCCACTGCTGCTGCAGGCAGCTGCCAAGCCGACCAGAACGAGTGTGGGGAAAAACAGCAGGGTGCGGCTGCTGCGCAGGGGCATGGCCAGGTCCTTCCCGCCGCGGGAAACGCGGACAGTTTACAAGAAAACGAAATCGAATCACACCCGCGTGGTGATTGGACGCCAAAACGTCTGCCCGGGTAGGCTGATTCGGCCCGGGCCGGCCGCCGTTGAACAACTTTTGACATGGCGAAGACGCGCGGTTCACGAACCCGGCCGTTGCACTTCACCCAACCGAATTGCGATTGGCCTAGCGTTGGAACGCAAAAGCCTGGACTTCTTGCAAGAATTTATCGAGATTTGGGCGGTCGAGAAATTGCCCACGCAGGATCACCGCGCGGATTTTTTGGGTACTGCGAATGTTCTCAAGCGGATTGGCGTCGAGCAGAACCAGGTCGGCGTATTTCCCCGCCGCGACCGTGCCGGAGTCACTGCTTTCTCCCAGAAATTCAGCGGCACGGCTCGTGGCCGCCTGCAGAGCCTGCAACGGCGTCAGACCGGCCTGCACCAAAAGCTCAAGTTCATGGTGCAACGAAAACCCGGGCACCACATAGGGAGCGGGCGAGTCGGTTCCGGCCAGGATCTCGACTCCGGCTCGTTGCATCTCAGCGACCACGTTTGCGGACTTCGCGAGCAGATTCGCTCTCAGTTCGGATTCGGCGGGCGTCACAAAACGCATCTGTTCCGCGCGATCTTGCTTCCAGATGTCGAGCGTCACGGCTCGAATATACTTCAGCGCCGGGTCCTGGCTTGCAGCGTCTTGCAGCGTAGGGAACGCGTCGTTTTGCAGCAGAACCAAAGTTGGCGTTTGCCAGACACTGTTGCGGGCAAACTTAGCGATCAACGCGCCGGCGACAGACTGCGAATAGGAGTCGAGGATTTCTCGTTGCCAGCGAACGACGCGCGCATGAGCTTCGGCCGGCGATTCCTCCTTGGCCGGCCCATAGAACTGCTCGCGCATCAGCTTCGGCTCATCGCGCGAACAGCCGCGCAACACATTCGTCAGGTGCTCGATGCTTCGCTGGCCGGCCTCGGCTGCTTCCGCAGCAGTCACGCGGTCGGGCACGTGGCCGACAAATGAAACGTGCTCGCGCTTGGCAGCGTCAGCAATCGCAAAATAAGCCTCAGGACTCAGATTGGACTGCACTTTGATGAAGGGCACTCCGCGCTGCACCAGCTGATGCACATCCTCGTTGGCTTCGGCGCGATTGGTCACTATCAACGACGGCTGAAACGACGGCGGCGAGCCGTCCAGATAAGGCCCCGGAGTGTAGATTTGCGGCCCGAGCCGCTTGCCTTCCGCAATTTCTTTCCGCAGCGCAAGCAGCGAATCAAGATAACTGCCCATGTCCCGAGCGGTCGTGACCCCGTTTGCCAGCAGCAGAGGAATCATGAATTTGCGGCTGCCGCCCGGCTCGCCCGCACCCGTCAAGTGGACGTGCATGTCGGCCAAGCCCGGAATGAGATATTTCCCGGTAGCTTCGACGATCCTCGCGCCGCGCGGAATGGGTGAGGATGAGGAGGGACCAACGGCAGCAATGCGCTGATGCTCGATCAGCACCGTTTGATCGACACGGGGCCGTGTGCCGGTCATGTCAATCACCGTGACGTGAGTGATCGCTAAGACGTCCTTTGGTGGCGAGCCGCACGAAACGAGAAGCGCGCTTGCGGTCGCAAGGAGAACAAAGATAACCGCGAGGCGCGCACGCAAAGAAGGAACCTCACTCCGGCGAATCGAACCTACTCTACCAACCGGTTGTATTTCTTTAGCACCGCACGGAGCTGGTCATGCGGCAGGCCGACCACCTTGTGGTTTTCGATACCGGTCATGGTATCGGCCGCGACCATGGCATTGATGATCGCTTCTTCCGTGGCCTGCACGGTCGCCGCAAAGATAGGATCAATGGCACCATTCGGAAGCATTTTGAGGTTGACCACTTTCTGGCCCGTCTCGGCACGCGGGTTAGCGGTCGAAAACGCAATAAAAATGTCGCCGGAGCCGTTGCCGGAGATGCTGCCGTTGCGCCCCAGGCCAAGTGACACGCGCCGCGCCAGCCGCTTCAGTTGATGGGGCAGCAGCGGCGCATCGGTGGCAATCACTACAATGATCGAGCCGCGATCCATTTCATCCAAGCCCGCTGAGGCGTACGCGGCACCATCGGGAATTTCCTGTCCGACCGGCACGCCGGCGATGCGCAAGTTTGGCCGCAAGCCGTAGTTGCACTGAACCAACACGCCCACCGTGTAGTCAGCGAATTTCGCGTCGAGGTGGCGCGACGAAGTGCCAATGCCGCCCTTGAATTCGTTGCAAATCATCCCAGTGCCGCCGCCAACCGAGCCCTCTTCCACCAGGCCGCCGTGCGCTGAATCAATCGCATGGAAAGCATGCTCCGGCTTCACGTGGAAACCGTTAATGTCGTTCAGCCAGCCGTCCCAGGTTTCCGCCACGACCGGCAGTGACCACCAGTAGCCGGTCGGATCGGGCTGGCCGTGCGCCACGCGCCAGGCGATCACCGCGTCGCGCACCACGCCCACGCTGTGGGTGTTGGTGATCATTACCGGGCCTTCGAGAAAGCCTGATTCTTCCACCCAGGTCGTGCCGGTCATTTCGCCGTTGCCGTTTTGCGAAAACCAGCCGGCAAAGACCGCGTCGTTCATGGAGTCTTTTCCGCGCGGCAGCACGGCGGTGACGCCGGTGCGCACCGGACCCTGGCCCACCTGCAGTTTTCCTTCGCCGGAAATGAGCGTGCTATGGCCTACCAGCACTCCCGGCACGTCGGTGATGGCGTTGAGTTTTCCAGGTGTGCCGTCAAACGGAACGCCCAGATCGCGCGCCCGCGGTTTTTTCGGAGCTTCTTGCGCAGACAATTTGAAGGGGGCGAGTACCAGAACAGCGAGTACCAGCAAAGCAGGACGATTGCGCATCAAAATTTGCGACTCTCCTAATGAAAAATGAACAGCGATAAAGAACCGCGAAAGCGGATATGAATGAAATGAGTGTAGCGTAACTCAGGCCCGAAATGTTTGTGCCAGCGCGAATTGCAGCGCCTGCGCGATTTGCGAACACTCGTCGCCGGAAAGAATAAATGGCGGGGCCAGCAGGATGTGGTCGCCGCGCACACCGTCCACGCAACCTTGGGTCGGGTAGGTCAGGACGTTTTTCTGCAGCGCTGCTTGGCGGATTTTTTCCGCGATGTTGAGCTCCTTCGCAAAGGGCTCGCGGGTGGACCTGTCTTTCACAAACTCGACGCCCAACAGCAAGCCAAGTCCTCGGATTTCTCCCACGTGAGGATGCGCTGCCAACGGAAGCAGCGCGGTGCGAAGCTGCTCCGCCGCTGGGGTCACCCTCGCAAATAATCGATGCTTTTCGAGATAGTCGAGGACGGCGTTGCCTGCGGCCGTTGCGACCGGATGCGCCTGATAGGTGAAACCATGGGCGAAGGTACCGGAGCCCCGGGCGAAGGAATCCGCCACTCGGGCGGAAACCAGCACCGCTCCGAGCGGAGCGTAGCCGCTGGCCACTCCTTTGCCGATCAAAATCAGGTCGGGCTCAATCCCCCAATGTTCCACGGCAAAAACTTTTCCAGTGCGGCCTATGCCGGTCATGATTTCATCGGCAATCAGCAAAATTCCCTGCTCGCGGCAAATTTGCGAGATGCGCTGGGCATAGCCGTCGGGGGGCACGGCGGCTCCCAATGTTGCGCCTACGACGGGTTCCAGAAGGAACGCCGAGGCCGTGGATGGATCGCTTGCGTTCAGCGCGGTCGCAAGTTCATCCGCGCAGGCAAGGCCGCACTCGGGGAAGGTCCTGTCCAGCGGGCAGTGGTAGCAGAAGCATGGCGCGATGTGGCCCCACTCCTGAAGCATCGGAGCGTAGGGTGCACGGCGCGCCACATTGCCACTGACGGTCATCGCGCCGAGGGTGCTGCCGTGGTAGCTCTGCCGGCGAGACAAAACCCGGTAACGCGAAGGCTGGCCCGATTCCAAATGAAACTGGCGCGCCAGCTTGAGCGCCGTCTCGGTCGCCTCGGATCCCCCCGAAGTGAAATAGACGCGGCCACCATTTCGAAAATTTGCTGGTGCCAGTGCCAGCAGACGTTCGGCCAGCCTCTCGGCGGACTCCGAATGAAATTGCGTTGTGTGCGCGAACGCAACCTCCCCCGCTTGCGCAGCCATCTGTTCCGCGATCTCTTTCACACCGTGGCCAATGCTGACCACCGCCGCTTGCCCAGAGGCGTCGAGATAGCGTTGTCCGCCGGCGGCAATGATCCAAGAGCCTTTTCCGCGTACGGCGATCGGAAAATCTTTGCTGAAATTACGGGGAAACAGCGCGGAAGTTTTGGACATGATTCGTGCGTCGAAGTGTAACAGACCATGGGAAAAGTGGTACGCTGGCGCGGCGATTTCTCAGGAGCGTTCATGCGGCGAATCGGGTTCATCGGTACTACGATCTTGATGTTGGGATACTTTTGGGGCGCGCGCTTACCAGCGCAGACAGCGGAAAAAACGGCAGCCGGAACGCCAATCAAGCTGGAAGTTGATCTTCGAGACGCGCCACGCCGCGTCTATCACGCAAAAATGGATTTCCCGGTCAACCCGGGTCCGCTGACTCTGGTTTATCCGAAGTGGATTCCGGGTGAGCATGCTCCGAACGGCCCGATCGTGGACCTGACCGGACTGCATTTCCGCACGGATCGAGAGGAGATTCCCTGGCGGCGTGACGAAGTAGACATGTTCGCGTTTCATCTGGAAATTCCCGCAGGCGCAAGAAGCTTGCAAGCGACGCTCGACTATCTTCAGCCTTCAGAAACCAGCGGGCCGGAAACGCCGTCGGCCACGGCGCAGATCGCAGTCTTGCCCTGGAATCTGGTGGTGCTGTATCCGCAAGGGGCCAAGTCGGACGATGTGATGTTCAGCGCCAGCGTGCGAGTCCCCGATGGATGGAAGTTTGCGACAGCGCTGGAACCGGCTTCAGCCGGGAAGTCCGCTGACGGAGCCGCGGGGTTTGAAACTGTTTCGCTGACCTCACTGATCGATTCCCCGCTGCTGGCAGGCGAATTCTTCAAAACTTACGACCTCTCGCCCGGCCAAAAGCCCGAACATCGGCTAAATATTGCCGCGGACAGCGCGGCAGCGACCGCAATCAGCAAGGAGCAATTGCAGCATTTCCGCCAAGTGGTTGCCGAAACGGGAGCCCTGTTCGGCGTGCGACACTACCGTCACTACGATTTTTTGCTAGCGCTGAGCGACCATCTGCAGGTCAACGGGCTGGAGCACCATGAATCAAGCGACAACCGGGCGCCGGAGAGAAGCTTTCTCGATCCCGACTCATTCGAAGTCATCGCCGACCTCCTGCAGCACGAATTCTTCCACTCATGGAACGGCAAGTACCGCCGCCCTGCCGGGCTGGCCACGCCGAACTATCAGGATCCAATGAAGGATTCCCTACTCTGGGTGTACGAGGGGCTGACCCAGTACTACGGCACGATTTTGACTGCGCGCAGCGGCTTCTGGAAGCCGGAACAGTTGCGCGAAGCGCTTGCATACACTGCGGCTTCTCTCAACGACAATCGGCCCGGGCGCACCTGGCGCGATCTGGAAGACACGGCGATTTCTTCGCAGCTCCTGTATTCCGCGCGCGAGGGTGGCTCCTCCTGGCGGCGTCCGGTGGACTACTACGAGGAGAGCACCCTAATCTGGCTGGAGGCGGACACGATCATCCGGCGCGAAAGCAAAGGCCAAAAATCGCTGGACGATTTCTGCCGTAGCTTTCACGGAAAAGAAGACGGCTTGATCCGCGTGAATCCGTACACGTTTGACGATGTCGTGAACGTCTTGAACGCGATCGCGCCCTTCAACTGGAAAAAGTTCTTTGACCAACGCCTGCACAGCCACGGGCCGGGTGCGCCGCTTGGCGGGATCGAAAGCGCCGGCTGGAAGCTGGCCTACACCGAATCGTTGAACGAGCACGAACGAGCGGAAGAAGAGGCCAACCATGTTTCGGACTTTTCTTACTCGCTGGGCTTCAGCGTAAAGGGACCGGGCGGTGAGGACGGGAACGGCATTGTGGATGTCGCGCCTGGCTCGCCTACAGGCAAAGCTGGCCTGGCACCGGGAATGCATCTGGTAGCGGTAAACGGCAGGCGTTGGTCACCCGAAATTTTGCGCGAAGCGCTGCATACAGCGAAAAGCTCACCCGCTCCGATCAACCTTCTCGTCGAAAACGACGACTATTTTCAAACGCTCTCGGTCAATTATTCCGGCGGCGAGCGCCACCCGCATCTCGAGGCCGGCCAAGGCGCGGACCTGCTCAGTGAAATCGCCCGGCACAAGGCACCAGAAGCAAAGCCGGAAGCGAATTAAGCACCCCGGTGAGCAGCGCGGCAACACCCAGACCGGAACTGGTACGCACGATCGGGCGATGGAGCCTGGTCGCCCTGATGGCCAACTCCATCCTGGGTGCTGGAATCTTCGGCTTGCCGGCCTTGATTGCCGCGCGGCTTGACGGGTACAGTCCTCTCAGCTCCATCATCGCCGGTTGCGGAGCGCTCATTGTGGCCGCGTGCATCGCGGAAATTGCATCGCGCTTCGAAAAAACCGGCGGACTCTATCTCTACGGGCGTGAAGCGCTGGGAAGATTTGCCGGTCTGGGTATAGCGTGGCTGATGCTGCTGACGCGCATCGCCGCACCGGCAGCAGCCGCCGATCTGTTCGTAAACTATCTCGGACAATTCGTCCCTGGTTTACAGGGCCGAGCCGCTGTCTTGATTGTGATGGCCGTGTTGATCGGCCATCTGACAGTTCTCAACTACGTGGGGGTAAAGACCGGCAAGAGTGTGAGCAACATCTTTTCCGCGATCAAGATTGGGCTGATTGTCCTGTTTATTGTGTGCGGTTTGCTCGTGATCCTGCGCCGTCCAGAGCTCAGACTGCCTTTGCATTTCGCCAAGACCACAGCGGCCGACTGGTTCGAAGCGCTGCTCCTGCTGGTTTTCGGTTACGGCGGTTTCGAAGGCGCCTTAATCGTCGGAGGCGAGTCGCGCAATCCGAAGCGCGACATGCCGTTTTCGCTGCTGGTTGCGATCGTCTTGCAGATATTCCTGTACACCGGCGTCATCTACGTCGTGGTAGCCACGCTAGCAAATGCCGGCAGTTCGATACGACCCGTAGCGGACTCGGCGCAAACGATTTGGGGCAACTGGGGCGCGAGGGCGGTCGGAATCGGCGCACTGATTTCGACCTATGGTTACCTGAGCGCGAACCTGCTGCATTCGGCGCGGATTCCGTTCTCGTTGGCCGAGCAAGGCGATTTCCCGAACTTGTTCGCAGCGATCCATCGGCGATTCCGCACGCCGCACATTTCGATTCTCACGTATTCCATCGCGCTATTCACTTTTGCGGTCCTCGGTGATTTTCGCTGGAACGCGATTCTTTCTGCAGCAACCAGGCTGGTCGCCTACGGCGCGATGGCCGTAGCGCTGTTCGTTCTGCGAAAGAAAAGAGGGGCGGCGCCGTTCGTGCTACCGGCAGGATGGGCCTTCAGCGGCGCTACATTCCTGATTGTGGTGGTATTGCTGAGCCACGTGGGAAGAGGCGAAGCGATCGTGCTGGGCTTGACTGCGGTCGTTACGTTGGTGAACTGGGTGATGCTGCGTGCAAAGGCAGCCGCAGCTGCCTAACATAATGGGCGAACATAAGGAGCAAGAATGAAAAAGAGAGCTACGTTTCGGTTGTTGGCGCACGCGGCAGTATTTTGCGTTGCTGCCTCGGCAGGGGCGACGACCGCGGCACAGGAGAAACATGCGATCAGGTTCGACGACATGATCGCCATGCACCGCCTCGCGGAGGCCGAGCTCTCGCCGGATGGCCAATCGGTCGTTTACACCGTCGCGACTCCGGACATGGAAGCGAACCGCAATGTGTCTGATATCTGGATGGCGCCGGCGGCGGGCGGTGAAGCGATTCAGCTAACGCGCAGCGGAAAAGACTCGTCGCCAAAGTGGTCGCCTGACGGCAAGAACATTGCGTTTCTATCGGCGCGCAGCGGTGAATCGCAGGTGTATCTGCTCTCGATGGATGGCGGGGAGGCACAGCCGCTGACTAAACTTTCCACTGGCGCGGACCTGGTGCAGTGGTCGCCAGACGGCAAAACAATTCTATTCACCTCCTCGGTTTATCCCGAGTGCAAAAACGATGAATGCAACAAGAAACGCAACGATGAGAAGGAAAAAAACAGAGTCAAAGCGCACGTCGCGGAGGGATTGCTCTACCGCCACTGGACGCACTGGAATGAAGGCTCACGCTCGCACCTGTTTGTGATGCCAGCGGACGGAAGCGCCGAAGCCAGAGACCTGACGACCGGAGCGAACTACGATGTTCCGCCAGACGTGCGAGGCGAAGAGAGCGACATCAATTTTTCGCCGGATTCGAAAGAAATCTGCTTCACCGCGGTCACCGACAAGGTGGAAGCCATCAGCACCAATGGCGATCTGTTCATCGTTCCGGTCGGTGGCGGCGAGCCGAAACGAATCACCACGCAGCCGGGCTACGACGGAAACCCGGTGTACTCGCCGGATGGCAAGTACATCGCGTATCACGCGCAACTAACAGCAGGCCACGAAGCCGATCGCTGGCGGGTGATGCTCTACGACCGAGCGACGGGCAAGAGCGAAAACCTTACCGAAACTTCGTTCGACCGCAGCGCGGAAGGTCTTCGGTGGGCGCCAGACAGCAAGACGATCTATTTCGTTGCCGAAAACGAAACCCAGAGGCCGGTCTATGCGATGCCTGCAACAGCCGGGGCAACTCCGAAAAAAGTCGTGGACGGTTATAGCGCCGGATTGGCGCTGAGCGGCGACGGCAAAACGCTGCTGCTGACGCGCACCAGCTTGACGCAGCCAGCGGAGCTATTCGTGGCGGCTAGCGATGGAAGCGGCTTGAAGCAGATTAGCCATGCGAATGATGCCCTGCTTGCCAAACTAGAGATGAACGCGCCGGAACCATTCTGGTTCGACGGAGCGGAAGGAACAAAGATCCAGGCGATGCTCGTCCGCCCGCCGAAATTCGACGCGGCGAAAAAGTATCCCATGCTGGTGCTGCTGCACGGGGGGCCACAGACGATGTGGTCCAACGCCTGGGGCTATCGCTGGAATGCAGAAGTCTTTTCCGGAGATGGCTACGTGACGCTGATGATCAACCGGCGCGGCTCGACGGGCTACGGGCAGAAGTTCACCGACGAAATCACCGGTGATTGGGGCGGAAAAGCGTACACCGATGTGATGAAAGGCGTGGAAGCAGCGCTGGCGAAGTTCCCTTTTATCGATTCCAGCAAAATGGCGGCAGCCGGCGGCTCATACGGCGGGTATATGGCGGACTGGATCGCGACACACAGCGACCGGTTCAAGGCGATCGTGAGTCACGCCGGTGTGTATGACCTGGTGTCCATGATGGCGACCGAAGAGCTGTGGTTCAACATCCACGATGCGCCGGGAACTCCGTGGGCGAATCCGGAAGCGTACCGCAAGTGGGCGGCCCTTACCTACGCTGGCGGTCTGGGAAAATACAAGACCCCAACGCTCGTGATCGCGGGTGAAAAGGATTACCGCGTGCCGTACACCCAGTCTCTCGAGTATTACACTGCGCTGCAGTTGCAGGGCGTGCCGTCGAAGCTGGTTGTCTTTCCGGACGAAGGCCATTGGGTGCTGAAGCCTGCCAATGCGCAGTTCTGGTACAAGACCTTCCTCGAATGGGTGGACAAGTACACGAAGTGATGGGAACGCTCGGATCGGTGCGCTCGGGGCAAACTGGCGGTCGACTAAAGCGTCTTCCAGGCGGCGCGGAGGAAACGGTAGAGGTAGAAGAGCAGAAAGGCGCAGAGGACGAGCAGGATGCCAACGATCGCTATGGTGGCGACTGGATGAACCGTCGTGAACCAGGTGAGCCAGACGGCGAGCAGATCTTCGCCGAAACTCAGGGCCCAGTTGGAGAATGGTTCGGGAGCGGTGTTGACGGCGGCGCGGGTGGACGCTTTGGTGCCGTGTGAAGTTAGCGCGACGCCCCCGGCGAGAAGTGCTGCGGCCCATCGCCATTCCTGGGGGGCGGCGGCGGCGGCTCCGAAGGCGATGACCGCCGCAGCCGGTGGACGGATGAAAGTGTGAATGGCGTCCCAGACGGTGTCGAAGTACGGAACCTTGTCGGCGACAAATTCGATGATGTAGAGCGCGATAGCAAAGCCTAGAACCATGGGATGGGCGAAAATCTCCATCGATTGCGGCAGGCGGATGACGTGAAAGCGTTGCAGCAGGCCGAGCGTGGCAACGGTCGCGTAGAGGTTCAAGCCGGAAGAAAAACCGGCGCCCAACGCAAGGCCGAGGGTTTGCAAGGGGTTCATTAGTTGCTACAGCGATGATACCGTGTCGAATGCAAGTAGAAAACGCCCGGATTCCTATTTCGGGTGAGAGAAAACACGAGTAGGATGGGCGCGAATTTGCCGGACCAAGGCCCAGGCCCGAAGACCGAACTAGGGCACTTTCCGCAAGGCCAAGAGCCAGAGGTAGGGAAATGAGAAAATCGACCGTGTTGACTGGGCTGGCCGTACTGGCCTTCGCGAAGGGCGTTCATGCGGCGCCGCAGAGTTGCGAGGCGCTGGCCAAACTGGAGCTGCCGCATGCGACCGTGACCTCAGCCGACGGCGTGGCGGCAGGCGCGTTTGCGCCACCGGCCGGAATGCCGGCGTGGATGATGGGAGATCCCTCGTTCTATAAGACGCTGCCGGCATTTTGCAGGGTGATGGTGACCGACAAGCCCGGCGCGGATTCCGACATCAAAATCGAAGTGTGGCTGCCGGCGAATGGCTGGAACGGAAAATTCCGCGGCCAGGGAAACGGCGGATTCGCCGGGATGATCGACTATCGGAGCCTTGCGCTTGCGATTTTGCAGGGGTATGCGACTGCGGGGACAGATACCGGGCACGCAGCGGACGGAATGGACGCGCGATGGGCGCTGAGACATCCGGAAAAGATTGTGGATTACGGGCATCGCGCGATTCATGAGATGACCGTGCTGGGCAAGACTACCACAAAAGCTTTCTATGGCGACGTTCCGAAGCGCGCATACTTTGCCGCCTGCTCGAACGGCGGACGGCAAGCGTTGATGGAGGCACAACGGTATCCGGAGGACTACGACGGGATTCTGGCAGGGGCTCCAGCAAATTATTGGACGCATCTGCTGTCGAGCGCGTTGTGGGATGCACAGGCAACGACAATTGATCCAGCTAGTTACATTCCGGCGAGCAAAGTGCCGACGATTGCGAAGGCTGTGCTGGCGGCGTGCGATGCCGCGGACGGAGTGAAGGATGGAATCGTGGACGATCCGCGGATGTGCCATTTCGATCCGGCGACGATTAGATGCAAAGAAGGTGACGCGGATTCCTGCCTGACCGCGCCGCAGGTGACTGCACTGAAGAAGCTTTATGAAGGCGCGCATGACTCCAAAGGCAAAGTGATCTTCCCGGGATTTGTGCCCGGCGGAGAGGACGGTCAAGGCGGGTGGCCGATGTGGATCACGGGGGCCGAACCGGCAAAGGCGGCACTGTTCTTATTTGGCTACGGATTTTTTGCGGACATGGTTTATGACCAGCCAGATTTCGATCCTAAGAAAGCGAACCTGGATGAAGCGGTGAAAGCGGCGGACGAGAAGTTTGCGAACGTGCTGAACTCCGTGCAAGCGGATATGAAGGCGTTCAAAGCGCGCGGCGGAAAGCTGATCATTTATCACGGATGGAGCGATGCGGCCATTTCGCCATTAAATGCAATCAACTACTACGAGAGCGTAGTGCAGAAAATGGGCAAGGCGGAGAGCGACGCGTTTTTGCGGTTGTATATGGTGCCAGGGATGCAGCACTGTTTCGGCGGCCCGGGGCCGGATGACTTTGGCGAGCTGGGCATCAGCCGGGTGAACGATCCGCAGCACAATGTTTATCTGGCGCTGGAGAACTGGGTGGAAAAAGGCGAAGCTCCGGGAACGATGATCGCTTCCAAGGCAGACGGATTCGGACCGGCGGCGAAAGTGACGATGACGCGGCCGCTGTGCGCGTATCCGCAGGTGCCGAAGTATAAGGGCAGCGGCGACACCAACGACGCAGTGAATTTTGCCTGTGCGGCGCCGAAGTAGGGCGGCGACTGGAAAACGCAAAACATTGGTGTAAACTTCCGTGCGCATGGCGCGACCGGCGTTTGACGATCGCGTCTCAACATGCTCAAGAGCGGAGCAGATTCCCCGGGCCTATCGGCTTCGGAGCGCAAGACTGACCCCCGGATCGACAGTTTACTGGTGGGGCGTCGCTCGGACGGAATGGGAGCTTGAATCTTTTTGAAGTTGTGTGAGGGGCTCTATGAAACGACGTGAATTGCTGCGGGCAGGGGTGATTGCTGGCGCGGCAGCGGCGGCGCTGAAGCCGTCGTTGTCCGTGGCGCAGGATACGAAGCAAGAACCGCCTGAGTTGACGCCGGCGCAGAGCGGAGTGGACGCTTCGCGCGATTTGGAAGCGCCGGGATGGAAGCCACTGTTTCTGGACGAGCATCAAAACGAAACTTTAATCGTCTTGAGCGACCTGATGATCCCGGCAACAGACACGCCCGGGGCGAAAGAAGCGCTGGTGAACCGCTACCTTGATTCGGTGCTGGCGGCGGAGACGCCGGACGCCCGGCGGGCTTTTTTGAACAGCCTGAGCTTCCTAGACAGTGAAAGCATGCGGCGTTACAAAATGGCGTTTCGCTATTTGCCGCGGGAGCTACAGGACGAATTGTTGCACTCGATGGCCTATCCACGGATTGGAAGCGGCTGGGCGGGCGACACGAGCTCGCCGCCCGATCCGGCGCACGGACATTTTGAGCAATTGAAGCAGCGCATCGGGATGGCCTACTACAGCTCGCCAATCGGAATGAAGGAGCTGGGCTGGGACGGCGCGCCGGCGCATGGGCCGTACCAAGGCTGCGAACACGCGGAGGGGAGCCACAAATGAGCAAGCTGCAGATACCTTCGTTTTTCTCCATGGCTGCTTCGCCGTTCGAAGACCCGCTGCAAAAAACGTACGACGCGATTGTTGTGGGTTCGGGGGCGACGGGAGGCTGGGCCGCGAAGCAATTATCCGAAGCAGGGTTGAAGGTGGCGCTACTGGAGGCGGGGCGCGCGGTGAGCCCGAAAGAGTTTACCGAACACATGCCGGCCTACAAGTTGAAATACCGCGATCACTCGCCGGAAATTGTGCGGACCCGGCCGGTGCAAAAACAGTGCTACGCGTGCATGGAGTACAACTACGAATGGTTCGTGAATGATCTGGAGAACCCGTACAGCACGCCGCAAGGCAAGCCGTTTACCTGGCAGCGGCTGAGGGTTCTGGGCGGGCGCTCGCTGGTGTGGGGGCGGCAGAGCTACCGGTTGAGCGACAACGATTTCAAGGCGGCGAGCCGGGATGGGTACGATGTGGACTGGCCGTTCTCGTACTCTGACCTGGCGCCGTACTACGACATTGTCGAAAAGTATGTCGGCATCACCGGCGCGCCCGAAGGCAACGAGATGCTGCCCGACGGACAGTTCTTGCCACCAATGAAAATGAGCTGCGGTGAAGTTTTGCTGCGCGAGCGGGTGAAGGCGAAGTTTGGGCATACGGTTACGATCGGGCGGGCGGCAGTCATCACGCAGCCGCACAACGGACGGCAGCCTTGCCACTACTGCGGACCCTGCGAACGCGGCTGCCAGACGTTTTCCTATTTCAGCAGCCCGTTCACGACGGTTAAGGACGCGCTGGCTTCGGGAAATTGCACGCTGATCACCAACGCGGTCGTCAGTCACATTGACATGGACAACGACGCCAACAAGGCCAAGGGCGTGACGTTTGTGGACCGGCACACGCGGCAGGTGAAAGAAGTTCGCGGCAAAGCGGTGATTCTGTGCGCGCAGGCGCTGGAGTCCACACGTATCCTGCTGAACTCTTCTACGCGGGAGTATCCGAAGGGGCTGGCCAATTCCAGCGGCGCGCTTGGCCATTACTTGATGGACCACGTGGTAGGCGGCGGCGCTTCGGGGCGATTGCCGGATATGAAGGTAAATCCCGATGCCAATGAGCCGCGGCGGCCGAATGATATTTACGTGCCGCGGTTCCGCAACACGCCATCCAGCAAGAAGCATCCGCGGTTTATTCGCGGCTACGGCTACCAGGGCGGCGCCGACGTGGATTTCAATTTTGCCGCGGAGGGATACGGTGCTTCGTTCAAGAAGGCGGTAAAGGAAGGTTCGTACAGCATCGGGATGGGTGCGTTCGGCGAATCACTGGCGCGGTGGGAGAACTGCGTGGAGATCGATCCCAATCTGAAAGACGCGTGGGGAATTCCGGCGCTGCACATTTCGATGAGCCATGGCGACAACGAAGCGGCGCTGATGGAAGACGCTGGAGTGATGGCGGCAGAAATGCTCGAAGCGACCGGCGCGAAAGACATCAAGGTGACCGCGAACGTCGAGACGCCTGGCATGGCGATTCATGAGCTGGGAACGGCGCGGATGGGCAACGATCCAAAAAAGTTCGTGCTCAATGCGTTCAACCAGACCCACGACCTGAAGAATGTTTTCGTGATGGATGGTGCAAGCTTCGTCTCGTCGGCCTGCCAGAACCCGACGCTGACCATGATGGCGATTACAGTGCGCGCTTGCGCGAACCTGATTGACCGCTACAAGCGGAACGAAGTTTAAGCGATCCCATTTCGTTCCGTGCTTCGCCGGGCTAGGGCTTCGCGCTTAAGGCTTGTGCCACCGCTTCGGCGGCAGACAGATCGTTGCGCGCGTGATCGGTTAGATGGTCAAAGCGCAGCTGAACCGCTTCTGGCGATACCTTCCGGCTGTACTCAGCGGTGACCTGGGAACTAAGCTGCTGCAGCGTCTTGTCAATTTCCCCACTTAAGTCCGACCCGCTCACTGAGATTTGCCTGGCGAGGTAGCTTGTAGCGACCTGGCGGGCGATGGTCTCGGCGTTCTCATAATAGCGTTCGGAAATCTGGCGGTGGCCGTCCTCGTGATCCATCACGTGCTGCGTGACGCCCTGCGGCACCCAGATATTGATGCGCAACTGCAGCGTCATCTGAACGCGAGTAATGGTCATTGTGGCATGCGTGGCGTCGAGCTTCAGCGACCGGGCGCTGACGCTGGCGTTGGAGACGAAGTCGGACGCGCACTCGGCCTGTTCGCTTTCGCCAAGCGGTGGCATTTCCGGCGGGGGAGCGCTAGGTTCGAACGTGTGCGTGGCGACGGTTAGCGGCTGTTTGCTGATGGAGATGGCGTCGGCAGCCTGCTTCGGTTGTGACTCGGGGAAGAATGCGCAGCCGGAGGCGGTTGTGAGTGAAAACATAGCGAAGAAATAGAACAGTGGCCTGGGCATAGGCATGAGCCTTATTCGAGTATTTTCGGCGAAGAATCTTGTCGGTGCGACGGGATTTGGCCGAGGATGACGCGAAGGGTACTGGCCCAAGAGACCCGGGCGGTTCGTTTTGTGATTGTAGCGACGAAACAGGAGAAAGCGCCGGCTGGCCTTGGCGTGTGATATAACGGCGCGGTCGAGATGTTCACAATTCTATTCGGATGGTCGTGATGATGAAGCTCCTCTTGTTGGTTCTTGCCGTGTGGAGCGTGGCGATACAAGCGCGCGCGGATGTGAAAGTGGAAAAAGTGGAATACCAGGGCTGGCGGAACTGCTATCGAGTGAGCAACGGCGAGGTCGAACTGATTGTGACGGCGGACGTCGGGCCGCGAGTGATTCGTTTCGGATTTGTGGGCGGGCAGAATCTTTTCAAGGAGTACGCCGAGCAGTTGGGCAAAGCGGGCGAAGATAAATTTCAACTGCGCGGCGGCGATCGCGTGTGGAAGGCGCCGGAAGATCCCATCGCAACGTGGGCACCGGACAATGTGCCGGTGGAAATTTCGGTCAGCGCAAACGGGTTGATTGCCCGGGCACCGGTGGAACCGCTCACTCACCTGCAAAAGGAGATTGAAGTGAAGATGGCCGCCAGCGGAAGCGAGGTAACCGTGATTCACCGTATTGCGAACCAAACGCTGTTTCCGCTGGAGTATTCCGTGTGGTCGTTGACAATGATGGCGCAGGGCGGCTTGGCGGTAAGCGGATTCCCGCCGCGCGGCAGGCATCCGATCAATCTGGAAGCAACGAATCCTTTGGTGATGTGGGCCTATACGAATCTTGCCGACAAGCGTTGGACGTTCAGCAAGAAATATTTGTTGCTGAGGCAGGATCCCAACAATTCCGAAGCGCAGAAAATCGGCCTGTACAACCCGCATACCTGGGGCGCTTATTTCTTGAATGGCGAGGTTTTTATCAAACGCACCGAGGCCATCGCCGGCGCAGCGTATCCGGACTTTGGCTGTTCCTTCGAGACGTTCACCAACAATGAGTTCCTGGAGCTGGAGACGCTCGGCCCGCTGCATAAGGTGCAGCCCGGGAAGAGCAGCGAACTGGTGGAACATTGGAGTCTGCATCGCAATGTTCGCTTGCCGGAATTGACGGACCCAGGAATTGATGGCGCGCTGCTGCCCTTGCTGGGAAGCAGCGCGAGAACGGAATGATCGCCACGCTTCTGGCAGCCGGGCTGGATTCGCTCGCCGAGCGTTGTTAGATGCCCGCGAACCAGGCGTAGCCAGCTTCCGGAGCCGCGGAGCCCAAGCCCTTGCCGAACCGTTTCAGATTGTCGGTCACCGTAAGGCGATTGACGTATTTGACGTTTTTGTAGCCGAGTTGCCGTGGAATACGTACGCGAAGCGGGCCGCCAAAGGCAACCGGAAGCTCGTCGCCGTTCATGGCGTAGGCGACCAGCGTTTGCGGATGCAGGGCATCGGCCATGTCAATGCTTTCCCACCACTCGCGTTGGAACGATTGATACACCACATAGCGCGCTTGAGGAAACGGCTCCACCCTTTCCAGGACTTCCGAGAGTGGAGCGCCGATCCATTCGGCGATGTACGACCAGCCTTCTTCGCACTGGATCATGGTGATGTGGCTGCGCTCGGAAAGGCGCTTGATATCGGCAACCGAGAAAGCTGCCGGGCGGGCGACCATACCGTCCACCGCTAGGCGCCATTCGGCAAATCTTCCCTGCTGGTGAAGTTTGAATTCATCTCCGAGCGGCGTCACTTCGTTCGCGAACGGTTTTGCCGAGATCTGGCTTCTCGAAAATTCCCGGGCCTTCGAATGGCGCGTTAGCAACCGTTGCGCGGCATAAGTCAGCGTTTCGCCGGGACCGTAGATTCCTCCGGAATCCGGCGGGACGAGTCCATAGCGTTTGGCGAGTTTCGCCGCGGCCACAAGTCCCGATGCCCCTGCGACAGTCGCCAGGCCAGTTGTAATTAATCGGCGCCGCGAGATTTCACTCATACTCGCTCCTTCGGCTCAGTAGCACGGCCAGTGATCATGGCCCGCATCCGGCTGCCGAACCCTGCCAGAACGACCATAAATATATGAATCAACAAGAAAAGAACGAGCAAGCAGGTCAGGATAAAGTGCAGCGTGCGCGCGGACTGCTGGCCTCCCAGTAAATTCACGGAGGCCGGCACAGCCGACACGAAAGACGGAGACATGGCCAAGCCGGTCCAGATGATCAACGGGGTCAGAACAAAAATTACCAACAGATAAGCCAGGCGCTGCAGCACGTTGTAGGACCAGGCTTCCTCTGCGCCGGGCTTTGCGAAGCGCAGATGTTGGACGATGGAGCGCGCGAGTTGCTTGGGTGCAACATCAGCGAGAGCGGGTAGCAGATCGCGCCGGAAATGACCGCGGAAAGAGCCGACGACAAGATAAACCAGCCCTGTCAACACCAAAATCCATGCCGACTGGAAGTGCAGATAGCGGCTCCAACCGTTCTGATCAGGCAACACGTAGCCATAGCCGGTGGGGACCATGGCTCGCGAGGATGGGATAGGAAACGCAAACAGAGGCTTGGTGTTGACGTTACCGACCTCGCCCCAATAGAAGCGCGGATGGGACACGACAAGCTCTAGTCCGGTGACCAGGAGTGCCAGGACCGCAACTGTGACCAGCCAGTGCGTGACGCGGACAAGCAAACCATGCCGAGGGCTGCTGGTGTCGGCCATGGGCGAGTTGTACCAACGGCGGTCGGGTTGCGCAAGTGTTATCTGCGGAGGCCCAGGGCGTACACAGTTCCTCTGAGTCTCTCCACACATTTGTTCTTGTTGCATGTGAATACATCAAGATTCGTAAGATTTTCGTGGCTCCTGAGTACGGGCAGCGCAAAGTGCGACATTTCCAGCAATTCTTAAGAAAGACCAGCCGGTCGGGCCTCGGAAGACTCCAGACTTTCGAAAGAAGCCGCCTATGGAAAAAGAGTGGAACGTGCTGATCGTGTCCCCGGTCATGCTCAGCAGGGAGTGTTTAACGAATTCGCTACAAAGCCTGCCGGTAAACGCGTTCACGGTGACAACGGGCCAGCAAGCGCGGGCAATGCTCTCTTCCCTGCACTTTGAACTGATGTTTTGTGACGAAAATACCCAGGACGGGTCCTACCGCCAGCTCCTGGATACCGTTGTGACGAGTTACAAAGAAACGAAGTTTATACTGCTGCTCTCGACAACGGCCTGGGAGGAGTATGCAAAAGCGATGAGCTTGGGTGTTTCGGCGGTCGTCGCACGCCCGCTGGAGCCTTCCGACGTGCAAGATGTCATGCTTCAGGCCATTCGAGGAGAATTGGTCGAACAGTCTGGCAGCGTTGGAGCTTGATGCGCCGTTAAGCAGGCTAAATGCGAACGATATCGTTGCGGATGGCGTAAACGACCAGATCGCTTACGGAGTGACAGTTTAGCCGCTTCATGATATTGGCCCGGTGGGTCTCAACCGTCTTCACGCTGACGTTCAGAAGCGAGGCTACTTCCTTGTTGGTCTTACCTTCGGCCAGCAGCTGAACGATTTCGCGTTGCCTGGAAGTCAAGCGTTCGGACGACGTTTTCCTCTTATCAGTGCCGTCGTGCAGGAAGGATTCCAAGACCATTTGATCTACTCGGGAAGTGAAAAAGGTCTTGTTTCGGCGCAGGGATTCAATGGCCAGAACGAGATCGCGCGCGGTATCGGCCTTGGTTACATAACCGAGAGCGCCCGCATCGAGCACGGCCCGCGCCATTTGCTCCGAGTCGTGCATGCTGAGAATCAAAACTTTTGTATCCGGAAGAGTTTTCTTGACGCGGCGGCAGGCTTCCAGGCCGTTGAGCAACGGCATTCCGATGTCAATGACAACAATATCCGGTTTCGTCTGGCGCGCTTTGGCCAGCAGCTCTTGTCCGTTGCTGGCTTCGCCGACAACCTTCCAACCTGCTTCGGCTTCGAGGAGTGAACGTACGCCGCGTCGCATTAACTCGTGGTCGTCCGCGACAAAGATTTTTAGTTCCGGCGACACAGCACCCTCTCGTCCGTCGTTGCGATCAGTTCTCCGCCCACCAGCGAGACACTCACCCGACCCAGAGTACTCCAAACCGCTCGATAGCACTAGATTTCAGCTGGGCGCCACGAACCGCCCCGTGCTGGCGCAGAGAAATTTGCAGGGAGAAGCCGGAGGTGTACTCGGAATAATAGGAGCCCGATGGCTCCGAAATCTCGCTCCCTCTTCTCCCGCGCGAAACTATCTGCGGGAACCCCTGCACAAGAAATACGGCCGGCACCCGAAGCGGTGGTCAGATTTGCCGTAAGGACAAGCGGGAATCTCACTAGGCAACTTTGACAGCAAAAGACAGCGGGACTAACATGCTTGGTATCCGACGATAGCCAGCGGCGATCGCGACTGCGACTTGTGACACACTCTCTCCTCCTGCAGAGTGAGAATTCTTGCGCTGGAGAGCTCTAATGAAGAAGCTCCCTAAAACCGGCAAAGGAAAGCCTGGGATCAAGAAGAACTTGTCTTTGCTGCCCGCGCAGAAGCCCCTGAACCTCATCCCGACTGAAATCGACCCGACGACGGACGAAGCTCTCAAGAGGCAGGCCGCCATGCTGGACCTTGCACACGACGCGGTCTTGGTTCGCGACGTGAAGGGCAGGATTCAGTTCTGGAATACTGGCGCGGAAGTGATGTACGGCTGGAGCAAGGAACAGGCCGTTGGGAAACTAAAGCAGGAGCTTCTTAAGCCTGAGCCTCCCAGGCCGTGGAAGCAGATTCAAGCGGAGTTGCTTCGCAACGGCCACTGGGAGGGCGAGCTGGTTCATGTGCGCCACGACGGCGGACGCAGAGTTGTACAAAGCCGCTGGGCTTTGAGGAAAGACGGCCCGGCCCCGGTCGTGCTGGAAATCAACAGCGATGTGACCGACCAAAGGAAGTCCGAAGAGAACCTGCGGAATCTTTCCTCTCGCTTGCTTCGTCTTCAAGATGAAGAACGCCGCAGGATCGCCAGAGAGCTGCACGACTCCACCGGCCAGAAGCTGGCGCTGGTAAAGATGGGCTTGGAATCGCTGGCCAAACAGCCGAATCCTGTTCCCGCATCGGGGATTTCAGTTTCAGAATGTCTGATTTCGCTTGACGAAGCGATCAGCGAGATCCGGACTTTAGCGCAGCTCCTGCATCCGCCCTTGCTCGACGAAGCAGGCCTGGCAGCGGCGATCCGCTGGCTTGCTGACGGATTTTCCAGGCGTTCAAGTATAAGTGTAAACGTACAGCTTCCGCAGAACATGCGGCGGCTACCTCAGGATGTCGAGATCGCGCTGTTTCGCATCATCCAAGAAGCGCTAAACAATGTTCATCGCCACTCCGGAAGCAGTGGGGCCCAGATTGAGATCAGGGAACATTCCCATCAAGTTTCCTTGCGAATCAGCGATAACGGTAAGGGGATGCCCGACACTTCTTCGGGAGTAAGCCTCGAATTCGGCGTCGGCATACAAGGAATGAAGGAACGCATCGTCCAACTGGGCGGAACTCTCGAGGTAGCTTCCAGCAGGAAAGGAACCACGATCACGGCGACCATTCCAGCTGATCCCCATTCGAGAAAGTCGCGGACCTCCGCCGGCTGCCGGTAACCATTGCCTCTCGCGCGCAATCGTCAGCATGAGCAAGTGGTTTTCCAAGCCTGTACACAGTTTTTTGAAATTCTGTACACAGTCGCCCTAGTTGACCCAAAACAGCCAGTTTTTTTATAAACGACACTCCTAGTTACACCTCAACTTAACCGCTACCCAGCCCCCTCCTCTCTTGGCATAAGGATCATTTTCAGAGAAGTGGCCGGTCCCAAGAGCAATGGTGAGGTCGAACGGGGGAGAGAATCCATGACGGCACAATGGGACCTATTGATTGTTTCGCCTCGCTTGGAGATCAAGAAAGAATTACGGCGTATCCTTGACGGATTACCGGTAGATATTTTTGTCGCTTCGACTATCGAACAAGCGAACGATGTCCTTGGCCGCCATTTCATCCGGCTGATCTTTTCCGAGGAGTACTTTACGGACGGTTCCTACCGTAGTTTGCTGTCTGTCGCTCGTGCTTTGCCCACCAAACCGGCTTTCGTACTAATGCTATGCACCGGCGAATGGCAAGAGTATCTGGAGGCCTTGAAGTTGGGCGTGACAGAAGTGATCCGCTGTCCGTTGCAGCCAACCGACGTGGAACTCTGTCTAATCCGGGTTGCTCACACGGAAGTGGCGGAGTCCTTGCAGAGTATTGTTCCCAAATCTTCGCCGAGCGCGTACGAAAAGCCTAGGGGCGCAGAATATCGCGCAGCCGCGAGTTCCGGCGCCGACTAATCCGCTGCCTGGAACCTGACGGCATCGGTCTGCAGAGCCAAACCTTCGCGAGGGGAGTGCCATCCATGGAAGCAGCGGTCCAACGTCAGCGAAGACTTTGTCCCCACTGTGGCAGCAGTTGGATTTGCCGCTCCCATCGCACGTTGTTCTTCGAGCGGCATTTTTTGCACGTCTTTCGGCTGGCCCCTTATCGCTGCGACCGTTGTGACCGCCGATTCTATCTGCGAACGACTCCCGCAGCTCAACTAACCCACACAATCTCCTCGTAAGCCGGTTGCGAAAGAGGCTGCTAGCACAGTACAGTGATTCCGGGAGCGCCCGTAGCTCAATTGGATAGAGCACCGGACTTCTAATCCGGTTGTTGTCGGTTCAAGTCCGACCGGGCGCGCCATTTTCCGCTGCTATCGTCGAGACCCAGTCACGTTAGCTCTTTGGCAAAGCGTTGAATTTTTTGCCAGGCAGCGGCGATTTCGTGGACGTCTTCCTCGTCGCCGAGCAGCGCGGGCTGCGGAATCCAGATCGTTTCCCACGCCGCTCGCTCAGTATGTGGAAACTGCGCCTTGAGGAAGGCGTGCGCCTCGGCAGCCTGCGAACTGCACAAACGCTTGCGGTATTCGCCATTCTGAAAAACGTCAAGCGCGTGCACGGGCGGGTAGCTGGCTTGGTTGGGAATCCCCTCCGCAATCATAGCCGCGATCAGTCGTTCGGTACTTGCGTCGCCGAATTGCTTGCGATCTACATGGAAGATGTAAGCGTATTGCCCGTTGCGGGTGCAGCGCGGGTCGAGCCTCTGCGGAGTGATGCCGGGGATTTGCGCAAGCAGCTGATCCAGCAGCCGCGCGTTGCCATGGCGTCGCGCTGTTTGTTCGTCGAGGCGGCCGAGCTGGACGGATAGCACCGCTCCTTGCCATTCGCTCAAACGGTAATTCGAGCCGTTGATGTAGTGCGAATAAAACCACTGGCCGGGCATGCGGCCGCAATCGTGGACGCTGCGCGCCTGGCGCTCGAAAGCATGGTCGTTGGAAACGATGATCCCGCCTTCTCCCGCGGTCATCAATTTGCTCGATTGAAAGCTGAAGGTGCCAGCGATGCCATGCGAGCCAATGCGCTTTCCCTTCCATTCGGTCGCATGAGCGTGCGAGGAGTCTTCCACCAGTTGTACGCCCGTGCGCTTCGCGAGCGCCGTGAGCGCGTCCAGATCCGCCGGGGCGCCGCCCATGTGCACGGCGATAATGGCCTTGCTGCGTGAGGTGATCGCGGCTTCAACAAGCTGCGGATCGATGTTGTAAGTCTCCGGCGAAACGTCCACCATCACCGGCATCGCCCCGGCATAGAGCACGGCGCTCGCCGTCGCCACGAACGTGAAGTCCGGCACGATCACTTCGTCACCGGGACCAATGCCCAGCCCTGACATGGTGACTTCCAGCGCGGCAGTGCCGTTGGTAACCGCGATTCCGTGCCTGGCACCATGAAATTCGGCGAACGCCTGTTCGAACGCCAGCGTTTGTGTGCCCGGTGTTCGCCACCAGACGCGGCTTTCCACTACTTCCTGCAGCGCTTGCTTTTCCTTCTCGTCGAAATAAGGCCAGACCGGGAAGGGCTTGCCCTTCGCCGGCCTGCCGCCATTGATTGCCAGCTCGGCCATGATTGCGCTCCTGCGCGCCGCCCAGGGGCTGCGCGGGGACGATTTTTGTGCAAAAGTAAAACAGTTCTGACTTGACGTGGAACTCTAGCTGCAATATTAATTCGATTCAACTCAGTTGTTGGCAAAACAAGCTCATCTCTGGCGGAGGCTGCTTTGTCCCGTGATCGGATGGTTCGAAGGATCGTGTTGCTGGTTTTCGCGGCTTTTTGGGCGGTGTCAACGGCGCAAGCACAGACGGCAACGGTGTACGTCTCGTCCAAAGCCGGGGCGCGCCTTGCGAAGCAAGCGGACGTCAAGTTCAGCGCGGCTGGGCCAGAGGCGGGCGCAACGTTCGACATCGACGACAGCGTGAAGCTGCAGACGATGCACGGCTTCGGCGCTTCGATCATGGAAGCGGGCATGATGACTCTCAACACGCTTCCGCCCGACAAACAGGAAGAACTGCTCCGCGCCATGTTCGACGCAAAAGAAGGCGCTGGTTTCACGGCGATGAAGACGCCGCTGGCGGGCACTGACTTCCAGTCCGCTGGGCCGTGGTTCACCTACGACGACACCCGCGGCGATACGGCGCTGAAACATTTTTCAGTCGAGCGCGATTTCGGTCCGAACGGCGTGGGCACGTACATCCTTCGCGCCCGAGAGTATGGCAACTTCGCGCTGCAAGCCCCGATGGACTATCCCCCGGACTGGATGCTCTACGACGTCAAGAAGCATCAGGACATACCAGCGAAATATTATCCGGTGCTGGCCAACTACTTCGTGAAATATCTCGAGGAGTACAAGAAGCACGGCATCGTTGTGGACTACTTGAGTCTGTTCAACGAACCGGAGGAGGTTTACACCAAGATTCAATATCCGGAGATCAAGGTGCTGCTACGCGATTTCGTTGGGCCGGCGCTGCAGAAATCCGGGCTCAGCACCAAGCTGATGATGAGCGAAGCTCCAGAGCGCAAAGTGGCTTACGAACGTTACCCTGTGGTGATGGACGATCCGGCGGCGCGCAAGTTTGTTTCGGTGCTGGCGTATCACGGCTATGACTTCAAGGACTACGACAAGATTGCTGCCTTGAAAGCAAAGTATGCGGACATCCCATTCTGGATGGACGAAATTTGCTACGCCTACGAAGCCGGCTATCCCAAAGACAAGAAGTTGCCGATTTACGAATTCGACGACGGGGATGCGTGGGGAAATGTGATCTTCAGCGACCTGGAAGCAGGTTCGTCGGCGTGGATTTACTGGAACGCGATTCTTGACGAAACCGGAGGCCCGTGGGCGGTCTCACCGGTGCATGGCAATCCCGATCCGAACGCGCAGCATCCCGTGGTGATCGTTAACAAAACGACGCATGAAATTAGCTACACCGGCGTGTACTACTACCTTGGGCATTTCAGCAAATTTGTGCGGCCGGGCGCGGTGCGGGTGCAGACAATTGGGAAGGCAAACGGCGTGCGAGTGCTGTCGTTTCTGACACCACAAGGCGGAATCGTGGCTCAAGTGCTGAACAGCAACAGTGCCGACAGTGAGGTCAATCTGCGCCACCACGGCAAAACTCTGCACCTGATGACTCCGGCGCGATCCATCAGCACAGCCATCTGGTAAACAACCGCCGCGAACGCCGCTGCTGCCAGTTCGGGGCGAGAATTACTGGATCAAGAGCCGATCGACGCGTTTGCTGACGTCGCGCAGGTACGCTTCGTCGCCGCCTTCCAGTTCCACCACCGCGCTGCCGGAGTAGCCGATCTCGGCGAACGCCTGGCGTACCGCGGGCCAATTCAAATCGCCATCCCCGAGGTTGACGAACGCGTACTTGCCGTCGCCGCGCTTGAAGTCTTTTAGATGGACGTTGGAGATGCGCTTGCCCAGCGTGCGGATCCAGTCCTGCGGAAAGCCGTACAGCAGAACGTTGCCGACATCGAACCAGGCGCGAATCCACGGGCTCTGGAATTCGTCAATGTATTGGGCCATTTCCAGCGGGCTCAGCAAAAAACGGTTCCAGACTTCTTCAATGCCAATGATGATCTTGTTCTCTTGGGCGATCGGCAGCAGCTTCCGAATTTGCACCTGTGAGCGAGTCCAGGCTTCGCGATAAGAAGTATTCGGATCGAGTACGGCCGGCACCAGCAGCACCGTATCCGAACCCCACAGTTTCGCGTTTTTCAGCGATGTGCGCATCCCGGCCAGACTCTTTTCCACCACTTCGGCGTTTGCCGACGACAGCGGATACTTCCAGTGGTCCATATTCATCACCGAGTCGATGCGAATCTTCGCCGCATCTGCCGCGTTCTTGATCTCTTCGGCCCTGCGCTCGTCGGGCTCGGTTGGAGCCTGCACGACTTCAAAGCCCGTGTCGCGCGCCATCTTGAAACGGTCGGCGTAACTGACCTTGGCCGAAATCATCTCCAGCCATACGCCTTTTTTGATCGGTAGAGGCGCAGGCAAGGCAGGCGCTGCTACCGTGGTCGGGGGAAAGGATGATGCGATAGCGGGACCACCGATGGTTGCAGCGCAGGCTGCCCGGAGCGAACTCTTCAGGAAGGCCCGGCGTGAAGTTTCGTTCATATCCGCACCTAGGCAAGCTTCTTTAGATCGAGTTTGGCGTCCCACACTTCCTTGGACTTTAGAATTTCTTCCCAGCTAACCTCGCGGCCGGTGTAGGCGGCCGTGCGCGCCATCATGCAGGAAAGGGCAGATTCTGCGCCGGCAGCGGCTTGATTGTGAAATTTGCCGCTGACGATGCTCTCGACGAAGGCTCTTTTCTTTTCGGAGTCGGCTTTCTCGAGATTGGAGGTGAAGTTTCCGGTGACTGAAAAGGCCTGCTGCTGTGTAGGGTCCTTTTCTTTTGGCAGCGAGCCGGGATCCTGCCAAGGCTGCTCGCCCCAAATCCCCAGCGGGCCCGTGTAGGGCGACTGCGAAGTGCCCTTGGTGCCGAAGAAACGTTCCGTCACGTCCCACCAGCCCTTGGCGAACTGCGTAGAGCTGAAGGTGACGTCAACGTCGTCCGGATACTTGAACACAACGTTGTAATTACCGAAGCAATCGCCGTCATCGGCGGGCCGACCGGCGCGTCCGCCGGTCGCGTTTGCCTGCAGAGGGTGGCTTTTCAAAACCCAGTTGCAGATGTCGATGACGTGAATGTTCTGCTCGACGATGATGTCGCCGGAAAGCGCGCGGTCATGCACCCAGTTGCGCAGGCGTCTTTCCGAAGGCGAAGCATTGGGCCAGGCCGGCCGGTCGATGTAGCCGGTGAGATAATGCGCCTCCCCGCAGATGATTTTGCCGAGCGCGCCGTCGTGGATCCGCTTTACCAGCTCCACAAACGGAGGGCAGTTGCGAATCTGAAACCCGACATCGAGGCTCAACTTACCTTCTGCGCGCTTGCCGAATTCGATGACCTTGTGCGCTCCCGGCACATCGACGGCCACCGGCTTTTCAAGATACACGTGCTTTCCGGCTGCTACCGCCGCTTCGAGATGCAACGGATGAAAGTACGGCGGCGTAGCGATGACCACTGCGTCCACTTCCTTGGAGTGCAGGATTTTTTGGTAGGCATCGGGGCCGACGAAGAGCTGCGAAGCGTCCAGCGCGGAGTATCCTTTGACAGCCTGAGCCTTGTCGAATGCTGCCCGCGCGGCGTCGAGCTGGTCTTGAAATAAATCTGCAAGCGCAACCACCCGCGCGCCGCCGGTATCAACCAGATTCATTGCGTCTTCGGTCCCGCGTCCGCCGCAGCCAAGCAAACCGACCCGGACGGCTGAATTCGCCTGGCTGCCATGCACCAATGCCGGCTGGATGAGCATCGCTCCGGCGGTGCCCGCCGCCACTCCGATGAACTTGCGACGATCCACTGTCTCTATCGCACTCTGGTCCTGCTTCTCACCAACCATGTTCGCGCCGCCTTTCACCCGATCAATTTTTCCAGATACGCCTTGGCCGCGCGCACGTCTTCCACTTGCTGCGGGCCGGAAATCTCGCGTTCAATCGTCAGCGCTCCGCGATAGTTGATGGCCTTCAGTCGCGCAATGATTCGCGGAAAGTCCACGCGCCCATGTCCGATGGGAACTTCCTGGCCCAACTCGCGCGGATTCGTAGGCCATAGTCCATCTTTAGCATGAATCCCCTGCACGTACGGCCCCAGGATTTCGATCGCGTCCAGCGGATTGGCCTTGCCGTATAGAATCAGGTTCGCAAGATCGAAGTTCAAGCCCTGATTGTCCAGACCAACGTCGTGAATGGTGCGCACCAGGGTGATCGGCGTCTCCTGCCCGGTTTCGTAGCGGAACGTCTGACCATTGTTTTTGCAGTGGGTTGCCAGCTCGCGCAGCGTGTTGACCGTTTCGGTGTAAAGCGGGTCGTTGGGATTTTCCGGAATAAAGCCGCAGTGCGTTTGCACCGCAGCGATTCCGCACTGTTTCGCAAAGTCGGATGCTTCCTTGAGATGCGCCACGCGCGCTGTACGGGTCTCGCGCGGAACGATCCCGATTGTCAGCGGCCCTTGATAAAAGTCCCAAACTTCTTTCCCGGGACCTCCCACCACCAGTGAAGTAGCTTCGACCTGGTGCTTATCGAGCGCCTGCCGCAAGCGCGGCGCCAAATCTGCATGCAGCTCCTCGACGTATGCCTGGCAGGTTGGAAGCCCAAGGTCGCGTATCTTTTTCATCGCGGCGTCTGGGTCGTTTCCGACGCCAATGATCAGCCCCAGCCGCAGTGGCTTCTTGCCTTCGTTTTCGGGCAGCATTTTGGTGATCTGCTGCGCACCGGGCTTATCACCTCGCCCTGAGTCACCGCCATGGTCGAGCATCGCAACAGGTGTCGCGGCGATTCCAGCAGCAACCGTGGCCGAAGAGATTTGCAGGAATTCCCGCCGCCCTCTGTGGATGCTTATGCCGGCGTTCCAGGCCATCATTCCCTCTCCCGAATGAGAATATCTTTCCAGCGCATCTTCACTCCACCGCCGGTGTGAATCTGCAGGCCGATGACGCCTTCTGTAAACTGCGGCTTCGGATCGGTGAAATCAACAATGGTCAAGCCGTTCAGTTGGGTGACGATGTGCGGACCATTAGCGAGAACGTACAGGTCATTCCACTCGCCCGCCTTCAGGGCCTTTTCTCCTTCCGTCGTCGGCTGCTTCACCCAGCCGCGCCCGCCGCTTTCATATAAGCCCCCGGTGTGGTTCCCGACGCTCGGATCCACTTCCACCTGCATGCCTTCGATGTCCGGCCCGTGCTCGGGATCAAGTCCGGTAATTTTGGACCGGAGAAATACGCCGCTGTTACCGAGCGCCTCGCTTTTGAACTTCAGGCGCAGCTCAAAGTTGCGATAGGTCTTGTCGGTCGTTAGGTAGCCGTACTTGTTGGCCGTACTTTCGCAAAGGATGGTTCCGTTCTCGACGATCCATTTTTCCTGGCCGTTGTTGTGCCAGCCGCTCAAATCCCTGCCGTTAAACAGCGGGACAAACTTGCCCTCTCGCTGCACCGTGGACCTCATTCCAAGAGCCGCGAGCGCGAGGGCAACCATTGCGACTTGCCAAGCTTTCATGAGTACCTCGAATGTGTGCTGCAAAAGAAATGAGTGCCGGACCGGACGCAAAAGTTATCACAAAGTGACAGCCCGCGAAATGCAGTTAAGAGAAGTTAGCCCGCGACCGCCGAAACTGTATTGCGCTCCGATCCCCAAAACGAATAGGCCAGAATAACGACGTAAGCAAACAGCGGCACCGCGTAGCCCAGCGCGATGCTATGCAGCTTTACCGAGATCAGCCCCATCGCGGGAGTCAGCACGGCACCGCCGACAATCGCCATCACCAACAATGATCCGCCAATCTTGGTGTTGGGCCCCAATCCCTTCAACCCCAGGGCAAAAATCGTCGGAAACATCACCGACATGAACAAGCTGGTCAAGAAGACGCACCACATTCCCACAGGGCTGGGGTGAACAATCGCAACCATCAGAAGCAGCACGTTGATGACCCCATAGGCCCCCATGAGCTTCGCCGGGGAGAGGTAGCCCATCACGTACGCAGAACCAAAACGGCCGATCCCAAACATCGCAAAATTTCCCGCCAGCAGCAGGCCTGCTCTTTTTTCGGGAAAGTGCGCGTACTCCTGCGCGTAGGAGATCAGGTAGCTCCACGAACAAACCTGCGCGCCGACGTAGAAAAACTGCGCAATCACCGCCAGCACAAAGTGGCGCTCACGCAGCAGTTCGGAAAACTTTCCGTGTTCGCCGCCATTTTCAATTTCGCTCTGGATGACCGGGAACCTGGTGCGCCAAATGAGGATCGCCCATGCAAACGCGACCGCAGCGATCACCAGATAGGGCCGAATCACGCGCAGCGTCTCGAATCTGAGGTAGGCCTGGTAAGTATTGCTGGCGACGCGTTCAGAAATCTCGGCCTTCGATAGCTCCACTCCGGACAAAATAAAGACGGTTCCCGCCAGTGCCGCCGTGATGTTGCCCAGCGGATTAAACGCCTGCGAAAAATTCAACCGCCGCTCCGAACTGACCGGATCGCCGAGTTGCGCAATGAACGGATTCGAGGCCGTCTCGAGAAACGAAAGTCCACTGGCCATAACAAAAAGCGCGATTAGAAAAAATCCAAATCGTTGCGCCAGCGCCGCAGGCCAGAACAGAAATGCGCCAGTCGAAAGCAACAGCAGGCCCGTAATGAATCCTGCTTTGTATCCGGACTTTTTCATCAGCAGCGCCGCAGGAATCGCTAGCGTGAAATAACCCATATAAAAAGCGCTCTGCACCAGTCCCGCCTCGAATCGCGAAAGCTCAAACGACTTCATGAACTGGCGGATCAGAACGTCATTCAAGCTGTTGGGAATTCCCCACAAGAAAAACAGAAACGTCACCAGAACAAACGGCAGAAGCTGTCCGGTAGGAAAAAGTGCGTGGGTCGCGGTGGAAGCCTTCGGAGTAGCAGAGGCAGCGGGCAGCGAAAGGGCCATTCTTTATCCTTCTTGCGCGGGAGACATTAGCACGAGTACACCATTCTGGCCACTTCGCCGAAAATCAAGCTGCGCTCGCTGTCGGACAGCGGCGAAAAGAACTGGCTTAGGGTCTCGAACCACTTCCGATAGCTCGTCGCCAGCAAACACACCGGCCAATCCGATCCGAACATCAGCCGCCTCGGCCCAAATGCCGACAGAACCACTTCGCAATATGGCCGCAGATCAGCGGTGCTCCAGCTCCGCCAGTTTGCCTCTGTCACCATTCCCGAAAGCTTGCAATAAACGTTTTCGCGTTTCGCCAGTTCAATGATTTTGCTTCGCCACGGCTCCAGCACCTGGTCTTCGATTCGCGGCTTCGCGACATGATCCAGCACAAACACCTGCTGCGGGTGGCGATCCACAAATTGAATGGCGGCGGGCAGGTGCTTTTCGTAAATCAGAATGTCGTAGACCAGACCCGTTCCGCCGAGTGAGCTGATTCCCTTGTTGAAGTCCTCACGCAGGATGAACTGATCGTCGGGTTCATCCTGAACGATATGGCGCAGGCCCTTTAACTTCTTCCGCGAACTCCACCTTTCCAACACCACCCCCAGTTCCCTGTCGCAGAGCGGCGCCCAGCCCACAACGGCTCGGATCAGCGGCGAATGATCGCCCAAGTCCAGCAACCAATCGGTCTCAGCGGCGGTTTGCTGGGCCTGCACCACGATCGTTCCGCCAATGGCGCAGGCTTGGACCTCGCCTTCCAGGTCGTGCGGCAAAAAATCCCGCGCCAGGGCCTCCATGCCCGGTCCGATCCAGCCGTATCCTTCTTTTGAGTACCGCCAAAGATGATGGTGCGCGTCGATTCGCTCAGGCATGGGCGGCGGTTTCCGCGCTCACTGATTTACACCGCTGGCCAGAAAACCACCATCCACGGCAAGTAGATGACCCGCCACATACGAACACCCATCGGATGAAAGAAACACTGCTGCCCCAACCAGTTCCTCGGTCTTTCCAAATCGAGCCAACGGAATTCGCGTTAGAAACTCCTGCCCGCGCGCCGTTCCGTCCAGCAGTCCGGCGTTCAGCTCGGTGCGATACACGCCGGGAACGATCGCATTTACCAGCACCCCACGCCTGGACCACTCCACTGCCAGCGACTTGGTCAGCGATGCGACCGCGGCCTTGCTCGCGTTGTAGGCCGTCACCTGAAACAAACCGACATGGGCGGCAATCGAAGCAATATTCACAATTCGACCGTAGCCACGCTCCAGCATCTTCTCGCCGAACACCTGGCATGCGCGCATGATCCCCGTCAAATTCGTGTCCATAATGTCGTTCCATGCGGTTTCTGTCATCTCCAGCGTCGCAATTTTCTGCGTAACTCCCGCGGCGTTCATCAGAATGTCTACTTTTCCAAACGCCTTTAAAGCTTCATCACGCAGCGCCACCAGAGTCTCGCGTTCCCGTACATCCGCCGCCACCCGGAGCGTTCTCCGCCCCCGCGACTCAATCTCACTTGCGACGGACTCGACATGCGATTGCCTGCGGCCAGAAGCAACCACGTCCGCTCCGGCATCCGCCAACCCCAGCGCTATGGTTTTTCCGATGCCGCTGGTGCCGCCCAGCACTACTGCCGTCTTCCCGGTCAGGTCAAACAATGACTTCGCCATGCGTCAGTAAAAACCCTTTCTGGATTGTCTTGCTTGATCTGGGCTAATGCGGCAGCCGGAACAACGCGCAGCCGTGCGCCGGTAATTTCACCACAAATTCGCTCGCTTTGCCTTGGTCTTTGTGATCCCAGAGGTCGCGCATTTGATATTCGCCTGCCGCTAGACTCAATTCCTCCCAGGTGTATTTCACTTCTCGCAGTTCCGGCGCACGGTTGAATGCTGCCAGGTAGTGAAATTTCTGGTCCAGAGACTCCGCCATCCAGGTCACTGTCTTTTCTGAAACCACCACCGGATGATTCCCACTAGAATGCTGATCCACTTCCAGCACTTCGGGATTGGTCAGCAAGGAAGTGGTCCACGAATCGGCTTGCGTCAAATCTCCACCAATCATCAGCGGCGAAGGGAAAATCGCCCACAACGTCATCAGCGTGCGTTGCTCGTCGTGCGTCAAACGCGTTTGCCGCGGCTGGCCCCACCCCGGCGCCGGCCCCAAATACCCAAGGGGCAGCATATCCGCATCAGGCCAATGCCCTGGCTGTGACTTGCCCGCCCACTTCAGCACATTGGCGAACTGATCGCCTAGCCCTTGCGGATACGGCACGTCACTGTGCCACAAATCCCAGATGTCATCCGAAATTCGCCACATCTGCGCGTACCTGCGCATCTCAGCGATTTCTTCCAGCGGCGCTGGCCCCGGCGACAGGCTCAGCACGATCGGCTTGCGAGTTTTTTGTAGTGACTCGCTTAACATCCGGATATCTCCCCCGCGATACGGATGGCTGCTGACGCAATCCACTTTGATCAGGTCCACATCCCAACTCGAATACAATGCGGCAATCGAATCGTAGTAAGCTTGCGCCGCCGGCTTGCTGGGATCTGCTCCGTAATTGTCGGGATTCCACGGACACGTTTCGCCCCTGACTGCCGCCATGTCCGCGAAGCCTGCCGCGAATCCGGAGATCGGCAGCTTGGCCTCGACGGCCTTCTTCGGAATTCCCCGCAAAATGTGTATGCCAAATTTTAGCCCCAGGGAATGCACATAGTCGGCAATCGGCTTGAATCCTTTTCCGCCGGCAGCCGAAGGGAAACGATTCTCTGCCGGAATGTACCTGCCATTCGCGTCCATCGCATACAACGACGACTTGGAATTCCCCTCCGCCGTCGGATTGGTCACAAACCATTCCATATCGATGACCGCGTACTCCCAGCCGAAGTTCTTCAAGTGCTCGGCCATCCATTTGGCATTCGCTTTGAATTGCCGTTCATCAATCGTCGTGCCGTAGCCGTCCCAGCTGTTCCACCCCATCGGCGGCGTTTTCGCGAGCAACTTTTCGGTTTGCGCAGCGCCAGTCGCGTGGTCACTCCGCCAACTGGCGTAACCGAAACTTGCACAGGCAGACGCAGCAAGCAGCAGCGTAACTAGCCGGCGGATCCGCTTCATCTGTTCTCCCCGTGCTTCTCAAGTCTCAAAAAAAACGGTTTCTTGCTCGCCCTGCAGACGGATGTCCCACAGAAAGTGCCCGGCAGCTTTCCCGTCGTGCGCGGCAATGATTGTTGCCTGCCGGTCTGCCGGCACGACATGCAGCACCGAATCTTCTGAATTAGACGCCTCGCCGGAAAAATACAGCCGTGTGACCAGATGCTTCAGCAGTCCGCGCATGAACACCAGCACTACGAAGTGGGGCGCATGCGCGCTCCCGTCGGCGGCCTTTCGCGCAACGGGCTTTGGCCCGCCAAACGTAAACTCGCCGCGATCGTTCGTTGCGACTCGCGCGAATCCTTTCGGGTACCAGTCCGCGCCTTCCGAAGCCTGCTCATCCGTGCTGCGCGCGCTTGGACGCCAAATCTCCAACACTGCATCCGGAACTCCTTCGCCGCCTCCATCCAAAAGCCGCCCGCGCACAGAAATCCCCTCGGCGGCGGCGTCCGCCGCGATCTCTGCTCGCTGGAGCTGGGTCATCCCGATCGAAAAGAATGGCCCAACCGTCTGCGAAGCTGTCGGCAACTCGCCCATCTCAAGTCTCCATCGGAGTCGCTTCGCGCCCGCGCAACACAATGTCAAAGCGATATCCCAGCGCAAACTCCGGCGTCGTGTTTCCCCAATCGAATGTCGAAATCAGCCGGCGTTTCGCCATCTCATCGGCAACGCAGTTGTAGATCGGATCAAACGGCAGCAGCGGGTCCCCGGGAAAATACATTTGCGTCACTAGTCGGCTCAGCAGCCCATCACCAAAAACCGAAAAATGAACATGCGCCGGCCGCCACGCGTTGTGATGATTTTTCCAGGGATAAGCACCCGGCTTAATCGTCAAGAATCTGTACCGGCCATCGTCATCCGTCATCACACGCCCGCATCCGCTAAAATTCGGGTCCAGCGGCGCAGGATGTTCGTCGTTCTTGTGCAGATATCTTCCCGCGGCGTTCGCCTGCCAAATCTCCAGCAACGCTCTTCGCACCGGCTTTCGGCCTTCGTCCAGCACACGGCCGCTGACCACAATGCGCTCGCCCAGCGGCTCGCCCGCATGTTGTGCGGTCAAGTCGGAATCGTTCGGCCCGATTGCCCTGTGCCCAAAAACCGGCCCCATCCGTTCCGAGAGCGTGCGAGGCAGCAAAATCAACGGCTGCATCGGCGCGCGTTTCACCGACGACTTGTACGGCGGATGTAAATACTCTGGCTGCGTCCCCGCGCGCACGCGATCGAACACTGGGAAATTCGTCATTCAACCGCTCCCTCGCCGCCGCCCAAACTGGCCGTTAGTGTACCGCTATCTTCAATCCCTTCGCACGGTCAGTAGTGCCCCGAAAATCTGCGCCGCTGCGGCCTTCGTTGACAAAAGTCGGTTAGTCCTCTAAATTTTCGCCGTCGGGTAAGCGATTACTTTCAACGCCCGCTTCTTGTCCCGAAATCTCGAACATGCTCCTCCCTCGCCTCCGCCAGCAGGTTCTCGATGCCAACCTCGAACTCGTTCGCCACGGCCTGGTCCTCTACACCTTCGGCAACGCCAGCGGCATCTGCCGCAAAGATGGCCTGGTGGTCATCAAACCGAGCGGCGTGGATTACGATCGCCTCAAAGCGCAAGACCTCGTCATCACCGACCTCAGCGGCAAAGTTGTCGAGGGCAAACTCCGGCCTTCTTCCGATCTCCCCACGCATCTTGTGCTCTACCACGCATTCTCTTCAATTGGTGGAGTCGCGCACACTCATTCCGAATATGCCACCGCCTGGGCCCAGGCACGCAAGCCTATTCCCTGCCTGGGCACCACTCACGCCGACTATTTCCACGGCTCCGTTCCGGTCACCGATTCGATGACCGACGACGAAATCTCCTCCGGGTACGAAGAAAACACCGGCTACGTCATCACACGTCTGTTCAAGAACTTCGATCCGGCAAGAATTCCCGCCGTGCTCGTAGCCAATCATGCTCCCTTCGCTTGGGGCGCCACACCCGCCGACGCTGCGCAAAATGCAGTGATCCTCGAAAACGTCGCCAAGCTCGCTTACTTCACACTGCAGATTCATCGCCAAGCGGCTCCCGCCGGCAAAACGCTTCACGACAAACACTTTCTGCGCAAGCACGGCGCATCGGCGTATTACGGCCAGCCGAAAAAGGACAAGCGATGACTCGCGGCCGCGACACCAACTCCAACTCCAGGAGCCAGCGGTGGCCATAGTTGCGGGCGTTGACTTCGGTACCCTAAGTGTCCGCGTCTCGATCGTGGACAGCGACCGCGGTCTTTTGGCCTCCGCGCTCGCCGAATATCCTCTTCATCGCCGCCGCGAAGATCCCGAATTTGCCACCCAGTCCCACGCCGACCACATGAACGCGCTCGCGTCAGCCGCGCGCACCGCGGTTCAAAAAGCAGGAATCGTGGGCCATCAAATCGAGGCGATCGCCGTTGACACCACCGGATCCTCGGTCATTCCTGTGGATCAGAATCTCCAGCCGCTCGACGATTACTACCTCTGGTGCGATCACCGCGCCAAGTCCGAAGCCGCGGAAATCAGTGAAGCCGCTCTCCGCGAAAAACTTCCCGCCATCGATTGGTGTGGCGGCGTCTACTCTTCCGAGTGGGGTTTTTCCAAACTTCTCCACTGGCTCCGCCACAACCCCGAAAAGCGCCAATCATTCGCCTCCGCCTTCGAACATTGCGACATGGTCGCCGCCACGCTCGCTGGAATCACCGATCCCTGCGCCGTCAAGCGCAGCATCTGTGCCATGGGCCACAAATGGATGTGGAACGCTTCACTCGGCGGGCTTCCTCCGGAGTCTTTCCTCACCGGAGTCGATCCGCTCCTTGCCGGAGTTAACGAAAAACTTGCAGGTATCTACGCAACCTCCGACCAGATCGCGGGCAACCTCTCGCCGCGATGGGCAGAAAAACTCGGCTTGCGTGCTGGCATCCCCATCCCCGTCGGCGCCTTTGACGCCCATTGGGATGCCATCGGCGCCGGATGCCGCAGCGAAGACATGGTCAACGTCGTCGGCACTTCCACCTGCATCATCGGCATTACACCCAGTGTTAATCTGGTTCCCGGCGTTTGCGGCGTCGTACCAGGTAGCGTGCATCCTAAGCACACCGGCATCGAAGCCGGCCTTTCCGCCGTCGGCGACATCTTCAATGCCATCGCCTCTCGCGCCGGAACCGATGTCGCCTCGCTTTCCATCGGCCTCGAGTCCCATAAGCCCGGCCAGACTGGACTCCTGCGCATGAGCTGGGACAACGGCGATCGAACCGTGCTCGTCAATCCCAATCTGCGCGGCGTCACTTTCGGATGGAATCTGCAAGCCACGGCAGAGGATGAGCTCTTCGCGGCTATCGAAGGAACTGCGTTCCACACCCGTGTGATTTTTGATCGAATGTCGGAGCATGGTGTCACCGTGAAGCGGGTCATTAACGCCGGCGGCATCCCGCAAAAAAACAATGTCCTTAATCAGGTCTACGCCAATATTCTCGGCCGGCCCGTTCTGGTCCCGTCTTCCAGCGTCACCAGTCTCGGCTCCGCCATCTTCGCCTTCATTGCCGCGGGCACTTTCCCTACGGTCGAAGCGGCGCAAGACAAAATTTGCCCCAGCTACAAAACCTTTCAGCCCGATCCCGCCGCCCAGTCCATATACGCCGAGCTCTATCCTCTCTATCGCCAGCTCTACTTCGCCCTAGGCCAGCCCAATCAATCCCCTCTCGGCAAGATTCTTCCCGAGCTGATTCGCATCGCGGAATCCGTCAACAAACAGGGTCGTTCGTGAAACAGTGGGAGGGCACGACTTTCGTCGTGTTGGGAAAACAACCAAGAGGTTAGGGCTCTAGCCCTGTGGCATCCGGCAACGGCCGAAAAATCCTTCGTGGAGGTTCCAGATATGGCTCAAATCCCGCGCCGCCGTTTCCTGCAAGACTCTCTCACCACCGCGGCTGGACTGACGCTCGGCAAGTCTCTCTACGCACAAGCCGCTCAGAAGGCCACCACCCGCGTTTACCTCGACTCACGCCGCACTCTGCAGCCGCTCGATCGCAACCTGTTCGGGTCCTTCCTCGAACATCTCGGCCGTGCCATCTACGAAGGCATTTACGATCCCAACTCCAAGCTCTCCGACTCCACCGGCTTCCGCAAAGACATCGCCGACGAAATCAAGCATCTAGGCGTTCCGATCGTCCGTTATCCCGGAGGAAATTTCGTCTCCGGCTACAATTGGCTCGACGGCGTCGGCCCCAAAAAAGATCGTCCCCGCAAACTTGAAAAGGCCTGGAACTCCATCGAAACCAATCAATTCGGCACCAATGAATTTATGGCTTGGTGCAAACTCGCCGGCTGCAAACCGTTGATGGGACTCAACCTCGGCACCGGCGCGCCGGAAATGGCTGCCGCTCTCGTCGAGTATTGCAACGTCGAAAAAGGCACCAAGTGGAGCGACCTCCGGCGCGAACACGGCATTGCCGAACCATACAAAGTCCAGCACTGGTGTCTCGGCAACGAAATGGATGGCCCCTGGCAGATCGGCCACATGACCGCAGCCGAATACGGCATGAAAGCCGCCGACGCCGGCCGCCAGATGCACTACGTCGATCCCTCGCTCAAACTGATCGCCTGCGGCTCCAGCGGCCCCGGCATGCCCACTTATCTCGAGTGGGACCGCCAGGTCCTCGAACAATGTTTCGACTACGTGGACGGGCTTTCGCTTCACCGCTATTTCGGCAACACACCGGACGAGACTGGCAGCGACAGCTTCAACTACATGTCGCTCAATCTTTCCATGGACCGCCAGATCGCGGAGTCAGGGGCGGTCTGCGACTACGTGACGGCCCGCCATCACTCCGGCAAGAAACTCTGGCTCTCTTTCGATGAATGGAATGTCTGGTACCGCGCGCGCTCCGGCTCCGACGTGGACGGCAGCAAAACCGTGGCACCGCATCTGTTGGAAGAGGTCTATAACCTGGAAGACGCGCTGCTCGTCGGCGGCTTGGTCAACACCCTCATTCGGAATTCCGATCGCGTGCGTATCGCTTGCCTCGCTCAGCTCGTCAACGTCATCGCGCCGATTATGACCAACGACAGCGGCTTCTATCGCCAGACCATCTACTACCCCTACGCCTGGGCGCTGCAATACGCCAACGGCGCGGCGATGAATGCCTTCGTCGAGTCACCAACCTACGAAATCAGCCCGCCCAACTCACGTTTCAATCGCAGTGGCGCCATCGAGCAGATTCCGTTTGTCGATGTCTCGGCCACCTGCGACAAAGCCACCGGCAAATACGCTGTGTTCCTTTTCAACCGGGATCTAGTGAAGTCGAAAGAAGTGGAAATCCTCTGGGAAGACGCCGCGCCGTCCAGAATCCTTGGCTCCTTCACGTTAACCGGCACCGACCTGAAGGCTCACAACAGCTTCGACGCCCCAACGACCGTCGCACCAAAGCCCTTCGACAAACCTGCAATCGCCAACAACCGCGCGCTCCTCGAACTCCCCGCGCGCTCCTACACCGTGATTCAATTCGCAACCTAGAACCACAATGCGATGCCTGCCGCAGGCAGTCAAAGCGAGGCATCCTGCAAACGGAGATTTGCTTTTGAATCGTTCCCTGGCAGACCGGCCTCAGTCTCCCGATTTGGATATGCCGTGGCAGTCGAATGCTCGCGTTTCTTAAGCTCCAGCACGATCGGATGATCGGCATCGGCGTAAATCAACATCTTGCGCAGTTCATTTTCGACCAGCTCCGCCTCCGATACGCTTCCCATCTTGCGATAGAGGTTAGCGAGTTGCATTTCGTCCGCCAGCCACCACGCACCGTTCATTGGCCCGCCGGAGAGGCAGTTATACGCTTTCCCTTTTGCGTCCGAGGCCTGACGCAAGACGCGCAGAGCCGCGTCGAGGTTGCCCTGCCGTTCGTAAGTTCGCGCAAGCATCTGCGAACCAAGATAGAAGGAGCCTAACGGATAGTTGCGCATCGCTTCGATTCCTTTCTCGAGCAGCGCGATTCCTTCTTTGGTTTGCCCACGCGAGATCGCAATTTCGCCTCGCAAAATCTGCATCGCCGGATTATCCGGCGGGCTTTTTCGTATCCTGGCCTCGACTTCTTTCCACAGACCCGTTTGGATCATGAGGCCAGCCTCAAGGGTTCGCCGAATCGTATTTCGCCACCGTGACGCAATTCAAAGTTTTCTCAGGCCAATAGGTCTTTACTTCCTTACATCGTTCTTTCTATCCCCGCGGCCTCCGCAGTCACATCCACATATTTCAATCCCGCCCCGGTGTTGAACAGCACCACGCGATCCTGGGGCTTCAAGAATCCCGTCTTCAGCAAATGATCGTACGCCGCCGTCGCCGCCGCCCCCTCAGGCGACAGAAAAATCCCTTCATTCTTCGCCCAATCCTGCAGCGATGCCAGAATCACCTCATCCGGAAACGCCAGCGCCACGCCGCCTGACTCTTTCAAGATCTCCAGCATGATGTAGTCGCCATACGGCTTCGGCACTCGCAATCCCGCCGCGAAGGTTGCCGCGTTCTCCCAGATTTTGCTTCGACTCGCATGCTCCTCAAACGCCCGCACCATCGGCGCGCAGCCCGCCGACTGCACTGCAATCATCTTTGGCCGCCGCCCCGGTCGAACCCATCCCAACTCTTCCAGCTCCGCAAACGCCTTCCACATCCCAATCAATCCTACGCCACCGCCCGTCGGATAAAACACCGCCTCCGGATACTCCCATCCGAGCTGCTCTACCAGCTCGTAGCCCATGGTCTTTTTGCCTTCAATCCGGAACGGCTCCTTCAGGGTCGAAATATCGAACCAGCCTTCTTTCTCTTTTCGTTCCGTCACCATTCGTCCGCAATCGGAAATCAGTCCATCCACCAGCGTCACATTCGCGCCGTACATTTTCGCTTCCACATAATTCGCGAACGGCACATCTTTCGGCATGAAAATGTTGGCTTCGATTCCTGCGGCTGCGGCGTACGCCGCCAGCGCTCCCGCCGCATTTCCCGCCGATGGCACGGCCAGCTTGTTCAACCCGTAGTGCTTGGCCATCGTCACGGCCAGGGCCAGTCCCCGGGCCTTGAAACTTCCCGTCGGATTCGCGCCCTCTTCCTTCACAACGACATTCGGATACCGTTTGCTCCGCAGCATCGGGGTCCAGCCCTCGCCGAGCGTCACAGGAGCGACCTCCGGCAACACCGACCGGTACCGCCACATCCCCGCCCATCCGCCCGCTGCTCCATCGCGCGCAACCCGCTCGCGCTGCTCCACACCCCGCAGCCCAGTCAAGTCGTACCGCACATACAGCGAACCCGCACATTTCGGACACAGCGTCTGCGGCGTCTCTGCCGACGCTGTCGCCTTACACCGCGAACACTCCAACTCTTTTATCTTTGGCATTCCGTTAGTGTAGCAGCGGTCAAACGCAGAGCCAGAACACACTCTCGGACTTCGAATTCTTGCCTAAGCCGCATTCCATGCCTATACTCAGCAATCCAAATTTGCTCCCGGGGCTGCGGAATGAAGCTCTCGGTTTTCTGCGGAGTCAGCCTCGACGGGTTCCTGGCCCGCCCGGATGACACGTTCGATTTCCTGAAAGCCGGCGAAGCCGTGCCCCACGGATTCACTGAATTCTTGAACAGTGTAGACGTGGTAGTGATCGGCCGGCGGACATTCGAGGTGGTCCGCCGTCTGGGTCACTTTGCGTTGTACGGCAACAAGCAGTTCGTGGTTCTGAGCAGCAAGCCCTTGGATTTTTCTGCGATGAATGCCCGAGCTGAGCAGATGTCGGGCACGCCGCCGGAAATCGCCGCGCGACTGGAATCCCGCGGATTCCAGCACGGCTACGTCGATGGAGGGATCACCATCCAAAAATTTCTCGCAGCCGGACTGATTCACCGCTTAGTGATCACACGCGTCCCAGTACTGATCGGAGCCGGCATCCCTTTGTTTGGACCCTTGCCGCGAGACGTCAGCCTTCGCCATGTCGCGACGCAATGCTACGACGGCGGTTTGGTGCAAAGCGAATACGAGACTGGCGCTCGAGGCTGCTGATAGCGGCACTTGGTGACAAAGCGCGTGCCCAATTCCCCTTCCAACTCTTTCAAATTCCTTGCCGGCGCCGGTCTGTTTCTCTTCGCTGTCGGCATCGCTCTCCTCGCCTTTGCGCCCTATCACTGGCCGCTCGTCGCTCTGCGCTGGTTCGCCCTGGTCCTTCTCGTTTTCCCAGGCCTTCAAAACCGCTCCCTCACTTTCTGGATCTTCTTCGCTTTGCTCGCTGGCCTCGAGCTTGGCCTCGACGCTCCGCACTTCGCTTCCAACCTTCGCGTCTTTAGCGAAATCTTCCTCCGCTTGATTAAGCTCATTGTAGCGCCGCTGATTCTCGGCACGCTCATCACCGGTGTCGCCGGCCACGGCGACCTCCGCAAAGTCGGCCGCATCGGCTGGAAGAGCCTCGTCTATTTCGAAGCCGCAACGACTCTTGCGCTGTTTATCGGCGTCGGGGCCATCAACCTCACTCGCGCGGGCGAGGGCCTCATCATCCCAGCAAGCGCCACGGCTAGCGCTGCGTCACAAACCCCGCCACAAAATGTCCCGCTCCATTGGAATGACATTCTGCTGCACATCTTTCCTGAGAACATCGTCCAGTCCGTCGCCGACAATCAGATTCTGCAAGTCGCGGTGTTCGCGATTCTTTTTGCGATCGCGCTCACTCGCGTGCCCGAAAGATTCCAGACGCCGATCCTCAGCTTGGCCGAATCGCTTGCCCAGACCATGTTCAGCTTCACCAACATCGTCATGTACTACGCGCCGATCGGCGTCGGCGCCGCCATGGCTTACACCGTCGGCCACATGGGCATCTCCGTGCTCATTCCGCTCAGCAAACTGCTGCTCACCGCGTACGGTGCACTGGTCACTTTTCTGTTATGCGTCTTGCTGCCGATCGCTTTCTTCGCGCGCATTCCCATAAAGAGATTCTTTTCCGCCGTCGCCGAGCCCGCAACCATCGCCTTCGCCACCAGCACGTCCGAGGCTGCCCTTCCCCGCGCCATGGAGTGCATGGAAGCCTTCGGCGTTCCCCGCCGCATCGTCGCCTTCGTAATTCCCGCGGGCTACAGCTTCAATCTCGACGGCTCTACCCTCTACCTCGCGCTCGCTTCCGTCTTTGTCGCACAAGCGGCGGGCATGCACCTGACCTGGCCGCAGCAACTCTTCATGGTTCTGGTCCTGATGCTCACGAGCAAAGGCATCGCCGGAGTCCCGCGCGCGTCCCTGCTCGTTTTGCTGGCCACGTCCTCCATGTTCCATCTGCCCACCGAGCCCATCTTCGTCATCCTCGGCGTGGACGCGCTCATTGACATGGCCCGCACCTCGCTCAACGTCACTGGCAACTGCCTCGCGTCGGCGGTAATCGCCCGCTGGGAAAACGAATTGTCTGAGTAGCGGCCGCCTTCCGTGCCCTCCGCGCTCTTCTCTCTGTGCCCTCTGTGTTACTCTTTTCTTCGATTTCATGCCCCGCCTTCGTCCATTCCTTCTCCTGTTCGTCAGCCTGATCGCGGCACTCCCGGCCATCGCCGACGACATTAATAAGATCCATCCCACCAGCTACGTCACCGACCTCGCCGGTGTCATCCCATCCGCAACCCGCGATCGCCTGGAAACCCTCTGCACCGAGCTGCAGCAAAAAACCGGCGCGCAATTCGCCATCATCACTGTGGTATCGCTCGACGATCGCCCTATCGAGGATTATGCCAACGATCTCTTTCACCACCTCGGTATCGGCCAAAAAGGCCAGAACAACGGTCTCCTGCTGCTGCTCGCGCCCCGCGACCGCAAATACCGCATCGAAGTGGGCTACGGCCTTGAGCCCATCATCAATGACGCCCGTGCCGGCGACGCCGGCCGCGCCATGGTCCCCTTCCTGCGCCAAAGCGACTACGGCTCCGCCGTCGAAATTGCCGCCTGGCAGCTCGCCAAATTCGTAGCTGACGACAAAGGCGTCACTCTCTCTGCCCAGCCTCCTGCGCGTGCCGTGCGTACCGTTCCCCGCAGCGTCGGCAACGGCCCCCCTCCCGTTTTCTTTCTTGTTCTCGCGTTCTTCGTCGTTGTGATTCTCTTCGCAGCGATCTCCAACGCCGCCGCAGCCGCGCGTGGGCAAGGCCTGGGCGGTCGGGGCGGCATCGAAGGTTGTTTATGGGCTTTGCTCCTCAACAGCCTTTCCAATCGCCGTGGCGGTGGCTGGGGCGGCGGAAGCAGTTGGGGCGGAGGCGGCTTCGGCGGAGGCGGCGGTGACGGCGGCGGAGGGTTTGGCGGATTTGGCGGTGGCGACAGCGGCGGTGGCGGTGCTTCCGGCAGCTGGTAAATGCAGCTTATGTAGCAGCGGCTTTGTGCCGCTGCTAGGTACGACGGTCGCCGAGGAACCAAACGAAGTGAGGAAACGATGTTAGGCCGCGATGAAAAATTGATTGAAGTCGTGAGGCGGCTGCACGAAGCCGCCGGAGAAAATCTCGAATCGATTGTCCTCTATGGGTCCGCCGCGCGCGGCGACTACCACACCGGCAAATCCGACCTGAACCTTCTCTGCGTCCTCAGGTCCACAGCCGCTCATGAGCTCGCGCGCATCGCCAAAGTTGTCCGCTGGTGGTCCGCCGATCAGCGTGAACCGGCTCCGCACTTCTTCACTCGCGAAGAGCTGACGCGCTCGGCCGACGTCTTCGCCATCGAACTGTTCGACATTGCGCGCCACCACAAAGTGCTCTTCGGCTCCGATCCCGTGGCCGAAATCGAAATTCCCATGAATCTGCATCGCCTTCAGGTCGAGCGCGATTTGCGGATCACGCTGCAGAAGCTTCGCACGCAATTCCTGCGCTTCTCCGAAGACGAACCGCGGCTCCGCGAAGTGTACGAACAATCCATCTCGAGCATCACCGCTCTGCTGCGGCATTTCCTGATCGCACTGGGCGAAAATGCCGACAGTGATCACTCGCATGTCTATCAGCGCGTCGCGGAACTTGCCGGAGCCGACGCCGCCGCTTTCGAGCTCGGCCATGCGCTGCGCGAGAATCACCCGGTCACCGAACTCACGCGGGCTTACGGCAAATATCTTGCTGCCATCGAAACCGTCGTGCGTTCGCTGGACGCGCTGGTTCCCAAACACGAATGGCAGCGCGTGAAGCGGCAGAATTTCTAGATGATCACGGTTCTAGGCTAGAATCGCTAAGGAGAAACATTCATGAAAGTCGGTGTCATTGTCGCCGTAGTCGTTCTGATTCTTGCCCTGATTCTCGGCAGCTCCTACTTCAGCCGGCGCAACCAGATGGCCATCAAACACGAGGCCATCAATGCCGGGTGGTCGCAGGTTGATGTCGTGCTGCAGCGCCGCGCCGATCTGATTCCCAATCTCGTGGAGACGGTGAAAGGTGCCGCTGTCCACGAAGAAAAGGTTCTTGGCGACATCGCCGCCGCCCGCGCCGCCTTGGTCGGAGCGAAAACTCCCGCTGACAAGATCGCCGCCAACGGCGCGCTCGATTCCGCCCTGAGCCGCCTGCTGGTAGTCGTCGAAAACTATCCACAGCTCAAGGCCAACGAAAACTTTCTGCGCCTGCAGGATGAATTGGCCGGCACCGAAAACCGCATCGCCGTCGAACGCCGCCGCTACAACGAAACCGTCCAGGACTACAACACTTACATTGCGCTCTTCCCCAACAGCTTCGTTGCCGGTATGAGCGGTTTCACCCGCAACGACGCCTACTTCAAGACCGACGAGGGCGCGCGCACGGCTCCCAAAGTCAATTTCGACCTTAACAAGCCGGCGCCATCCTCAGCTGCGCCTGCTCCCGCGCACTAACCGCGCAGCCAGGTCACTGATTCTCGCCCAGAAACTCTGCGAGCAGCATGTGGAAGTGATGCACGCCGTTTTCGCGCTTCACGGAGTAGCGGCCGCGGTCGTAGGTGGCTGACTTCAGCCCTTTCTGCACGTTTTCGCAGAGCAGGATGTCTTCCCGCTGCACTTCGTCGCTGAACGCGACCGCTTTCGCGATGCGTTCCCTTTCGTGCGGCTGGTCCACGTTGTGAAAGAACCATTCGAAAATGGTCAGCGTCTTGTCGACGCCCAGCGGCACAATCACGTTGCTGGAAATATTGTCCGGATAGATGTTCATCATCAGGTTCGGAAAAATCCAGAAATAGAGCGCTTCCTGCAAGCCCTTCCCCGGCGCGTACATGCGCTCTGCGCCATCATCTTTCTTCATTGCGCGAATCGGCGCGAATTGCTGCGAATAGTAGCGGTAGGTGTCCGTGCGGTATTGCGCGTAGTCAATTTCCCGCATCAGGCCGGGATGCGCGATCGGAATGTGGTAGCCCTCGAGATAGTTGTCAACGTACACCTTCCAGTTGCAATCGATCACGTAGTCGCGCCGCTCGGCGAATTGCAAGCCTTCAAATTCGAAGCCCTTCGCCTGGTCCGGAATTTTGCCGAGGTAGTCTGCAAGCGGCGGGGCAGGTCTTTTTGCTTCGGTTGGCCCGCCCTCAGAAATCAGGGACTGGCGGTCGAAATTCACGAAGATGAAATCGCCCCACGTCTCGCAGCGCAGCGGAACCATGCCCATCGTGCTGCGATCGAAAAATTCCACGCCATCCACATCTGGCGTGCCGATCAGCCGCCCATCCAGCGTGTAGGTCCAGCCGTGATACTGACAGCGCATCACGTTTTTGCAGCCGCTGCCCAAAGCGATCGGCCCGGCGCGATGCCGGCAAACGTTGCTGAAGGCGCGGAGCGTTCCCTGCTTGTCTCGGACGATGAGCACCGGCTCGCCGGCAACCTCAGCCGTGAAATATGTTTCCGGGTCGGCGATCGTTCGCTTCCTGCCGTTGCCTTCCCCGCAAGGCTGCATCGTGGTGCCGACCAGTTGCCAGGCCCGCCGAAAGATCCGCTCCTTCTCAATCTCCAAAATGTGGGGATCGATGTAGAACCGTGAAGCCAGCGTCTCCGCGCACTCAATCTTTTCGTGCATGTCCAGGTGCCAGGGCTTGGTCGTCATGGCTGGAATTGTCTCACGAAGGTTCGTTCGGCCGTCCCATTTTGGGCATCGATGAGAGGCGCACAGGTGTTTTCGTAAGAGTCACAAACAAAGGAGTTAGGTTGATCTGAAGAGTGTCCGAGGCGGCAAAGGCGCGACGGTGTAGGATCGAAACGAGGCTTGGCTCAGTAAACATAGGGAAATACGCCACATACGGAACCTTTGGCCGAGCAAAACCTCTTGTGGTAGAATGGTGTAGCGCTATGGTGTAACGGTTGGCCGTAGGAGTAGACGATGGCGATGAACATTAAGAACGAAGAGACGGAGCGGCTGGTAAACGAGCTGGCGGACCTGACGGGCGCGAGCCTAACCGGGGCGATTACGGCTGCGGTGCGAGAGAAGCTGGAGCGGGTCAAGAGCGGGAAGAAGGGCGGACTGGCGGACCGACTGAACCGCATCGGCAAGGAATGCGCGGCCCATCTGAAGGAACCGTATCGCACAATCGACCCCGACGAACTGCTCTATGACGAGAAGGGACTCTTCAAATGATTGTCGATTCGTCAGCGGTGGTAGCCATATTGCGGGATGAGCCGGAGGCGGAGGAATTCAGCGAGGCGATCGCGAAAGCAGAGAGCCGGCGAATTTCTGCAGTGAGCTTCGTCGAGGCGGCGGTGATCATTGATAGAAGCCGCAGCCCGATTTCGAGCCGCAGGTTTGATGATCTGTTCCGCGAGGCGAAGATTGCGATTGAGCCGGTGACGCCGTTGCAGGCGAGGATTGCACGGGAGGCGTATCGGGATTTTGGGAAAGGGTCGGGGCATCCGGCGGGGCTGAATTTGGGAGATTGTTTTGCGTACGCGCTGGCGAAGGTGGCGGGAGAGCCGCTGCTGTATAAGGGCGATGACCTTGGAAAAACGGATTTGGCGGGATTTTAGGAAGATTTTAGGAACAGGGGGAACACGGTGCACGGGACACGCGGCGCGTGATAGCCTCGTCGGCGCGAGGAAATCACACCGCTGCGAAGCGGCAGCAACGAGCGTGGAAGACACATGAGCTACATCGAGAGAAATCTGGTTCCGGGCGAAACGGTCGTCTATCAGACGCGGCTGCACTGGATCGTGATGCTGGGCCACATCCTGGTGGGAACGTTTTTGCTGGACTTGCCGGGAATCGCGCTGGTGTTTTACGCCATGAGCCATGAGCAGATGGATCCCCAGGCGCGGCACCTGATGACCGGCGCGGGAATCGCCATGCTGATCGTCAGCGGCATTGTGATCTCGGTCGGAGCGATCCGGCGCAACGCCACCGAGATGGCCGTGACCAACCGCCGCGTGGTGGTGAAGACCGGAATCGCTGCCCGCACGACCATCGAAATGCTGCTGAACAAGATCGAGAGCATCGAAGTGAACGAACCCGGCATGGGCCGCGTGCTGGGCTACGGCTCCATCACCTTGATCGGCACCGGCGGCACCAACGAGGCGTTTCATCAAATAGCCAAGCCGCTGGCTTTCCGCAATCAGGTGCAGCAGCAGATTGAGAAGAGAAGCGATCAGAGATCAGGCTTGAGGGATCAGTGAGAGCAGACGGATTAACATTAGAGGGCAGGGAGAGAGCACTCCGCTTCGTCGCCCGACGCTCGCTGCGCGGGCGATGAAAAAACGGCGGGCGACTTCGGTCGGGATGACAAGCATTAGGCGTTATTTTCCAGCAAGCGCAACGCTTCGTAGGCGGCGCCGAGTTGCGGCGCATTTTCATTGAGGATGACCGAAACGGGGATGTTTTTGAGCAGATTTTCAAATTTCCATTTGTCGTGGAAGGATTTGAAGAAGGTTCCGTCCTTCATCTTGTCGAGGATTTTGACGGCGATGCCTCCGGCCACGTAAACGCCGCCTAGGGCCAGAACTTTCAGCGCCAGGTTGCCGGCTTCCGCGCCATAGATGTCGGTCCAAAGATCCATGGTTTCGACGCAGACGGGACATGATTTGTTGAGGCCGTTGCGGGTGATTTCCGGCGCGGGATCGGCGTCGGGATC
>CAZQOB010000024.1:0-65280 GCA_964594885.1 uncultured Acidobacteriaceae bacterium
AACCAAATTCGGCCACCGACAACGCCACCAAAAGCGCGGCCGACCAGCCGATGTGGGACCCTCTGCGCGCAGAAAAAGACCTGGAAGTCGGCCAGTACTACATGCATAAAGGCGACATTGACGCCGCCATTGACCGTTTCGAGGACGCTGCTCTGGCCAAGCCGGGTTATGCGATTCCCTTTCGCTATCTCGGCGAAGCTCAGGAGAAGAAAGGCCTGAAGCGCGACGCTCTCAAATCCTATACGCGCTATCTCGAGCTCTACCCGCACGCTGAAGATAAAGCCAAAATCGAGAAAAAAATCGAAAAGCTTCGTTCCGAAGTGGAAAAATCAAGAAAGAAGGCGGCTAGCTAGATTCTCGATTCGGAAGCGGAGCCCAGTTCGCCCGCGGGCCAGAAGATCCAGGGCCTTCCGGGCGCGGTCAAACTCTGGAAATAGCTTTTCTTCGGCGCGAAATTCCGGCGAGTGCGACAGCAAACTGCAACCTGATCGCCGCGTCGGATGCTTCACGTGCAGCATCTCGTGGAACAGCACGTACTCCACCACGTAGCGCGGAACTTCCGGCCGGTCCATCCGCTTGTTGAGCAAAATCTGATTCGGTCCGGGATCAAAAGAGCCAAACTGCCGCCGCCAGTTGCGCGTGCTCCAGCCGAGATGCGGCCGGCGCAACTCTCCACCAAAGAATTGCGCGTTCAGATCGTCATAGATCTCGGTCAAATCGAAATGCTCGCCTGCAGGATGCAGCGACGCGGCGCGCACTCTTCCGCCGCGCATCTTCTGTACCCGCTGCCGCGTCTTATGCGACTTTGCATACTCATGGTACGGAGCCACCAGTGCCCGGGGTGTCCGGCGCCGGTAAATCTTGGACAGAAGCAGCGCCGCCGCTCCCTCCAGCACCGGCAGTGGCGCGCGCTGCAGCAAGTCTGAAAAGCGCACGATCATCTGATCGTTGCGCCGCCGGATGGTCAGCGTCAGGCTCGAATATGGATAAAACTCCACGCGAAACGACGGCGGCTGCCCGGCGCAGCCGATGCGCGTGAACATCCTCTGGCACAACACCGACCCGCCCGGCACTATTCTGGGTTGTTTCCGCCTCATCTGGTCGCGTTGCTCTGGTCTCCGATCCCTGATCCCTCTTACTCTCAGCTCTTCCTCCGCACCGGCGGCGGGGCCACACTCTTTTTGGCCTTTTCCGCGTCGTTCATCGCGTCCTCGGTACCTTCCAGCGCGTCGTCCAGGTTGTCGCCATAAACATCAATCTCTTTGCCTTCGGCCTTGATCTTTTTCAGCACTTCCAGATATTCCTTCATCCTCGCGGAAATCAGATCAATTCCGCCGCGCACGTTTTCCTGTTTCTCGACACCAAGCTGCATCAGGTCTGCCGCATCGTCCACGCATCCGACATACGAATTCATCAGGTAGTTCAGCATTTGCGGATGATTGGTCGGCGATGGATGGTCCAGCTCGTACTGAAATTTTTTCAGGCGGTCGTCAGCGAACTCCATGAACAATTTGATCCGGGCGTTGGTGGTCTCCGCGTCGCGAATCTTGTCCGCTTCCTGAATCGAAAGGTAGTCCTTCTGCGCAGCTTGCGCCGCGCCAGCCGCGGCTGTCGCGCAAACGACCAACGCTGCCGACAGCGACTTTTTCCAGAGCATTTCTTTCCAGGACTTCATGGCTGCTTCTCCGGCGGCTTTCCCGTTTTCGGCTGGGGCGACGGCCCCTGCTGGAGCGGCGGTTTTTCGCCCGGGCGGCGGGGAAAGATCAGCCGCAACATTTCATTGTCCAGTTCGAGCAGATCGTGCTCCACCAGCTGCATCGGCGGCCGGTAAGGTTCCGGCATGGCCAGGATCACATCGCGAATCTCGCGCAGGCCCTTCCCGGTATGCATCTCCAGCTCGCGGTAGCCGCCGACGTGTTTCTCGGCGTCCGGGCGTGCCTTCTTCAGCGCTTCCAGCGCCGCCCGCACGTTGTCCCGGTATTTCTCCATGATCAGCCCGACCGCCTCGTAGTTGTTGGCGCGCGCCGCATTTCGTTCCACGTCGAACTGGGCGTCGCCCAGCCTTTGCATCAACTTTGCTTTTCGCACCCCGTCCGTCTCGTGGTCGAAGCGATTTTGCAGCACCTCCAGCTCGTCCAGGCCGCGCACACTTCCGGAGGCCATTGCTACGGCCAAAAGGAACACCATCACCGGGTGCATGTGCTTCAGCGCTTCGAGCGCCGCGCGCGTCCCATTGCCTACTTCTTTCCTTCCCCCCGCTTCAGCACGCTGTCCCGCTGTTGGGCCTGCCATACCTGGTCCGGATTGCGGTTCTGGTCCACGTCAAGAAATTTCTGGTACGCCCCCAGCGCCGCCTTCGTCTGCTGCAGTTTATCGTAGCAAAGCGCGCGCACAAACCATTCCGCCGCGCTGGGCCTTTCCATTTGCGCCAGATGATCGAGCAGCGAAAGTGTGGTCGAACAGTCGCCCGCCAGATACGAACTCGTTGTCAGGTCTTTCCAGTACGCCGGATTCTTCGGATCCAGGCGCAGCGCAGCCTTCAGTTCCGCCGCCGCATTGGGAAAATCGCGCAACTGCATGTACGTCCGGCCCAAGCCGCCGTGCAGCTGCGCATCGTTCGGAGCCATAGCGGCAGCTTGTTTCAGCGTCGCCATTGCCGCTTCCCACTTTTTCTGTCCGATCAAAATATCCGCACGCAGTTTCAGCGACTCCACCGTAGGCCCGCCGCCGTTTTCCCTCTTTTCCATTTCGGCCAGCGCGTCGTCGTATTTTTCACCGGCTATCAAGAGGTGGATCAGATGTGCGCGGGCTGCGGCATCGTCCGGTTTGCTCGCCAGATAATTCCGATAGGCATCCGCCGCTTCGGGTCTTTTCTCCATTTCCAGGATCTGAGCCAAGCCGATCAGCGCAGTTTGAGATTGCGGTTCGGCGGCCAATACCGCCCTAAATTTCTTTTCGGCGTCTGTCGGACGATTTTCGCGCAAATAAAGCTGCGCCAGATGCAGTGTCGTTTCCATGTCTCTGGCGTCGAGCGCCAACGCCGCCTCGTACGACTCTTCGGCCCGCTTCGCGTCGCCGGATTTCTCATACGCCAGCGCCAGCAAATTTCGCGGACGGCTCTGCGTGGTCAGGAGTTCGACCGCGCGCTGCAACGGAGTCACCGCCGCGGCCGGGTCCTCATCGAGCAGCAGAATTCCCAGATTCAGCGGCGCTTCCGGCATTTTCGGGTCGAGCTGCATGGCCCGTTGATACTCGGCGCGCGCCTCTGGCGTCTTCTTCAGCGCGGTATAGGCATAGCCCAACTGAAAATGCGCGTAGGCGAAGTCGTCTTTTTCGGCAAGAAACTTCTGTAGCGCAACAACCGCAGCCTGAAAATCTTCCTTATCAATGTCCCGCCGTGCCTCGTCCAGCAGATCATTCAGCGGATTCGCGACGGTGTGCTTGGTGCCTTTCGACCCCTCCTGGTCCGAAGCCGTCTGCCCTAGCAGGCTCGGCGCAAAGCCAGCGCAGACAAACACCAGTGCGCCAAGAAGTCTCGCGATTCCAGTTCTCGCCGTAACGCATTTCATTTTGCAGAGGTTTTCAGCGGACCCGGCCCGCCAGCGGTGCCATTGGCCGCCCCACTCACTGAGTTCGATGCGCCATTCCCGTTGCGCTTTGCCTGTGCATTGACTTGGCGAGCCTGCCCGTTCGCCGCCAGTACCTTCATCAAGAACTTTCCGGTTTGCGACTGCGCGTTCCGGGCCACCTGCTCCGGTGTTCCGGTGGCGATAATTTTTCCGCCTTGGTCGCCGCCCTCGGGCCCCAAATCAATCAGCCAGTCCGCGGACTTGATCACATCCAGATTGTGCTCGATCACCAGCAGCGACGCGCCGGACTCCAGCAGCTTGCGGAACGCGGCCAGCAGTTTGGCGATGTCGTCAAAATGCAATCCGGTTGTTGGCTCATCCAGAATGTACAACAGGCCCTGATTGTCCGTGCGTGATAGATGCGCGGCCAGCTTCAACCTCTGGGCCTCACCGCCGGACAGCGTCGTGCCCGATTGGCCCAGCCGCAAATACCCCAAACCAATTTCGTTCATGATGCGCAGCTTCGTCGTCACCTTCGGCACGTTTACAAAAAATGCCAGCGCCTCGCGCACCGTCATGCCCAGCACGTCATGAATATTCTTGCCGTGATACTGCACTTCCAGCACGCTGCTTTTGAAGCGCGTGCCGCGGCACTCTTCACAAATCAGTTCCACGTCGGCCAGGAACTGCATCTCCACGGTCACCGTGCCGTCGCCCTGGCACGCTTCGCAGCGCCCGCCCGGCACGTTGAACGAAAAATGTCCCGCCGCGAAGCCCCGCCGCTTGGCATCGGGCGTATCCGCAAACACTTCGCGAATCGCGTCGAACGCTTTCAAGTATGTCGCCGGATTCGAGCGCGGTGTCCGCCCAATCGGCGATTGGTCAACAATCACCACTTCGCGTACGTGAGAATCGCCGTCCAGCCGTTCGCAGAATTCCTTTTCCACGCCGCCGTTCTTCTTGGCGAGCAGCGCTTTGTACAGCACGTCGTGCACCAGCGTGGACTTTCCCGAGCCGCTCACCCCGGTCACCACCGTCAGCGTGCCCAGCGGAATCATCGCATCCACATTTTTCAAGTTGTGCAGCGTCGCGCCGTACAGCCGCAGGAATTTGCCGTTCGGCTTGTGCCGCTTGTTGGGAACCGGAATCCGCGCTTTGCCGCTCAGATAGCGGCCAGTCACGGACTTCGAGTCTCCCAGAATTTGCTCGAACGTTCCCGAGAAAAGCAATCTTCCGCCGAGCTCGCCGGCCCCCGGCCCCAAATCAATCACCCGGTCTGCGGCTTCGATCGTGTCCGGATCGTGCTCGACCACCAAAACCGTGTTGCCCAAGTCCCGCAGCGATTTCAGGATGTCAATCAGCCGCTTGGTATCGCGCGGATGCAAACCGATGGACGGCTCATCCAACACATACAATGCTCCGACCAGATGGGAACCCAACGACGTCGCCAGCTGAATTCGCTGCGATTCGCCGCCTGAAAGCGTCGAAGTCAGCCGGTCTAGCGAAAGATAATCGAGCCCGACTTCATCCAGAAACTGCAACCGCGAGCGAATCTCTTCCAGAACGCGGTCGGCAATCTTGCTCTGCGCTTCGCTTAGGCGCAATTCGCCGAAGAACGCTCGCGCTTCCTTTACCGTGAGTTTGCAGACGTCGGTGATGGTCCGTTCTGCCACCCGTACCGCACGGGCTTCCGGACGGAGCCGCGAGCCGCCGCACTCCGGACAGATTGCGTATCCGCGATAGCGGCTCAAAAAAACGCGCACGTGCAACTTGTATTTCTTGCGCTCCAGCCACGCAAAAAAGCCCTTCACGCCGTCGTAGTCGTTTTCCGGATCCCCTTCCAGAATCTTCCGCCGCTCCTCCGCGCCGAGGTGCCGCCAGGCAACGTTGGTCGCAATGCCCTGCTCCTTGGCCCACTTTCGCAGCTCCAACATCAACTGCCGGAAGCGTGGCTTGGTCCACGGCTCAATCGCGCCCTCGTCCAGGGATTTGCTGGGGTCCGGCACCACCAGCTTCAAATCAAAATCGATGGTATTGCCGAAGCCCTGGCAGCGCGGGCACGCGCCATATGGATTGTTGAACGAAAACAGCCGCGGCTCCGGCTCCTGATACACCGTGCCGTCGTTTTTGCACTCGAATCGTTCGTTAAAGTTCAGCCTCTCGGCGGCGGTGTCCGCATCGGGAAGGAATTCCACGACCGCCTCTCCGTGCCCTTCGCGGTAGCAAATTTCGATCGAATCAATCAGACGTGACTTTGCTTCTTCACCGACCGCCAGCCGGTCCACCAGAACGTACACCGGCTGCTTGAAGTCCAAGTCCAGCAGCGATTCCGGCGAAGTAAATTCGTGCACCGCCCCACCCTGATACAACCGATTGAAGCCGCGCCGCTGCAGATCCAGCAGCGACTGCCGCACCTGATCTTGCGCTGGCTCCGCCGGCTTTTCTTTCCTCATTTTGCGTGGCTTACTGGAAGGTTGCGGCGCCGTGATGCGCAGCAGGTACATCACGTAAAACCGGCGGCGGGCTCCCGCTGCGAGAACCTTCGCGGCTATTGAATCCGGGGTATCCTTACGAACTTCGGTACCGCATTTGGTGCAAAACGTCTGTCCGCAGCGCGCAAAAAACAGCCGCAAATAATCGTAAATTTCCGTCGCCGTGGCCACGGTCGAACGCGGATTGCGCGTGGTATTTTTCTGGCGAATCGCCACCGCCGGTGCTATGCCGGAAATCTCGTCTACTTCCGGCTTTTCCATCCGCTCCAAAAACTGCCGCGCGTACGCCGACAGCGACTCCACGTAGCGCCGCTGCCCTTCCGCATAAATCGTGTCGAACGCCAGCGAAGACTTGCCCGACCCGCTCACGCCGCTGACCACAGTGATTGCGTTGTGCGGAATCTCGACCGTCACATTTTTCAGATTGTGGACTCGCGCGCCGCGGACTCGCAGCGTCTCCTGCTCTAACTGGCCAGTGGTGGCCTCGAGTGGGGTTTCGTGTTTTTCCAAGGGGAAGCCGGAGACAGCGCGCCTGGCGACCGCTGCCTAAACTTCGAATTATACGCCGCTCTTCAGCACCCGGCAAACCGGCCGATTTTGCAGTGGCGCTGGCCATCCCGCGTACATTCATTCTTCGATCAGCTCGATCTCACCGATACCGCCTTGAATATCCATGGTGATCTTGTGCGGCGTCTTGCCGTATGCGTCGTTGGTGTATTCGCTGCCGCTCTCTTTCAATCCGTGCGCCTGCACCGTGCCGATCCCGCCTGCCGCGTGCGCTTTCACGCCTACGTCTCTCGGCAGACGCACAGTGATCTGCCCTATTCCGCCTTTCACGTCAACGTTCATGTCCGACTTGCGCGCTCCTGTCAAATCCAGCAGCACCTGCCCTGCGCCCATCTGCAATTCCAGGTTCCTCACGTTCATGTCGCCCAGTCTCAGATTGCCCTGTCCCGCGCCCATCTCTACGCGAACGGCCATCGGAACATCGTTGCTGAAATTCAAATCCCAAGTGTTCTCTGTCGGGCCAAAGCTGACACTCTCGCCCGGCTGGCGCACTTCCAAAACGCCCTTGTCGCCGCTCACGTGATAATCCACCGTCGGGTTGTCCCACTTGCGGTCGTAGTGAAAATCCGCATTCAACAGATGGGCAGACCCGCCTTGCACATTCAGCTGTCCGCCGCCCATATGCAGCTCCACGTTCACGGACTCCGCGCCCTTCAAGTCGCGCGTCTCCACCACCTGCGAGCTGTGCTGTTCAAAGGTGTCGCCCGGCTCATCGTGGTGACGCCTTTTCTCGAAGTGCCCGATCAAAATAATCAGCACAAACACACATGCCACCGCGCCCAGCGTCGTGCCGAGAGCCGTTCCGGAAGACGTTCCCCCCGCCCCTGCAGCGCGATTGCGAGAAGAGTCCCAGATTTTACCCAGGCCGATCAAAATCAGTACCACCGCCAAAATCAGCCGCCAGTGCATTCGCAGGATCTGGAACGGTTCGAAACCGGGGTTCCAGTTGCGCAGCAGGAACAACGCGCCGATCGCAATCAGCAAAATCGGCATCGTCAACGAGGTCCTGGGCCGGGGCGCGTCCCCTCGCATTTCACACCTCCACATCTTCTACTACGCACAAAAACCAGATTTAGTTCAGCGCGAATCTACCACGATTCCGCTCTTTCCTCTTGCGGACGACAGTCACTTCCGGCTGCGCAGCGCTAGAGCTACGCCGGAATGCATCCAACTTCAGGCCCGCCTACTGCAAAATAGGCTATTTCGCGGATAATACTCTGTAGGACGCTACCGCCTGGAGCCGCTGCATGCCTCGCTTTCGCCGCATCATCTGGATCGTTCTCGACAGCGTCGGTATCGGCGAGCTCCCCGACGCCGCTGACTACGGCGACGTTGGCCGCAGCACCCTCGGCCACATCGCCAGTTCCCGCCCGCTCGCCATCCCCAACCTTGTTTCGCTCGGCTTGGCCAACATCGCGCCGCTCGCCCATCTCGCACCCAACAATCACCTGCGCGGCGCATTCGGCAGGGGTGCCACGCACTCACCCGGCAAAGACACGACTACCGGCCACTGGGAAATGGCCGGCGTCTGGCTGGACCAGGCCTTCCCCGTTTACAAACACGGTTTTCCGCCGGAAATCATCAGGAAATTCGAATCACGCATCGGCCGGCAGACCATCGGCAACAAGCCCGCCTCCGGCACTGAAATCATCAAAGAACTCGGCGAAGAGCACGTGCGCACCGGCAAGCCCATTGTTTACACATCCGGTGATAGCGTCTTTCAGATCGCTACCCACGAAGCCATTGTGCCCGTCGCCGAACTCTACAAGATGTGCGAAATCGCTCGCGGAATCCTTCAGGGACCGCACCGCGTTGGCCGGGTCATTGCGCGTCCCTTCACGGGAACTCCCGGCCACTTCACGCGCACGCCTCGCCGCCACGACTACGCCGTCGATCCGCCCAAACCCATGTTGATGGACGTGCTCGCGGAAAAGAAAATACCGGTCTTGGGCGTAGGCAAAATTCACGACATCTATAACGGCCGCGGCATCGAGCAGTACGTCACCACCACCTCTAATGCCGACGGCATGGAAAAACTCACGACGGCTGTCCATGAAGGCCCGGACGGCCTCATCTTCTGCAACCTCGTTGATTTCGACATGCTCTACGGCCACCGCAAGGACGTGGAGGGCTTCGCCAAATCGCTGGAAGAATTCGACGCGCACCTGGACAGCTTTCTGGCGCTGGTTGCTTTCGACGATCTTTTGATGATCACGGCCGATCACGGCTGCGATCCCGACCCACGATGGGAAACCACCGACCACTCCCGCGAATACGTTCCCATCCTCACGTATTCGCCTGCCCACGGCGCTGGCGTCAATCTCGGCACTCGCGCTACGCTTGCGGACATGGGCCAGACGATCGCTGAAAATTTCGGCGGCGCCATACCCCACGGTGCCAGCTTCCTCCGCAATCTCCAGCGCCCGAATTGAAGTTCACTCCACTGTGAAAGGGACAACATGAGAGCGGCGGTGCTGGGAGAGCGCGGCCAAGCCCCAAAGTGCGCTGAGTTTGATGCGCCGATACCGCAAGAAGGTGAAGCTCTGCTTCGCGTCCGGGCATCTTCCCTGAAGCCTGTCGACCGGGCACTTGCCAACGGCTCTCATTTTGCCAGCCCCAAGGAATTTCCAGTGATTTGTGGAACCGACGGCATCGCGGATACCGCCGAGGGCCAGCGCGTCTTTTTCGGTGGCTGCCGAAAACCGTTTGGTGCAATGGCAGAATTCACGGTCGCGCCACAAGCATTTTGCTTCCCCGTCCCGGATCAACTCGACGACGCCACGGGGGCGGCGCTTCCGAATCCCGGCGTGTCCGCGTGGCTGTCGCTCACCCATCGCGCGAAGCTAGAGACCGGCGAGTCCGTGTTGATCCTCGGCGCTACTGGTGTAACCGGCCAGCTTGCTGTGCAAATCGCCAAGCTGCTCGGTGCAAAACGTGTGGTCGGAGTCGGCCGCAACGCAGAGATGCTTTCGCGAATCGAATCGCTCGGCGCGGATTCCGCCATTCAACTGGACCAGGCCGCGGACGCTCTCAGAGACGCCTACACCACCGAAATGGGTGACTCTGGTTTCGACGTGATTCTCGATTATCTCTGGGGCCCGCCGACTGAAGCTCTGCTGTCGGCCATCAGCAAAACGGAATTTGTCGCCGCGAAAAAGGAGACCCGCCTGGTACAAGTCGGGGAAAGCGCCGGCCCAACAATTGCACTGTCCGCCGCCGTGCTCCGCAGCGCGCCGGTCACCATTCTCGGCACCGGTGGAGTCCCCTCTTTGGCAGTTCTGGCGGACGCGATGCAGCAAGTGCTTGCTCGCGGCGAGCGCGGCGAGCTAATAATCCAGACTGACTCGGTCCAGCTCGCGGAAATCGCAACCGCCTGGGAGCTTCCCGACCAGCCCGGCCGCCGCACGGTCGTGCTGGTGTAGCCTCTTGCGTGGTGCCGCACCCTTCGTTTTGAGGGTCCGGTTTTTCTCTTCCCGGCGACTCGGCGCTGCGCAAAGGCTCTACGGTGTCGAGTCAACCTCGCGCTCTTTCTCCGCAAGCCTTTCAACGACACTCTCGAGCTCTGGATAACCTGCGCCAAAACTTCGCGTGAACCAGTTTCCCCCGCGCTCGGCAATTTTCTCGCCGTCGGCGATCACATCAAACTGACCTGTTTTTCCTGGCGTTACCAGGGCATCAATCCCGAGTCGATGCTTGATCAGGGTCACGAGACTCGCGACCTTCGCTTGATTGTTCTCTCACGTCGGGCAACGCACAATTTCAATCTTCATGTTCCTCTCTCCCCGGCGGCCTGGAGGTTCAAGCCCTGGTCTGATAAGAATACACGTTTCACTGCTATTCTCTTTCGCTTAGGAGCCAACATTATGAAGCCTTCTCGCCGCGCGTTCCTCGAAGCGGGCCTCGCACTTCCCGCCGCCCTCACGGCCAAACCCTCTTTGCTCGAACCTCGATCCGTCGTTGACACCGGAACCGCAGAAGATTCTTCCTTCGATCCCTGGGTCGAAATCCATCGCGAAAATCTCAGCCACAATGTTCTGGAAATTTCCCGCCGCGTCGCCGGCCGCCCGATCCTGGCCGTCATCAAGAACAACGGTTACGGCGCCGGAGTCGTCAACGTCGCCCAACTTCTCGAGCCGAACAACGAAATCTTCGGCTTCGCCGTCGTCAAACTGCACGAAGCGCACGCTCTTCGTGACGCCGGAGTCCGTAAGCCCATTCTTCTGCTCGGCCCCTTCGACGAGCAAAATCTTTCCGACGCCGTCGCCCGCAACATCACCCCGATGATTTACACTCCGCAGGGTCCGGCCCTGGACAAAATCGCCGCCCGCCTGCAAAAACCCGTGCCGCTGCACATCTGCATAGACACCGGCATCGGCCGCGTCGGTGTTCCTTATCACCAGGCCGCTCCGCTCATTCGCGACACCGCTGCCCGCAAATCCGCCCAAATTCAAGGCGCCATGATGACCTTTACCGAAGACCTCGACTTCGACAAAGAGCAACTGCGCCGCTTCACCGAAACTTGCGCCGCGCTCGAAAAAGACGGTATCACTCTCGGCAAAAAGCACGCCGCCTCCAGCTTCGCTCTCTTCCAGCATTCCGACGCGTTCCTGGACCTGGTCCGCCCGGGCATGGCCATCTACGGCATCTACTCCGAAAGCCAATTTCGCCGCAGCAATGTTCTCGATCTGCGGCCAGCCATCAGCCTGAAATCACGCGTCATCTATGTCAAGAAGTTGCGCCAAGGCGACAGCGCCGGCTACAACCGCGCCTACCTGGCGAAGGATGATGTGTGGGTTGCCACTATTGCGGTCGGTCACGCCGACGGCTGGCCGCGCAGGGCTGCTCCGCAAACTGCCTCTTTAAGTGCTGGAAAGGGCGCAAAAGTCCGCATCACGAATGCCAACGGCGAGAGTGATCTCTATCCTGTGATCGCATCTGTTTCCGCGAGCCACTGCATTTTGGAAGTGGGCGCGCAAGAAAAAGTCAAAATCGGTGATACCGCCACTTTCTTTGACGCCCAGCCGGGCTCACGCCCCGAAGACGTCTCCGAAGCCTGCGGCGCCTCCGTTTACGACCTCACCATGCACCTCAACCCGCTTCTCCCCCGTCGCATCGTGTAGCCTGCTGACCTTCATGGGCACTCGATATAAGCTAATCCTCGGATGAATGTGGCTGTGTCTTGCACCCGGCGCATTCTTGTTCTGTCCGTTGGCATCATGGTTTCTCCCTGCGTTCGCACCGAAGCCGAAAAACAGCTGCACTCAGCCACCCAAGTTGCTCGCACAACCCAAACTCATCCCGGAAGACCAAACAAAGTGGAACGGCAAATCGGTCAGCGTAAAGATCGACATTTTCTTTAACCTCGATCCTTGAACCTTTCCCCGTCGGGGCACGATACATCGTGCCCTTCTTCTGTAATGCGGGCCGTAGAGGCCGGCCGCCACTTTCACGTCCGCCGTGCCGACCCCCGCCCACCGCCACCGAAAAAGCACGCCAGTCCAAACAAATACCCGAAGTTATACCAGCCGCCGTTGCTGTGGACCTCATAGACCCCGACACTGCTCTTGAACAGCGAAACCACAAACATAAACGGCGCGATGAATCCATGCCACAACCCCAGCCAAAACCCGGCGACTACCCCGCTCCCGTTCGCCGTTCCTTTCAGCTGGTTCGCGCCTGCTACGCAACCAGAGGCAAAACACGCGAGCACCAGTACGAGCAGACCAAGGCTCAAAGAGGATTTCATGGCAATTGCTCCTTTAGGAGTTACGCACCGGCGGCAAGAAAAGACTCACAAAGGGCCGGCGCCGCCTGGGCCCCTAGGATGGTGTAGAATCCCCGCAGTTTCCCTGACAACTCAACCTCGCGCGTTCCGAGCGACAAGGAGCCTCCATGAAGGCCATGCGATCGCCGTTTTACTTCTGACCTCGTTCGCCGCCACGGCAACGTTTGCGGCGCCGCCGAAGTCGCAGCAGCAGCCTCCTGCGGACGCCAAGCAACAGCTGCTCGCTCTCGAGAAAGAATGGGTTGCCGCGGAGACCAAACACGATGGCGTAACTCTTCGCCGGATCCTCGACAACAAATTCCTCGCAACGTTTGGGGCAGGCAAACCTCGCGATAAAGAGACTTTTATCAAGGAACTTCTCTCCGGACCTGCTGATCCCACCGAATCTCAAAAGCTAACCGATGAGACTGTGATTGTTGATGGTGATACGGCGGTCGTCCTAGGCATCGACACTCTGCACGGCACCGAGGATGGCGCTCCCTACACTCTGGTCGCTCGCTATACCACGATCTACATCTTTCGCCGCGGGCAATGGCTGGCGCTGGCCGAGCATCTGGTCAAAGTGCCCGACGCGAAGTAGCGGGAAAAGAGCTCTCACCAGCCTCTTGCAAAGAGTGCAGGTTCGTTAGAACGTCCTTTCCAGGGTTGCCTTTTTCCGCATTCTCGAAAAATCTAAGAACCCGCTCCTGAAACTCGGGGCCATGCGTGTTTATCGCCTTTTCGTGACCGGTATCGGGAACCCGCCACAATTCCTTCCTGCCTGCGGCCCGGCGATAAATCGCTTCTCCGTGTCGGCAAGGAATCTTGCGGTCGCTCGCTCCGCAGATCAGGAGTACCGGAAACGCGCGCGCAGCCACCGCATTCTCAGGTGAAACTGACTCAAACCTGAATCCGACCTGTTTCTCAACAATCCAGCGGGAAATGTCCGCCGCAGGACGAAACAGCGTCTTTCCTAGGGTCGCACTTTCCTGCAAGCCGGCGTAATCGTAGGTGACCTCCCTTAAGTTCCTAAATGCTCCCTCCGCCACAACGGCTTCAATGCGAGGTTCGGCCGCCGCCGATTGCAGCGAAACCGCCGCTCCCATCGACTCGCCCAGCGCAAACAGATGCTGCACCTTTTCCGACGACTCCAGCTCATCCACAATCGCGGTAGCGTCGCGTTTTTCGAGATATCCATAAGTGGCCATGGTGCCACTGCTTTCACCGTGGTCGCGCGCGTCCATCATCAGCACGCTGTAGCCGGCCGCCAACAGAAACTCTGCATGCGGCAACATCACGAAGCGGTTGTGCGATCTGCCGTGCAGCAGCAGAACCCAACTGCCGCTGGGACGCGCCGCGCGAACCTTCCATCCGTGCAGCTCCACTCCACCCGGCGCCTGAACCCTGAACTCCTCGCGCGCCGCACCGACGCGTGCGAACACCTCGTCTGATTTCCGAATCTGCTCGGCCGTCAAAGTTCTGTGGAAGGGATGCAACACGGTCGGCACAAGAATTACACCCGCTACTGCCGCCAGTGCCGGTAGCACGATGAGGATCAGCAAAGCTCTAAATACAATCTTCATTTCGCAGGTATTGCACCCTTCGCCTGATCAGGGAGGGCACTGCAGGCACCAGGGTGCACCTATTGGTTTCGGCTTTGCAAGGTCCGTACCTTGCAAACACTGGGCCCAAAAAGGGCGCGGGCTTTACGTTTATCCGCCCGCTTCCGCAGTGCGGTGCCGCCGCGACGCGAGCAGCACCCCGATGACGATTCCGACGGCTCCCTGCTGCCCCACTCCGGTCGCCAGCTCTTCCGCGGCACTCATGCTGATGCCCAGCCGGTGGGCTACCTTTGCGCTGGTGTAGCCACGCAGAATGAAATCTTCCAAACCCAGCAGCGGCACTCCCAGCTGCTCGGCCACAGATTCAGGGATGTTGCCGCGCATCAGCGATTCCAGGTCCGCCACGGGGACTCCTGTTCGTAGCGAGACTTCCATAAGACTCATCGCACGTTCCTACACGTTTCAGGAGGCTGTACGTCGATAGTACCACCGAGCGCATACGAGACAATCCCCGCAGCCTGCCATTACCGGTCCGGACTCCTACTGTTTTTCGAGCGTGATTTCGTTCTGGGTTCCATGCAGTTTGTCGTCGTTAACGACCTTCATGCTTTTTCCGTCGGCGGACACGGTCATTCGCGTCACGCTGATCACTTTACCTTCGCGCTTGTCAGTTTCCTCGAACGAATTCGGACCTGTTTTCTTAACCGACACGCTCGTCGTCCCCGGATCGCCCTTGTACGGAGCCTCGGTCCCGTCCATTTTTGCCGTGTAGCCTTGTCCGGTCGGGGTGGACATCGTCAAGCTGTCCCCCACCGTCTTGAACGTGATGATCAGGCCGTTTTCCGATACTGATTCCATCTTTTCCACATGCCACGATCCGGAAATTGCGTGTGCTCCAGCCGGACCCTTCGAAACTCGAGTCGAGCTGCCCTTCCCGGTCACCGGGTCCGCATTGGTAGCACTGCTATCGGTAAATTCAAACGACAGGGAGTTTCCGTCCGCTGATACCGAGCTCCTGCCCGTTCCAACCGTCTTTCCATTTTTCTTGTTCGTGTATTCAACCGTTCGGTCGTCAGCCACCCTGACGCTCATCGTGTCGAAATACGGGTAGCCGCTCACCCTCTGGTCCTGCCCATCCGCTTTTATGTTGATCGGCGGCACGCAACTCTTGCACTGGTAAGTTCCATCTTTCAAGAGATACTCGTCTGGCTTGTCGGGAAACTTCGCGCTGCCCATGTCCGCTTTCCAAGTGCCGTCAAACGCGCTCTGCGCCGCCGTTTGCGCTGGCGCGCTTTCATAAAACAGATATTTTGCTGAGTACGAAGCGCGGACCTCTTGCCCCGCGTGGGGCGCATCGCAGCCGGTGGCGGGAGCTTTTCCTCCCACGGTGTCCAGCCGCTGGATATGCGTGACACTGGTCAGGAGGCCGTTGCCGGAGTGGTCCACTACGCCGACTAGCAGCCAGGGAATGGCATCCTTGTCGGGAGACTCGACCCGCTTGATCGCCTTCCCGGTCACCGCGCTCTTGTCGTTCAACTCCCAGGTCGGGCCCGCGATGTGGCGACCCAGCGGCTTGCCGTCCTGGTCCGATAACTGCGCCTCCGGGGCCTTCAAAGTCCATGAGTATTGCCCGCTTTGTTCCTTGCAGGTGTAGATCTGTTCCCCTCGCGCGAGTGCTTGCAGCACCAGCTTAGCCCCGTCGGGCGGTTTCGGCTCGGCAGGAACCGCGGGCGTCTGGCTAGAAATCGGCAGAGGTGCCAGGATCACAATCAGCGCGCCCAGCAAAACTGCGGTTCTGCGCCTGATCGCGTTCTGCTGTTCGTGAAACTTCCGGTTATGCAATACCGCCACTCGACAGACCCCGCTTCGCCTGTTCATGGCATCTCTCCTTTCAATTTTTCGTTGGAGTCGCTCCGGATTCCAATGCAGGGCCAAACAACTCTACTACTATAATCACGGGCCCTAGCGCCTACAACATTTCCGCTTCCTCATCAGGACGGCGGACGAGCCAGAAGGCTGCAGACTACTTCCAGCGGGAGCCGCGTCTCCTCAGTTCCAAAACTGGAAAATCTCCATTGCCCAGTTCTAGTATCTTTCCTCCACAACTCACTCTCGATCTTCTTGCCTGCCCTGGGCCTCAGGCAGCTCCACCTGAGCCTACCGGGATCTCCGCCGCAAATTCCCCCTCCCCACAGTCACTCGAAGAGGAACTTGCAGGAGAAACTGTGGTATTGAATGAGTGATCGAAGTTGGCCACATCGCTCGTATCAGGGCTCGGCGTCAGCCGTGCCCAAAGGGGCGAGAGTCAGCGCGGCTTTAGCTGCTGACGCAAAGGAGACTGAGTTTGAAATTTCTATGCCTGGTCTACGGTGAAGAGCAGAAAATCGCGGCAATGACCGACGACTCCTGCATGGCGTTTGACCAGCGTCTGCGCGACAACGGCCAATGCGTGTCTTCGGAAGCGCTGCAACCGGTCGCGACCGCCCGGACAGTGCGCGTCCGTGACGGCAAAGCCCACATCACCGACGGCCCATTTGCTGAAACAAAAGAGATCCTGGCCGGCTTCTATCTGATTGACGCCTCCGACATGAACCAAGCCCTGCAGCTCGCCACGCAGATTCCGCCTGCAAAAGTCGGCAGCATCGAAGTTCGCCCCATCCGCGACCTGCAAAGCACCACTGGCGAACAGAGAAAAGTGTAACGTGGAACGGATTGCCCTGCAGAAGGGCACGATATTTCCCGCCGCTACCAGGAAGACAAGAAGCCTACACCAATCCCCTGATTGCGGCCGCTGAACTGGATAGGCATCATCGAGGCGCACTCGAGAGCGCAAAAAATGTCACCTCCCTGGCGGATGAGGCCGTCGTTGTTTTCCTTAGCGTTCCTGCCGCTCCTGGCCGTTTGCACCACCAGAAGCACGCAGGCACAGACGAGCGACTCCGCGCCACCCGAACTGCAGACAGTACCGGCGTTGCAAACGCTGCAGCCACTGTGCACGCTCTGCATTCGAGTTGACGAAGATCTGCAAGCGCAAAACACTGCCGGACAGAACGCACAGGAGCAACTGGTTCCGTTGGACCGGCGCGATCGCATTTTCTATCCCGGCGATACCGAACGGCTGAAACCGCTTGGGCGCAAGCTGGTGCTGAATATCCTTCTGGACCAAAAGGAGATCTTCGCCAGCCCGTTTCAGATGAATCGCGACAATGCCAGGTGGTGGATTGGTGGCACTCTGATCACCGCGGGATTGATTGCAGAGGATCGCCGGATCGCGAATAGCTTTGAGAACAGCCGCGGACAGGTGGTTTGGGGCGGGCGAATCTCCCAAATCGGCGCCTCTTATACTTTGGTTCCCATCGTTGCCGGCTATTACGGATTTGGAGTCCTCGCGGATCACGCCAAGGCGCGGGAGATCGGGGTTCTCGGCACCGAATCGCTCCTCGATTCGCTGATCGTCGTCGGCATACTGAAAGAGGCCGCCCGGCGGAACCGGCCGGATGAAAGGTATCCGGGCGATTTCTGGGGTGGCGGAACCTCGTTCCCGTCGGGCCATGCCATCCAGACCTGGTCCATCGCTTCGCTGGTGGCGCACGAATACAAGAAACAACCATTCGTGGCGGTAGTTGCCTATAGCCTGGCCGGCATTGTCAGCGCATCGCGGATCGCCGCGCAGAAGCACTTCGCGTCGGACATCTTTGTGGGCGGCACCATGGGATGGTTCATCGGCCGCTATGTCTATGACACCCACATGAGCCATCTGGCTCACAAACACGCTTTGCTGGTACCCATCATCGTGCCGCTATACCAAGCAACCCGCGCTTACGCGGGCCGAGGTGAGGCGGGCCGGACCTACGGCGTAACCCTGCTCTTCGGCAGCGATGGTACCTCCGCCGGCGCGCACTAAAGGACTAGCATCCGCGTGCCTTTAGTTCTATTGGCGATTACGGCTCCCGGCGTTCCGATGTGCTTAGGACAGGTTATGGTTGTGGTACCAGCCTAGTTGGCCGCACGAGGGCAAAGATGACCCAGATCGAGAACAAGCGCAAATACCAGCGGGTGAAGGCGCCAAGGGCCCTGGTGGCCTGGAAAACCGGCACGCAGAAGGTGGTCTCCCCGCTGGAGAATCTCGGCCTGGGCGGGCTTTTTGTGAGCACCAAGACGCCCCCGCCCGCGGGAACGATTCTGCAAATGGTATTTAATACACCGCAGGGCGAAGTAAGGGTCCGCGCCACGGTGCGGCTGGTAAAGCCCGGCGAAGGCATGGGCGTGTCTATCTCCTCGATGGATCCGGAAGACCGGGGCCGGCTGGATCGCTGGCTGAAGCAGCTCGCTGTCCCTGACCAGCCGGTCGGCACAGAGACGTAGGCAGGAGTTTGGCGGGCCGATGGCTGGTACCTCAGTGAAGAGAAGGTATCCGCGGACGAAGGCGCCAAGGTCGGTGGTCGTACCCTGGAAAACGGCCGAGTACCGCGAAGTTTCCCACGTCGGCGCCATGACCATGGGTGGGCTGTTCATCCAGACCAAGAAGCCGGCAAAACTTGGCACCATGATTCAGATGCTGATCGTGACTCCGCGCGGAAATGCACGATTCCGCGCCAGCGTGCGGAGCGTTATCGAAGGCGAAGGCATGGGCGTTCAGATCATCTCAATGGAATCGCAAGACCGCGGAAAACTGGACCGCTGGATGAAGGAGCTGTTGGTCAAAGAGAAGCAGTGATTGGCTGGCCAGCTTATGAACCGGCCGAGGCTTTGCGTCCGGCAGGGCGGTACTGACCCGGCACGGCGCGCCTGGAGATAGCGAGGCGGTTCCAGGCGTTGATGGTGGCGACGGCGTAAGTCAGGTCGACGACTTCGTTTTCGGAAAATTCCTTCCGCACACGTTCGCAGAGTTCACTCAGGAACGTGATTCTCAGAAACGAGAGTGAGCGATTCGGTCCATTCAAGGGCGGCGCGTTCGGGCGCAGTGAAGAAAAGGCGTCTCGCGCCAGGCGCCGAGGGGGCGGGCGTCGATAGAATGCATGGCAATGCAGTAGGCACAGCCGTTGATTTGCGAGGCGCGCAGCTTGATGAGGTGCAGGAGCCTCTCTTCGATTGGGCAAGATTTGAGGTGTTTCTCCAGAGCGTACATGGCTTCGAGGTCCGGACGTGAGTATTTGTCATGAGCAATACGCGATTCCCTTGGGATTCTCCCGGGGGGATTTGATGGTTTGCGGCGTCTATGGTTGCAGGAAGGTTTCCGACGAATGAACTTTAGACCGGTTGCAGTCGTACCATTGAGAAGTCGGGTGTGCCAGATGTGACGAGTCCATGGGCTGCGCCGTCCATACCAACGGAGAGTATCATTTCCAGGGAACGCGTGGCCGGATGGTGGACGGCTGGCGCGGCCTGAACGACTGAGGAGAGGGTTATGAGTTTCAAGCGAGTGGTTCGGCGGGGAAATTTGGCGAGGCGCGCTTTGGCGATTGCCGCGGCAGTCACGCTAGAAGGGATGCTGGCGATCACGGTGGTAAGCACGGGCTTGCAACCGGAAGGCGAAATTAGCTTCAAGCTCCGAGATCATCGACCGCCCGGGGAACAGGATGGGAAACGGACTATTTATCAGGAGCGCGATTTTCACTGGAAAGCCAACCTGAAGGCCGGTCAGACCCTCGAAGTGATCAACCGGAACGGCGAGATTGAGGCAACCGGAACGACTGGCGCCGAGGCCAGAGTGGAGGGAACGCGACACGGCGGCGATGATGACAAAGAGCTCTTCTTCGAAGTGGTGGAATACCCGGATGGCGTGACCATTTGTGCGGTGTATGCCAAGGACCAGGGTCCCGGGCGCTGCCACAAAGGCGGCGTGTCGGGCGACTGGAGCAACAACTGGCACGGACATCACGCAAAAGTAACCTTTCAAGTGGAAGTGCCTGCGGGCGTGCAGCTCGGCGCGAAGACCACCAACGGCGATGTGCACGGCCGCGATCTGAAGAGCGTCGTGGATGCGGCGACCACGAATGGCTCGGTGGAGATTTCCACCAGCGAGTGGGCGTCGGCAAAAACCACGAATGGCGGCGTGCGCGTGTCCATGGGCAACGCGAAGTGGAACGGCCGGCTGGAGCTGCTGACCACCAACGGAGGCATTGAGGTGACCATGCCGGCTTCTTCGGAATTTGAGATTCGCGCTTCCACCACCAACGGCAACATCCGCACCGATTTTCCGATCACCGTAGACGGCAACCTGAGTTCGAAGAATGTCAGCGGAAAAGTTGGAGGCGGCGGCCGCGATCTGCGCGTAGCCACCACCAACGGCGGAATTCAGTTGAACAAGAGCTGACCTAGCGTGCCCAGAGCCGCCAAACAATTGCGTCTAGACGCTTGATGGCGCCCGATTCGCTTTCGGTGCGGACGACCCTCTCCTCATAACTTGCTTCCGCCTGTTGCTGCGGGCGTCAACTACGATAAGATGTGCGGCAAACGGTGGGGTTGAGGTCCTATGGCCCGCCTGCTCGTCGCCAATTTGCAAAACCTTTGCGTTCCGAGCGCTGGCCGCTCGCTCGAGTTCGACGCACGACTGTCGTTCAAAAGTGCTGAGGGGCATTCCCCTAGTTGTCGCGTTGTTCAAACAGCTCTCTCTATAAGCCTCCTCCTTGTCTTAGGTTCCAGCCTTTTCGCGCAAACGACTTCGGGAGTTTTTGGGACGGTCACAGACGAGCAGGGCCTGCCCATTGCCGGCGCGCAAGTTGTGGCCAAGGCCGAGGCTACTGGAAGCGAAACGAAATCGATCACTGATTCTGACGGCAGCTTCGCAGTATTGGGGCTGCAGGCGGGAGAGTACGCAGTTACGGCAGCTCGCGAGGGATTCACCACGAAAGTTTATGCGAGCGTTAACTTGACCTTGAACCAGCAGATTCGGTTGGACATCATCTTAGGTGTTGGCAGCATGCAGCAGCAAGTCACGGTGGGGGCGAGTCCTGCTCTGCTTGAAACCACAACGTCCGCAAGCGGGAACACGATCCTTCCTGCACAGGTCGAATCAATGCCGCTGAACGGGCGCAACTACCTGGATTTGTTGCAGCTGGTTCCGGGCGTAGCCATCAATCGAAATTATTCCGAAGGCGACGATAACAGCGCGCCGATCTTGGGCGAGCGCGCCAACAATGCGTACATCTTGATCGATGGAATGCCAAATCGGGACGAGGTGGATGGCGGACCGGCAGGGCAGTTCAACCAGGATGCGGTGCGGGAGTTTCAGGTGCTGAACGCCGGATACAAGGCGGAGTTCGGCCGCGGGTCCGGGGGAATCGTGAACGTCGCGACCAAAAGCGGAACGAATGACTGGCACGGGTCGGCATCACTATTTCATCGCAATTATCTTCTGGATTCGCCAGACGTGGCGCACAGCGACGTTCCATTTCTCCTGCGCTGGGACAGCAGCGCAACTCTTGGCGGCCGCTTGATCCGGAACCAAGTGTTTCTCTTCGGCGCAGCCGAGAGAATCCGCGAAGCGCGCCAGAGCAATTTTCAGTTTCCTGCGGATTTTCCGCCTGCCCTCAAGCAGAAAGAGGAGGCTATCAACAAGCACGGCGAGAATTACGAGAGCCGGGGATTTCTGCGGTTCGACGAAGTGCTGGGACGGCACCGGCTGACCGAGGAGTTGAACCTAACCAACACGCAGTTACGCGAGGCCGGCGACCAGCCGTCTCTGCGCTTCAATGAAGGCCAGCGCCGGCTGATGTTTGGAGTTCACGACGCGATCCTGCTCGGCGACCTGAGCGACCCGTATCTGCTGGACGTTTACTTCCAGCATCGCGGCGAGCCGTCCAGCACGTGGCCGGCACATCTGGAATTGGGCCTGCCGACGATCTACGTGAATCTCTTCAGCAGTCTCGAGACAGGCGGTTTCTTCGGTGACGTCACGGCGGAACTTGTTGGGCCGGGGGTAACGCCATCTTTTACGAAAGAGAACTACGACTCCGCGGGCGCCAGCGTTGCCAAGAGGTTTTCGCAACACGGGGTGAAGTTCGGCTGGGATTTTCAGCGGACGCATGTGGACGGCACAGATCCAAGCAATATTTTCGACGTTCTCTTTGCGACGGTGGCTGACTTCAATCAGTACGGGCTGAACGATTCAGGCGTGCATGTCCGGTTTACGCAGCAAGGAGCAACCGCGGATTTGAACAAGCTGCGCTTGCGCAATCGTTACAACGGCCTGTTTGTGCAAGACGACTGGAAGGTCCGCAGGAGCGTCACATTAAATCTCGGTTTGCGATGGGACTATGACACGACGTTTCCCAACAAGGTGAATTTTTCGCCGCGCCTGGGTGCGGCGTGGTCGGTCAATCCAAAAACGGTCGTCAACGCCAGCTGGGGAGTTTTTTACGATCACTTCCGCATGGGGGTCGCTCGCGATGTGCCGGCGTTTGGCGGCGCGGCGATCAGCGTTTTCCAGGATATTGCCTTCCCGCGACTGTTTTACGGAGATCCAACGATCGCAACACTTGCCAGCGGTTTGTGTCTTTCTCCGGACCTGAGCGATGCGCAAATCGCGGGGATGGGAGCGACGTGCGCGGCTGATCCTTCGCAGCCGTTGTATGGGGTCGACCATCTGAACGGGGTGGTCGCGCCCGGGCATGCGCCGCTTCCGGCAAACACCATCGTCGCCGAGAACACGGTGACGTCGTTGACAGGGCTGACGCCGCAGCAATTCGCCGATGGGGCCAGCACCAGCGTTGGACAAGCGCCCGGATTCTTTTATTGGGGGCAGGCCGGAAATCTGTCGGCAGGATTTTTGGGGACACCGTCCTACCATCCGCCAATTGCCGTGGACTCTCAGTTTCGCACACCGTTTACACGATCGTTTCACGTGGGCGCACAACGAGAGGTTCGCCGCGATATTGCGGCCTACGCCGATTATTTTCACAAAGACATCCGCAACATTTTAGGCGTGCGGCTAAGCAATCTGGCATTTGAGGCGCGCCTGCCGGGGCACACCGGGGAAACCGTTCCGGGCACGGGTGACCAGCCGATCGGAACCTACGGGCCGTGGTTCAACGGTTTTTACGACGCGGAAATCTTCGGTGTGCGCAAGCAGGGAGCGGGACGATGTACCTTCGACGTGAGCTACACCCATGCCCGAGCCATCGACAACCTTTTGAGTCCCGGCCTTTACAGCAACGTGCAAGGGGGGCTTGGCGTGCGGCTTGCGGCGTATGGCAGCACGACCGATAGTTTCGTGGGAATTCCTCCCGTGGTCGTGGATCCGGTCACCGAGCAATCCAATGCGCACGGTTCTTTCATTGCGAGCAACGGTAATCCGGTGCCACAAGCGGGGAAATACTACTACGGTCCAAATCAGGATCGCGGACCGTCGGACCTGAGCTATACACACACCCTTTCTTCGTACGAAATCTTTCAGTTGCCGAAACAGTTTCAGATTTCGGCGATCTTCCGCGCGCAGAGTGGTTTCCACTACACAAAATCGTTCTCTAGCACGGGTTCGGCCGACGTGGACGGCGACGGAATCCCGGCAGCACGAGATTTCACGCAGCCGCGCAATCATTTTGTGGCGCCACCTTTCATCAACCTGGACTTTCGGCTGTCCAGGCGATTTCACTTTCACGATCGTTTTGAGGTCGAAACGCTGATCGAGTTTTTCAACGTCCTGAACCGCGCGAATCCTGCACAAATTCAGGGTGCCGGGGATGCACCGGTGCCGTTTGGAACGGTTACCCAGGTACTTTCCGGGCGCGAGGGCCAGGCGGGGATCAAGGTATCGTTTTAAGAAGTCCTACGTCCGGATAGTGCCTCGAATCTATTTACCAGCCAGATCGCCCTTTTGACCCCGTATTGCTGCAACCGTCGCGTATAGAAGCAAAGGAAATAGCAGGCGATAAACCGTTCGGTCCCCCGGGTAGCCGTGTAGTGACGGCTAAATCGTCAGCACCTTGTAGGGCAAGGGAAGGAGTCCATCATGAAATTTTTCCAGCATCGAAGCCTATTTGCGTTGTTCTGGCTATTCTGCGGGACTTTGACGCCGGCCCTGAGTGCACAGGGACAAGCTAGTCCGCAAAGCAGGAAGATTTCTGCGGAGACTGGTGTCAGCGCGCCGGGTCCTAGCACGGCATTGCTCACCAACACTGTCCAGATTCGCGTGGACTGCGGAAACCCCACAGCAAAGGTGAAAACCATCACCGACGGGTTGAAGATTCTTGGCAATTTGCACCCTGCGGTGCTGCTTATCTCCGGGACCTGCCACGAAGATGTAACGATCCAGGGCCTTGCTGATCTCACGCTGCAAGGCAACCCGACGGCTACGATTGATGGAGGAAGCGATCCCAACCTGAACACGGTCGCCATCGTCGGTTCGCTGAACATTTCGCTGAACAGCCTGACCGTGACCGGTGGAGGCCAGGGTGTCGGCTGCCTTGGTATAAGTTACTGCCTCCTGAGTCAAGTCACCGTCCAAAGCAGCCTTGGGGATGGCGGAAACGTGCAAGCGGCGTCCCGTCTTGAAATCTTCGATAGCGTGATCCAAAACAACGCCGGTGCGGGCCTGGCGGTCGCTGGCGTAGGAGCTTTCTTTGGAGGCACCATCAGCGGAAATGGCTCTGATGGTGTGACGTTGCGAAATGGTGGATTCTTCGCAACAAATCCCGGCAACGTGACCCCCACGGTCTCAATCCAGAACAATGCAGGAAACGGGATTCGCGCTTCTTTACACAACACCGTGACCCTAAACTCTACGGCAATCACCGCAAACGCCGTGGACGGAGTTACCCTGCAGGTGGGCTCGGCCCTGAACATGCTTTCCAGCAGCATCACCAACAACAGCGGCCACCAAGTACGCATCGGCGACCTTTCCGTCGCGCGGTTCTCGGGCGGTCCCAGTAACACAATCACCGGCACGAACTTCCCGGATGTAGTGTGTGACCCCCAGTTCTCTGCAACGCGGCAGCTTTCGAATGCCCCCGGCGCCACTACCAACTGCCCGGCCGAATTGCCACCTACGCCATAGATGTGTTGGTCTGAAAAGGAGCAGGGAGACGCATTAGGGACTGGCTACTGCGGGAGCCCGACGCGACGAACCAGGTCCTTAAAACGCGGGTCGGAGCGAATCGGGTCCCACTCCGGATCACAGTTCAAATACGTCAAACCGCCGTCGCGTTCCTGAAAGGCGACTTCCAACCAATGCAGAGCCTTCTCCTGGTCGCCGGCATGGGTATACATATCTGCGAGGAAACCGGGCACGAACAAGATTCCACGCTGCTGAAGTTTTTCGATTTCGGCGGCCGAATCCCGCAGCGCTCTTTGATAGCCATGCGTGGCGTAGCTGTGGCGTAAAGATTCGGCAAGCTGGGAAAGTGCATATAAAACTAAGAAGCGCGCGAAGGTATCAATATATTCTGCCTGCATATTCTTTTCGGCATAAAAACCCATCAGCTGGGCGTAATGTACGCCTTCATTCGGACTGATCTCGATCTGCTTGCGCAACCAGTCGATGCCGCGGTCATATTGTCGCGTGCGGTAGAAGCCGTTCGAGATATGATCCACATGGGGATCGAGTTCCTGAGCGCGAAACTGCTCGTCCATGCCTTCTGTTAAGCGGCCCATGACCTCGAGGTAGTCACCCAGGCGCTCATGAGCCATGGCGCTGCTAGGGTTCAAATCAATGGCTTTTCTGAATTCCCTTTCGGCGCCGGCCCAATCCCATTCATAATTGAGCTTGACTCGAGCGAGCGCCAAGTGGGCGTCTGAGAGGTTCGGGTCCAGCGACAAGGCCTTCTCAGCAATTGCTTTCTCTCGAGGCATTGCTTCGCTTTGCCGCTGCATCTCTGACTGCGCGTCAAAGGCCTCGGCAAGTCTCACGTAGGCAGGGGCAAAAGAAGGGTCTTCGTTGATGGCTTCCTGAAAATATTCGGCCGCTTTCTTCAGCTCCGAATCATCGTACCCTCGCCCGTAGTTGTTGAGATGGTGTTCGCCTTGAAGATAGGCCTCCTGGGCCTTGAGGTTGGTCGTGCGGGGCTGCGCCAGGCGGGCTTTCTCTTGCGGAGTCAGCCGGGCCTGAATCTCCTCGGCGACCGATTTGGCCACTTCGCTTTCGACCGTCAGAACATCCCGCATCTCTCGCTCGTAACTTCTTGCCCAGACGCATGCGTCCGCCGGACCCTGCACCAGCTGCGCGGTTATGCGTACCCGGTCACCCGAACGCTGCACGGTGCCTGCTACGATGCCCTCCACGTTCAGCTCCCGCGCAATGTCCGGTATCGCTTTCTGAGAGTTCTTGTAACGCATCGTGGAGTTGCGCGAGATCACTTTTAAGGAAGAGATTTGCGCCAAATCGGTAATCAGCGCGTCAGTGATCCCATCGGTCAGATACTCTTGTGCCGGGTCGTTGGACAAGTTTTGCAGCGGCAGAACCGCGATGGAGTGAATGGCAGCCGCAGGGCTCGAACCACTGAGTCGTTCCCGCAGACCTGCCAGCTTGAATCCGCCGAGAACGACGACCAAAACCAAAAGTGTGGCAGCCGACGCGAAGAAGAACAACCGCCTGGAGATTGGTTGACGCCGGAGGTTTGCCGAAACCCCTGCTGGCGCGACGACGGAGCCCGCAATGCGGCCAGATTCGGTGTCGCGTTTGAGGCGCTTGAGGTCGGCACGGAGATCGGCTGCGTGCTGGTAACGGACATCGGCATCCTTTTCGAGAGCTTTGTTGATGATCTGTTCCAGCTCCACGGGAATTTCGCTGTTGAGTTCGCGCGGGGAATTTGGCTGGCGATTGAGGATGCCGTCGAAAATTACGCCAGAGGTGCGCCCGGCAAAAGCGTGCTGGCCGGTGGCCATTTCGTACAGCACTGCGCCAAAGGAAAACAGGTCGGTGCGTGAATCCAGATCTTCCCCTCGCACTTGCTCCGGCGACATGTAGGCCACTGTACCCAAGGCAACGCCCGGGCTGGTGAGCGACTCCTGGGACATGGAGGAAACAGGCTTCGCCCAAGCGGCTAAGGCTTCCGCGGAGCGTTGGTGGGCCGACTCGCGTTTGGCCAAGCCGAAGTCGAGAATCTTGGCTTGCGCGCGCGTTGTGATGAAGATGTTTGCGGGCTTGATGTCGCGGTGGATGATGCCCTTGGAGTGCGCGGCATCGAGTGCATCGGCGATCTGGATTCCCAGCTCCAGCAGAGTTTGCGTGCTGCAAGGCTTGCGCTGAATCTGCTGCTGGAGGGTTTCGCCTTCCAGATACTGCATGGCAATGAACGGGCGCCGTTCGTGTTCGCCGATTTCGTACACGGTGCAGATGTTGGGGTGGTCCAGCGCCGAGGCGGCGCGCGCTTCGCGCTCGAAGCGTTCCAGAACAAGGGGCTCTCTGGCCAGTTCTTCGGGCAGAAACTTCAACGCCACGCGGCGGCGAAGTTTGATGTCTTCGGCCTCGTAAACCTGGCCCATGCCGCCGCGGCCGAGCAACCTGGCAATCGTGAACCGGGAGGAGATGACGTCCCCAGATGCAAAGGCTTGCGCGGGAATGGCCGCTGCCGCCGGTTCGCGAATGCGCTCGCCCAAAACGGGATCGCTCAGAAAACTACCGGCCTGCTCGTGATTTGCCAGGAGTTTTTCTACCTCGGCACGCAACTCCGGTTCCGGGCACAGGCGCACAAGAAAAGAGGCGCGTTTGGTTGCCGGCTGCTGCAGCGCAGCTTCAAAGAGCGCCTTGATTCTTTCCCATTGCTCCGAAGTCAGGTCCATCTGCCTTACAAATCCTTTACTGCGGGAGTCCGACGCGGCGGTAGATTTCCCGGAAACGCGGGTCGGAGCGATAAGGATCCCAGCGATGGTCTGACTTGAGGCGGAGGATTACTGGTTCGCGATTCTGATACGCTTTTTCAAGCCAAGCCAAAAGTTTTTCCCTGTCGCCGGCATAGAACTTGGTGTCGATCACTACATCTGCAGGGAACCAGCGATCCTTGGCGATTTCATCCAGAGCATGCGCCAGTTCGCGTGCGCCGGCTGGTGGCCCGCTTGTGGCAAAGGCTTGCTGGACTGAGTCAGCTTCGGTGTCCCAACCCAAGGTTCGCATGGCGCGCTCCCAGTCCTGGAAGGCCTCGGCAAATTGGCCGGCTTCGAATTCCGCGTTCCCCCGCCACCAATAGCTATACGCGCCGAATCGTAAGGGAAACTGACGCCACCGTCTTACCCTCTCCGCTGCCGGCGTGAGCGGAGACAGACTAATGTAATCATACTGCGGGTCGAGCGCCTGCGCCGTACGGCGTTCCTGCATTCCGGACTCGAAACGCCCGATGTCTTCAAGGTATTCTGCATAAGCTTGGTGGTGCTCGGCGGAATCGGGAGCAAGCTCTACGCCTCGACGAAATCCATTACCCGCGACTTCCCATAGACGTGCGAATTGAAAGTCGATCTGGGCGCTCAACTGCTGCGCATCGGCGTTATGTTCATCGACAGCGAGCGCTTGTTGCACAGCGCCCTGAGCTTTGCTGATCAGCTCCGGGCGAGGCATATCGCGAACAAGGGCGGCAAATGCCAGGTGCGCCGGCACGTAGCCCGGAGCTATACGTACAAGACTGTCGTAGCTGGAAACAGCGAGAAGGTATTCGGCATCAGATTCCTTCTTGCCCCGGCTCTTCTGTAAGGTGGCATCGTAGGCCTGATTCAAGTGATATTGCAGGAGGAGGAAGGCATTCTTCACCTTGGGGTCCACGGGCTGCTCGGACGCCTCAGAAGGCAGCGGTTTAGCCGGCTGGTTCTCTTTGTTCGCGCGCAGCCGCACTTCGCTGGCGATCCCTCTAACGACTTCCGCCTGCAAAGCAGGCAAGTTGCGAGCATCGCCTTCGTAATTCTTCGTCCAGAGGTTTTTATCTCCCGGCTCCTGAATCAGCTGAATGCTGATTGTGGCGCGATCTCCATCGCGCTGCAGTGAACTCTGCAAGACCGCATCCGCTTCAAGCAGCCTGGTTATCTCCGGGAGCGGCTTGTTGGAATTCCCGAGTGGCTCAGTTGCGGAATGAGGGGCGACGCGCAGGCCACTGATTTGATCGAGCTCTGTCGTCAGGACATCCGTAAATCCCCACGCAAAGGCACTCTGATCGGGATCGCTGGAGGCGGGACGCATCGGCAAAACCGCCAGGGCACGGATCACCGGCGGCTTGGTCGACGCTGAGAACAGCGCGCCCGCGGCACTGAACTTGAGACCCAAGATGACGGCGGCAATGGCAAGGATGGCCGCAGCGGAAATCAGCAGGAGCTTATGGCGGCGGGGCTGGCTGGGCTTAAGCGGTTGAGAGAGCGGCTGTCTGGCCGCAGCAGGCACGCGGCCAGATTCAGTGTCCCGTTTGAGGCGCTTGAGGTCGGCGCGCAGATCGCTTGCCGTTTGATAGCGAACATCGGGGTCCTTCTCCAGTGCCTTGTTGATGATCTGCTCCAGCTCCAGAGGGATTTGGTCATTGATTTGCCGCGGCGGAGTAGATTGCCGATTCAGAATTGCTTCGAAAATGACGCCGGAAGAGCGGCCGGCGAAAGCGTGCTGGCCGGTAGCCATTTCATACAGCACTGCGCCAAAGGAAAACAGGTCGGTTCGCAAATCCAGATCTTCGCCGCGTACCTGTTCCGGCGACATGTAGGCGACCGTACCCAGGGCGAATCCGGGACTGGTCAGCGATTCCTGCGACATGGAGGAAATAGCCTGGGACCAGGCGCCGACCACTTCCGCCGAATGACTGTGCGCGGAAGCGCGCTTTGCTAGGCCGAAATCGAGAATCTTCGCCTGCCCGCGCGTCGTCACGAAAATGTTGGCGGGCTTGATATCGCGATGCACGATACCGCGGGAGTGGGCTGCGTCTAGGGCATCGGCGATCTGGATGCCGAGTTCCAGCACCGTGAGCAGCTTGCCAGGCTTGCTGCGGATTTGCTGCTGCAGGGTTTCGCCTTCGAAGTACTGCATGGCGATGAAGGGACGCTGCTCGTGCTCGCCAACTTCATATACTGTGCAGATGTTGGGATGGTCGAGCGCGGAAGCGGCGCGGGCTTCGCGCTGGAACCGCTCGAGAGCTTGCGGGTCTTGCGACAAATCTTCCGAAAGAAATTTGAGAGCGACCGGACGACGGAGCTTTACGTCCTCGGATTCATACACCTCGCCCATTCCACCTTTGCCGAGAAGGCGCGCGATCCGAAAGCGGCCGGCAATCACGTCTCCGGGCGCCAATTCGCGAGAGTTGTAAGGCGAGGATTTTCGAACAGGCGAACCGAGGGCGGGATCACTCAGGAAGCTGCCGGCTTCGTCGTGATCAGCGAGTAGCTTCTCGACGTGGGCGCGGACGTCTTCTTCCGGGCACAAACGTGCCAGAAACGAGGCGCGCCTGGCAGGCGGCTGCTCCAGAGCAACCTCAAACAGCGCCTTGACTCTTGCCCGCTTTTCCGGGGTTATGTCCATGGCGGTCTTTGAGTTCTCCGTAGAGCCAAGCCTTGGCCATACTCCAGTCCCGTTTTACGGTCTTGGATGATACACCCAACACCTTGGCCGCCTCCTCGACGGAGAGTCCGCCGAAAAAGCGCAGTTCGACGATGCGGCTCTGCCGTTCGTCGAGTCTGGCTAATCGCTCGAGCGATTCATCGAGCGCCAGGAGTTCGTCGCAGCGACCGCGTGAAATGACAAATACTTCGTCCAGGGGAACCTTGGCCTGTTTCCCACCACGCTTGACGCGCAGACGGCCCCGGGCGTAGTCGACCAAGATTCGGCGCATTAACTGAGAGGCGACAGCAAAGAAATGGGCTCGGCTTTGCCAGTTGGCGTCGCGTTGCGCCACCAGCTTGAGGTACACCTCGTGAACTAGAGCAGTTGGCTGCAGGGTGTGGTCAGGTCTTTCCTGGCGCAAGCGTAGCTTGGCGACGCGGTGAAGTTCGTCGTAGACCAGGGGAATCAGCCGGGCAGCAGCTTGTTCATTGCCATTGGCTACCTGCTTCAGCAGCAGCGTTACCTGAGTGGACTGGGCCTCCATGACGGGTTTGTGACTCCTGTCGGTGGGGTCAAACTGGGCCCGATTGTACTCCGGGAAGTACTTCAAATGTAACTGCAAGCCCCGACGTCTGGCTTGACCCCGTTTTGCTGCAGGTGTCGCGTTTACAGACAAAAGACCTATCCGACGAAAGACCGCCTCGCGGCCGCGGCTGGCTCGGTTGCCGTGACCCATCGTCGGGATTCTTGCATACCTGATCGCAAAAGGAAGGAGCCCATCATGAAGTTTTTCCCCAAAAGAAGTCTGGTTGGCCTGTTCTTGCTGTTCTGGGCCGCAACATGGACGGCGCCCGCACACGCTGGCCAGTGCTCGTTGGCAGGCGTGGCGGGCAAGTACGGATTTACGCTGAATGGTGTCGTCATCACGCCAGGCGGTCCGGTTCCCATAGCTGCCGTCGGTAAAGCCGTGCTGGACGCGGCGGGCAATTCCAGCGGCACGGAAGCTCGCAGTGTTGGCGGTGGCTATGCAGATGAAACTTTCACCGGCACCTATACGGTCAACGCCGACTGCACTGGTACTGCGACCCTTCAGTTTTTCGAATCCGGGAATCCGGTGCGTACCTCAGTGCTGTCGATTGTCTTCGACAATAACCAGCGCGAAATCCGCATGGTGCAAAAGTCGCTGACGCTCCCTAACAACGTCGTTTTGCCGGCAATCATCACGGTCGAAGCCAGACGGATGTTCACGGACGAAGACTGAAGCTAGCAGTCGAAGAGGAGCCCGGCGACTCAGTGCGCCGGGCTCCTTTGCGCGCCTGACTTTCGCGGGGAGCTTGTCATGAGGTTGAGGATTTCGTCGGGAGCGGTGGCTGTTCTTATCGGAGCCGTTGCTTTTGTGAATTCTGGCTGTGGATCCGAATCTTCCCCTCCGCCTCCGATTACGGTTTCGGTCTCGCCGACGGCGGCAACAGTGCAAATCGGCACCACCGCACAGTTTTCGGCGACCATCACCAATGACGTGGCGAGCAAAGGAGCCACCTGGACCGTTAAATGCTCCACTCAGCCCTGCGGTACGATTTCGGCGGGTCCCACGCCAACCGGCTCTCCTACGACGTATACTGCTCCAGCCGCGCCCCCACCTAGCGACCTGATGATCACGGTCACAGCCACGTCCGTAGCCGACTCGACAAAATCAGCGACCGCGACAATTACCGTGCCGGCGATCACCATTTCCGCCACGCCTTCAGCGGCTACCGTGCAGGTGGCAGGGTCAGCGCAATTCTCAGCGACAGTGAATAACGATCCATCAGGCGCTGGTGCGAACTGGACTGTGAGCTGCTCGACATCCTCTTGTGGAACCATTTCGGGAGCGCCTTCGGCAAGCGGCGCGGCGGTAACCTACACGGCGCCAGGCACACCCTCCGCGAGCAATTTGACCGTGACCCTTACAGCGGCTTCGGCAACCGACAAAACCAAGACCGCAACTATATCGATCACAGTTCCGTCGGTGGCCGTGTCCGTTGCCGCTCCATCCAATACCGTGCTAGAGGGAGGCACAATGCAGGTGACCGCTACGGTGACCGGTGACCCCACCAACAAAGGCGTAGCCTGGACCCTCTCGTGCTCGACGGCACCTTGCGGAGGCATTGCTCCTTCTTCCACGGCGAGCGGCGTCGCGACGACTTACACCGCGCCAGGGCCGCCTGCTGGCGATTTACAAGTTACCCTGACCGCTACTTCGGTTGCCAACTCGTTGGCGACGGCATCGATAGCAATTACCGTTCCGGCGATCAGTGTGGATGTCGAGCCAACAGGAGTCAAAGTGACAGCGCAATCCACCACGCAGTTCACGGCCACGCTCGGCAACGATCCTGGCAATAAGGGTGTGACCTGGGCTGTGTCGTGCTCCGCGACAGATTGCGGCACGGTCATGCCTACTTCGACAGCGAGCGGGACTGCAACCACTTACACCGCGCCCAACGCTCCGCCCCCGACCGATTTGACGGTCACGCTTATTGCCACGTCGGTGACAGACACGACCAAGTCAACTTCCGTGGCGGTGACCGTGCGGGCTATCGTGGTGAACGCGATTTCGCCACCGAGCGGAATTATTCCCGTCAATGCCTCGCAAGAGTTCTCGGCGACTGTCAGTTACGATCCGAGCAATTCAGGCTTGAACTGGACGCTCACCCAGAATGGAAGCAACTGTTCTCCGGCGTGCGGGACTGTCAGCCCCGCAAGCACTGCAAGCGGGACGCCCACTACCTTTACTGGACCAGCAGCATTGCCGGCGAACGTCACCGTGACGATCAATGCGGTTGCCGCGGCCGACACCACAAAAATCGCCAGCGCTACCATCACGTTAACCAAAGGCACAGTGAAGCTGATTCCCGCCAGCCTCGACTTTCACTGCAAGATCAAGCCTCAGAACCATTGTCCGCCACCGACGCAAGCGATTGTTCTGACCAACACGGACAGCGCCGCGCTGACCATCAACAGCATCGCGACGTCAGGTACCGACGCAACTTTGTTCACCCAGACAAATGATTGTGACGGCAGCGTCGCCGCCGGGACGTCGTGCTCCGTTACCGTGACGTTTAAGCCGAAAGCGGTTGGTTCGTACTCTGCGTCCGTGTCCTTCGCCGATAGCAGCGCCGACAGCCCGCAGCAGGTCGCTCTGTCCGGCAAGGCCACGAACGGGAATACCAAAAACCAGGCTGCAGCGCTGTCGGATTTAGCCGGTATAGCGTCGGCTGCGGTTCCTGCTCCAACTGGAACTTCCCTGGTCGGGACACGCACAATGCATTTGACCGACGTCAAGCGCGAGGATCCCTACCTGAACAACGGCGCAAAGCGAGAGCTTGCAGTTCGCTTCTGGTACCCGGCGTCGCTAAGGCCAGAACAGAAATGCGTGCCAGCAGCGTACGCTTCTGTAGCGGTGTGGAACTATTTTGGGCAGCTGGTTGGAGTTCGTCCGTTCCCGGTAACGACCAACAGCTGCGCGGATGCTCCGGTGGCGGAAGGAGCTCACCCCGTGGTCGTATTCACGCCGGGTTTCACGGCGACCTTCACCGACTACACCTACCTAACTGAAGATTTGGCAAGCAGAGGGTATGTTGTAGCAGCGGTTGCACACACTTACGAAACGACCGCGGTCGAGCTTGGCAATGGGCAGCTTGCGAAATCCGTTGTCGGCAGCCATTTGGGCGGTCCAATGACGGGCGACGAGAAGGCAATGTCAACCGCCGTCTATACGCGAACGCTAGATTTGGACTATGTCGTGAGCGAAATCGAGCGTTTGAATTCGCGCAGCGACAGTGTTTTTGTCAAAAAACTTGACGTGAGCAGAATTGCGGTTGCTGGGCACTCTCTCGGCGCGCTCACAGCACTGGTCGCCAGTGAGTTCGAACCACGCTTCAAGGCGGCAATTCTCCTGGACGGCTTCGTGCCGACGGCTTTGCCAAGCGCAACCAAGAAGCCCGTTCTGATCCTTGGTGCGGGACGGGAACGCTGGGAACCCAGCGAGTGCCGTCTATGGACCAACCTCGAGGGTGCGCGGCTTGCAGTAGATCTTCGTGGAACGGAACACCCGGCGATCGGGGATTGGATTTGGCTGACGAAAGATTCGGTGGAGACTGGCCCGATGGGACCGGAAAAGACGATGGCGGCGGTTCGCGATTACGTTGCCACATTCCTGGACGCTCATCTTCGTGGAGTCGAGCTCGAGCCATCGCAACAACGCTTGCTCAACGGGGAGGTATCGGAGTATCCCGACGCCGCCGTAACCACCGAGCGTCAGCCGCTGTGTGCGAAGCAATAACACAACTAGCGAGACAACCGAATGCTCGGCATGAGGGCGCGCTACGGCTGCCGCCCTGGTGGCAACGGGAAGGAAACGACGCTGAATCGGAGTGCGCGAAGAGGCGGTCGTCACGATTGACCGCTGGCTGGCTGCATTTTGCGCGAACGCTGTTGTTCGCTAGCGGGCGGTGGGTGAGCCAGCGGTTTGCGAGGCGGCCGACTGGTCGTGCGGTGGGTAAGAATTGGACGCGGCGGACGCGCCAGGGGCGTAGTAGCCGTTGCGAGTGCGGGCGGTAAGTTTGCCGCGACCGCGCGGCGGAATCACGTCGACCTGAACGGTGCGGAAGGTGCCGTCCTTCTTATTGTTGGTCGGGTAGTAGCCGAGGGTGTACTGATTGCGGATGTCCCGCGCGACTTGGTCGCAAATGTTGTGCACGTCGGCGACGTTCTCCGGGAAATAGGGTATGCCGCCGGAGGCTGCAGAAATGTCTTTCAGCGCGCGCATGGCCTTCTTGCGGTTCTTCTTGTCTTCATCGCTGAACAGGCCGATGGTGTAGATCACTACGTTGGCTTTCTGGATTTCGCGGATGGTCTTCTCGAGCGAGTTTCGGCTGACGTTGTCTTCGCCGTCGGTGACCACCAGCAGAACCTTTTTGTCCTTGCGGCCTTTTTTCAAATGATCCATGGAGCCGATGATGGCGTCGTAGAGCGCGGTGCTGCCACGTGCGTCAATGCGCTCGAGCGCTTCTTTTAGTTCGGGAATGCTGTTGGTGAAATCCTTGTCGAGGTCGAGGTAGTAGTCGTCGTTGAAGTTGACCACGAAAGCCTCGTCGTGGGGGTTGGATGCCTGGACCAGGGTCAGAGCGGCTTCATTGACGCGGGCGCGCTTGTCGCGCATCGAGCCGGAGTTGTCAATGACCAGGCCCATGCTGACGGGAACGTCTTCGCGCTTGAAGACGTCAAGCTTTTGCTCGGCTTTGTCTTCGAAGACCCGGAAGTTCTCTTTGCTGAGGCCATCAACAAATTTGCCGCGGTCGTCAAGCACGGTGGTGTGGAGAACGACGAGGCTGACGTCAACTTTAATCGAGCCGCCCTGTTGGTTGGCGGTCTGGCCGGGAGGGAGAGGCTGCTGAGGAGGCGGCGCGAGCGGGTTGTCTTGGGCCAGGAGTGCGGGCGCCGCGAAAAGGACAAGTGCTAGGAGCACAGCCAGGAAGGTGTGGGTCAGGAAAGGGCGACTAGTGGCTGGGTGCGTAGTAACCGGTCTTGTTGTAAACAGAGAGGGGCGGGAGGCCCTTGGGCGCACGGAGTTTAACTTTGATTTTGCGCCAGCGAGCATCATGCGCCTTGTTGCTTGGATGGTATCCCAGTACATATTGGTTGCGCAGCTCCATGCCAATCTTAGTGGCGATATCCGGGAGATCCTCCATACGTTCGACGGCGAAAACGCGCCCACCGGTCATATCGGTGATATCGGTCAGGAGCGAAGGGCCGTTTAGTTCTTCCGGGGTACGGCCGCGATTTCCAAGCGGATCGAAGATCCCGATGGCATAGAGCTGAGTGTCGGCTTCCTTCACCAGCCGCTTGATATCGCTTTCGTTGTACCTACTGTGATTATCACCTCCATCAGACAGGATGAGCAAGGCACGTTTGGCGTTATGTGCACCCCTCATCTGGCTGAGTCCAAGATAGATGGCATCGAGAAGAGCGGTGCGGCCCTTCGGGCTGGTGGTCAACATGCGGCTCTGGAGATCTTCGACGCTGTTGGTAAAGGTGCTGGTCAATTCGGCGCGTTCGTTGAAGCTGACCAAGAAAAATTCGTCGGCGGGATTGGCGGTCTTAAAAAACTGAATGGCGGCGTCGCGGGCTTTTCCGATTTTGTTGGACATACTGCCGCTGAGATCGAAGATGACGCCGATGGAGATTGGCACGTCTTCAGAGGAAAACGAGATGACTTCCTGTTCGGTGTTGTCCTCAAAGACCCGGAAGTTGTCGGGCTCGAGTCCGGTTACCAGGCGATTGTAGGGATCGGTGACAGTGACGTTGACCAGGGCGACGTCCACGTCGGTGTGCAGCATTTTGCCGGGCCTGATTTTGAGCTCGGGAGTGTCGTGGCGGACGTCGTCCTTGAGGCCGGTGTGGAGAGGAGTTTTCTCGACAGAGCTAGGATCGAACGGTTTTTCGGGAACTTGCGGCGTGGGCTGCGTGTCACCAGAGCCGGCCTGCGCAAGGAGAGGAGAGGCGCACAAACTCATTGAGAGCGCGCAGGCTCCCAGCAAAAGGACGGAAAGAACCTTGCACCGAACGCCTGGACCCTGGACCTTCACAGCGCCCCCATCGTCCCACAGGGAACGATCGGACTTGGACTAGGCGGAATTGTAATCACGGACCAAACCGAACACAAGTAAAAATCTTGTCTATTCAACGGCATACAGGAATTAGGTCGAGGGCTTGGAGGGTTTGCAGGAAACTCCGGCGAGCGAAGACCGGGACGGCTTGGTATGGATGTTAGACTGGCAGCGAGAATGGCTCAAGAAGGATAAGGAAATGGGCGCGAATGATTCGTCGAAAGTGGTCGTGGTAATTCCGGCGAGATATGGGTCGACACGATTGCCGGGAAAGCCTTTAGTCTCACTGGCGGGAAAACCGATGGTGCAGCGAGTATATGAGCGAGCGAAACTGGCGAAAACCGCGGGAAGAGTGATTGTGGCGACCGACGATGAGCGGATTGTGAAGGCCGTAGAGGGATTTGGCGGCGAGGCGCGCTTTACCCGCACCGATCACCGAACGGGGACAGAGCGAATTGCGGAAGTGGCAGCGCACACGGACGGTGAAGTATTTGTGAATGTGCAGGGCGATGAACCCCTGTTGGATCCTGCGGCGGTGGATACTGCGGTGAGCGCGCTGTTGGAAGAGCCGGTAGCGGCGATTGCGACCGTGGCAGTGGCGATCAGGACTCCAGCCGACATCATGGACCCGAACGTGGTCAAGACGGTGCTGGATTTTGAAGACAACGCGCTTTATTTTTCGCGGGCGCCAATTCCGTGGGTGCGTGATGCGGCGCACAAGATTCATGCGCGGCATCTGAAGCATTTGGGGCTTTACGTCTTTCAGCGCGACGCGTTGCTGGAGTACCCCACACTTCCGCAAGGTGAGTTGGAACGGTTGGAGCAACTGGAGCAGCTGCGGTGGATGGAGAATGGGTGGAAGATTCGGGTAGCGGAAGTGCAGCACGACGCAGTGAGCGTGGATGTGCCCGAGGACGTGAAGCGGGTCGAGAAGTTGTTGGCTGGGCAGGAGAAGAGGTAGAAACGACGCGGAGTCCCCGAGCAAGGGTGTCGCATCTACCCGACTCTTCCGGGCTGGGCTAAATTGTGCCGGGCCTAAGGCGCTACACGCTTGGTGGCGAGGAGAGAGGCGGCCTGGTCGGCGGCTTCTTTGACCAGGATGCCCATTTTGGGATGAGAGGGTTCGAGGTCGACGTGCAGCCCGAAGCGAAGGAGCGTTTCGGTGGTGTCCGGGCCGATGGAAGCGACCAAGACCTGCTCAAAACACGAGAGCAGCGCTTGGTGCTGCTGCAGCTCATCGGAAATGCGGAACAAGTGGTCGACCTGAACGCCGGTGGTGAAAAGAACGATGTGTACCTTGCGCTCGATGAGGGCGGCAATGGCGGCGCGAATCGGTTCGGTGTTCTCCGGCAGCTCCCAGCGATAGACCGCAATTTCAGTGACGATCGCGCCGCGCTCACGGAGCCCGGCTAGCAGATCGGAGTTGGAAACGCCGTAAGCCTGAACGGCAATGCGCTCACCATTGAGTGAGTTCCCTTCACCGATCATCGCCGCGAGCAGTTCGCGCCAGGTGCAGGGCTCGTGCGCAGTGACAGCGACCGGCACGGCAAGTTCGCGTAGGACGGCGAGAGGCTTGGGCCCGCGAGCGGCGACTCTGACGCGGCGTAACGCATGCAGGAACGGGTCAGCGAGTTGCGCCTCCGCCAGGACTTGCATCAGTGCGCGCGTGCCAACGCCCGTTAGAAACACGACTTGATCGAACTGGCCAGCGATCAGCCCGCGGGCAAAGTCGATGGCTTGGTTATTTTGTGAGAGCGGGACTTCGCGCATCGCGGGCGCGGATATGGGGGAACCACCGAAATTTTCGATCAGGCGAGCCATTTCAGCGGCGCGGCGGGACTCCAGCGAGAGGACGGTTAGGCCTTGGAAACCGGCGGGGGACAAGACGAACCTCCGAGTAATTGCAGTGCCAAACGATGTAGTGCCGCACCTCCGGGGCTTGCCGGCTATGGTGCCGGACTGAACTCCTTGCGCTGGACCCAGCGCAGGGGCCGGTCGCGATGATCGGATGCCGCAGCCTCCGAATCGGTTTCCCGATCCTCGCTCACCGGAATCGCGACCCAAACCACGCCCTCTTCGATGCGAACCGGGAACGTGGTTAGGCAAGCTTGTGATTCCGGGTGATTGGTGACACAGCCTTCCACCAGATCAAACGTCCAGGAATGCAGCGGGCAGACGACTTCGGCACCAGAGACGATACCGTCGGAGAGTGGTCCGCCGCGGTGCGGGCACCTGTTTTCGACGGCGCGAAATCCGTCGCCGAGATTGAAGATGGCGATCTGGCGACCGTCAAGTTCGACGGCGCGGCCTTCGCGCACAGGAATGCTGTCGCACGACGTAACGGCGTACCACTGATTTTCTGGCGCGCTCATTGGATATTCCCCGCGGGCGGTAACGGCAGGGATTCAATCTGGACGAACTGGGTGGGATGGCGAGGCTGGTCACCTTCCAGCCACGCGTCCCGCGAGTTGGCCTTGGAGCGGCGGAGGCGTTCGCGCAGACGCTGTTGTGTGGCAAGCGGAGCGTAGATTGTTTCGCGGCGGACACGTTCGATGCCGACGCGTTCTACGAAATCGTAAGTACGTTCGAGAAAGTTGGCATTTTCGCGGTAGTACTGGAAAAACAGAGCGGCGGCCTGGAGGGCTGCTTCGCTGCATTCGACGGTGATCAAGAGATCGGCTTTGCGGACTTTTTTGCCAGCGGCGCCGCCAACGACGACCTGCCAACTGCCGTCCTGGCCGACCAGGCCGATGTCCTTGACAGTGGCTTCGGCGCAATTGCGCGGGCAGCCGACTACGCCCATCTTCAGTTTGTGTGGGGTGAAGAGATTTTCGAAGCGACGCTCGAGCTCAACGCCGGTGGCGATGGAGTCCTGCACGCCGAACCGGCAGAAGTCGGTGCCGACGCAGGTTTTCACCATGCGCACGCCCTTGGTGTAAGCCTGGCCGGACGGCATACCGAGATCGGCCCAGATATTGGGCAGGTCGGATTTTTGCACGCCGAGCAAATCAATGCGCTGGCTGCCGGTGATTTTGACCATGCGGACTCGGTATTTTTCGGCAACGTCGGCGATACGGCGCAACTCTTCGGGTGAGGTGACCCCACCACGAATGCGAGGTACGACGGAAAAGGTGCCGTCTTTTTGAATGTTGGCGTGGACGCGGTCGTTGACGAAGCGGGCGGAGCGGTCTTCCTGATGCGAGCCACACCAGACGACGTCCATCATGTAGCTGAGCGCGGGTTTGCAGACGGCGCAACCGGCTCCGTTGCCATAGATGTCGAGAACCTGCTGGACGGAGCGCAGGCGCTCGGTGCGCACGACTTCGCGCAGGCGTTCTTCGCTGAAGGGAACACATTTGCAGAGGACTTGCTGACGCTCATCCTCAAATTGCGGGGCAACCGCTTTGAGCAGATGCTGGCAAAGTTCTGTGCAGCTGCCGCAACCGGTGGAGGCGCGCGTGCATTGTTTGAGCTGAGCGAGCGTGGAAAGTCCGCGGTCGCGAACGGCTTGAACGATAGAGCCCTTGGTTACCCCGTGACAGCCGCAGACCACTTTGCTTTCGGGAAGTTCAGCGACGTCGAGGCCGGCGTCAGCGACAGGTTCGGGAAAAAGAAGACTGCGGCGTTTGCTGGTGAGATCGGCTTTGCTTTCGAGCCAGTGCATGTAGCGGTGATTGTCGGCGGTGTCCCCGACTAGTATGAGGCCCACGAGTTTGTTGTTGCGCAGAATGAGTTTCTTATAAATGCCGAGTGCGGGATCTTCGAAGCGGACCGCGTCGCTGTCGGGAGCGGATTCGCTAAAGTCGCCGGCGGAGAAAACGTCCACGCCCATGATTTTGAGCTTGGCGGAAAGCGTCGAGCCTTCGTAAGTCTGGTCTCGGTTGCCGGTAAGGGTGGCGGCGAGAACTTTTCCTTGCTCGAAAAGCGGGGCGACCAGGCCATAGCAGACGCTGCGATGCTCGACACATTCCCCGACAGCAAAAATATCGGGGTGCGATGTTTCCATGAAGTCGTTCACAACGATGGCGCGGTTGACGTGAAGCCCGGCTTTGCGCGCCAGTTCGGCGTTGGGGCGAATCCCGGCGGCGATGACCACGAAATCGGCTGGGAGTTCCTCGCCATCTTTGAGGCGGACGCCTTCGGCTCGCGTTTCGCCGATAATGTGCGTAGTCGAGCGGTTGAGCAGAACCTTGACACCCAAGCACTCCATGCGCGCCTTGAGATAAGCGCCGCCGATGGCGTCGAGCTGCCGTTCCATCAGCGAGTCCATCAGGTGGACCACTGTGACATCGCAGCCTTGCACCTGCAGACCGCGAGCGGCTTCGAGCCCGAGCAGGCCGCCGCCAACAACAATTGCCCGGGCTCCGTGTCGAGCGCGGTCGAGCAGCGCGCGCGTGTCGTCGAGATTGCGGAAGACGTACACACCGGGCTTGGACGAACCTTCGATGGGCGGGATCAGCGCGGAGCTGCCGGTGGCGATGATGAGTTTGTCGAACGAAGTGCTGCTGCCGTCGTCGCCGGTGACGGTTTTGGCGCCCGGATCGATGGCGGTGATACGCACGCCGAGACGGAGGCGGATGTCGTTCTGTTGATACCAGTCGAGCGAATTAAGAACGATATCTTCGGCGGATTTCTCTCCAGCCAGAACGGAGGAAAGCAAGATGCGGTTGTAGTTGACATGGGTTTCGTCGCCGAAGACGGTGATGTCAAACTGGCGGCGGTACTTGAGGATCTGCTCGATGCAGGCGGTGCCTGCCATGCCGTTACCGATGACCACCAGCTTTTGGTTCATAGGCCCTTCTCGTGACGGCGTTTCACGCAGTCAACTCGCCAACCGTTGCCCGAGCCAGTGCGGGCTCCGTCTGCGGCTCGGTTTCCGCAGGAATTTCCAGACGCAACGCCGGCACGTTTTCGCTTGGCTGGTACGTTACGTACAGCGCGAGACCGGTGAGTAATGCGCCGGACACGATGTTGCCCAATGTCACGGGAATCTGGTTCCAGAGCCACCATTGGCGAATGGACACCTGTGCGCCGAACATTTTGCCGGCGGGAATGACGAACATGTTGACGATGGAGTGCTCGAATCCCTGGGAGAAAAAGGCCAGGATCGGCAGCCACATCGCCGTGATTTTGCCAACGGTAGAACGCGAAGCCATCGCCAGGACTGCACCGAGCGTGACCATCCAGTTGCAGAGCAGGCCTTTGATAAAGGCCCCTTCCCAGCCGCGAAATCCTACGGCCATATAGCCGAGCGTCTTCTTTTGCGCGGCGGCTTTGAACAGTTCGCCGATTGGGCCGCCAGCGGCGCTGTTGGCGTTGGTGATCGCCAGATAAAAAAGGGCTGCGTAGAAAAGGCTTCCGGCCAGATTGCCGGCGTAGACCCAAAACCAGTTGCGCAACAGCTTGGCGAGGGAGATCTTGCGCGAGAGCAGCGCCGCGGGAAGCAACGCGAAGTTTCCGGTAGCCAGTTCGAGGCCCAGGAGAACCAGAATCACGAAACCGATCGGAAACAGAATGGCGCCGACGACCGGCGGGAGCCCTTGAGCGGTGACGACAAAGGCCATGGAAGTGGCGTAGGCCAGGATGCCACCGGCCAGAAAACCGCGGATGAGCAGATCGCGAACGGAGAGGTCGGCCTTTTGTCGGGCGGCGGCCAAGGCGCTGGATAAGAGCTCGGTGGGGGCAACGTAGTCCACGAAAGTCCTCCGCAACAGGATTTCACTTAGGTTGCCAAGTGCGCGGCGCCGGAGGCAAACGAATCGTTTGAATGGACGGTATCGGAAATTTGGGAGTTGCGGATGGATGAACGAGCGATGAAACGGGATTTCGGGTGATGCGGTAGATGCCGCACAACTCCACGGCGCTACTTCCCCGGCACTCCCGCGCTGGGCTAACCTCTGACGGGCTTACGGCGCTGAAATCGGCGCATTCGAAAAAGGTCGCACCCGGGTAGGATCTTGCTTCGCGGCGCTGAGTTCTTACGGGGCCTGAACGGTGATGGTACCGGAAATGGTGCGATCGGAATCGGTTCCGGCAACAAAGATCGTTTGCGAGTTGACGATGTAGGGCGCGAAATTGAGCGTGGAGGACGGCACCGTGTTCAGTTTCAGTGAAAGGGCGTTACGCATCCCACCACTGGTGGTACCATCGCCGCCGATGGAAAGACCGTTGCCGGACACGACGATGTTGGGGAAGACGCCCTGGTTGGAACTGAACTCGGAGAAGTCCATTGCCCCGTTGACGTTGTTGGAAGCATCGCCGGTCAGTTTCACGTGGCCGACGAAGTCTTCTTCCGCAGTGGCGAAGGTGTTGCTATTGGTGCTGACTCCGGACAGTACGAGCCCGTAGTCGGCGGCCAGACTGGCGTTGGTGAATGGACCGCCGGCCTGCAGTTGGATTGTTCCGTCGGCGACGGCGTTCTTGCTGATGTCCTGAATGACACCGCCACTGGAGGAGTTTAGATAGAAGACGTATTGGAACGTGCCCAGCTTGGAATCATTAAAGGTGAGCGTACCGCGTCCAGTGCCAGCGTTGCCGATGTCAATCGAGTAGCTCATGGCGGACAGAGAACCGTCGGGAACTCTGGCGACCACGCCGGTATCGTTGGTATCGGCGACGATATTGGTCAGCGTGCCCGAACCGTTGGCGGAGAGACGCCCGATGCGAGTGATGGCACCAGTGGAGCCGCTGCCGCTCAGCAGAAAGGCAAAATTGCCGTTGAAATTCGTGTTGCTGGTCGGAACGCTCGATTGTGACTGCGCGTCGCCTATGGTCAGCGCGGTCGAACCCGCTTCCATCATGCGAAGTTTGGTCCCGCTGACGACGTAGAAGACGTAGTTGTAAGTGGTTCCGTTCGCTGTGAAGGAAAGCGTGCCGCGCCCGAAGGGCGTGCCGTTGGTCGAGTCCATCTGATACGTGCTGCTGGTGAAGGGAGCAGCGCTGACGAGGTGCGCGGCGTCGTTTTCATCAATCAGGCCGCTGGTGAATCCACCACTGCCGTTCGCGACGAACTGGCCGATGATGGAGTCCGGATTGAGACTGCCGTCGAGGCCGCTGGTATCAAAGACGTAATTACCGCTGATGCTGCCGGTGTTGAACGAACTGGAGTTTTGCAAGACGAAGGTGCCGCTGGCCGTGGCGATGCCGTCGGTCTCGACAATCAGCCCCTGCGTAGGCGACAGCAAGGTGATGCTGAAAAGGAGCGGACCGCTGCCAGTGAGGTTGATGATGCCGCGGCCGTCGGCCTGGACGCTGTAAGTGGTTGGCGTAGTGAAACTGATGATCTGTGTGCCGCTTCCAGCGACATTCACATCTTCGATTCCGGCGGTGATGTTGCCATTGCCGTCCGCGGTGAAAGACCCGACGCGCGCAAAGAAGTTGCCGTTGTTGGCTCCACTCATGGAAAGGGCGTACTGACCTTTAAGGCTGGCATTGGAAAAGCCGCCGACGGGCGGAGGAGGAATTGGAGTCGAGCCACCACCGCCGCAAGCTGCCGTGAAAACCGCCACGATGAAGGCCAAAGCTGGGATGGCCCGATTGATGCCGGCTCGATTCATCGGGCACCTGCCCTCTGGTCCGCTCGAGCGTTCGCCGTTAACGCTTTGTTGGCCTCGGCATGGATGCCCGCGGGACCATACAGGAAACCTTGTTCGGAGCGTACCGCAAGAACTTTCGTCCCAACTTGCACCAGGCGTGCGAGAAATACGGAATTTGCACCGATTTGTTTCGGCTGGCCGATAAGGCGCACGTTGGCACCGAGCGCGATCTTCAGGTTCGCAAGATGAAGCAGGCGTGCATCACCAAGGTGAACGTCCACGTTCCCGGAAGCCGTCTGAACCAAAAGGTGCGTGCCAATCGGAAGCGCGGCGGATTTTTCAGTGTAGTTCAGCACCGTGCCCTGCACCGAAACATCATTCGCGATGTCGTAGGAACCAGCGACAGGCTTGACGGCGGCCGAGCGTTGGGCCATGGCTGAGGCGGCAAGCAGCGCGCAGCAAAACACATTGAGAACGCAATTTCGAATTGCAACGGCTTTCATGTACTCACCCCGATGCACAAGCCCCCGTGCCAGGATCGCGGATTCATTCGCACGCTCATTTAGCTTAGATGGCAGCTTCTCCGCAGCGGTTTCCGCAGCCGCCAGGCTGTGCCGCAAAAATAAGCTGAACGTCCGGACAGTCACATAACTGTTCAGTGGGTAGAACCCATGTTGGCCCACAAAGTTGCGCGAGAAAATTCCGACTTGCTGGTGCCAAGAGTTGGAATTGACAGAAAGCCGAAGCCTGCCCATAATTATGTGTACGTTATCCTATGGCGCGGCGAAGACAGCCGGGCCTGAGAGGTAAGAAACGTCCGACGGGGCCTCTAGCGGCTACGCGGACTACACGGATGGCGCCAAAATATATATTTGTTACCGGCGGTGTTGTTTCCTCACTTGGTAAGGGCGTAGCAGCCTCCTCAATCGGTTGTCTCCTCGAAAGTCGCGGTTTTAAAGTCAACCTTCAGAAGTGCGATCCGTATCTCAACGTCGATCCCGGCACCATGAGCCCGTTCCAGCACGGCGAAGTGTTTGTGACCGAAGACGGCGCGGAGACGGACCTGGACCTCGGACACTACGAGCGGTTCACGCACGCGAAGCTGACCCGTGACAATAACTGGACAACCGGACGCATCTACGAAACGATTTTGACCAAAGAGCGGCGCGGCGATTACCTGGGTAAGACGGTGCAGGTGATTCCGCACGTCACCGACGAAATCAAGAACATCATCAAGAAGGTGTCAACCGGTGTTGACGTGGTGATCGTTGAAATCGGCGGCACGGTCGGCGACATCGAGTCCCTGCCGTTTCTGGAAGCGATCCGCCAGATGCGGCTGGAGCTCGGCGCCGAAAACACTTTGTTTGTGCATGTGACGCTGGTTCCCTACATCGCGGCGGCTGGCGAACAGAAGACCAAGCCGACTCAGCACAGCGTGAAGGAGATGCTGGGCATCGGAATCCAGCCGGACATTCTGCTGTGCCGCAGCGACCGGCATATTCCGGCTGAACTGAAGCGCAAGGTGGCGCTGTTCTGTAACGTGGTGGAATCGTGCGTCATTTCCATGGAAGATGTGGACACGATTTATGCAGTACCGGCGGAGCTGGCGCGCGAAGGATTGGACAAGCAGATTTTGCGTTTGTTGAGGCTGGAAGAACGTCCGCAAAATTTCCAGCCGTGGCTGGAGTTGATCGAGCGGATTCACCGTCCGGCGGGCGAGGCACACATCGCGATTGTCGGCAAATACGTGCAACTGGAGGACGCCTACAAGAGCCTGCGCGAAGCTTTGTTGCACGGCGGGCTGGCGCACAATCACAAGACAGTGATTGAGTGGATCGAATCCGAGGAAATTGATTCACCGGAAACGGCCGCAGACCGGCTGAGGTTTTATGACGGCATCCTGGTGCCCGGCGGATTCGGCAAGCGCGGCATCGAAGGAATGATCTATACGATTCGCTACGCGCGCGAGCACAAGGTTCCCTTCTTCGGGATTTGTCTGGGCATGCAGTGCGCGACGATCGAGTACGCGCGTGACGTCGCTGGCCTCAAGGCGGCCAACAGCACGGAGTTTGATCCGCAGACTCCGTATCGCGTGATTTATAAGCTGCGCGAACTGCTGGGCATCGAAGAGATGGGCGGCACAATGCGCCTCGGCGCATGGGACTGCAAGCTGGAGCCGGGTTCGTTTGCGGCGAAGGCTTACGGCCAGCTGGAAATCAGCGAGCGCCACCGTCACCGCTATGAATTCAACCGCGAACATGAAAAAACGCTGGTGGCTGCGGGCCTGAAGATTACTGGACGGACGCCGGACGAAAATTACGTTGAAATTGTGGAAGCTCCGAACCATCCGTGGTTTCTGGGCTGCCAGTTTCATCCGGAGTTCAAATCCAAGCCGCTGGAACCGCATCCGCTGTTTGCAGCGTTCATTGGTGCGGCGCTGGAACACAAGAAAACACGAAATAAACCGGCCGCTGCCGGAGTCGGCGTAACTGCCGGCAACGGCGGAGGGCTACATTTGCCGGGCGCGGAAAATCCGGCGACTCCGGTTCTGCGAGCAGCTCCCGGCGCTACGGCTTGACGCATCGCGTTCCCAACGACGTCGCGGTCGTCGGCCTCTCAAGCTCTTCCTGTGGTATCTTCATCCGAAATGTTTAAACTCTTAAGCCGCGAAACTGGTTTGCCGCCCTATCCTGGAGACTTACCGCTGTTTTTGATTGCAGGGCCGTGCGTGATTGAGAACGAATCGCACGCCCGGGTGATGGCGGAACGTGTGGCCAGGATCGCCGCAGACGCTGGCGTGCCGTATATTTTCAAGGCCTCATACGACAAAGCGAACCGGTCATCTGTAAATTCGTTTCGGGGGCCGGGATTGAAAGAAGGCCTGCGGATTCTCGGCAAGATCAAGGCGGACCTGAAGCTGGCAATCCTTACCGACATTCATGAGCCAGCGCACGCGGCGTTAGCGGCGGAAGTTGTAGACGTTTTGCAAATCCCCGCTTTCCTGGCGCGCCAGACTGATTTGCTGGTGGCAGCGGGAAAAACCGGACGGGTGGTGAACATCAAGAAGCCGCAATTTGTTTCGCCCGCTGACATGAACAATGCGGTGGAAAAAGTGGAATCGACCGGCAACAAGCAGATTATTTTGACGGAACGAGGCTCGTCGTTCGGCTATCAAAATCTGGTTGTGGATTTTCGCGGTATCCCGCAGATGAAAAAGTTTGGCTATCCGGTGGTGTTTGACGCCACGCATTCTGTGCAGTTGCCCGGTGGACAGGGTCATGCCAGCGGCGGCCAGCCGGAATTCATTGAGCCGCTGGCGCGCGCCGCGGTCGCAGCGGGCGTGGACGGAGTTTTCATCGAGACCCACGACAATCCCGCCAAGGCGCTGTCAGACGGAGCCAACGCACTACCTCTCGATCAACTAGCCGGATTGCTTTCGCGATTGAAGGATCTCGCCTCGCTAATCCGATCGTGGAGACCAGCGTGAGCCTCGAATCCGGCAAGCGCGTTTTGCGCATTGAGGCGCAGGCGATTCAAGACCTCATGGCGCGCCTGGATGACGCCTTTGAGCGTTCAGTGGAACTTCTGTTTGCTTGCAAAGGCCGTGTGGCGGTTACCGGCATGGGCAAGTCCGGCATCGTCGGCAGGAAGATTTCGGCAACGCTTTCCAGCACCGGCACGCCGTCGTTTTTTCTGCATCCGGCGGAAGCACTACACGGCGACCTTGGAATGCTTGCTCCGGGTGATGTGATGATCGCAGTGTCCTACGGCGGCGAAACGCGCGAAATAATTGCGCTGTTGGATGCCGTGAAGCGCCTGGAAATCAAGCTCTTAGCGCTGACCGGCAATCCCAAATCCACAATCGCGCAGGCCAGCGACGTCGTGCTGGACGTCAGCGTGAACGAAGAAGCGTGTTCGCTGAACCTGGCGCCCACTGCGAGCACGACGGTTGCCATGGCGATAGGAGATGCATTGGCAGTGGCGCTGCTGGAAAAACGTGATTTCCGCCACGACGATTTTGCCGCGCTGCATCCGGCCGGAAGTCTCGGTAAACGTCTGCTGCGCGTCAACCGAGTCATGCATTCCAACGAAAAGCTGCCGCAAGTTTCGCCGGCGACGCCGATGGCCGACGTCTTCCACGAAATGTCAGCGAAGAAGCTCGGCATGACCACCGTGGTCAACGCTGACGGCACGCTGGCGGGAATTTTGACCGATGGCGACCTGCGGAGGCTCATGGAAAAGCATGGCGGCAAAGTTGTGGATATGAAGCTCGCCGACTGCATGACGCGAACTCCGCACACCATCGGCCCGGAAGTTCTGGTGAGCGAAGCACTGACGCTGATGGAGAAACGCCGCATCACGTGCGTCATCGTGGTGGACGCTGCACGCAGAGTCCTCGGCGTCGTCCACCTGCACGACTTGTGGGGACTGCAACTGGTCTAGCTCCGGCAGTCTGCAATCGGCCGGGCATTTGCTACACTTTTTTGCCATGATTCGCGGAGGAACCGTGGCGGCCGGGCAGAAAAACACTCCAGGACTCAGAAAACGTGCTGCAAAAATCAAGGTAGTGCTAATGGACGTTGACGGCACCCTCACCGATGGCAGCGTGACACTTCTTTCTCAGCCGGATGGCTCAGCGCTGGAGATCAAGACATTCGACGCCCACGACGGGCAGGGCCTTTCGCTCGGCCGTACCGCCGGATTGCGCATGGGCGTTATTACCGGCCGCGAAAGCGCGGCACTGCGGCGACGCATGAAAGAGTTGAACGTTGAATTCGTATATGAAAAGCAGCCGCACAAAATTGCCGCGTACGAAGAGATTCTGAAAAAGGCCGGAGTCAGCGAGGACGAAGTCGCGTTTCTGGGTGATGATTTGCCGGACCTTACAGTGATGCGACGAGTCGGGCTTGCCGCAGCCGTCGGAAACGCGACCCTGGAAGTTAAAAAGGCTGCCCACTTTGTTACCGCCCGCACCGGCGGAAAAGGCGCCGCGCGCGAATTGATCGAACTCATTCTGAAATCCAAGGGAATTTGGGACGAGATGATCGAAAAGGCCCGCGCCTAGCGGCAACCGAAGGAAGCGGGCGGCTTCGCTTGACAGTGAGGGCTCGCGCCGCTCAATCTGTTGCGGCCATGAATCCTCCCAATCCGACTGTTTCGACCACAAAATTCAGCCGCCGTCAGGCCATAAAAACCGCCGGAGCAATTGCCGCATTTGCTCCCGGCGCAGTGCTGGCGCAATCGCAAGAAGGCGCCTCCTTGCCGCCAGCTTTCAGGGAATTGAAACCGCTCGGCTCCCGCGTGAAGCCGATCACGCCGGAAGAGTTCCGCGCGCGCGCTGCCAAGGCCGAGCAGCTTCTCGACGAACAGAACCCCAAAGTTGACGCGCTCTTTCTCTCGGCAGGCACCGCGCTCTATTACTTCACGGGTGTGCGCTGGTGGTCCAGCGAACGCATGCTCGGCGTGCTGCTCACCAGAAAAGGCGATCCGATTGTGGTTTGTCCGGCTTTCGAGGAGAGCCGCTTTCGCGAGCAGCTAAAATACCCGGCCGACGTCCGCGTGTGGCAGGAGGACCAAAGCCCATCGAAAATTGCGGGAAGCGCGCTAGCCGATCGCGGGCTGCGCACCGGCCGCATCGCCGTGGAAGAAACGGCGATGTACACCTTTTACGATCGCTTGCGCCAGGCGGCGCCGGGCTTCGAGTTTGTCTCGGGCGATCCGATTACCATCGGGTGCCGTGGGGTCAAATCGCCACATGAAATCGAGCTGATTCGCCTGGCCTGCGAAGCGACTTGCGACGTGTACAAAGCGGTGTTCGCGTCGTTGCGGGAAGGAATTTCACAGAACGAGGTCTCGAACCTGGTCGATGCCGGCTACGCGCTCGTCGGTGTGCGAGGCGATGCTATGGTGCTGTTTGGATCCTCGGCTGCTCTTCCGCACGGGAGCATCAAACCGCGCACGCTGCGCGAAGGCGACGTAGTATTGATCGACGACGGGTGCAAGGTCGAAGGCTACTCGTCCGATGTCACTCGCACCGGCGTCTTCGGCAAACCCTCAGCCAAGATTCAGCAGACGTTTGAGACGGTGCGTAGGGCCCAGGAGGCGGCGCTGGACGCGGCGCGCAAGGGCCGCCTATCGGGCACTGTGGACGATGCCGCCCGCACCGTCATTACTTCCGCCGGCTACGGCCCGGACTATAAATTCTTCACCCATCGCCTCGGGCACGGCATCGGCCTCGACGGGCATGAACATCCTTATCTGGTGCGCGGGAGCAAAACCGTTCTGCAACCTGGTATGACGTTTTCCAATGAGCCCGGCGTGTACATTCCGGCAGAGTTTGGCGTGCGCTGCGAAGACTTAATGGCTATTACAGAAAATGGCCCGGCGCAACTGCTCACGCCGGGCTTTCAGGTTTCGCTGGAAAAGCCGCTGGGCTGAGGCTCGATCGACTCCTTGCCAGTCTGGTACAGAAATCCACCACGCGCTGCTCCGCCCAAAATCTTTCCGCAGGTTGGCTTGAAATGAACCCGCAATGCCCGCCATGTTGTGGGGCAATAAACTGAATCACGGGATTCCGTTCGGCGCCACTCGTGCGAATCGCAGCGTACGGAACAAACGGATCATCCTGCGCCGTAAGTAAGAGAAACGGCACGCGAATCTGCGCCACAACCCGCTTCGCTCCGGCCGATTCGTAATATTCCTGCGCGTCGCGAAAGCCAAACGCTGGCGCGGTGACGGCATCGTCAAACTCGCGCACCGTGCGAATCGTCCCGAATCCATTGGCCGAATACCGCTGTGGAAACAGCTCCGCTTTGCGTGCGTAACGCGACAGCAGACCAGCCACAAAGCGCCGCTGATACAGAATGTTTTCGCGTTTTTCGAGAGCGTCGGCGCACGATGCAAGATCCAGCGCCGGGCACACTGCAGCAACTCCACGGAGTGCCGGCGGGACTAGGTCGCCAAACTCCCCGGCCATCTTGGTGACTAGATTGCCGCCCATCGAGTAGCCGGCAAAAAAGATTTGGGTGAATCCGTCCACTTCCGAAAGCTCCTGGAATACCTTCCGGTAATCCCCGCTCATCCCGGAGTTGTAAAGCGTCGGCGTTAGCAATTCCGTCCCGCCACAGTTGCGCTGGTTCAGCCTCACTACGTGAAATCCACGGGCCCACGCCTTATCCGCTATCCCGAGCATGTAGCTAGAATCGCTGGAACCCTCCAAACCATGCACCAGGACCAGCAGCGGCGTGTCTTGCCCTCTGCCCGTCTGCCAGTGGCAATGGCCGAGCAGCTTTGATTCCGGATCAACCTGAAAGTATCGCGGCTCCGGCTGAGGAAGTGCAAAATTCCGCCACCACAACGCGGACGCAATGGTCATGGCGTGCCGGTTTTTCAGCCAGGGATGCGGCTGGAATTCAGGCCATTCGGAAGGCATTTTCTTAATGTAAGGGACGGCAATTCGCTAGAGCAAGCCGGCTGTCTCTACCCCCGGAAAAACGTAAGGCGTATGGTTAACACTGTGGCCCTGCGCCACGTCTATAGGTCAGTGGCAAAGCGGGTGGATTGCGATGGGGAAGGCGAGAGCGGCCTGGCGGCTTCTTTGCAGATCCAACTTGACAGCCTTGGATTGCCCGCTGTGAGCGACGCGCCGAGCATGGTTGGCTCCAGGGATCCTTGCAAGGATTCTTCTGACGAAGCGCTGGTGAAGGCCGCACAAAATGGTGACCGCGCGGCGTTCGGCGCCCTGTATCAGCGCTATGCTCGCATGGTTCACGGCATCTTGCTGGCTCGTGTGCCGCGGTTCGCCGCCGAGGACCTGCTGCACGATGTTTTTCTGCAAGCCATGCCCCGCATCACGGGTCTTCACGACGGCGGACGCTTTGGCGCGTGGATTTCCGTCATTGCGCGCAATCGCGCTATTGACTACTACCGGCACAAGAGGCTGTCCGTGGAACTGGACGAACAGCAAGCGGAAAACCTGCCGGAGCCGGCGTCGGCACGTCGCGAGGAACTGCTCGAAGGACTGGCGGTGCTGGAAGCGATCCGCAGCCTTCCCGATGCCTATCGCGAAACGCTCATCATGCGCTTTGTCGAAGGCATGAATGGCCCCGAAATCGCGGCGCGCACCGGGCTCAAACCCGGCTCGGTGCGCGTGAATCTTCACCGCGGGCTGGAAATGCTTCGCGAGCGAATGAGTGCCAAGCCAGGCCCCGAGCAAGCGCCGCAGACAGAAACATCCGGGGCCGGAAAGAGTTTGTAAAGGATCGAAGGACTGCGATGAAACGCGACTACTTATGGGATCAATCTGGCGAACCTGATCCAGGACTGGAGAAGCTCGAGAAGGCTCTGGGCCAATTTCGGACCAGCGCCGAAGCGCCGAACTTTTCTGCGGTCAGAATCGAGCGCAAGGAATCGACGCGCTCGGGGCTTTTGCACTGGAAACTGCCCCGCTTCTTTGCAGGGTCGCTGGTTTCCGCTGGACTGGTCACCGCTGCCCTGCTCCTCGTGCTTCGCACCCCGCCGCTTCCGTCGGCGCCAGGGTGGGACGTTTCCCGTCTGGCCGGCACACCCTGGGTGGACCGGGTTGGATTAGCCAGCGAATCGAGCAAGGCTCAGCTTCGCGTAGGGCAGGTGCTGGTCACTGACAGCAATTCCCGCGCTTCGATCAACTCCAGTGAAGTCGGCGAAGTGGAAATTGATCCGGGCTCGCGGGTGCGCTTGCTCGAAGCCGGCTCCAATCGCCATCGCATCGCGCTCGAACTTGGCACCATCCATGCCGCGATCTGGGCCCCTCCGGGCGAATTCCAGGTGGATACACCTTCGGCAATCGCCGTGGATCTCGGCTGTGCGTACACGCTGCATGTTGAAGCCGACGGCTCTGGCACAATTCGAACGACGATGGGCTGGGTCGGATTCCACAAAGAGGGACGCGACTCATTTATCCCTGCGGGTGCAGTATGCTCGACGCATCCGGTGCCAGGACCGGGCACGCCATATTTCGAAGATGCTTCGCCGGCCTTCCGGGAAGCGCTGCACAACTTTGATTTTTCTGCGGACCCCGCCGCGCAGCAGGAAGCGTTGCGTGTCATCCTCAGAGAAGCTCGCCCGCGCGACGCTTTTACGCTTTGGCATCTGCTCGCGCGTGTGGATCAGCCTGACCGTCCAGTGGTGTACGACCGGCTTGCTGCTTTGCTGCATCCTCCGGACGGTGTGACGCGGGAATCTACGCTCGCGCTCGATCGCAACGCCCTCGATGCTTGGTGGAACGCTTTCGATCTCGGAGATATCTCCGTGTGGCGCTACTGGGAACAGAATCAGGCACCAAATTTCAAAGTCCCACCAGGCAGCTACAAGAAAGCGGCTCGTTAACACTTTCCTCCTCATACCCGTCTTGCACTTTGCCGGCGCCAAACTTTCCCGAGGAGGTTTTTCCATGCAGTTCACATCGAAACGCAAGTCTCAGATCGCTTTCTTGATCTTGGCATCGCTACTGTTCGTCTCCGCGGCTGTCGCAGGTCCGCCGCTGATCTGCCATCCGTTCGACATCGGCAATGCCAAATCGCTGCCGTGGGTCAGTCACGACTGGAATCTCACTGGTGGTGAGGGGTATGACACCGCCAATCTCGCCGCCGACACCCTGGCTATCCTCAACTCCAGCGACGTAACCTTGGTGCACATGGAAACGCTGCGCCGCGCTACTCTTTTCGCGCGCAGCGACCGGGTTGCGGCCAACCGCCTGCTGCTGCAACTCGTCGCGCGTGCTGAGAGCAGCCGCAGTTCGCAGAGTCCGAACGCGCTCCCGCTGTTCGATGCTGCTTATCTTGCTGAAGCGTATAAACAGTGGCTCGGTGAAGACAATCCTGCGAAGTCTCTTGAGAGCTATGCGTGGCTGAAGCAGGCCATGCAGGCACGTGGCAACGATCCGCAGATGGCCTTTGCCGCGGCGCTGATTACGCTGCACGGCCCCCAGGCTGACCACCGCCGGTTCGCTGATGCTGCGCTCGCCGGCGCTAAGTCCGATCCGTTACTGGCGCAAAATCTGACCAGCCACTTCCTGAGCGGCCCGACCATGGCCCAATTCATCCAGCCCGACAACGAAGTCAAAGCGGCAAAGCAATGATGAGCAAACTCAAGGTCGGGTTTCAAACCCACAAGCTCGCAAGAGTTGCGCTGCTCCTCCAGGGCGCAACTCTTGCCCTGACCCTGCTGTTTTCCAAACTGGTTGCAGGCAACGCCCAAATGCCCAAGGCCGATTCCGGGCTGGTGGCCCATGAATGGGGCACATTTACATCGGTATCCGGAGAAACTGGCGAAGCGGTCGAATGGCTTCCGCTCAATGGGGGGTCCGACCTGCCGTCCTTCGTGGAACATTTTCGGGGGACGGGATTCAAGGTCGGCCTTGGCGGCAAGCTGCGGATGGAAACACCGGTGATCTATTTTTATTCTTCGCGCGATACCAGCGTGAATGTGCGAGTTTCCTTTCTTCACGGTCTGATTACGGAGTGGTATCCGCGCGCCTCGCATCTGGAACCATCGCCAACGACGAATGACGCTTCGCGCTTCGAACGAGAATCGAATGGCAGCATAACCTGGACCTCAGTTGCGGTTCAGCCGTCCGCACCACGGGAATTCCCCACGGAAAGCCAACCAAGCCATTACTATGCGGCGCGCGCCGTGCAGGCCGCTCCGGTTCGCGTTGCAGGTCTGCTCAGTTCGCAGCGCGAACAATTTCTGTTTTACCGCGGCGTTTCGGAAGCCGCTCCTCCGCTGTCGGCCGCCGCGCTCGCTCACGGCCGAATCGAAGCGACCAACCTCGCAGACAGTGAGATTTCGCTAATCATTTATTTCGAACGGCGTGGGAGCAAGGCCGGCTTCCGCCAGTTCGAATCCTTGCATACCAGCGCAATTCTTGAGCCGCCGGTCCTGGACTCTTCCTCCCCGGATTCGCTACGCCCAATTCTGGAATCGGCCCTGGTTTCCGCCGGGCTTTATCCTGCGGAGGCGCGCGCCATGCTGGAAACCTGGCACGATTCCTGGTTCGAAGAGGGCTCGCGCCTGATCTACATCGTTCCAAGCTCCTTTCTCAGCAAGAGCCTGCCGCTCTCCATTACCCCGCAACCAGATGACCTGCAGCGAGTCTTTGTTGGGCGCCTGGAGCTGCTCACTCCGGCTACGCAATCGGCCATTGAAACCGCTGTCGCCCAGCACGATGATGCGACTCTGAAAAAGTACGGCCGCTTCCTCGCACCCTTCATCGAAGCGATGCTCCGCAAAGATCCGGCCTCGGCAAACGCGGGGCGGCTCGGCCGCACGCTTACCGGAATTTACGACACCTACATCGCTCGGAACCGGTAGCACCGGCCAAACCGGCAACTTGACCCATTGTGCTTCCTTCCCTAAAATAGTCGCTTCACAGTGATTCATTTTTTCGATCTGATGGATTTCTCTTCCGGCCCAGCGGCCACCCGCTGGGCTGCGCTGTTTTAAGGCGCTTGGTATCAATCTAGCTTCACTTGAAAGGCCGACATGATCGAAGGTCCCATTCAGGAAGGTCTTACTTTTGACGACGTGTTGCTAGTGCCGGGCAAAAGCGACGTACTGCCTGCGGAAGTCGACACGCAAACGAATTTCACGCGCAAATTGAAAATCAATGTGCCGCTGGTTTCCGCGGCGATGGACACGGTGACCGAATCGCGGCTGGCGATCGCCATGGCGCGGCAGGGCGGCATCGGGCTGATTCATCGCAACATGCCCATTGACCGGCAAGCCGAAGAAGTGGACCGCGTCAAGCGCTCGGAATCGGGAATGATCGTGGACCCGGTGACCATTTCGCCGGACATCACGCTGCGTCAGGCCCTGGAAATCATGACCAAGTACCGAATCTCCGGGCTTCCGGTGACCCGCGGCACGCGGCTGACGGGCATCCTCACCAACCGCGATTTGCGTTTTGAAAAAGACCACTCGCAACTGGTCAGCGCGGTAATGACCAAAAACAATCTGGTCACGGTTCCCGTTGGAACCACTCTCGAAGACGCGGAGAAAATTCTGCAGAAGCACCGGATCGAAAAACTCCTGGTCGTGGATCAGGACTTCAATTTGAAGGGCCTGATCACGGTGAAGGACATTCAGAAAAAGCTCGAGTATCCCCGCGCGTCGAAGGACAGCCACGGCCGGCTGATCACCGGTGCGGCGGTCGGTGCCACAGGCGACTTCATCGAACGTGCAGTGGAAATGTCCAAAGCCAAGGCCGATGTGCTGGCGATCGACACGGCGCACGGGCACACTGCCAAGGTGATGGTGGCGGTCAAGACCATTCGCCAGCGCCTGCCGGAAATGCAGATTATCGCTGGCAACGTTGCGACCTACGAAGCAGCAAAAGATTTGATCGCGCTGGGCATTGATGGATTGAAAGTGGGCATCGGACCCGGCTCGATCTGCACTACGCGCGTGGTGACGGGAGCAGGCGTGCCACAATTGACCGCGATCATCGAATCGTCGCGCGCCGCGCATGGAACCGAAGTGCCGATTATCGCGGATGGCGGCATCAAGTATTCTGGCGACATCACCAAAGCGTTGGCAGCAGGCGCATCGTGCGTGATGATCGGCAGCCTGTTTGCCGGCACGGAAGAATCGCCCGGCGAAACCATTCTCTTCCAGGGCCGCACGTTTAAGTCCTACCGCGGCATGGGCTCGATTGGCGCCATGGCGGCGGGCTCCGACCGCTACAGTGTGGTCCAGGATGCCAGCGAAAGCGGCAAGTCCGTGCCGGAAGGTGTCGAAGGGCGCGTGGCGTACAAAGGCCCGCTGGCTCAGCTGACGGATCAACTGGTAGGTGGACTGAAGAGCGGCATGGGCTACGTTGGTGCACGCACGCTGAAAGAACTCAGCGAAAAGGGCCGCTTCGTACGCATCACCGCGGCGGGCCTGCGCGAATCGCACGTGCACGACGTGGTCATCACCCGCGAAGCTCCGAACTACCGAACGGAGTAGCGCGTGGCCGAACAGCCCTGGCGGAATCCGCGGCCTGCGCCGCAACTGGAAGAGATCCGGCACCGGTTGGCCGCCAAGAGCGCCGGCAATCCTTGGTGGCGCCTTTTGCGGGCCTGGTGGCCGGGGCTGTTGTGGGCTTGCCTGATTTTCTCCTTTTCCAGCGACGCGTTTTCAGCGGACCATACCGGATCGGTGCTGGCGCCAATTTTGCAGTGGCTTTGGCCTTCGATCACCGGCGATCAGTTCGACGCCATTCATTTCTTCACCCGCAAGTCCGCGCACTTCACCGAGTATTTCATCTTTTGCCTGTTGCTGTTCCGGGGCGTGCGCGGCGAACGGCAAGGCTGGCGCTGGACCTGGGCGCTGGCAGCGCTGTCGATTGCCGCTTGCTACTCCGCACTGGATGAGATTCATCAGGCATTTGTGGCCTCGCGAAACGCCTCGCCGTGGGATTCCCTGCTGGACTCGGTTGGAGCGTTCGCCGCTTCGGCATTGATTTGGCTGTGGTTCCGGCGGCAGCGAATCCGGGCTAGCTGTCAGGTCGACTATTCGTAGCGCAGGCAGGTAATGGGGTCGAGTTTGGCGGCGAGGTTGGCGGGATAGTAGCCAAAGAAGAGGCCAACGCCAACGGACATGGCAAAGCCGATGGTGACCCAACCGTAGGAAAGCGTGGCCGGAACGGAAGGCACCAGCGCGCGGATCATGGTCGAAATGCCCGCGCCGATGAGGATGCCGATCGTGCCGCCGACCAGGGTAAGCACGACGGCTTCAAACAGAAACTGCATACGGATATCAATTTTGCGCGCACCGATGGCTTTGCGCACGCCAATTTCCTGAGTTCGCTCGGTGACCGAAATGAGCATGATGTTCATCACACCGACGCCGCCGACCAGCAGCCCAATCGAGCTTATAACCGAAGTGAGAATCACCAACGCGCCGGTCAGCTGGTTCCACAGATTGCTGAGAAAGTCGGGTGAGCTCAGCTCAAAGTCATTTTCCTTGTCGGCGGGAATTTTGCGGATGCGCCGCATGGCCTGGATGACTTCGTTCTGCGCGGTTTCGACGTTGACGTCGCGAGGCACCGTGAAGAGCAGAATCAGTTCTTTGGCCTCGGGATAGTGCTTCTTAAAATCACTCAGCGGGATGATGGCGAAAATGTCCACTCCAGGGCCCAGAAAGAGGCCTTGGTCGTGACTGAAGACGCCGATAACTTCGTAAACCGAACCGTTGATGCGCACCACCTTGCCGAGGGGATCGGAGTCCGGAAAGAGGGACTCGGCGATGGACGCACCGAGAACGACGACCGGGCGCGCGTGTTCCTGATCGAACTGGTTGATGAAGCGGCCGCGTTCGATGTTGAACAGCGGAAGCGCCGTGGTGTAGTCCGGCTCCGCGCCGCGCACAATGACTTTTTCCACACTGTGATCACCGCTGGTAATGCGGTTGGAGTCGCCAAAGAAAAAGCCGCGGGTGCCGACGGTGCTGATGGTTTCAAGGTCCGGAGAGGCGGCCCGGATGTATTCGGCGTAGTCGTATCCGATATAGCGGCGGATGCGGATTTTGTCCGGCATGTGCGAGGGGTCGGTGCCGGGTGGAAAGCGGGTGATGAAGTACGTGCGAGAACCCAGAGATTCGACGCGGTCCTGCACAAATTTGTTGAGGCCCTGAATGATGGCGGCCATGGAAATGACCGAAGAGACCCCAATGACGATGCCGAGCACGGTCAGGGCCGAGCGTACTTTGGAAGAGTGCAGCGTCTGCATGGCCGCGACAAAGTTTTCGCGGGCTTGGGCTAGAGTCATCAACGCCACTGGCCGGACCTCATCAGTCGGACCTCAGCGCAACCACCGGATCGAGACGCGAAGCGCGTACCGCCGGGTAGATGCCGAAGAAAAGTCCGACGATAGAACTCATCACCAGGCCCATGATCGCAACCCAGGTGCGCACCGAGGCAGGAAACGGCGAAAACGTGCGCAGCAGCAGGGCCACGAAAAAGCCAAATCCGATGCCAAGGATCCCGCCGGCCAGGCATTGCAGCATGCTTTCCGACAAAAACTGCAGGACGATGTCGCGTTGCGTGGCACCGACGGCACGGCGCACGCCGATTTCCCGCTTGCGCAGCGTGACGCTCACCAGCATGACGTTCATGATGACGATGCCGCCGATAACGACAGATATGGTGCTGACCAGGATGAACACGCCGAAGAAGGCCCCGCTGATGCTGCGCCAGAGGGCCATGTAGCTTTCCTTGGTGCCAATAAAGAAGTCATTTTCGGCGTGACCGCTCAAATGACGGCGCGCGCGCAAGACCAGCTGCGCCTGATCCTGGGCTTCGTCGAAAAGCCCTTCGCGGGCTTTGACGTTGATGGTCAGGCTGGAGTGAATTCCCTGAATGCGCAGAAAAACGGAAAGCGGCACAGTGACAAAATTATCCTGGTCCTGACCCAGAACGCTGCCGATTTTTTCCATGATGCCGACGACCATAAACTCGTCGTTGCTGACTCGGATGCTTCTGCCGATCGGGTCCACACCGACAAAGAGCTTTTGCACCAGGGAGTCGCCAATCAGGCAGACATTCGCACGGTGCTCGGATTCGGCGGTGCTGAAGTAACGCCCAAACTCGACGGCGCGCGTGTCAATGTCCACCATGCTGGGCGTCTGGCCGTAGAAGCTGACATCCTGAGCTTCCTTGTCGCCGTAGCGTGCGCGCACGGTTGTGCTGGCAGTGGCGCCCACTTCCTGGCACGCCAGGCAGCCTTGGGCCACGGCGCGCACGTCGTCGAGCTCAATCTTCTTGTACTTGAGCGCTTTGATGATGATGTTGAAGTCGGTGACGGCGAAGGGCGTGCGGGCGATCTGGAAAACGTTGGTTCCAAGATTGGCGATTTTGTTTTCGACATAGAGGTTCGCGCCCTGCACGATCGTCATCACGGTGATGAGCGTGGCCACACCCATGGTCAGCCCCAGCATGGTCAGCGAAGAGCGGAGCTTATGAGCGCGCATTGCGCCAAGGCTTTGTGCGAGGTTGTCCTGAAAAGCCAGCACGAGCTGAGAACCTGATAATACTCTACCGAATCCGGCGAAAGAAGGCGCAGCAGTCCAGTCCCGCGGAAAGCAGGCCTAAAGAGATTACGCAAAGCGGCGGTGGAAGTTACGGGGGAGACCCCCACAGTAGGAATCGTCAATTCCCAGCGGCCGGATCCCACCAGCGCCCGGCGCAGTCCGGGCACATGCCGTGGGAGAACTCGATGAACGCGCGCTCCCTGATGTAACACTCGACCTGCTGCCAGCTTCCCGCTTCGTTCTTCACTTTCTTACAGGCAGCACAAATGGGCAGCGTGGCGCGAACGCTGATGTCGCCCTGGGATTGTGGATCGGAGGTCGTTTGCGGAGTTGGCGCGGTGGCGCAGGCACGAGCCATCTGCCATTCCCTTCCGGTGATGTCACGGCCGTTGATGACGACCCCGCGAATAGCGGGATGATGCAGGAGATTGTGAGCAACCACCTCGAGCGGGACCCACGATCCGTTGGCATGGCGCGCACGGTACTGGATGGCACCGCGCGCTCCGGGAGTTTTCCAGAACTCTGCCAAGGCGCTTTCGACGATGAGGCGGTCTTCAGGATGGAGCAGCTCAAATCCCGTGGTACCAATCATCTCTGAGGGATGATAGCCCATCACGCGTTGAAACGAGGCGTTGGCATATCGAATGCAGCCATTGGCATCGCGAATCGTGAGGATGTCGTCGCTATTTTCAACCATCAGACGAAATTGTTCTTCCGACTCCGCAAAGATTGCGTCGTGCATAGATCCTTTCTGAAATGTGGGACAGAACCAGAGTCATAGCTGCCAATTGCTTTGTCGTTTTGTGCTATTGGTATCATTCCGCAGGAAGGGCCGAAGCGAGTAGTGACGTTTGTACTGGTACAGTAAATAGTACGAGTACAGGTGGTGCGTCTCAGGTCTCAGATGTCTCCCCGGCCAAGGTATTGGTTGGAAGCTTCGGATGGCTGCCGGGGAGCTCAGCCATCCGTCCCGGATCTTTGCTCAACGCGCAGCGGCGGATGCTCGGTGCCGCTGCGTTCGCGCAAAGTAGGTCCGAGAGCTTGGTGTCCACGGTGATGCGCGTCGCCCTTACCTCGCCGACGATGTGGACGAGCAGGTTGCCCCATACGCGGGCCTGGCAGATAGCTATACCGCGCACGCCGTTGAAGGAGGCCTCCGCCCGCTGGATGCCATGCCGCTCGCCGAGGCAGCAGCACAGAGGGCCCTGGAACTGGACGACGCGCTGCCCGAGGCGCACCACGCGAACGCTGCAATTTCCGGTGGGACTGGCAAGGAGCCGACGCGGAATGCCGACGAACGCTGGAACTGAATCCAAACCTGTCAGAGGCCCATCACCTTCACGCCTACGTTTTGAGCGCACTAAATCAGAACGATGAGATGGTTCGAGAGGACCAGACCGCCATGGAGCTGGATCCGAACGCCAGGCCCTGGATGCTCGGTTATTCCCTGTTGCGGGCGCGCAGGGTTGATGAGGCCTTGGTTGAGCTCCAACAGCGGACCGAAGCGCGTCCGACGGTTTCAATCCTGCATGTATTTCTCTCGGAAGCCTATTTGCAAAAAGGAGACTATGCAAAAGCCATCGAAGAGAGGAAAAGAGCTCTGGTCATCGACGGAGATGAGGAGCATGCACGGTTGGTAGATAAGGCGTACCACAAGGGCGGATTCCGCGCCGTAAACTTGGTTCTTTGGCGCAAGCTCAAGGATGCAGCGGGCAAACGATACCAGCCGCCACTGCAGATGGCGGAACGCGCAGCCGGGGCCGGCCTGCATGAGGAATCGCTCCGCTTCCTGGAACAGGCGTTTGAGCAGCGCGCGCCCTTCTTGATCCATCTGCAGCACGATTGGCACCTTGATCCGCTGCATTCCGATTCCCGCCATTGGGCGATCGTAAAGAAAATGAACATGGCGCCGTTGCAGTGACTCTGGCAGGGTACTCTGGATGTGACCCGGGTGGAAGGGTCCTTCGTGCGCTGGTCGCAATGCCAATTAAACGGCGAGCCACGCGCAATGGAAAAGGCGCGGCTCTTGCCGCGCCTTTTGAGAGTTTATGAATGCGTTGCCGGCTCAGCTTGCTGCAGCGGCCGGTTCTTCTTTCTTAGATTTCTCTTTCTTTTCCTTGGCTTTGAATTCGTATCCGACGATTTCCAGGATCGCGACCTTGGCGCCGTCACCGACCCGGGTGCCGGCAGGAATGATTCGGGTGTAGCCGCCGGCGCGATCGGCAAACTTGGGTGCGATTTCGCTGAAGAGTTTCCTGGTTACGCCGGGCGTGAAGATGTACGAAGCCGCCTGGCGGCGCGAGGCCAGCGTGTCGCGCTTGCCGAGCGTGATGAGCTTTTCGGCCACCGGACGAGCGGCCTTGGCGCGAGTGAGCGTGGTGGTAATGCGGCCATGCTCAAAGAGATTAGTGACCAGGTTGCGCAAAGTAGCCCGGCGATGCCACGGGTTGCGCCCGAGTTTCGATCCTGATTTCAGGTGTCGCATGATTCCCTTTTTCCTCTAGTTCCTTACAGTCCCAGATTCTCTTCGGCCGACGGCGCCGCGGTCTGGCTGGGCAGCGGCGGCCAGATGATCCGGCCGTGCTCGTCGAACTTCATGCCCAACGAGAGGCCCATCTTGACCAGGATATCCTTGATTTCGTTAAGCGACTTGCGGCCGAAGTTCTTGGTCTTTAGCATTTCGTTTTCGCTTTTCTGCACAAGTTCGCGAATGGTCTGGATGTTCGCGTTCTTCAGGCAGTTGTAGGAACGCACGGAGAGTTCCAGCTCCTCCACCGAGCGGTCGAGATGCTCCAAGCGCGGATCATTGACCAGTTCCGCCGGAGCTTCAACCACGTCGGTCGGTTCTTCGAAGTTGATGAAAATGCTCATGTGGTCTTTGACCAGCTTGGCGGCGAGGCCGATCGCGTCGTTCGGGGTGATCGCGCCGTTGGTCCAGACTTCGAGCATCAGCTTTTCGTAGTCGGTCATCTGGCCGAGACGGGCGGACTCGACAGAGTAGTTGACCTTGCGCACCGGCGAGTGGACGCTATCGACCGGAATGTAGCCGATGGGCAGGTCTTCATCGTAGTTGCGGTCGGCAGCGACGTAGCCGCGGCCGTTCTTGACGCGCATTTCGATCTGCAGCTTGCCGCCTTCGCTGACCGTGGCGATATAAACGGACTTGTCCAGCACAGCAAAATCAGCGTCTTCTTCGATGTGAGCGGACGTGACGGGGCCCGGCTGCTCGACGTTGAGATAAATCGTCTTGGGCAGATCGGTATTCAACTTGATCGGAACCTGCTTCAGGTTGAGGATAATGTCGGTTGCGTCCTCAACCACGCCGGCGATCGAAGAGAATTCGTGCAGCACGCCTTCGATCTTGACCGCGGTGATGGCCGCGCCTTCGATGGAGCTGAGCAGCGCGCGGCGCAGAGTGTTGCCTACCGTTGTGCCCCAGCCGCGTTCAAAAGGCTGCGCGGAGAAACGGGCGTACTTCTCGGTCAGCGATTCCAGCTCCGGAGCAAGCCGCTTGGGCTTTTGAAATCCCTTCCACATATCGTTTCCTTCCTTCTGGAAGCCGCTGCGAACGGCTTCCGGTACTGCTTAATCCGAAATCTGTTGCTTTGCGTTCAACCGCATCCGGTTACTTCGAGTAGAGTTCGACGATGAGCTGTTCGTTGATCGGCGGCGTCTGTACGTCTTCCCGCTTGGGCAGAGCTACGACCCGGGCTTTGAATTGTTCGCGGTCCTGTTCCAGCCACGGCACGCTGCCCTGGCTCTGCGCGACGTTGCGCGCCTCCATAACCATGGCGTTTTCGTGCATCTTCTGCTTGATGGCGACTTCATCTCCCACGTTCACCTGGTAAGAAGGAATGTTGACCTTCTTGCCGGCGATGTTGACGTGGCCGTGTAGCACCAGCTGGCGCGCCTGCGAACGCGAAGACGCCAGACCCGCTCGCCACACCACGTTATCGAGGCGGCGTTCGAGCATGATGATCAGGTTTTCGCCGGTCGGGCCCTTACTGCGCTCGGCCTTCTTGAAATAGTTGCGGAACTGGCGCTCCAACAGGCCGTAGGTGCGCTTCACTTTCTGCTTTTCGCGCAACTGCAGACCGTAGCCGGCGATCTTCGCGCGGCGCGACTGCCCGTGCTGACCGGGAACGAAATTGCGCTTTTCAATAGCGCATTTCTCGGTGAAGCACCGCAGCCCCTTCAGGAACAGCTTTTGCGCCTCGCGGCGGCAAAGGCGGCATACTGCTTGACGATGTCTTGCCAACTTCTTTTCTCCCTTCGAAAATCCTTGCGAAATCTCTCGAGCGATCGATGAAGCGATCAGACTCGACGGCGCTTCGGCGGACGGCAGCCGTTGTGCGGAATCGGCGTGACGTCGCGAATCACCACAATATGCAGACCAGCGGCGGCCAGCGCGCGCACTGCAGACTCGCGGCCGGAGCCGGGGCCCTGCACGCGCACCTCAACCGACTTCAGGCCGTACTGGTCGCGCGCGTTGCTGGCGGCACTGAGCGAAGCTTGCTGCGCGGCGTACGGCGTGCCTTTGCGCGAACCCTTGAAGCCGATGGCGCCGGCCGAAGACCAGCACAGCGTGCGGCCCTCGGTGTCGGTAGATCGGAAGAGCACACGTCTGAACTCCAGTCACACTGATATATCTCGTAT
>CAZQOB010000025.1:0-65256 GCA_964594885.1 uncultured Acidobacteriaceae bacterium
CGGACGGCGAGCTTGATTTCGCCGCTGCGCGACTTCATGCGCTCGAAGGCCTGCGGCAGATCGGCCAGGCGAATTTCCTCGGTAACAAAATCCTGCGCGGAGATGTCACCGCGGCGCACCGCTTCCAGCGCTTCGCGGATAAAGCGCGGCGTGTGGTGGAATGTGGAAATGATTTTGATCTCAGAATAGTGAATCGCGGCGGGTTCGATTTCGATTTTGGTGCCGGAGGGCAAGCCGCTAAAGAAGTTTACGACTCCGCCGCGGCGGACCATGCCCAGGGCCAGATCGAGCGCCGCCGGATTGCCGGCCGCCTCCACGACTGCTTCCGGCCCACGCTGATCTTCGGTCAACACGCGGACAGCAGCAGCCACGTCGGGCGTGGATTTAACGTTGATGGTCGCATGCGCTCCCAATTTGCGCGCCACTTCGAGCGGTGCATCGCGGCGGGCCAGCGCGATCACTCGGATTCCGCGGCGTGATAGCATCCGCACAAACTTCAAGCCGATCGGCCCGCAGCCAATCACGACAGCAGTGTCGCCGGTGCGGAGTTCCATTTCATGAATACCGCGTAGCACGCATGCCAGCGGCTCGACCAAGGCAGCGCTCTGGTCGTCCACCGAGTGCGGTACTTCCAGCATGTTTTCGGTGACGATTCGGCCAGGGATCCGCATGTACTCGGCGTAAGCGCCGTTGTTAAAAAGAAGATCTTCGCAAAGATTTTCCTGCCCGCGCCGGCAGTGATAACAGCGGAAGCAGGGCGCGGAGTTTGCCGCAACCACTCGAACGCCCAAGCGCCACTTCGCGTCCACGCGCTTGCCGACTGCCACCACTTCACCCACGACTTCGTGTCCGAACACAGCAGGTGGACGAATCATTTTGGCGTGATAGCCGCGCTTCCAGACCTTCAGGTCCGTGCCGTCGGTCAGTGCCAAGCGCACCCGCAGCAGAGCCTCATCCGACGCCAGCGATGGCACGTCAATTTCTTCAACGCGCAGGTCCTCGCTGCCGTAGAGCACCGCAGCGGTCATTTTGGGAGGAACGACTTTGCGCGCCAGCGCTACGACTTCGCCTATCGCCGCTTCAATCGTCTTTTTGGCGCTAGTGTTCATTCGTGTGTAATCAAAACCTTCAGAGATTCGGCCGTGGGCTCTGCCGCCAGCTCCAGCCCTTCCTGGATTCTAGCCAAGGGGAACCGGTGCGTGACGATCTCCATCACCGGCAGTTTCTTCCTCAGCACCAGCTCCGCTGCTTCCTCTTGGATGTCCACCGCGGCGCTGTAGCTGCCCAGGATTTCCTTTTCGTCGATACCCACAGCTGAGGCAGGAAACGTGATGCGTGTTACGGGGTCGTTGGCCGCAAAGAGCAGGACGCGTCCGCCGGGCCGCGCGGCTGCCAGAGTTTCCTCTACCACCGCCGGATGCGCTACCGCTACCAGAACCGCATCCGCACCCCGCCCCTCAGTACGGGCTTTCACCTCTTCCACCAGCTTACCACTTGTAGGGTCAAAAGACTCGGTGGCCCCCAAAGAAAGGCTTTTGGCCCGCCTTTCGGGCATAGGATCGCTCGAATATATATGCGCACCCATTAGCTTGGCGACCATCAGCAATTGCAGCCCAATAGGGCCGCAGCCAGCCACCAAGACGGTCTCGCCCGCCCGCACTCGGGCTTTCTGCACGGCCTTCAGAATGGTGTTGATCGGCTCTAAAAACGTCGCTTCTTCGAAGCTGACGTTATCTGGCAGCGCGATAATGCCTCGTTCGGCCACCCAGGGCATGGCTTTCACGTATTCGCCAAAGCCACCGCCGTTCGGCGTAAACCCGGCAGTCAGGCCGGTGGTTTTGTACTGTTGGCACTGCGAAAACAACCGGCGCTCGCAATAGAAGCACTTCTGGCACGGGACGTGGTGAAAGCTCATGACCCGGTCGCCCGGCTTGAATTTTGCGACGCCCGGACCGGTGGCAACAACCGTGCCCGCAAGCTCGTGCCCCAGAATCTGCGGCGGCTCAACGTAGCGCTGGAAGATTTTCTTGATGTCGGTGCCGCAAATGCCGCAGGTTGCGACTTTAATCAGAACTTCGTTCGCGCCAACTTCGGGAACCGGTACTTCTTCTACCCGTACCGCACCTTTGTCGCGGTACACCCCCGCCCGCATGGTTTTGGGGATCGCGCCGAGAGTCTTGATGGCCACCGGAATGGCCTGAGTGCCGCTCATGTTGCGGATACCTCTTGAAAATTTGCGTTTCTTGCAGCGCTCCATCTCCGGCCAACAGTGGGAATAAAGCGATCGAGAAAATCGGCCAGGGACTTCGCCGCAGCCCGGCTCTGAAAGCTAAATTTGGTCAGCGGGCCGATGCGGTACGGATGGAGGCCGACTTCTTTCAGAAGTCCGCTGAATTTCAGCTGGCCGTGAGAATCCAGAATCCGAGTGAAATCGACTGGCAAGTCCTCGTCAGAGGTATCACTGACGGCGCGGACGGCGATCGCCGGGACTCGCTTGTCGGCGGCTGCGGCCAGCACGTAGGCTGTCTCCATCTCGACAATATCCCCGCTGGAGCTGAGTTTTTCTTTTTCTTCCGCTGTTGCCGCGATTCGTTCCACGGTTATCGAATTCCCGGCCGGCCGGGCACCGCATGCAACAGCGTATTCACTGAGCGTCCCTTCACTGTACAAATTCAGCTTCCCATCTTTCGTTTTCGTCGTCTTTGCAACAACGACGTCGCCCAGTTGCAAACGGCTATCAAGTGCCCCGGCGAGCCCAGTGGAAATGCAAACGTCGTAGGCCTCGATCGGGACCGACCGCATCGCCTCCCGCGCTTTTGAGCCGCCCATGCCGGTCAGTAACACACTGACTTCCTCGGCGCCGATATTGGCTTTCAGCAATTCAAACTCCCGCAAGCGTTCCCAGTTCTCAAATTCATAGGGCACAAAGGGATGGCGCGAGCTCCAGGGAGCAAACTCCGCTTTGACCGCGAATGTGATCAGAATGCGCATACAAACTCGTTCTAGTTACGCCGCTTGGGCGTGTGCGAGCTTCTTCGCGCGGCGCGGCGTTATGTACCCGTTCGCTTCGTACCAGCGCACTGCTCGCTCCAACGCCGCCGTTACCGAACCCGGCTGAAACCCCAGTTCGCGCGGTGCCCGCGCGCAATCCACAAACATCATGTGCTGCGCGATCTTGACCCCCTCCACTGGAACTTGCGGTTCGCGCCCAATCAGCCGCGAAAACGCCGTCTCCGCATAGGCTACGCCCAGGGCCACGCGGTGCGAAATCTTCCAGCTTGGTGCAGGCAAGCCTGTGATCCGCGAAAGAATATCTAGCACCGCTTTCAGGGTTAGATTTTCCGAGCCCAACAGATAGCGCTCGCCCGAAATTCCCTTCTCTGAAACAAGAATGTGACCAGCCGCGCACTCCTCGACACCGACAAAGTTCAGCCCGGTTTCCACGTAGCCGGGCATCCTGCCGTTGAGAAAGTCCAAAATGATTTTCCCGGTTGGCGTCGGCTTCCAATCCCACGGACCCACGGGCGTTGTCGGCATGGCCACGACCGCAGGAAGTCCAGCTTTCGCCGCGTTGAGCACTTCTTTCTCCGCTAGCCACTTCGACCGCTTATAGTGCCCGACCATCTCTTCCAGCTTGGCGTCCGTAAATTCGTTCGGCGCCTGCGGCCGGTCCACGGCCACGGTCGCAACGGTGCTGGTATAAACGAACTGATCGACACCGGCGTGCTTCGCGGCGTCCAACAGATTCTTCGTGCCGCCGACATTTGAATCGTAAATATCTTGCGAACGCTTCGACCACAGCCGATAGTCCGCCGCGACGTGAAAGATGCGCTTTACGCCCTTCATGGCCCGATCTAGCGAACCCGTATCGCGCAGATCGCCGGTGACATATTCCAGCGGCAAGTCGGCAATCGCGCGGTTGTTGCTGGACGGCCGCAGCAGCACCCGAACATCCGCTCCGCGCGCTACCAATTGACGCGTGACATGGCTGCCCAAAAATCCTGCGGCGCCCGTCACGAGAATCTTCTCGCTCATGCGCCCTCCTCGCACGCGCCGGCCCCTTGCGAGGCCATCTCAACACCGTCCCTTGCCGGTCGCCGATTCACATAAGAGTCTTCCAGCATTCTCGAAAAAGCTTCCCACCGGCTGCAGCGCACCAGAGCACGAATCTCTTCCAGCCTTCCGCTGATTGCCGGCTCACTCGCGGGCTGCCCTCCGGACGACACGATAAACCCGTCAACATCGTGGCGATCCAGCAAATCAAACAGCTCGCCCATCTCACAGGGCTCTGTCGCAGCGCTAACGGTTACATGCGCGCAAACGTGAAACCCGGAAAGCTTCGCAGCGCGGATCCCTTCCATCACCCAGCGAAAACTTCCTGTTCGCCCAGTCACGCGGTCATGGACTGCTTCGCGGCCGGCCAGTTCCAATGTCAGAAAGAGCCGCTCACTGGGCCGAAACTCGTGAATGCGCTGTCGCAGCCGCGTACCGGAGGTGTGCACAAACACGTTACGCCCCGCCGCATTCAGCGCTGCAGCGATTCTGCCGATCACGGGATTCTCGAGTGGCTCTTCTGCACTCAGCCAAAGCACCGGAGCGGAAGTCCCGGCGAGCACGTTCGCCGGAATTCGCATCAACGCCGCGTGTGGATCGGATTCCGCTTCAATCTCTTGTTCACTTGGCCGGGCAAATTCGGAAAGCGAGAGTTGGTGAATGGCAGCGGACCCGCTGCTATGGAACGCGGCTGCAATTCTGCAGCCAAGCAGGTCCAGGCTCAACCGTAGCGGGAACTTCATTCTCGGCCTAAAAACCGCTGCGCGGGCGGAACTCTTCCGGGCGCAGCTTCAGCGCATAAGGAGGTTCTACTTCCCGGGGCTGGTTCCGGAAGCGCGCCAGTGCATATACCGGAAACGAATTGCGGTACAGGTGGTATTTCAGATAGAAAACACAGGGAAATCCGGTGCCGGTGAAATCGGCTTCATCCCACGAACCGTCTTCGTTCTGCTGCTCAACCAAATAAGCTGCCGCCTTGGCGATTGCCGGATCGCCAGGATCCGCCCCAGCCAGCAAACCAATCAATCCCCAGGCAGTCTGCGAAGGCGTGCTGGGGCCCTGCCCCTTTGCCGATTCCATATGGTAACTGCGCAGGGACTCGCCAAAGCTGCCGTCCGCCTTTTGCACCGATTTCAGCCAGTTCACCGCCCGCTTGCAATAGTCCTGCCTATTCAACGAAACGGTTTCGAGCGCGCGCAGCACGCCGCTGGTTCCATAGACGTAGTTTACGCCCCAGCGCCCAAACCACGAACCGTCCTGGCATTGATCTTTCTTCAGGAATCCCACACCGAGCTGAACCACCGGATGCTCCGCTGGCCACCCGAATCGTCCCAGGCATTCCAGAACGCGCGCGGTCACATCGGCGGTCGAAGGATCGATCATCGCGTTGTGATCGGCAAACGGGATGTTGCAGATGAATTGTTTGTCATTGTCGCGATCAAACGCACCCCAGCCGCCGTCGCGATTCTGCATGCTCAGCAGCCACTGCACTCCGCGGCGAATCGCTCCCTCCATCCGCTTTTCATCCGGAAACTTCACGCGCTGCAGTGCCATGAGCACGAACGCCGTGTCATCCACGTCCGGATAGTGGTCGTTTCGAAATTCGAACGCCCACCCGCCCGGTTCCGCGTCCTTGTTCTTGATCTGCCAGTCGCCGCCGCCGAGAATCTGTTTGGACAGAATCCAGTCCGCCGCTTTCACCAGCGCGGGATGATCCGGCGCGACTCCAGCTTCTTGCAGCGAAACCATGGCAATGCAGCTGTCCCAAACAGGCGAAACGCAGGGTTGCAGGCGAATCGTGTCAACGTCTTCTATCTCGAACTTCGCGAACTCCTGCATCTCACGCCAGGTCAGTGGATCGTTCACGCCCTGCCCCAGCGCAATCAGCGCGAAGATCGAATTCATCATCGCCGGATAGATTGCCGCGACGCCTTCGCTGCGGTCCATGTGCGCCAGCATCCACTCTTTCGCCAGGCGTAACGCGCGCTGCCGCCCGGGCTTCCACGGTGACTTTTCATACAGCTTCAGTCCGCGATCCACCGCCAGGAAGAAATTCTTCCAGGAGACGAACCTGTCGCTCCAAGCGAAAGCCGCAGTCTTCTTTGCCGGATCCTTGAACAGCTCATTCACGTGCGCCCACTCCGGCACACGCCAGTCCGGCCGCAGCGCGCTCAGAATGGCCATCGGAATCACGATGCCGCGGGTCCACGAAGACATCTCGTAAATGTTGAAAAAGAACCAGCTCGGCAGGAGCATCAGCTCCGGTGGAATCGCGGGCACCAGTTCCCAGCCTACCGCTCCCACCAAGGCCAGATAAAACCGCACGTAGGAATTGCTGCGCTCCAGCCCGCCCAGCCGGTGAATTAATTCGCGCGCAGCCGTGAGATGCGGCGCCTGGGGGTCGTCACCTGCCAATTTCAATGCAAAGTACGCTTTGCAAGTAGCATTCAGCTCAGAGGGTCCGCCGGGGTATAGATTCCATCCACCGTCGCTCAACTGCTTGCGGCGCACATAGTTGGCCAGTTTTTCGATGCGGATCGGGTCGGCTTTGCCCAGGATGTGGAGGTAGTAGATGTAATCCGATTCGAGGGTCGAGTCTGCTTCCAGTTCACCTAGCCAGTAGCCTTCGCGTGCCTGTAGCGAAATCAGGTGCCCCGCACCGCGCTCAATCGCGTCCGGAAGCCGGCCGGCCCAATCCTCTTGACGCCAGGTGGCTGGCGCCGCGCTAATAGAACAGTCTTCACCCATTCTGACGAATGAGGCCATCGATGCTCCCCCAGAGCAGTTCCGTACCGTACTTCGCGCGCACTTAGAGAGCGTGCGGTCTGAACAATCCGCTAACTCCTTCGTTTACATATGGTTCCAGAAGTAGAAGCGGACGGCTTGCGGGCCTTCCCCAAGTACTATCCCAGTATCCCTTCATTCGGGCACCAGGGTCAACGCCCAAGATTTCCTATTTTTTCGATTCAGCATCACAACGAAACGGTTGCAGGCGAGCCCAGAATTCTCTGGATCAGTTGGAACAACGGTTCCGGTAACGGTTCGCCCTCTTTTTGAAAAAGCGACGGCTTCTGCCGCAAAAGGTTCGCCGAAAGCTGCAGCCACGGCGGCTCCCTGATCGCTTCCTCCGCCAGCCCGCGGCGCAACACAAACACGTCGGCGCGATCCAACATCCGCTGTGCCGACTCTTTGAAATCCTCGCGCTGGGTGTCGAGCACGCTCACGTATAGAGACGGCTTCACGAACTGCAACAAGGAATTGCTCTCCACAATCACATTCAAGCCGCCGTCCTGCCTCAGGCCCTCCGATTCGGCCAACGCCTCCCGTAGTACCGGCATCCCTTCCGCCAAATACCCCTGCTTCGTTCGCAGCCAGAACGACTTTGCCGCACCAGCCTTCAAGAATCTCCCGCTGTCGGTGTGGTTCGCCGCAGCCTCCCAGTCCAACGCCACGATGTGTTCCGTCGGCGCGCAATCACAGTCCCGGCCATTCGTCGCACAAACCCCGTGCCCATACTGCGTGATTTTTCCGGCAATCCAGTTCGCAAGCGGAAGTGCTGCAATCACATCGCACACCAGTTGCGTCTTGCCGATGCTCCGCGAGTGCCCGCCGATAACCACCAGTCGGCACGGAAGCGTTCCCACTTTTTTCTCAGAACGTGCCACCATCAGCGATGCCGCTCTTTTCTTCCAGCTTCTTCACTCGCGCCCCCAATTCGGGCAGCCTCCCGAACCACGCATTCAACTCTTTGAACTTCTCCAGAGGTCGAACCGGGGTCCCCCACATAACCTGTCCTGCGCGCACAATTTTCCCCGGCAAAACGCCCGCTTGCGACCCAATCACGGCGTGGTCTTCCACCGTGCAGTGATCGCCAAATCCCACCTGCCCACCAATCGTCGCATGATGCCCGAACACGCACGAGCCCGAAACCCCGGTCTGCGCTGCTACCACCGTATGCGCACCAATCTGCACGTTATGACCAATGTGCACCAGATTATCCAACTTCACGCCCTCGCCGATCCGGGTGTCGTCCAGTGACCCGCGGTCGATCGTCGTATTCGCGCCAATCTCGACGTCATCACCAATCTCCACAATGCCCACCTGCGGAAATTTCCAGTGCCGCCCATCGCCGTACACATATCCAAAGCCGTCCGCGCCGATCACTACACCGGAATGAATCTCCACGAGATTTCCCACGCGCGTATTCGGATAAATCGTCACCCGTGGATGAATCCGGCAGCCAGCCCCAATCCAGCTCCCGGCTCCGATCGAACAATGGGCTCCAATCTGTGTGTTTTCGCCAACGTGTACATCTTCGCCGATCACCGCATACGGCCCGACACTCGCACTCGCCGCGATCTTCGCCAAAGGCCCAACCACCGCTGTCGGATGCACGCCTTGCGCGATGATCGACGCCTCCCGCAGCAGCGCCGCGGCCTTGGCAAATGCAACCTTCGCGTCCTTCGCGCGCAAAGCAGTTTTGCCCGCGACAACAGGTCCTGCCGACAGTATCACGCACTTCGCTGCCGACGTTTCCGCTCGCCCCGCATGTTTCGCCGAATCCACATAGATCAAATCACGCGACGACGCCTTCTCCGGCGCCGCTACTCCCGACACTTCCACTGAGCCATCGCCCTCCACCGTCGCTCCAATGATCTCCGCCAATTCTTTCGCCGTCCGCTTCATCGTACCTCCGACGTCATGTAGTGCCGGGCTTCAGCTCGGCTTCTGTTCCAGGGAATCTTGTTCACAAAAATGGATACAACGCTGCCTCGCCCGTCGGCCGGGTCTTCCACCGCGCATGCACCCAAACCCACTGTTCCGGATATTTGCGAACGATTCCTTCAATCACTTTCGCAAACCGCTGCGTATTCTCCACAACGTCCCGCTCCCCATCGCTGGTTCGCAGCAACTCCAGCGGCGGCTCGAAGCGCAACCTGTATTTCTTCAACCCCGAGTCCCATACAGCATATCCGGGCACCACCGCCGCGCCGGTATGCAGCGCCACTCGAGCAATGCCCGTCGTTGTGCAAGCCGGGGTTCCGAAGAAATCCACGAAAACGCCTTCTTCCGGCATGGTGTTCTGATCCGCCAAAATTCCAATCGTTCCGGCATCATGCAAAATCTTCAGCATCTCGCGGGCCGACTCATTCTTGAAAATCGGTTTGTTCCCGCTGAGCCCGCGGTAACGATTCACCAGCCCATCCAGCCGCGTATTGTCCAGCGGCCGCGCCATGTAGTGGAGCGGAAACCCATACAGCGCGTGCGCAAACGACGACAGTTCCCACGCACCCATGTGCGCCGTCAAAAACAGCACTCCCTTGCCGCGCCGCTGCCCCTCCAGAAAATTCTCCTGCCCGTCCAGCACGATCAAATCTTCAATATTTTCGCGCGTGTATTTCGGCATCCGCGCAAATTCCCCAGCCATCCAGCCCAGGCTACGCACCATCGCGCGCCGAGTCTCCTGCCGTTTCTCCTCGCTCCATTCCGGAAATGCCAGCTTCAGATTAAAGTCCGCTGTCTTGCGCAGCTTTGGCATCAACGCAAACATAATCTGCGCCAATCCTGCGCCCAGCGCTCGCGCCATCCCGCGCGGCAACGCTCCTACCAACCTCAACAAACACCATACCGCCGCATATGCCAGCCATTCCGTCATCGCCGCCCATTATGCTAGAACTTCTTCCGTAGCACAGCCACTCTTGACTGCCCAGCAGCGTCAACATTGGCAACAGCGCAACCCTAAAACCTCAGCCTTGTGCGAAACTGCGAAGCAGGAGACATGGAACTGTCCGACACCCGACAATCTCAGCCCGAATCCAGCCTCCCTGCCGCCCAACGCCTCGCCTGGGCCATCCTCATCACCGCTACTCTCTACATCTGTTACTTCAGCCATCTGGACGTTATCGGCTTCGTTGGCCCCGATGAGCCCCGCTACGCTTGGATCGCGCGGGACATGGCCGAATCCGGCGACTGGATTACTCCGCGCCTCTACGGTAAACCGTGGTTCGAAAAGCCGCCGCTTCTCTATTGGGGTGGCGCCTTCTTTTTCAAATTGGTAGGCGAGGGACATCCCGAAATCGCCGCGCGCCTGCCCAGCGCTTTCTCGGCACTACTCGCTACGCTGGTACTCGCTTGGTTCGTCTGGCGCACCTACGGCGAAGAAACCGCGCGTTGGCTTCTACTCCTTCTCCCTACTAGCGTCGGCATGATCGGTTTTTCCCACGCCTGCGCCACCGACATGCCTTTCGCCGGCATGTTGACCATCGCCATGGTCTGTGCCGCCGTCGTCCTCGAACTTCACTACGGTCCGCACAATCTGGACACCAAGCCAGTCCTGCCCCGCACGTCCTGGCTCGCTCTGCTGCTCTGCGGCTTTTTCGTCGGCCTCGCCGTCCTCGCCAAGGGCCCTGCCGGCTTCCTCCTCGTCGGCGGCGCGGTCCTCTTCTGGGCGCTCTTCACTAAGCGCTGGCGCGACGCCTTCGGTCTGCTTCATCCCGCCGCCATCGCCGCCTTCTGCGTCACTGCTCTGCCCTGGTACATCCTCTGCGCCCGTCGCAACCCCGACTTCTTCCGCGTCTTCATCATCGAACACAACTTCAAGCGCTATCTCACCCCCGAATTTCAGCACATCCAACCCTTCTGGTTTTACATCCCGGTCCTGTTGGTGGCCTTCATTCCTTGGTCACTGGTTGGCGTGGGGGCCGCCGCAAATCGGCTGGGAGAATTTCTTAGAGTCCGCGCCATCGGCCCGCTCGCTGCCTTCACTCTTAGCTGGGCGATTTTTTGTCTCGTCTTTTTTTCGATCGCAAAGTCCAAGCTCCCGGGCTATATATTGCCTGCAATCCCGCCCTTTGGGATTTTTCTCAGCACGAGCTTTTCTACCGAGAAGTTGCTAGAGCGACGCAGTAAGAGTCTTATCTTGGCTTTGACTGCACTAATGTTCTTTGCTGCGCTCGCTTTCTTTTACCATCAACTCGAAGACTATCAGAGGTTTGTGCCGAGTCATTCTCATCGCCTCGACTATGGACAAACCCTAGCCGCGCTCGTAGCTTTTTTCTTCCTTTCCCTAAGTCTGTTCTTCGCCACACTCTCATTCTGGGTCCGCAGGAACTCTGTCTTGGAGTTGCCATTTCTGGGAGCAAGCATTCTTGTACTTGCACTTCTCATTGGAGGCTCAGGGACTTTCGTAGAATCGACCGGGCTGAACAGGATCTCCGGTAAAACGCTTGCCCCGGTGGCAGCGCACTACAGCGGCGAAATGCTCCGCCTATCGGGCTTTCGTCGCGACTATCGTTATGTTCTTAGCTTCTATTTGCGTCGGGAAGTATTGGATTGGAAGGAAAATCCGATTAAGAACGGATTTGTTTTGACGAACGGAATTTCTTGTGAAGAACTGAACACCCGCGACCGCTGCAAGAACCTTTCGGAAAACGCGGACCAGAAGAGTAACTGGGCGCTGTTGCAAATTACCCCAGCCGATTCACTTGCTGGCAGCGGCGGGCGGCAGCCTCAGCAAAAAGAATGACACCACTCGATTCTCATACTGCCGCTTTTCATCGTCCGTCAGCGTGACATAATTCCCATGCGGCAGCACCACATTCTCTTTCGGCTCCGGAGCTCGGGTAAACAGCGCGCTAGTCGCCACGCCAAGGTTATGCTCATCGCCGGGTTGCAAAAACAGCTTCGGCACGCCGGCCAGCAACCGCAAGCTCGCCGAAAGCGGCGCATCCTGCCGGTGCTCATAGTTCAGCCAGTTAAAGCTCAATTCCGCCGCGCGCACCATGAAAGGGAATCCGCCTAGCCCGGTCTTGCTCACTTCCACCGTCACCATCTGCTTCGGATCGTCATACACCGAATCCAGTACCAGCGCATGAATCCGCTTGTCGCTTTCTGCTTCGCGCAGCGCCACATACGCGCCCAGGTTGACTCCCCAAACGCCAAAACTTGTGGGATCCACATCATTCCGCTTCGCAATCTCGTCCATTGCCGCTTTCAACTCCGCAGTCTCGCGATAGCCAAACGAAGTCGTTCCCGCACTCGCTCCGTGCCCCGTAAAATCAAACACAAACACGTTGTACTGGTGATCCTGAAGCGCGGAAACCAGCGTCAGCAGCTCGCCTTTGCTTGATTCATATCCGTGGCAAAGAATAATTGTCGGTGCGCCGCGAAATCCCGGAAAGAACCAGCCCTCGCGATGGCTGTTCGGCCCCGGCACGTCAAACTGCACCGCGTCCGGCCGCCCGGGAAAGGTATTCATGTTGATTTCGGTGCTGGTGCGGGCGGGCTTAACAATCCTGTAAACCAGAAATCCGGCAATCGCCAGGGTCGCCAGCCCGGCAAAGAAAATCACCGCGACCAGCGCCGTAAAAAGCTTCGTGTACCACTTCGTGGGGTAGCGGAGCTCAAATAAAATTGACATACATATCCGCGCGGCTGGGTACGCCCAGCGCCTTGTTCCTTAACCTGGTTAGCCTGGTTGCGGTTTCGCTGCCATTTCGACTCTAACACGTGCCCCTGTCCCGTCGGCTGCCGCCAACTTGCCCTGTGTCGCATCAATATCCTGTCCCTGTGGATTTCCCCCTGGGAACGGCATTCGCCAGAATTGCGTTTTCCGTCCTGGCCCTCTAGCCCAGGCTGCGGGCTCGTTTCTTGTTCACTTATTACTTAGAACTTAGGACTCAAAACTGGTTTTTTTCCGAATCAGCTATGATAGGAACACGCGCGCACCGCCATTACAGTTCATGAACATCGTTGACCTTCGCCAAACCACCGTCCGCCAGATCGAGCCCTTGCTCGACGAGGAGTCGCTCCACTGGCGCGACGAACTGCACTGGGACTACCGCGGAGCGCTCGAGCTCATCAAGCGCTTCCTTGAAGCCCACGCCCTCTCCGGCTGCGTGGCCTACGAAAACGGCAGCGCCGCTGGCTACACCTTCTATGTGATGGAAGAACAAAAAGGCTTGATCGGGGGCCTCTACGTCTCCCCCCAGTTCGATCAAACCGCCATCGCCCGCCGCCTGCTCGAAGAAATGCTTTTCGGCATGCGCACGCTTCCCAATCTCTCCCGCATCGAAGCCCAGCTCATGCCCTTCGGCGGCCCGGTGGACTATCCCCTGCGCGAGCTTGGCTTCACCCTCTTCACCCGCCAGTTCATGCTGCTCGATCTCAACAAAGAGTTGGAAATGCCCAACGGCGTTACGACCGGGCTGCGCTTGTCTCGCTGGCATGACCGGTACTTCGACCCTTGCGCCAAACTGATCCAGCTCGCCTACGCCAACCATGTGGACGGCGACATCAATGACCAATACCGCAGCAAATCCGGGGCACTGCGCTTTTTGAAAAATATCATTCTCTTGCCCGGCTGCGGCCAGTTTGTTGCCAGCGCATCGTTCGTCCTGCACATGCCCGGCAGCGATGAGCTCCTCGGCGCGGTCCTCACCAGCGAAGTTTCACCCGGAGTCGGCCACACCACTCAACTCTGCGTCCTGCCCGGCTACCAAGGCCACGGCCTCGGCCGCGCGCTCATGGTCACCTCCGTAGACGCCCTCCGCGGCCTTAAGTTCCACGAACTTACGCTCACCGTCACCGGCCTAAACCACGGCGCCGTCCAGCTCTATGAAAAATTAGGCTTCCACACCCTGAAGTCCTTCACTGCCGGCGTCTGGCCCCGCTGAATTCAGCGGCCACGAATACGATCTCAAGGGCTGGCCGTCTCGCCGTCACTGCAGGGCGACGGCGAGCTAATCCCCGTCCTAGACGAAGAGAGTAAAGGTCAGCGGCACCCGTGGCTCTTCGCGCCCAGTTTGCTCGCCACCATGCACACTCTCGAACGATTCGCAGTTGCGGATAGTGCGTAGTCTAAATGACCGGGCTTAAGCGTCAATTCTAGTCTTTGATTTACTTCTTGGCCCGATCCTTGAGGAGATTCTTCAATTCGGCCATGAATTCCTGAACATCTTTGAAGTCCATGTAGACACTTGCGAAGCGTACATAAGCGACTTTGTCCAGCTTCTTCAGCCGATGCATGATCATTTCGCCGATCTCGGTGGTGGTCAGCTCACGTTCCGTAGCCTCGTGGACCACTCCCTCGATTTCGTCGACAATAGCTTCCAGTTTCGGTGTCGCGACGGGTCGCTTCTCGCACGCTTTCAGCAACCCCTGCAAAATCTTCTGCCGTTCAAATCGTTCCCGCCGCCCGTCCTTCTTGATCACCATGTACGGAATTTCATCAATCCGCTCATAGGTAGTGAACCGCCGCTCGCACTTCAAGCATTCGCGCCGCCGCCGGATGGTATCTCCGCTGCGTCCTTCGCGCGAATCAATCACCTTGTCATCGAGATGCCCGCAAAAAGGACATTTCACTTCGCCGCTTCTCCCCCGCCGCCTTTCGCATGCCCTCCATGCGCGGCAATTTCGTTTAGCTCTTCCTTGTCGTGCTCCGCGATCTCCTTCAGCTGACCCAGTGCAACGCCTTCATGAAAGAGCAGCGGCACTCCCGCGATTCCGCAGCCAGCAAATGTCACCAGCCACAGTACAATCGCCGCCGCCACCGCTGCTTCACTCTCCACGCCAAAGACTTTGGTGTAAGCAAAAATTGCCAGCGCCTGCGAGCCGCCGCCCACCGCCGGCAGCTGCACCGCCGAGCCAACCAGCGTAAACGCCAGCAGCAGCATACAATCACTCCACGTTAGTTGCGCCAGCCTTCCACCAAAACTTTGCGACACGCAGTAGTACACCACCAGCACCAGCGCCCAGTGCAGTGCAGACAACACCACTGAACTGGCCAAATCTCCAAACGACCGTATGGTCTGAATACCGCGAATGAATCCCAAAACAATCTTGGCTACGCTCGCTCGCCACCCGCCGGCCCGTTGCCATCCTTCTAACTTCTTTTCCAGCAGCGCTGTTCCGTGCAACCGCAGATAGACCAGAAACGCAATCGCTCCGCCCACTCCGATCGCCAACAAACTTCCCGCCGTGCGCGCCGCCGTCGCAATTGTATTTGCGGCATCTCCCGTATGCGGGCTGCCGCGATACAGAATCAGCGCAATCGCCGCAATCACCGCCATACTGGCAATGTCAAATAGCCGCTCCAACACCCAAATTCCAAAGATGTCCGCCAACGGCAGCTTCGCTCGCCTCGCCAGCAGCACGGGCCGCACCGGTTCTCCGGCTCGTCCCAGCAAGAACACCGCAGAAAATCCCGCCAGCGTTGTCGGATAAATCTCCCAGAATTTCGCGTGTCCCAGGTTGCGCTGAAAAATCTCCCAGCGCACCGACCGCAACGCGTAGCATCCGTAAATCAGCACCAGACCCGCACCCAGCCAGAACGGATTCGCCCCCCGGATCGCCTCCCACAACTTGGCTCCGCTGAATCCCGAAAGCCCAAACGATCCGCTCGACCGGTACACCAGCACGCCGACCACTGCCGCCACCGCCGCCAGCAGCAGCCATTTTCTCCGGTTTGATTTCATGAAGCACTGAGCCTACTGACCCCACTTCTCTCCGTCAAGCCGCGCTGCCCACTCCGCGGTAGGGCCACTCTTGGCTGTGCGCGGTCTCGGCCTATCGAAGCTTTAGCGTTTTAGGAACGTCCGCGCGAATCTCCGTGTCCCCTGCGTCCCTGTGTTGTCCTGCCCTTGCCTCCTTTCTCAGCCCGATGTTCCTTCGACGTTAAACCTGCTGCCCGACATCCCTATCGAAAAGAATGATCGAATCGGAGTCAGCAACAGAAAGGACACCTCGACGGCCTCAAGAAGCTCCTCTTTACAAACCTAACCCGCACATTTTGACACTCTTACCTGTTCCCGGGACGGCAAGTCCTTTCGTTTCAGGCGCGCTTTACTTCCCATGGATTTTCCGTCTTTGTTTTCAATCACTTACGAATACAGGGGTGGCTGGGAGAGGGAGCGCTCAACTCTTTCGCCGCGCTGGCCGTCGTTTCCAGTTCCTGATAAGATGCCCGACCAAATGGCTTGTCGGTGCCCACTCTCGGCAGGGGAACAATTTGGTGGCAATTCTCGTTCCATAGTTTGGCAGGCCACGTTAGCCAGCCTGCGAGGCTGATTTTACGTTGGAGCAGGACGCCCAACTGGTCCAGCAATGCCTCCAGGGAGATGGCTCCGCCTGGGAGGAGCTTGTGCGTCAGCACTCGCGCCGCGTTTTCAATATCTGTTACCGCTTCACCGGCAACAGAACCGAAGCCGAAGACTTGGCGCAGGACGTCTTCCTCCGGATCTACAAGACTCTGGGCAGCTACCGTTCAGCGCACGGGGGCTTTGCGACTTGGATGACCAGCGTGACTCGCAACTTGTTGATTGACCATTACCGGCGCACCAAGCGCGATCGGATAACCGACTCGCTCGATGACGCCATACCAGTAGTGGAAAACAAGGAAGCACTCGGCCGGCGTCCTGATGAGCAAGCCCTTCTGGGCGAGCTCAGCTCACAGGTACAAGCTGCGCTAACCAGGCTTTCGCCCGAACTGCGCGAGGCGGTGATCTTGCGGGACCTGCAGCAACTTGAGTACAGCGAGATTCAAACCGTGCTCGCGGTGCCCGAAGGCACGGTAAAATCCAGAATCAACCGCGGCCGGATTGAGCTTGCTCGTATTTTGCAACAAATGGGGGTTCGCCCGTCATGAACTGGACATGCGAACAAACTGAACTGCTTTTGACTGACTATCTCGATGGCTTGATGCAGCCCGAGCAGCGCCAAGCCTTCGATCTGCACGTGAACGGCTGCGAACGCTGCACTCCCCTCGTCGCCAGCGTCACGCACACTCTCACTGGTCTTCGCGCTCTTCCGGAACTCGAAGTTCCGCCTCGGCTGGTTTACAACATTCTCGATGCCACACTCGGTCCGCGCGAATCGGTTACCGGTTGGGCCGCATTCCTGGCCTGGATTCGCAGCCTGGCTTCTCCGCGATTTGCTTACGGTTCGGTTTCCGTTGCCGCGACATTCGTGATGCTGCTCACCGCTTCCGGCTTCAACTGGAAAAAGCCCAAGCTGGCTGATCTTTCTCCGGCTACCATCGCGCGCAACACCAACCGCAAGGCGCACATCATTTACGCGCAGGGCACAAAGTACGTCAGTGATTTACGCGTAGTGTACGAAATTGAATCGAGGCTGCGCCAGAACGATCTACCGTCCAGCAACGAAAGCACTTTGCCAGAGACTACTCCACAGAAAGAGCCCGGCCGCACCGACAGCACCAAACCCGCGACTCCGCGCCAGCAAAATCGCGCCAACGACGTGAACTCCGACTTGCAGATTCTCGCTAATGAACTCCCCGTTGTTAGCGGAAAGCTTTGCTTGGCCTTGAGCGCTAAGCTCAATTGGAAATGAGCGGCAAGCTCAGATGGTGGAATTGAGCGGTAAGCTCATATGCAACTGAGCAGCAAGTTCGTGTGCAAGCGGAGTCACGGGCCGGTTGGAAATGAACAGCAAAAGATTTGACGGAGGGAGAACCCGATGAAGTGTGCAGTCCATTCGGATGTGGACGCAACGGGCTACTGTCGTAACTGCGGCAAAGCCATGTGCAGCGTGTGCGCGCGGCCGATCCGCGACGTGTTGTATTGCGAAGATTGCCTCGCAACGGTTATGGGTCATCCTCCTGTGGCCGCGCCCCCACCGACTGTTCCTCTGGCATCGACTTCGTCGGCATCAGTGCCACCGCCAGCACAATCTGCGACCTCGTATCCGCCACCAGCAGGTACTTGGTATCAGCGACACAGCACCTCCAGCCCGGGGGCTGCGTTCGTTCTCGGCATCTTTCCTGGCCTCGGCGCAATTTATAACGGGCAGTACAACAAGGGCCTCATCCACATTGCCATTTTCGCTTCGATTATTGTCGGCTTGTCCAGCGACCTGGACGATTCGTTCAAGGCCATGCTCGGAATCTTCCTCGCCGGCTTTGTCTTCTATTGCGCGTTTGAGGCGATGCGAACCGCACAGGCCAAAAACAAGGGAGAAACTCCCACCGATCCTTTGGAAACCTGGAGCACCGGTCGTCCCTTGGGTCCGATCATTTTGATTGGCCTGGGCCTGCTGCTCCTGCTGAACAACTTCCGGATATTTGAATTTATCCGCCTGGGCAGGCTTTGGCCTCTGATTCTCATCGGCGCCGGACTCTATATGTTCCGGAACAAGATCAGCGGAAGAAATTGAAGGCCGCGAGGAACGCATAGCGATGAGCAATCCGTCACAATGCCAATGCGCGCGTTGCAGGATCCGAGCCTTGATGGCGCCGGCGATTGTCACCATGCTTGGCGTTCTTTTTCTGCTGAGCGAAGTGCGTGGCGGCCCACTTTCTTTCGGCAAGACCTATCCGTTTATATTCATCACCATTGGCGCTTTCTTGCTGGGATCGGCTGTTGCTCCGATGGACGGCCATATCTCGCCCACGCCTGCCGTACCGCCCGTTCCTCCGGTTCCGCCCGCGCCGCCAAGTTATTCCAATCCGTCTGTGGGACAGGGGCGATAGATCAAAATGGCCGAAGCCTCAACTCCCCGTCCACGCACCAGCGGTGTTTTCAGTGGCCTGCTGCTGATCGTCTTCGGCTTCATTTTGCTGGCCCACAACTACGGCCATCTCAACCTGGGCCATCTCCTCCACTATTGGTGGCCGCTCATCTTCATCGGCTGGGGCGCCATTAAGATCTACGAGCGCACTCTGGCTCAACGCGAAGGGCGCACCGCAGGATGGATTACTCCCGGCGAAGTTTTTCTAGTCATAGGATTAATGGTTGTAGTGGGCGCCGTGGTCGCGGTCGAGGAGATCCGCAGCCGAATCGGCGACGAAATAAATTGGGATTGGAGCGGGGATTCCTACTCCATTCCGCTAGATGTGGCACCGCAACCGATTCCGCCGAACGCGCACATTTCGATTCATATCGGCCGCGGCGGGGTGACCGTCCGTTCTTCCGATGAAGCTGAGTTGCGCATTACCGGCAACAAAGCCATTCGCACCTTCAGCGAATCAGACGCCAACAAACGTGCCGAGTCCATCGGCGTTGCGGTGGTGAAAAACGGCGATTCTTACGACATTCACCCCACCGGCTACGACCTTGGCGATTCAAGAATCGGCGTGGACCTGGAAGTGACCGTGCCGAACAAAGCTGTGGTCACGGTGCGCACCGACCATGGCGACATCAATGTTTCGGACATGGCTACTGACGTTTCGGTCTCAGCGCAGCGCGGCGATGTGGAAGTAAACGACACCGCCGGAAATGTGGACGTGACCGTTCAAAAAGGCAATGTAAAGGTCACCGACACCAAGGGCGATGTGAAAGTTGCCGGGCATGGCGACAAAGTCGAAGTTGCGGACGCCACTGGCAGCCTGACCGTGGACGGCGAATTCTACAGCGCGATTCGCGCCGACAAGATTGCCAAAGGCGTCCGATTTATTTCCCAGCGCACGGACCTGACGCTCAGCCAGCTCGGCGGACACTTTGAACAAAGCAGCGGAAATCTGGAAATCGCCGACGCTCCGGGAAATCTGACCTCGCGCACGCGCAACAAGTCCATCTCTCTGGAAAACGTCACCGGCAAGATCGTCCTCGACAACAGCAACGGGTCGGTCGAACTCCGCTACTCCAACCCGCCCAAAGAAGACATCAGCATCAATGACGACAAGGCTTCCATTACGCTGAGCCTGCCGTCCGCTTCCAGCTTTGAAATTCAGGCCGATTGCCGTTCCTGCGAAATCGACTCGGAATTTTCCGGCGGATCGCTCAACATCACCCGCAGCGAAAAGGGCGATGCCCACATGGAAGGAAAAATCGGCGCCAGTCGGGGGCCAAAAATCACCTTGAAGAGCAGTTACGACTCTATCCAAATCCGCAAGACCACCTGAGTCACAACGACCTACTACCTTACCAGTTGAACCCACCTGACCCTCAGGACAGGGCCGTTCATCACCATTGCTACTTAAAATTCAGATAGCTGACCGCGCGGAGTCGCTGGCCGCATACGAAGGAGGGCTATGTTCATACCTCTTCGCCACGAACAGATGGAGGGCCGCCGCTGGCCCGTCATCTCGATTGCGCTAATCGCCATCAACGTTGTCGTATTCCTGGGAACGTATTGGACGCTGGTTGAGCGGCCCGATCCCCGCCGCGGCGAAGTTCGCGCCCACATCCTCCTCCTGGCCGCCTCGCACCCCGAGCTGACCGTTCCCGATGACGTTCATCGGATGATCGAGCAGTTCAAAAAAGATCATCCCGACACCTGGTCCCAGGCCGGATCCCGCAATCGCGATATCGCGGATGGGTGGGACGCGCGCGTGCGCCTGCTCGAGGAACCAGAACAGCTGCAGCGGGAAATGGACTCGCTGACGACGCAGTGGATTGAGATGAACGCGCATCGTCCGGCGATTGAAACCTATGCGTTCATTCCAGCGAACCCGAGTCCGATTTCGTATTTGACGGCGAACTTTCTGCATGGCGGCTGGCTGCACATTCTCGGCAACATGTGGTTTCTGTGGCTGGCCGGAGCGATCCTGGAAGACACTTGGGGACGAATCATCTACCCGATTTTTTATCTGGTGGCCGGTGCGGCGGCGCTCCTAGTGCATGCGTGGTCCAATCCAACGAGCCTGGTGCCGACGCTCGGTGCGTCCGGTGCGGTAGCCGCGTTGATGGGCGCGTTCCTGGTGCGATTCCCCACCACCAAGATTGATGTCGCGGTGATTTTTGGCATTCGAAGTCTGATCAATCAGTTCATGGGGCGCGGAATTCGGTTCAAGGCGGCAGCGTACTGGCTTTTGCCGGCGTGGGTGCTGACGGAGATTTTTTACGGCTTTCTGGTCGGCAAAACTTCCGGAGTGGCGCATTGGGCGCACGTCGGAGGCTTCCTGTTTGGCGCGCTGTTTGCGCTGGCGCTGAAGCATTCCGGGCTGGAGAAGCGTGCGAACGACGCGATCGAGGCGAAAGTTTCGTGGACGGCGGATCCGGCCATCGTGCAAGCGACCGAAGAGATGGAGCAGGGACAATTGGACGTAGCGATTGCAACGCTGAAGAACTTTCTGACGAGCAAGCCCGATTCCGCCGACGGCTACACGCTGCTGCAGCAGGCCAATTGGCGGAAGAACGACATGGCGGGCTACAAAGAGGCGACAACAAAACTCATTCAGTTGCAGATCAAACTGCACAATCCCGAAGCCGCGCTGCAGGAGTATCAGGAATTTCGCAATGCCGGCGGAGACTCGCTATCTGCGGCGGTGTGGCTGGAAGTGTGCCGCGCAGTGGAAGCGCAGGGGAATCACGAAAAAGCGGTCACCGAGTACGGCGATCTTGCGAAGGCCTATCCTGTGGACCGCGCTGCCTTGCTGGCCCTGCTGGCCGCGGGGCGCATCTCGCTGAAGAATCTCAACCGTCCGGCGGAAGCGCTGCGCTTTTATGAGGCAGCCGACAAATCACCGGTTCCGCATCTGGATTGGGAAACCAACATCCGCAACGGAATCGAGAACGCCAAGAGGGCGCTCTCGCCCGTTCCAGCGTAGCTGCGCAGACAATCGCGCACAAGCTGTGCTTAGCGTCATTTGTTTAGCGCAAAGAAAACGTCGATAGTGGTGTCAACTTCCACCGCCTGGCCTTGAACAAGCATTGGCTCATATTTCCACTGGCGAACGGCATCGAGCGCGGCCTGCAGCAACAGCGGATGGCCAGAGATCACTTCCAGTTGTTTCACGCTACCGTCGGTCGCAACGATGGCATGCAGTTTGACCACGCCTTGAATGCGGGTCTGCCGCGCCAGCGGGGGATAGACGGGTTGCACACTGCTGACGAGCTTGGATGTGGCGGCGCTTCCCTCCAGGCGCACGCGGCCAATTTCTCCGGCGGTTGTTGGCGCGCTTTGCGGGATTTCGTCGGTGGGGGTGCTCTGCGCCGAGACGAACACGAGCCGGCAGGTGGTCGCTCCCTTTGAGCAGGAGAGCCGGACGCGCCGCAAAAGTTCGAGTTCTGTGGCTTCCGGGAAAACGTCTGGAAACGCTGCTTTCTGTAAGTCCGCTTCAAACGGCTTCAATTCGTCGTCGCCGGTGACGAATTTGACACCACGCGTGACCGCTCCCGGAGACTGCAAAATCCAAAAATCGGCGAAACCTTCCACGGCGTGAGAGTTGCTGATTTCGACGGATTGCGATTCCTTCAAAAAGGCTTTGCCCTGTTCGATTAGCGAATCAAGATTGGCCCCGGTTCCAACCAGTGCAAGGAGGCGGCTCCGCAGTTCGTCCGCATTAGTGTTGGCCAGGACGTTGGCATTAGCGTTCGTGGCCAGAGCCATCTGGTACATGCGCTGCGCGTCAAGCTTGCGGCCCAGGCGTTCGTAAATCTGACCCAGGTGATCGGCGTCGATGGGCAGCGTGTGCACTTGCCAGGCGGCTTTGACGTATTTTTCGGCTTCGGGCAATTCGTCCTGATGAAAACGGACCCAACCGAGCGTATCCCAGAAGGAAGCGATGCGCGAGGCTTTGTAGGCGTCATCGCGAGTGAGATGGTCGAGCGAGATTTCGCGCATCTGCTGAGAAAGAGCGGCGATGGCCATCTGCGCATATTTTTGCGCTCGCGGCAGGTCAATGTTGTCCTGGGCCATCTGGTAGGCGACGGAGTTCCAGCGAGGCGGCGTGGGCTGCAGTTCGGCGGATTTGGCGTAGGCGCGGGCGGCTTCGGCCGGCTGATCGAGCTTGGCGTAGGTACGGCCGATGTTGAACGGGATGGAAGGTTCGTCGGGAGTGATTTCGGCGGCGATGGAAAGTTCAGCGAGCGCTTGCGGATATTGCTTGGTCAAGAAGAAAACGCGACCGACATTGGCGTGGGCCCAGGGATCGCGGGGCCGGATCTGAATCTGCCTCTGATACTGAGGAATGGCCTCGGCATATTTTTTCTGGGCAGCGAGGGCCTGACCCAGGTTGTTGTACGCCTGATGGTCCAGCGGATCTACGGTAATGGCGCGGCGCAAAACGGATTCAGCCTTGGCGTACTGGCCGAGCGAGTTGTACGCCCAGCCGAGATAGTTGAGGGCGTTGTTGAATTTTGCATCGATGGCCACGACTTGCTCGAGAATTTGCGCGCAAGAGGCGTAGTCGCGATTGCGGACGGCCTGGTCGGCGGAGCGGACCAGAGCGGGAATGGAACTCTCGTTTGCCGGTTCGGGGCCGGAGCCCGCCGATGGCGGATTGGATTGTGGCGGCGGGCTATCGAGGAGATTGGGAGCGTCTTGCGCCAGCAGCGGAACGGTGCAGGCGAAACCGAGCACAACCCCTACAGCAAGCCTGAATCGAGCCGGTTTCATGAACTTTGACTCGCGGTTCCGGATGATAACTGGCGATTGACTATACAGCAGCATGACGCTACAGCGTAAAGCGTCAAGCAGGGCGATTCTTAACTGACACGAACGTAAGTGGTGTACGGCTCGTCGGTAATCGACGTGAACGGGAGCAGCTTCAACGCTTCGGTTGAAGTTGCCGCTTGCCAGGTCTGCTGGCCAGTTTTGCTTGCGGCAAGCAACTGCTGACGCGAAAGATTTGGAGCCTTGTCACCGACTGCGAATAACACCAGCGGGCCGCAAAGCAGAGCTACCGTTTCCGGATAGCGGGCGTCGATCGCTTCCAGGCGATTCGGCATCGGCAATTCCAGCACAACACGGTCGCCGGATTTCCACTCGCGACGAAACGGTGCGAATGTGCCAGGCTGAACGTCCGCTTCGATGCGTTTCCCGTTAACACGGACCGAAGGCTTCTGGGTCCACGCCGGAATTCTCAGACGCAGCGCGAAATCTGAAGCGCGTGAAGCGGTGATTTCCATTTCGATGTGACTGTCGAAGGGATAAGTAGTTCGCTGGCGCAAAGAAACGTCCGCGCCATCCTGCTCCCAGTTCAGCGTGGACGGAATGTAAAGATTCACATACACACCGTCATCGTCGCGGAGATAGGTGTTGACGCGATAGTCGGCGGCGACTTGCGGCAGCGTGCCCGAGCAGCAGGCCCAATGGTTGGGTGAATAGACTTTGCGGCCTCGGAAGTTGTAGTCGGAGTAGTAGAACGTGCTGCCATCAGGCCGCAGCGGTTTGGCGCCGAGCACGGTGTTGTACATGACTCGTTCCATGCTGTCGCCATATTTTGAGTCGCGGGTAACACGCAGCAGGTAGCGCGTGAGCTTGAAGTGTGCGTAAGAGCCGCAGGGGGTCTCGAAGCTGCTGTGGCTGCCGGTGAGGCTCTTATAGATTTCGTCGCTGTCTGGCTCGCGCAAGGTCTCGTCAGGGCCCCAGCCGCCGGTGGCGAAACTTTGCGCTTGCAAGAGATTGAAGCCGTTGGCAGCGGCACGGAGGTGTTTTTCGCTGCCAAGCGTCATGTATGCTTGTATCGCAGAACAGAGTGAGTTCACGTGGCTGTAGGCGTGGCGGCCTTCGAAGTTGCTGTGACCTTCGGAGAGCGGACCGAAATACTCGTCGTCCAGATACTGCTCGGCCATTTCCCGGTAGCGTTTTCCTGCACCGCGGTGGTAAGAGAGAAAAAGATTTTCCGGCATGGTGTAGGACTCATCCCAGGTATAGGTGTTGTCTTTTTCCTTGTCTGGGCGCCAGACGCGGCCGTGTTCGATGGCTTTTCCAGGCAATTTTTGCGTGGCGATGTCGGCAGTGTGATCGAGAATTTTCCACGCGGTGGAGTCTCCGGCGAAGCGCTGCGAATCCATCAGGCCGCAGACGATTTTGTCGAAGCAATAGGCGGGAAAGCGGTTGTTTTCGTAAAAACTGGTGGTGATGGTCTTGGCATAGAGCTGATTCAGGCGCAGGACGCGGAGGCGAAGCTTTTCGTCGCGAGTGATGGCGTAGGCACGGGCAAGAGCGGAGACCCATTGGCCAAACGTGCCCGCGGGAGCGAAGCCGGGCCAACCCCGGGCGTTGACGTCGAAGTTGGGCGTGTAGAGATACCAGCCGCCGAGTTCTTCGCCGGGCGCGGGCTGGCCGCTCATGGCGCGCAACGGTTTAAGCAGGCTGTCGTCGCTGAGCTGCATTAGGACGGAAATGTTTTCGCGGAGCTGCTGTTCGTGAAGATCACTGTGGAGCGTGACGTTGGAATAGTCGAATTCGGAAAGAGGGGCGCGGGATTCCGAACGGGATTTGTCGCCGCCAACCCAACCACGCGGGACGGCAAGGCCCGCGGTAAACGTGGAACCGTCAGCAAGAAACTTACGTCTGGTAATCTCTTTGCGGCTAATCATCATGCGGCACCGACTCCATTTACGCCGCGCAACCCAAAGCTGTCAAGTGACCCACCGGGCTAGGCTGTCGACCCTTTTCTTCGCCGTTGCGCTTAGTCCAACGAAACCTGCACCTCGATTTCAATCTTGTCAGCGGATCCGTAGAGGCGTTTCACCTCGACCCAGGTGGCTGCAGGAGCCGCGTCACCGTAAAACTGCTTGCGGGTTTCCTGGCTGCGGATAAGCGCCTCGATGTCCGTGGTGTAAATGTGTTCCATCACCACATGAGAAAAATCCGAATGGTAGTGGTCAAGCGTTTTCTGAATGGCGGTGTAGGCGATTTTCATCTGGCCATCCAGATCGGCCGGCTGCCCCTCGGAATTGGCGCCCACCGTGCCCGAAACATACAAGACGTGACCGGAGCGAACGGCTTGAGAGTAGCCAATGCGCTGTTCCCACGGGCCGAGATGGAATGCGTCCGCGGGGGTTTTGACGTGCGGCGAGCCCGATGATTGCTGCCGTGCCGTCAGGACATGCGAAAGAAGGTGTTTCGAAGCAAAGGGGCTAAGGGGCACGGCGGCGATCAGAAACGCTAGAGTAATTCTTGACAGCGCTTTCACGGAAGATACCTCCAATGCGATTTACGGAGTGGCCAACGGAAGCAAGATTCGCAGCAATGTCCGGATGGATTATTGGAGTTTGGCCAATTCGGATTTGGCCGCGGCGAGGAGCGGCAGCTCCGGATCGGCGTCTTTCCATGATGCCAGGAAGTCTTGGTACGCAGTGCGGGCTTTGGTTTTGTCGCCTTCCATGGCGAACGCCCGCGCCAGGTACAGCTGCGCCAGCCAGGCATCGGGGTCCTGCCATGGGTCGTTTTGCATCGCGAGCGCGGATTGCAAGATCTTTTCGGCCTCTTGCGGCTGGTGATTCAACAAAAAAGCCTGCCCGTGCAGCGTCCGGGCTTCGGCCCATGCGTTGTAGTACGGCGCCGCAATTTTCAGAAGTTCCAGGGCCTTGGCACCGTTGCCGTGATTGACTTCGATACGAGCGCGAACCGCGGGCGCCCAGAGTGACTGCACCCAGGTGTCCTGCGGACGCTTGCGTGCCAGTTCGTCAATTACTTTTAGCGCCGCCGCGTCGTTGCCTTGCATCGCGTACGCTTCCGCGACGCACGGGTTGATTCTCGGGCCTTGTTCGATGGCCAATGCGGTCCCGGGGTCCACCTTGGGGTGGTTCTTGCTGCCGATCAGCGCGGCGAATTGCGCGCGTTTGCAGATGGCCAGCGCCCGTGATTCTGTGAGGCCCTCGCGCCGGGAAAGCTCTTCGGCCTGAGAAAGCACCTGTTCTGCCCTGCGCAACTGGCCGTGACCGGCGGCGCGTCCCGCCTGTAACGGAATCACCCAGGCAGCCGAATCCGCGGCGTCCGCTGCCGCCAGCTGAGTCTCTTTCTCAACCGCTGCAGCATCGCCTTGCGCGGCAGCGGTCATGGCCAAAGCACCGTGAAAGATCGGAGCTCCGTTGGTTCGTTGCAGAGCCGTTTGCGCAATGGCCTTGGCCTCTTCAAACCGCCCCAGCCGGGTGTAGGAAAAAGCCGCGTTCAGGTAACCATATCCCGAATCCGGGGCGATCCGGATGCCATCGAGGCTGTATTTCAAACCTTTTTCATTGTCACCCAGCTGTTGATAACTGACGGCCAGATTGGAGAGCGGGGTCTCGTCGTTTGGATAGGTCTGCTGGTACGTGGTCCAGGTCTGCAGAGATTTTTCAATATCGCCGATGGCGTCGTAATAGTGTCCGGAAATGTACAGCCGTTCTTTCTCGCTGGCGCGCTCGCGCAGGTCAAAAGCCTGTTTCAGATATTGCTCATACGGAGTCACTTGACCCATGTTGTGGAACGTGGTGCCCAGGTAAGCGTGCGCCGAGGCGAAGTTGGGGTCGAGTTCGATCGCGTGTTTCAGAAGGGGGACCGCACCGGCCTCATTTCCTTTGTTGCGGAGGGCGAGGGCGTCGCTGTAGGCCTTGAGCGCTTCGAGCGAAGAAGTAGTAGCTTCGTCGAGCGGCTTGTCGAATTTCTTGACGGAGGCGAGCGACTCGCCGAGCTTGGCGCGGATATTGGACACCGCAGTGCCCAGCGTGTTCAAAACGTCTTCTTTTTTCGATGCTTGGAGCTGCTCCTGCGCGATGTTGTCGCCGGTGGCGGCGTTGACGGCGGAAAGAGTGACCAGATATTGCGAGCCGACCGCGGCGATCGATCCGGTGAGCATGGCTTTGATGGCGTTGCGGGCGCAGATTTGGCGGCCGATGTCGGGAGTGATGCGGGCGTCGGGCGGCTGCCCCATCAGCTTGAGTGTTTGCTGCACTTTTTGATCGGAGACGACGTTGAGATAAGGCGACTGGCCGAGGCCGACGGCGGTGGCGCTCTTCAGGGTGCCGTCGAAGACGGCATCGCCGGTGGTGTTGGTGAAGTCGGTGACCAGGATGAGGTCCTTGTCGGTAAGCGCACGTGCCGGCTTGTGGGAAACGAAGATTGCAGTGACGATACCGACGATGAGGGCGGCAGCAAGTCCGCCCCAGGTTTTTTTGTTGGCGGCCCAGGCAGGAACCGTGATCGTCGTTGAGCCGGATCCTGCCGGATGCGTACCGGATGGCGCAGTTGGTGCTGCAACAGATCCGGCGGAAGCAGCAACGCTAGAAGCGGCGGCGGGAGTTCCCGCTGACGGAGATGGCGCGGCAACTGATTTCGCTCCGGAATCATGAATAGCGGCGGGAACGGCGCGGGTGGTGGTGTCGCGCTTGAGGCGCGCCAGGTCGGCGTGCATCTCCGCTGCACTTTGGTAGCGGAGCGTGCGGTCTTTTTCGAGCGCCTTGCTGATGATGTCTTCGAGCTTGGGCGGCATGTCCGGATTGAAGCGGATCGCCGGAGTCGGCTCTTTTTCCAGAATGGCGTTAAAAATCAGCGCCGACGTGTCGCCACGGAACGGCAGCGTGCCGGTGGCCATCTCGTAAAGCACGGTGCCGAAGGAAAACAGATCGGTGCGCGGATCGAGCTCCTTGCCGCGGGCCTGCTCGGGCGACATGTAGGAGACGGTGCCGATGGTGGTGCCGGGATTGGTGAGGTGCGCGCCGGTGTCGAGCGTATCGGCGCCCGTTTCCAGTGAAGTGCCGCCGGCTTTGCCCGACGAGCTTGCGGCAGTGATTTTGGCCAAGCCGAAATCGAGAATCTTGGCGTGGCCGCGAGCGGTGACGAAAATATTTGCCGGCTTGATGTCCCGATGAACAATGCCTTTGGCGTGAGCGGCTTCGAGCGCTTCGGAAATCTCGATGGCCAGCGAAAGGATGGCGTCCGTTTCCATGGGCCGGCTGGACATGGCGTGCTTGAGCGTGTGACCTTCGAGAAATTCCATGGCGATGAAGGCGCGGCTATCCTGTTCGCCGATGTCGTAGATGGTGCAGATGTTGGGATGGTTCAGCGCGGAGGCGGCTTTGGCTTCGCGCTTGAAGCGCTCGAGGGCGTGCGGGTCTTGCGCCAGATCTTCAGGGAGAAATTTCAGAGCGACGGCGCGGTCCAGGCGCGTGTCTTCAGCTTTGTAAACGACGCCCATTCCGCCGCCGCCGAGTTTTTCCAGGATGCGGTAGTGCGAAATGGTTTGACCGATTAGCGATTCAGGGCTCGGCATTTGCCGCCAATCTTAGAGTTTGCAATTTCCCAAGTCAACGAAAGGGCGAAAGGGCGTGCGCCGTGGGCTATTTCAACTTGGAGTACTCGGCTTTGGCAGCGATAAGGACTGGGACGTCGGGATCGGCGTCTTTCCAGGTGGCGAAGAAATCCTGATAGCCAGTTTTGGCTTTGGCGGAGTCGCCTTGCGCGGCGTGGGCGCGGGCCAGGCCAAGCTGCGCCAGGGGAAGAAAACCACTGAGCGGGTTCACGCCGCTGTGGTCCAGGATTTTCTGGAATTCGCCGGCGGCCCTTGCCCCGTCCTTTGCCTGCAGGTATGCCTGCCCGCGCACATACAAAACCAGATAGGCAGGGTTGTTACCGCCCACCCCAAACGCCAAATCGTACTTGCGGCTGGGTTCCAACACCGCAATGGCTTGGGAGGCCTCGTTGCGGCGCAGGAGCAGCAATGCCCTTACTGCGGGCGAAAACGCCCATTTGATCATGGTATCGGACGGATAGGTACGATCCAGCTCATTGATCAGTTTTTCCGCTTGTGCGGTGTCTCCCATTTGCGCTAGGGCGACTGCGGCGTTCGACCGAGTAGTGCGTTCGTCGGTGAGACGCAGCGCTTCTGTCGCGGATCGTCGGGCGCTCTCTGAAAACCCGTGGAAAACGTCCCATATCGCCTTTCTGCCTGCAAGGCTTGCGGGTACTTCGCTGAAACCAAATTTTTGTGCAAGCGCAAGATATTGCTGCTCAGTCTGACGGGATGCTTTTATCTGACCAAGGATATCCTGGTATCTGACTAAAAATGAGGTGAGGCTCACGGCAGCAGGTTTCCCATCCGCCCAGGCCAAATGCCGCCGTATTTCCGCCTGGTCATGCTTGGCGGCCGCCATCAACATGAAGAACGAGTGGATGGCCGGAGTATCAATCTTTTGTGCGATTGCCGACTCGCCCACCGCCCGCGCTTCATCCCAGCGGTTAAGGAAGATAAAGGCAGACATCTGATTCTGGAAGCCATAAGGATCGCCGGGCCAGTTAGCCAGATCCTGAGTGGCGACCTTCAGTCCTTTTTCATAGTCACCAAGTTGCTCCGATTCCAGGGCCAAATTGGCCAAGGGCCGGTTGTCGCGTGGGTAGATTTGCAGCCAATGTTCGTAGAGCTCGCCTTCTTTTTCGAGATCTCCGGCAACTTTGCCGTAGTAGTGACCGGTAATGTAGAGCCGTTCGCGCTCGCTGGCACGCTCGCGCAGATCGTAGGCTTTCTGGATCTGTTCATCGGCCAATTTGCGAGAACCACGGTTGGAGTTGACGATGCCCTCGGTAGCCCAGGCCACGGCGAAGTTGTTGTCCAGCTCCGTGGCTTTTTGGAAGTGCGGAAGCGCTTCATCATCGTGCGAGCGGTTGTGCAGGTCGAAGCCGATGCTGAATTCTTTGAGTGCGTCGAGGGAAGACGTGGTGGCTTCCGCGAGCGGCGTGGCGAACTGCTGGACGGAGGCCAGCGATTCGCCGAGTTTTTGGCGCAGGCCGGAGGCGGCTTTGTCGAGCGACTTGAGCACCTCTTCCTTGCTTGCGGCCTCGGCCTGTTCGCGGGCGAGCGAGTCACCGGTTTGCGCGTTGATTGCTTCGACGGTAATGACGTAGTGGCTGCCCAGGCTGGTGATCGAGCTGGCGATGACGGCTTTGGCGTTTTCACGCAGGGAAATTTCCTGCGCGAGATCGCGGGTGATTCGCTCGTCGGGCTTGCGTCCCATGTATTTGAGCGCTTCCTGGACTTTGGATTCGGCTAGCAGGTTGAGGTAGGGCGATTGATCGAGTTGGACGGCGAGCGCCTCCTTGAGCGTGCCATCGAAGACCGAATCGCCGGTGGTGTTGACGAATTCGGAGAGAACGACTGTGTCTTTATCGGTGAGAGCGCGGGTGTGACGAGCGGAAAAGAAGAATGCACCACCAGCGACGAGCAGGAAGGCGGCGGCTCCGGCAAGCCAGGGCAGCCATTTGCGAGATCTAGGCGCAGCTACCACGGAAGATGCGCTGGCGGCAACGGCTGTCGTGACCGCGGGAACGCTGGCCGAAGTTGCCGTCACAGCACCGGAGCCCGAGGCGGCGCGAACCGAGTCGGAACTGTGGGGTTCGGCAGCGGGAAGTCCGGTGAAAGAGCTGGAACTGGAGCCGGACTCGACTTCCCTTTTCAGGCGCATCAGGTCAGTGCGCATCTCGGCAGCCGACTGGTAGCGAAGATTGCGGTCTTTGTCCAACGCCTTTTGCAAAAGCGATTCGAATTTTTCCGGAAGCTCGGGATTCAGGCGGACAGGCGAGACCGGCGGGCGATTCATGATGGCTTCGAAGATAACGCCGGAAGTCTCACCGCGGAAGGGCAGCTGGCCAGTGGACATTTCGTAGAGCACAACGCCAAAGGAAAAGAGATCCGTGCGCCCGTCGAGCTCTTTTCCGCGCACCTGCTCGGGCGACATGTAGGCCACAGTGCCGAGCGAAGTGCCCGGGCTGGTGAGGTGTTGGGTGTCTATGCCAATGGTTTCCAGCGAACTGGCGGCGACACTTCCGGCAGCGAGGTGAGAACCGCTGGAGCGCATGGTGCCCGCGACTTTTGCCAGGCCGAAGTCGAGAATCTTGGCGTGGCCGCGTTTGGTGATGAAAATATTGGCGGGTTTAATGTCGCGATGAACGATACCTTCGGCGTGGGCCGCGTCGAGAGCATCGGCGATTTCGATGGCCAGCGACAGCAGTTCGCCCATCTCCATCGCTTTCCCGGAGATACGGTGCTTCAGCGTGACGCCATCGAGATACTCCATGGCGATGAAGCGGTCGCCGCCGTCTTCCCCAATGTCGTAGATGGTGCAGATGCTCGGATGATTCAGCGCCGAGGCGGCTTTGGCTTCGCGGCGGAAGCGTTCGATGGCGGGCGTGTCGTTGGCCAGGTCTTCAGGAAGGAATTTGACCGCGACGAAACGATCGAGGCGGGTATCTTCGGCTTTGTAAACCACGCCCATACCGCCGCCGCCGAGGCGTTCAACGATGCGGTAGTGCGAAAACGTCTTGCCAATCAGCGAATCGGTACCAGGCATGTGGCCGTAAGTCTATTTTGCGAGCACAGGCAAGTCAACGCGGCCCGATGTGATGATAAGGACTCTCAGTACCCTCTTTGTGCCATGAAAGCGAACTGCGGCCGGCCGGTGGCGCAAGGTTTGTCGCTGGTTCGCTCCTACCAATTGTGCACGGTGCCGTCGAGCTTGCGGTTCACGGGCAGGTACGCGCGGCGATAAGGGAATTTCGCAACCAGAGCTTCGTCGATATCTACGCCTAGGCCGGGAGCGTCGCCCGGGTGCATCATGCCGTCAGCGAAAGAGTATTTGTGGGGAAAGACTTTGTCGGTATCTGCGGTGTGGCGCATGTACTCCTGAATGCCGAAGTTGTGGACGCTCAGATCGAAGTGTAGAGCTGCGGCCATGCAGACCGGGCTAAGGTCGGTGGCCCCGTGTGAACCGGTGCGGACGTGATAGAGCTCCGCGAGGCTGGCGATTTTGCGCAGATGAGAAATGCCACCGGCGTGCACAACAGTCGTTCGGATGTAGTCGATGAGCTGCTCCTGAATCAGCTGCTGGCAGTCGTAGATGGTGTTGAAGACTTCGCCGACGGCCAGCGGCGTGGTGGTGTGCTGGCGAATCAGGCGAAAGCTTTCCTGCAACTCGGCGGGGACGGGATCTTCCAACCAGAAAAGGTGATGGGGCTCGAGGCTCTTGCCCAGGCGCCCTGCTTCAATCGGTGTGAGGCGATGATGGGCATCATGCAGCAGATGAAGGTCGGGACCGAATTCGTGGCGGAGGCGTTCAAAAAGCTGCGGAGCGAAATTCAGGTAGAGCTCGCTGCTCCAGGCGTTCTCCGACGGTGCATCTTTTTCGGCGGGTTCGTAGTACATGCGGCCGCGACCGACACCGTACGTGCTTTGCAGGCCGGGAATGCCGCTCTGGGCGCGAATGGCTTTGTAGCCCAGCCTTTGGTACTCGGCGACGGCGGCGACGGTTTCTTCGATATCTTTGCCGCTGGCGTGACCGTACACCAGTACCGATTCGCGCGATGCGCCGCCGAGAAGTTGGTAAACCGGTGCGTTCAGCGATTTACCCTTGATATCCCAGAGCGCGGTGTCCACAGCGGCGATGGCGCTCATGGTGACGGGGCCGCGGCGCCAATACGCGCCTTTGTAGAGGTATTGCCAGATGTCTTCGATTCGGCGGGCGTCGCGGCCGATGAGGAGAGACGCAACATGGTCGGAAAGATAGCTGGCCACGGCGAGTTCGCGGCCGTTGAGCGTGGCGTCGCCCAGGCCGTAAATCCCGTCTTCGGTGGTGATCTTGAAGGTGACGAAGTTGCGCCCGGGGCTGCAGACGATGACTTTGGCGTCGGTAATTTTCATGCGCGTTGTTTCCTTGGCGAGATGGCGACACCCAGTGCGACGCTTTTTCTCGCTCGGGAGAGCAACACGTATATCAGGTAGCCGTCGGAGTTTCAAACCCAGCGTCGCCGAAGGCCCAAAATGAACCGTTTTGCGTCTAATGGTCTAATGTGGGTCGTGCAAACTATCTCATGACTCGCCCTGCCCAATTGTTCTCACTACGGACGATGATCGCGGTCGGTCTTCTGGCCGTCCGTGCGACGGTGATGGCGGCGATAGCATTCAACGACATCCTTGTTGTTGCGCAAGATAGGAGTGTCGAACCGGCCTTTTTTGATCATTTGGTGGCGGCTGCAGTCGAGCGCACGCATCACGTTGTGAGGTATGACCCGGCTTACGTGCGGATTCCCTATCCTGGCGGTGACGTTCCTGCGGATACCGGTGTATGCACCGACGAAGTGATTCGGACCTACCGCGCGGTCGGCATTGATCTGCAGAAAGAAGTACATAAGGACATGGCTGCTCATCCTGCGGCATATCCGCGGAACTGGGGTCGCGGAGCCGCGGCCGCAGCCAACTTGACGGACACCAACATTGATCACCGGCGGGTGCCAAATCTCATGGTGTTCTTCAGCCGCCACGGCCAGTCACTGCCTCTTTCGGCGGTCGCGAGCGACTATCGCGCGGGCGATCTGGTCGCTTGGAACCTGGGCGGCGGCGTTACCCATATCGGAATTGTGGTGAACCAAAAATCACCGGGGACAGAAAGATACTTGATCGTGCACAACATCGGGCGCGGCCCGCAGATGGAAGATGCGCTGTTCAGTTGGAAGATCATCGGGCACTACCGGTATTCGGGTGCCGGGCAATAGAGAGGCGATTCGTAAAAGAGCGGAAGACGCCAGGCTGAAGCTCGGCACTACAATTCCGCGACTCGGGCGATGTCGTCGTAAAACGTGGGATAGGAGACACCGGCACACTCAGCGTCGCGGATGGTGGTGGCGCCTTCGGCGCCTAACGCGGCAACAGCGAAGGCCATGGCGATGCGATGATCACCGTGCGGCTCAATTTCCGCTCCTCGCAGTTTTCCGGCGCTGCGCCCCGCGACCTTCAACCCGTCCGGGCGCTCATCCACCTGTGCGCCCAGGCGCCGCAGGTTTTCGGAGAGAGCTGCAATGCGGTCGCTCTCTTTCACCCGGAGTTCAGACGCGTCGCGGATTTCGATACCTTCCTCGGTGAACGGGCCGAGCGCGGCGAGCATTGGAAGTTCATCAATCACCAGTGGGATCTCCGCGCCGGCAATGACGCCACCCTTCAGTTCCGCACCTTTCACCGCGATGTCGCCAATCACTTCGCCCTGCGCGCTGCGCAATGACCGTATCTGAATAGACGCGCCCATGCGCGCAAAGACATCAAGGATCGCGGTGCGTGTGGGATTCAGGCCCACGCCCTGAACGTGCAGCGTTGCATGCGGAAACATCGAAGCAGCGGCGATGAAAAACACTGCGGAAGAAAGGTCGCCCGGGACCTCGATCTTCCGCGCGGTCAACTTGATTTCACCGTTCGCCGGAATACGGATCGTGCGGCCATGGCGATCAAGCGGGACGCCAAACTCTTCCAGCGCGAGTTCGGTGTGATCGCGAGTCCGCGCGGGCTCAGTCACAGCGGTTTCGCCTTCAGCGTAAAGCCCGGCGAGCAGCACCGCAGATTTGACCTGCGCGCTGGCTATCGGCATTTCGTATTGAATGCCGCGCAGCTTGCCGCCGCGAATTTCCAGCGGCGCGAAGTTTTCATCGCGCGCGGTGATCTGCGCGCCCATATTGCGCAGCGGTGTGAGAATGCGCTTCATCGGGCGCTTGTTTAGCGATTCGTCGCCCGCGATTTTTGTCGTGAAGTTTTGCCCGGCGAGAATTCCGGCGAGCAGGCGGATGGTGGTGCCTGAATTCCCTGCGTCAAGCGCCCGCCAACTGCGTTTCAATCCCCGCAAGCCTCGCCCGGTGATGCGCACTGTCGTCTTATCCACTTTCACTTCTGCGCCGAGCGCCTTCATACAACCCAGCGTCGAGTGGCAATCGGCGGCGAGCGCGAAGTTAGAGAATTCGCTGGTGCCTTCGGCAATGCCGCCGAGCATGGCGTAGCGGTGAGAGATGGACTTGTCGCCCGGGGGCGCAACGCCTCCCGCGACGTTTTTCGCCGGCTGAATTGTCTTTTTGCTCAAGCTATTAGCTCGCAGGGGTCGTGGGATTTGTTCCAGTTCCAGGCAGATTTTAGCATGCAGGAATTGGAGTTTCCTGTTTGCAACTGGCCAAGCGGCCAGTTTTTCTGATGCACTGCCTGTCCTTCGCGCCGAAATATTGGCGGCGGCCGATTCGTATCATAGATAGAGGGAAAAGACGCTGAATTGGGTGTTCTGAGGGAACGCGAGCGGCGAATTTTGGAAAGAACCACAAGGGAGATCGTGCGATGTCCGTGCGGAGTTCCGCAGTTCGGTTTTTGATTCGCAGCGGAATGGTGCTGGGAGCACTGTTCGCTGTGACCATTTTGCTGGCCGCCATGCCCGGCCACAACGCGCCAAAAGTTGATTCGGTAAGCGAGCCACAGGAACAGGCGGCCGCCGCACAACCCGTTGCGGCTCTGCCGCGCGGCTCGGCAAGCACCAATTTGACGGACGAAACAGCCAACGAACTCGCAGCAGTCAGTGCGATGAACCAAATGCATGGGTCGGGCGAGCATCTGCATTTGACCAGCATGCGTCCACCGACAGCGGGGGACGTGGCACGCGCCAACGAAATCGTGAAGGAGCTGCGCACGGGAATCGAGAAATACCGTGATTACCATGTGGCGCTGAATGACGGCTACAAGATTTTTCTGCTCAACCTGCCGCAACGCGAGTATCACTTCACGAAGTACAAGAACGGATTTCTGGAGTCGTTGCGCTTCGATCCCTCGCAACCGACTTCCCTGCTCTATAAAAAGACCGCTGATGGCTTCGAACTTGTCGGCGCGATGTACACCATGCCCAAGCGGGCGACAGAAGCGCAACTGAACGAGCGAGTTCCCTTGAGCGTTGCGATGTGGCATCTGCACACGAACCTATGCATGCCGCCGCGCGGCGAAATGCGTACGGCGGATTGGAGCAAGTTCGGACTGAAAGGTTCGATCGCGACCCAGGAAGGGTGCGATGCCGCAGGAGGCAAGTTTCACCCGGTAATCTTCGGCTGGATGGTGCATGTTTATTCCTACGAAGAGTCGCTGGACCAGATCTTCGCGATGCACCACCAGGACTGAAGCGCCAGCGACTGACCACGGCTCTGCCGCGGTTAGCAATCACGCCTGAAAATTGCGGCGGACGCTGGGCAGCTGCATGAAGCCGCTGGCTGCATCAAGTTCAGTTACTTCGAAGTGTCGCGAAGCAGGATGACGTCGGACTCCATATGGCCACGAGCGACGTGCAGCTTTTTCTGGTCGGGCGACCAGAGGAATCCAGAAATGAAGTCGGACTTGAACTGGGTGATTTGTTTCCCTGGCTTGCCGTCTAAAGGTTGCAGCCAAATGTTCTCCACATTCCTGTCGTCCCTGATGATGTAAGCCAGTGCCTTTCCGGCTGGAGCAAAGACTATCTCGCCGCCATTGACTTTGATCTGAGGATTAGGATCCAGGGTTTGCACCGGTGAATCCGGTTTGCTGGCATCGAACAGTCCCAGCTTTCGGATGTAGGTATTCGTGGCTGCTTGAGCCAGTGTGCCGTAGGCAACGAATTGCCGCTCATCCGAGGAGACATCCATCAACGGAAACACACCCCACTGAGATCCACTAGGTGGCGTAACAGACTCGGGAGTTCCACCTTGTACCGGGATGCGCATCCATGGTGTCGAACCGCCTGCGAAATAATAGACCCATTTTCCGCCCGGAGCACACCGGGGAAGAATGTCGTTTGGTCCATTCGTCAGCCGCTTGAGGTTGGAGCCGTCTGGGTCGATCCGCCAGAGTCGTGTTGCATTCTCGTTTTCGTGACCGCGCATCGTGAACACGATCGTGTGGCCATTTTCACAAAGCGTGGCGGAACCGAGCGAGGCGTTGCTGTCACTGAAGATCTCCGATTGCCGAGCGCCGTCGAAGCTCAACCTCATAATTCGCGAGGGCAGCACCAAGAAGAATTCAGAATCGTTCAACCAGCCGGCGCTTCTGGTCTGTTGCAGCAACTTGGAGATTCCTGCGACCGTGGAAGAGGCCTGGCCGCCAGCCGCGGCAAGAACATCCAATTCCTGCAATCGCTGAATTTGCACGGTGGCCAGAGTGTGGCCGTCTCCAGCAATGGCAATTGAGCTGTAATTGTTGGTGTCATTCGTGACGGGCTCGAGCTTACCGTCAGGATAGGAAAGATAGCCGATTTGGCCCCGTGCGTAATTTGAGCTCTTATCAGCGTATAAGACCAGCAAACCCCGGCCATCCGGGATCCACTTAACGTCCAGGAATCGCTTATCTGCGACAACAGGCAAAGGGATTTCCTGATGTCTGGCAACATCGAACAGGAAGACCGTTTGCTGCTCGTCCGCGCCGGCAAAGGTCATCACAAAGGCGATGTATTTGCCATCGGCAGACCAACTGAGCCCAGACGGGATGGCTCCTGCTCTGACCAGAAGTACTTGTTCGTCAGATCCATCGGAGCCTGCGGAAATCCAACGGCATTTATTCGGTTCAGGGTTGTTGCAGCGGATGTAGATCATTCGCTTGCCGTCTGCGGAAATCACGGGATGCGCATCGATGTCTCGTACCAAGAGCTTGGGAGTCCCCCCCAGGACCGGAGCGCGGAAGAGCAGGTCGTACAAGCCGGTCTTGTCACCGGCTTGAAGAAAATAAAGATAGTTGCCATCCGGCGAAAACGAGAGTGAAGCAAAGGGATTGGGAGAAGGCGCGACGACCTGCGTATCGCTGGAAGTGGGAATATTGCGAAGCCACAAACTCTCGAGGCCGTTCTCAACCTTTGTAAAGAGGAGATATTTGCCGTCAGGAGCGATGGCGGTCCTCCTCGCCGTTCCGGAGTTGGTGGCGGGGGCGATGGAGAATTGCGCAAACGGCTTGGGTACGTTGCGCGAGAGAAGCGTTCGCACTGCAAAACCGGTTCCCGCTAGCAGCACGAGAACGACCGATATAATCACTGCGGTGCTGAGTTTATGCTCCCGGGCGACCGTTGCGATCGCGGAGCTGCCGGATCGGTGAGCGGAGCTGGCTGCCGCATGGGGCGCTGAACCTGACGCCGCAGAAGGCGATTCGGCCAGAGCCACTCTTGCCGAATCCGAAATACCGTGGCGACCGGAGCTGGTATCGCGCTTCAACCGCTTCAAGTCAGCGCGCATCTCTGCGGCACTCTGGTAGCGCAGATCGCGGTCTTTCTCCATCGCTTTCTTGACGAACTGCTCGAACTCCGGCGGAATCGCCGGATTGAAGCGCGCAATGGCTGTCGGTTCTTTGTGAAGGATCTCATTAAAGATGGCTCCGGAGCTCTCGCCCCGAAAAGGCAAGGTGCTGGTCGCCATTTCATAAAGCATGACGCCGAACGAAAAAAGATCGGTGCGGGCATCGAGCTGTTTGCCCAGGACCTGCTCCGGCGACATGTAGGAAACCGTACCCAGCGCGCTGCCTGGGCTGGTGAGCTCGGAATCGCTCCCGATCGTGGCCTGCGCAGTTTCGTCACCGGCAGCAACCTTGCTCGCGGCGACTTTGGCCAGACCAAAATCCAGAATCTTGGCGTGACCGCGTTTGGTCAGAAAAATATTGGCGGGCTTGATGTCCCGATGGACGATGCCCTCGGTGTGGGCAGCATCGAGCGCATCGGAAATGTCGATGGCGATGTCCAGCAGGCGATCGAGTTCGATGGTGCGGCTGGACATCGCGTGCTTCAGCGTTTGGCCATCCAGAAACTCCATGGCGATGAAGGCTTTGCCGTCCTGTTCGCCAATGTCGTGAATGGTGCAGATATTGGGGTGATTCAGAGCCGATGCGGCCTGGGCTTCGCGCTGGAAGCGGGCAAGGGCCTGGGGGTCTTTGGCGACATCATCCGGCAGAAATTTCAGAGCGACCGCGCGTCGCAGCCGGGTGTCCTCAGCTTTGTAAACGACGCCCATCCCGCCGCCGCCTAGTTTTTCGGCAATGCGGTAGTGGGAAATGGTTTGACCAATAAGTGAGCTGGAGTCCGCCATTCAGTCTTTTTTTCGCCACAGTCACTTTCGCGACTGCATCTTAGGTTGCGTGCGGCAGCAAGTCAACGAATACAGAAAATTCAGAAATTCAGATTTTGGGCGGGGAGATTGAGCCGAGAGCGCGTTCGAAGCTCAAGCCGAGGGCGAGCAGCGTTCGGTCCGACCCGGCGAGGCCGTCAAACTCCACCGCGACCGGCAGACCTGAGGCGGTAAGGCCGGCGGGAAGAATCAAGCCGGGAAGGGCGGCCGTGCTTCCCGGTGAAATGTTGCGCGCGATGGCAACGTCGAAAGGAATCTTCTTCCCGCCAATCGTAACTTCCTGATCTTGGCCAATCGGCGTGGCCGGAACCATGGTGGCAGGGAAAACGATGGCATCCACCCCGTTCTGCGCGAAGTATTCGCGGAAAGTGTTCTGCAGCTTGGGAAGATGGACATCCACAATCGTTTTGTAGACGGCGTCCGTGATGAACTCTGGTGCTCCCGGCAGTACGTAGCGCTCAAAATCGCGCTTCACGTCGGAGCTCATTTGCGCGAGCAGTTGCTCGAGGCTGATGCCGGTGTGATAGTCAGCCAAGTATTTTTTCAGCGTAACCAACGTGTCGTGACTCTGCACTGGGCCGGTGGTGAGGTCGATCAGCTTGGCGAGCTCGGGGACTTCCGCTTCGACAAACAGCGCGCCCGCTTCGCGAAGTTTGCCTAGGGCCTGGTTGGTGATTCGTTCCACTTCCGGATCGAGACCCCTAAACCAATAGCTCCGATCCACGCCCAGTTTTACGCCCTTCAGACTCTTCGCTGGCAAAGGGGTGTGGTCACCAGTTCCCACGGAATCGAACAACACCAAGTCGGAAACCGTACGGGCATGCGGCCCGACCTGATCGAAGAGCGGCGAAATCGGTATGACGTCAGTGGTCGGATAGCGGTAGGTCGAAGGCCGGAAGCCACAAATGCCGCACAGCGCGGCGGGTACCCGGATAGAACCTTGCGTATCTTCGGCGATGCCGAGTGGCGCCATATGCGCAGCAACGGCTGCGGCCGTGCCTCCGCTGCTGCCGCCCGGAATCCGCGATGGGTCGTAAGGATTGTGAACCGCTCCAAAAGCCAGGTTGTTGCTGGTCCAGCCGAAAGAAAGCTCATGAAGGTTGGTCTTGCCCATGACAATTGCGCCTGCATCGATTAGCATTCGAACGATTGGCGCATCTTCTTTAGGGACAAAATGCCGCAATGCGTTGGTTCCGCCAGTGGTCGGATAGTCCTTGGTGTTGACACTATCCTTTATGGGAATCGGCAAACCATGGAGCGGACCTAGTCTTGCCCCCGAACGTCGGCGGGCGTCAGCGGCGCGCGCAGCCTGCAGCACCTTTGCCTTTTCCAGCGTGATAAATGCATTCAGCGATTTATTTCGATCGCACTGAGCGAGCAAAGCAGAGGCATAGTCTTCGGACGTCAAGTCGCCGCGCGTCATTCGAGTAATCGCTTCTTGAGCCGAGAGGTTCAACAACTTTTCGGATTTTGGAGCGAGCAATCCGGCGGAGAGGTCATGGCGGCCGACGACTTCGGCAGCCGCCGCAGCACTGGCAACGAATAGGAACTTGCGTCGAGACACAGCGGCGGATTCGGTCATTGTCTGTTCGCCCGCCTTTTGAAAAGCAACGTCAAATCGATCGCGGGTCATCATACCGTGTTTTTGGCGAAGCAAAGTTCGGCGCGGTACTCTGGGACTAGTACGCTTAGAACAGCTGACCTACTTTTGGGCTGGCTTTGGGTTGGATTGCGCCTCGGTACCTTGACGGATATCATCCTCTTTTATGTTCCCTGGCCCCATTTCGTCTAGAAGGACCGTCCGAGCCCTCCGCCTGCTGGCGTTCACGGCCTCGCAAGCGGCGGTTTTGACCATCCTCGTCGGATTGGCGGTATTGGCCCAGGCTCCAAACCTTCCGCAGACGATTCCTGTTGAGCAACTTCAGCCAGGAATGCAGGGGTATGCCTACACGATTTTTGCTGGCGACCGGGTGGAGAAGTTCGATCTGGAAGTCATCGGCGTGATGCCGAACTTCTTGGGTCCCAAGCAAGCCATTATTTTGGTTCAGCTTAAGGGTCCGAAGGTCGAGCACACTGGCGTCGTGGCGGGCATGAGCGGCAGCCCGGTGTACATCAACGGCAAGCTGGCGGGGGCGCTGTCGCTGAAGCTCGGAACGTTCACCAAGGAGCCCATAGCGGGAGTGACGCCAATCGCCGATGTGCTGGCGGGTGGGGGCGGTGGTGCGGGGAGCGCGCAGACACAGCCAGGTGTCAACGAATCCGCCAGACTGGCAGGGGTGCAGGGCGGAGCGGAACTCAAGTCGATTGAGACGCCGCTGATTTTTTCCGGATTTCAGCCGGCAGCGATTCAAAAGTTCGCCGATCAACTGAACGGACTAGGATTTGTCGCGGCCCAGGGTGGCACGACGGCTGCGCGGCCGGACGACGGAAAACTGGCGCCTGGTGACATGGCAGGAATGGTGCTGGTGCAGGGCGACGTCTCGATCAATTCCGCGTGCACGGTGACCGCGGTTCAAGCTGACAAAGTGTTTCTGTGCGGGCATCCTTTTCTGAATCTCGGCGAGGTGCAGCTGCCGATGGCTCGCAGCCGGGTGTTGACGACTCTGTCTTCCGACTTGGCTTCGACAAAAATCGTGAATGTCGGCGGGCCCATCGGAACGATTACTGGCGATCACTTGACGGCCGTCACCGGAAAGCTGGGCCCAGCTCCAATGATGATTCCGATGGAGCTGCACACGAGGTCGGCGCTCGGTGAAAAAACCATTCACGCTGAAATTGTGAATCACCCGAAACTGACGCCGCTAATGGTCGGCCTCACGGCATTTAACGGCTTGACCCAAAACGTATTCTACGGCGAGGGAACGACGCTGAAACTGAACGCAAATATAAAGCTGAAAGGCCACGCGCCGGTGGAAATCGAGAACACATTTGCGCCCAGTGATGCGCTGAACCCGGATGCCATGCCGGTCGCGCTCAGCGTGATGAGCGCATTCGCGCGGCTGTTCTCGAATTCGTTTGAGGCCGTGCAGGTGGAAAGCATCACGCTGCAGGTGGACAGCGTCCCCGGGCGGCAATCGTATTCGATCGAAAGCGCTTGGCTGGAAAAAGGTGAAGCCACGCCGGGAGAAACGCTGCGCTTGCGTGTACTTCTGCGACCCTACCGCGGTTCAGCTCGGATTGAAGAGACCACCGTCAAAATTCCGGACCAGGTGGCGCGGGGCACGACATTGCGGGTGATGGTGAGCGACGCGGACTGGATGAATCGCGCTTCTCGGGGATTTGCAGGTGCGGTACCGGGCGGGCCGGAAGGTCTGGACTCGCTTATTTCCTTGATTAATCGTGAGCGGCGCAACGACCGCGTGTACGTTGGTGTTTTTGTGCCGTCACCGACCATGTTGTGGGACGACAAGGAACTTCCCAATGTGCCGCTGTCGCAGATCAACGCGATCGACGGGCGTCCCGCGCCGGGAACAGTACAGATTTTGCGGGAATCGCTCGCGAATGAATCGTCGGTGAAGATGTCCGGGCCGGTCGGCGGTATTGTTTCGCTGAATCTGCCGGTGCGCTGAGAAAAGCAGTCCAACGTTTTAACGCTTAGGCTGAAACTTCAAAAGGTAAAGCTCCGTGAGATGCGGGGACGAGGTGGCGCAATTGCCTAGAACAAATGACGCGGCGCAGAAACCGGCAAGCAAGCGCTGGATCATCCTTGCCTTTACGCTGCTTGCAACCGCGGCGAGCCTTGAAACTGCGCGTGCGGAGCACACGCGGCGCTGGCGGCAATCCACGTACGAAGAGTTCTTGAAAGGAACGGCCCACGGAATCGCCGTGCGCAGTGATGGACGCCTGGAACTGGCGCCGAAGTTTATGCAGTTGGCCGACGCGGACGCTTCGTACTTATGGTCCGTGAAGCTGGACAGCAAGGGCACACCGTATGCAGCCGGAGGCTCGCCCGCCAAGGTTTTTCGTTTGAACGCCGGCGGCAAAACGGAAACAGTTTTTGAGTCTAGCGACCTTTCCGCGCAGGCGATCGCGTTTGACGCCAAGGGCACACTGTACGTCGCGACCTCCCCCGACGGCAAGGTCTATCGCGTGCCTGCCTCCGGAGAGAAAAGCGTCTTCTTTGATCCAAAGACGAAATACATCTGGGACATCGCATTCGGGCCAGATGGTGTCCTTTACGTCGCCACTGGCGATAAGGGACAAATCTATGCCGTCACACCGGACGGCAAAGGCGAGGTTTTTTACGGCAGCGACGAGGCGCACGTTCGCGTCCTTGCGTTCGACCCCAAAGGGAATCTCATCGCTGGAACCGAGCCCAGCGGCAGAGTGCTCCGGCTGACAAAACATGGCGCGAGCGCCGATGGTTTTGTGCTGTACGAAACACCCAAGCGCGAAGTGACGGCGCTGGCGATCGGTACGGATGGCGCGATTTACGTGGCAGCGATCGGCGAACGCCAACATACGGCCGCCGTCAATCCCGTGCCGCCCGTTCCGACTGGCGGCGCAACCACAACCACAACCGTTACCTCCAGTGGAAGCGTCACCATCATCGCTCCAGCGCAAGCTACCAGCCAGGCACCGACGCCGTTTGTGGCTTTCCCGCCCATGATTTCCAGCGGCGTTTACAAAATTGCCCCCGACGGCGCACCCGAAGAGCTATGGACATCACGCGACGATGTCGTGTATTCGCTGGGAATGGGCGGCGACGGGCGGGTCCTCGCTGGACTGGGCAATACCGGAGCAATTCTGGCGATTGATGGCCGCGGCGTCTTCGCGCAACTGGCCAAGGCCGGGTCAGCCCAAGTCACCAGCATCACTCGCAACAGCAGCGGCAAAATCTTTTTGTGCACGGCAAATCCCGGGAAACTGATCACTTTGGGCCCGGAATACGAACCCGAAGGCACTTATGAGTCGCGGTCCTTCGACGCCCAGCTGTTTTCGCAATGGGGGCGGATGGAGTGGTGGAGCCCGCCGGCCGGCTCTACGCACAGCGCGAAGGGCGACGACAAGAAGAACGGGCCGCGCCTCGAATTTTACGTGCGCAGCGGAAACACGGAAGACCCGGGCAAAGAATGGTCCAAGTGGTTTGGCCCCTACACGGAAAGTGGCGCGCAAACCGAGATCCCCGCGGCTCGATTCGTGCAGTGGAAAGCGGTGATTCACGATGGACGGCCCGGCGACGGCATCGAATGGGTGAGTGTCGCCTATCAGCCGAAAAACGTTGCCCCCGTGATTGATGGCATTGCGCTGCAGGATCCCGGCCTGCGCCTGCAGGGCCAGCCGAATCTGGCGATTGGAGGAATGGCGCCGGCGACGGTGAAATTTCCGCAAGCTGCACCGAGCAGTTCCGGTGGCGTGATCCTCAGCCAGACCACCGGCGCAACCAACGTAAAGTTTGAAGCGCCTCCCCAGGGTACGCTGCAGAAAGGCTATCAGTCGGTATTGTGGACGGCGCATGACGATAACGAGGACGAATTGAAGTTCGCCGTCTATTTCCGCGGCGAAAACGAAACAGAGTGGAAGCTGCTGAAAGAGAATCTGGAGCAGCGCTTTTATGCCTTCGACACGACTTCGTTCCCTGACGGCGCCTACTATCTGAAAATCGCGGCGATCGATGCGGCTTCGAACCCGCCGGACAAATGGCTTGCCGCCGAACGCGAAAGCGAACGTTTCGAAGTGGACAATACACCGCCGGTGATTGAAAAAGTAGACGTCGCTGCACGCAGCGACGCGGCAACGTTAAAATTCACCGCGAAGGACACCGGCTCAAACATTGAACGCGCCCAATATAGTGTGGACGGTGGCGAGTGGACGCTGATTGCGCCGAAAACCGGCATCAGCGACGGGAAGCAGGAATCTTACGAGTTCACAATCGGTAGCCTAAAGCCCGGCGAGCACACCTTCGCTCTCCGCGCATACGACCGCTTCGAGAATGTCGGTAGCGCGAAAGCAGTCGTTCAAATCAAGTAGCCAGAGTCAGCTACTACAGCGATCCGGCCGCGGCATAGAGACATAAGCCTCAATCTCCGCGCCAAACCCCATACGTCCGTCGCTGAACGGCTCATTACGAACATGCACCACTCGCGCGCGGCAATGCGTCTCTTTCACTTTGTCACCGGTCACTTCCGCAGGCATGCGGAGTGTCGCCTCAATGGGCATACCCACCTGCAGCGGCGCGGACGTGGCAAAGTAGAATCCGCCTTGAGAAACATTCAACGCCTCGGTGAAATGTTCGCTCCTGTCCGCCGCAAGGGCCGTCGCCTTGAAACGGATGGGCGTACGCACTGCGTAACGCGCCAGTTGGCGCCGCTCCGGGTTGTTCATAACAGACTCCTTCGCGCAGGGAAGGGAGACTGCGGCTCGCCAGTCGTGCGAAGGGTAAAAGCGAGCGTAGCAGACACATAGGTGGGGTCAAGCCGAATTTGCGAGAATCGGCAGGGCAACGAAAGGTAGGAGCACGCGCGGCGCTGTTTCTCTTTTTGTTCGGCGAAGATGCGGTGAAAGCGCGGTGGAGGTCGGGAGGGCCCTGTTCAAGCTCGACGACCTGCGCGGCATCAGCGGAACGCTGCCGGACGGGTTATAGTGATTGGGCCGGTTAAATCAAAACTAATGTCCAGCACACCAGAAATTGCGGCATCGGCCAGCCATCAGGCCGCCCAACCTCAGCAGGTGACGTGGCCGGCGATTGAAACGGCCCACGCTCGCATCGCACCGCGAATCCACCGCACTCCGGTGCTGCGTTCTGCGACCATTGACGCACTCTGCGGCGCGGAAGTTGTTTTCAAGTGCGAAAACCTCCAGAAAACGGGTTCGTTCAAAATCCGCGGCGCCACCAACGCTATCTTTTCGCTGCCAGAAGCCGAAGCCGCGCGCGGCATCTTGACGCACTCTAGCGGCAACCACGGGGCGGCAGTAGCGTGCGCGGCAGCATGGCGCGGCGTACCGGCCTGGATCGTGATGCCCAAAAATGCGCCAAAGGTGAAATGCCGCGCTGTCGAGGCTTACGGCGGAAAGATCACCTTCTGCGAGCCAAAGGTTTCTTCGCGCAACGAAGTCGCCGCGCGCATCCAGGCGGAAACCCGCGCGGTGATGATTCATCCCTACGATGACGATCGCATCATTGCTGGCCAGGCGACCGCCGCAAAAGAATTGCTGGAAGATGCCGGCGCCCTCGATGCGGTGCTCTCTCCCGTCAGCGGTGGCGGGCTCCTGAGCGGCACCTGCTTGAGCGCAAGACATCTGCAGCCCAATATTCGAATTTACGGCTGCGAACCTGCCAAGGCCGATGACGCTTACCGATCGCTGCAGACCGGCACGCTGCAAAAAATCGAGTCGAGCGAAACAATCGCCGATGGCCTGCGCGCTTCCCTCGCCGAACGCACCTTTGCCATTTTGCGCAAAGAGCTCGCTGGCATCTTCTTGGTCACCGAGGACGAGATTATCGGCGCGATGCGGCTCATCTGGGAGCGCCTGAAAATCATCACCGAGCCATCATCCGCCATTGCCCTGGCTCCGCTGCTCAAGCCGGAAGTCCAAGCCGAAATCGCACGCGCGGCTGCCGACGGAAAGAAGCCTTGCGTTGGCATCATTCTCTCCGGCGGCAATGTCGATTTGAGCGCACTTCCCTTTTGAGCTCTCCGCAGTGACCCTTTCGCTTAATTCGCGTGTGATAATTCCGTGACAAACGGCGGGCTGATTTGTACTGCCATTCTGGGCGCAGATCCCCGACCTGGAGCAACCTCCAGCCCCAATTTGTGTTCAAATATCGCAAGCGGCGGACTCTGGCGGCAGCCGTCGAGGGTGCATTCCAATCTAGATTCGGGTGGCTATAACCATGAAGCTTGTCCTGGCTAAGCGGTGGTGTGCAGCGGACGTGGTGGGGCTGCGCGCGATGGCGTCGCTAGCGGTATTGGGGCTCGCGGTATTCAGCTTAACCATTTTGCAGCCGGGAGCGCGCGCGCAAACGGTGCAGCCACAGGCGCGTGTGATCAGCGCGCCGCAGAGCGACAAGATGGCCACACTGCGCGGCAACGTGCATCCCTTCGCGCGGCCGGAACACGATCGCGGCGTGCTGCCCGATCAGCAGCCGGTTACTCGCATGCACATGCTTCTGCAACGCAGCGTCGAACAGGAAGTGGCCCTGCAGCAGTTGATGGCCGATCAGCTGGACTCCAAATCGCCGCGCTTTCATCAGTGGCTCACACCGCAACAGTTTGGCGAACAGTTTGGCCCTGTCGATTCCGACATTCAGGCCGTAAAAGATTGGCTCGCCGCGCAAGGCTTCACCGGAATGCGCGTCAACAACGGCAAAACGCTCATCGAGTTCAACGGAACCGCCGGCCAGATTCGCAACGCCTTCCGCACCGAAATTCACCGTCTCAACGTCCACAACGAAGAGCACTTCGCCAACTGGAGCGAACCGCAAATCCCCGCCGCGTTAGCACCCGTAGTCGCCGGCGTCGTCGGCCTCCACAATTTCCACCCGAAACCACACGTGCGCCGTTTCGGTAAATTTCAGCGCAATGCCAGAACCGGCGAGATCTCACCGCTTTTCACCTATACAGACGGAAATGGCACGTTTTACGGTGTCGGCCCAGCGGATTTCGCAAAAATCTACAACCTGCCGGCTGGATTCAATGGATCGGGCGTAAGCATCGCCATCGTTGGCCAAACCAATATCAATTCCCAGGATGTAGTCGACTTTCGAAATATTTTTGGGTTGACGCCTGCCGCCGTCGCGACCGCTAGCTCGCCGCCGTCGTGCCCAGCGCCCGGACCAAGTTTGTGCATCATCCTCAACGGTCCGGACCCGGGCCTTACTGGCGACGAAGGCGAGTCCGATCTGGACGTTGAGTGGTCCGGCGCAGTAGCTCAAGGCGCAAACATTATCTTCGTCACTTCCCAGTTCACCGAAACCGACGGTGGGGGCGGTGTGGACGCCTCAGCGGAATACATCATTGACAACAACGTCGCGCCAATCATGAGCGAGAGTTACGGTACGTGCGAGGCAGCCCTGGGCAACACGGGAAACCAGTTTTACAACGCGCTTTGGCAACAGGGTGCGGCTGAGGGTATCAGCATCTTCTTATCTGCCGGTGATAACGGATCCGCCGGATGCGCGGACCAGAATTCGGATTCTTATTCCGGCCAGACTGCCAGCACTGCAGGGCTAGGAGTTAGCGGCCTCGCATCTACGCCATACAACGTCGCCGTGGGCGGCACAGACTTCAATCAGAAGAATCTCGAGACGACCTACTGGAATTCCGTTAACGCCGGCGGCCAAGTCTCAGCAAAAGGCTACATCCCGGAGATGCCTTGGAACGATTCCTGCGCCGCCACCGGTGCCGGCGGATGCGGTACGGTCACCAGCGCGAATCCGCCGAACTGCCCATCGTGCCTCGTCGCGGGCAGCGGTGGACCGAGTTCCGTTTACAAGACGAAACCTGCGTTTCAAACGGGATTCGGCGACAGCGCCAGGGATTTGCCTGACGTATCTCTTTTCTCTGCGGATGGCGGGAACAAGAGTTTTTATATCGTGTGCCAGTCCAACCAGGACATCCCCGGCGATAATGGCTGCAACCTGACAACCGAAATTCAAACGGCGAATTGCGATCCTTGCCACGATTTTCAGGCCGTGGGAGGAACCTCCGCATCAGCGCCTGCGTTCGCGGGCATCATGGCACTGGTTGTTCAGAAGACCGGCCAGCGGCAAGGGAATCCCAACGTCGAACTTTACAATCTTGCGAAAAGCGAAGTCTTTGCCAACTGCGATTCCAGCAAGGGGCCAGGAGCTGGGTGCGTTTTCAATGACATCACGACGACAACTCCCGCAGGCGGCAACGCTCCGAACCTGAACATCTCCGTTCCCTGCTCCGGCGGTTCAACGAACTGCAGCAAAACCACCAGCGGCGGATTTGGCGTCGTTGCCAGCAGCAGCACTCCCGCATTCACCTCGACGGCAGGCTACGATATGGCCACCGGCCTCGGCTCTGTCAACGTCACCAACCTCGTCAACGCGTGGACGACACCGGCACCGACCAGCCCAACTGTCACCATCACATCGGGATCTATTAACGGCACAGCGGGCTCCAGTTTCACGGTGACCGGTAGTGTCACCGGCGTTGCGACTCCGACTGGCGTGGTGGTGCTTGAAAACGCTGCGACCAGCACACCCGCAGGCAATCCGCCCGCGATCGACATCATCAACGGCGCTGCCGGCGGCCCGGCCAGCCTGGACGCCAGCGGCAACTTCAGTATTTCAACCAAGTTCTTGCCTGCGGGAAACTACAACCTCAAGGCACATTATGGCGGAGACAGCACACATGCCGCGAAAGACTCCGCTTCGATCTCGGTGATTTTGGCAAAGCTGGCTAGCAAGGTTGTGGTGAGTTTTGTAACCTTCAACAACAGCAACCCGCCGAAACCTGTGCTCAGTACTTCATCGCAGTCTGTTCAGTATGGCTCGGACTACATCTTGCGCGCCGACGTGGAAAACGGCGGTGGAACGCCATGCGAAAACGCAAGTACGCGCGTTGTGAGTTTTGTCTGCCCAACGGGTTCGGTCAGTTTGCTTGACGCTGGCCAGCCGCTCAAGGACTTCCCCAGCGCGCAAACCCCGAACGCATCTAACACCGCGCGTTTGAATGATCGCGGCTTCATCGAAGATCAGCCCATCCAGCTTCTGCCGGGAGCGCACACCATCACTGCGACGTTCGCGCCTGATGCAACGAGCAGTTATTTGGCGCCCGCATCCGCCAGCAACACGCTTTCCGTGACCATCACCCAGGCCACCACCACCACCGCGGTCGTCCCCAGCGCTAGCATCATCAGCACTGGTGGAAGCATCACCCTAACCGCAACTGTCTCTTCGCACAGCAACTCCACCCAAGGCCCGACCGGTAACGTGCAATTCCTGAGCGGCGGCGGCAATCTCGGTTCCGCGGCAACGTGCACTCCAGCCGGCGCTACCACAGACAGTTCCGGCAATTTCGTCGGCGCCTCCTGCGTTGCGAAGCTCACCACGAATCTCTCGTCCCTGCCCCCAGGGTTCTTTTGGCCGCAGCCGCGCGCGACTCCGTTTGTGATCGTAGCCTGGCTGGCTGCGCTGCTCGCGCTGATCAGCTTCTTCATCGCCATGATGCAAGCGGCGCGCCGCCGCCAGTTCGCCTGCGCCGCACTCATCCTCGCGGCCGTCGCCATCACGGCAATCGCAGGCTGCGGCGGTGGAGGTTCCACTACCCGAACGACAAGAACCATCACCGCAAAGTACGCTGGCGACACCAACTATTCCGGTTCCACATCCAGCGGCGTGACCATCACCCTCCAATAGGCGTGCTTTTACGCAGCGCCGGAGGCACCGCGGGACTTAGCCCAGCGTGGCCATGCTGGCATCCATTGGAAAGCATTTCGCCAAGTACCGCAGGCACGGGCACTTCTCCGCTCTCTGACTTGCAACTTTGATCCTTTAACTTGGAACTTCTGTTAGTTAATCACTGGCGGGAAAAACACATTCCAGAAATTCTGCGCGCCGCCCTTGAATTCCACTGGTACCAGCGCGCCTTCCGGACTGAACTGCGGCGGCCGCGGCACGTGCGCTTCCACTTTCTTCTGCGTGGTGACGTTCTCGATCGTGATCTTAGTGCCCTGCGCCAACGGCTCGGAAATCTGCACCAGCGCGCCCATCGCACTCACCGTATGCGTCGCGCCTTCAATGGCGTGACTCTTGCCTTCCACCGTGATGCGCACCGGCACCCGCAACAGCACGCGCTGCGCGCGGCGTCGCTCCTCGGACGTCATCGGCCGGGTCAGACCCGGCTTGGGCATACTGGCCAGATTAGCGCGCGGGTTCTGTGGCGGTCTCATAGCTCCATTCCCCAAAAATCCATGTCCGGCGCGATCAATTCGATTCCGTACTCCCAGCCTTCCGGCCGCGGATTCCCTTTCCAAACCACCACGGCGGCGTTGCTCGAACCGGTCGCCACATTCGTCAGCGAAAGCCGTTGGTTCAGGTCCAGCGTCTCTTTCAAAATCACCATGCAGCCATAAGGATTGATTACTCGGGTGAATGCTTCGCCGCTTTGCTTTGCGTTGTTCGTATCCCACTCCGCGCGAACCCGCACGCGTGAATTCATCCGGTTGCCGCGGCGCTTCTCGCTGTATCGCGTGGTGATATCGCGGGTATCGCGAAATCCGCGCTTCTGTTCAGGCGTTTTGACCTGCATTCTTGGCTCCCTTTTGCCATGCTAGAGTTGGCCTGGGGAGCGGTCAATGGTACGCAAAGTAAGGGCGCTCCAATAAAGTAGCTGTACGAAAGGACAGGAGCAGCGCCAAAACAAGGTCAGGTTCCCAGGTTGATCGCGACCTCGCCTAAATCAGATTTCTTGACTCTTGTACATTTTGTACCATTGCACTCTTGGACTTGACCTCGCATGAAGAATCTCATCGTCAACGCCGACGACCTAGGCTGGACTGCGGGGGTCAACCGCGGCATCGCTGAAGCGCATCGCAACGGCATCGTCACCAGCGCTTCCCTGCTCGCCAATGGCAGCGCCTACGAAGACGGAGTGCGCACCGCTCGCGAACTTCCGAGCTTGGGCGTCGGCGTCCATCTGAATCTGAGCGATGGCAAGCCCATCGCTCCGCCCAACGAAGTTCGCAGCCTGTTGAAAGAAACCGGCGAATTCTCGGACGATCCGGCGTCTCTGCTGCTGCGCCTCACGACCAAAAGTCTCAAACTCAGCCACGCCGAAAAAGAGTGGGATGCCCAGATTCGCAAAATCTTGTCGGATGGTATCCGACCCACGCACCTCGATGGCCACAAGCACGTGCAAATGCTTCCAGGTCTCTTCGCCATCGTGCTGCGCCTGGCAAGAAAGCATGACATCGACGCCGTGCGCATCTCCCACGAATCCTCCAGCCTCCGCGCGGCCCTCAGCAATGATGGCGAGTCCGCCGGTGTCCGCCTCAAACAAGGCGTGCAGGCGCGTGGCTTGAAACTCCTGGCGCGTGACGCCCGCCAAATGGCCGAGCGCGCCGGCATCGCCAGCGCCGACTATTTTTGCGGCATTGCGCAGACTGGCGTCCTGACCTTAAATGGCGTCCGCAATCTCCTAGCGCATCTCCCCGACGGCACCACCGAACTGATGTGCCACCCGGGCTACGCCGATGCCGACCTGCAAAACTCCACCACCCGCCTGCAACAATCACGCGAAACCGAACTGCAGATACTCACTGACCAATCGGTTCGAAAAATCATCGCGGAACGGGGGATTCGCCTGATAAACTATGCTGAGTCCCCTGCACTGAGCGCATAAACTGCGATTCCGCCATCAGCGGCGGCGAATCGGGTATTTGAGGACATGACCAGCAGTCCTGAGCCAATGAGCAACGAATCCGACATCCGGTATTCGATCGTCGTCCCCTTCTTCAACGAGCAGGAGAACATCCCTCCCCTTTACATGAAGCTCACCGAAGTGATGGACGCGATCGGCGAGCCCTACGAACTTGTTTTTGTGGATGACGGCAGCCGCGACAGCACCTTCCGTGTCCTCTCTGATATTTACGAGCACGACCGCCGCGTTAACCTCATTCGCCTGCGCCGCAACTTCGGCCAGACCGCTGCACTAAAAGCCGGTTTCGACTTCGCGCGCGGCGCAGTCATTATCTCCATGGACGGTGACCTGCAGCACGATCCCGAAGAAATTCCGCGCTTTCTGGAAAAATTGGAAGAGGGCTACGACCTGGTCAGCGGCTGGCGCTATGCCCGCCACGATCACTGGCTCATGCGCCAGATTCCCAGCCGGGCCGCCAACTGGATGATGGCCAAGCTCTCCGGTGTGGACCTGCACGACTTCGGAACCACCTTCAAGGCTTACCGCCGCGAAATCATTCAGGAGATTCAGCTCTACGGCGAGCTGCACCGCTTCATTCCCGCTCTCGCCAGCACCACCGGCGCGCGCATCGTCGAAGTGCCCATCGAAAATCTGGCGCGCAAGAGCGGCAAATCCAATTACGGAATCGGCCGCACCATCCGCGTGTTTCTCGACCTGGTGATGGTGAAATTCCTGCTCGACTATTCCACGCGGCCGCTGCAATTTTTTGGTCTGCTGGGCCTGGGCGGCACGATCCTTGGCACGCTGCTCGGTTCCTACGTCGTCTTCAAGAAGCTCTTCTACCACGTGTCAGTCATGGTGCAGCACGGCCCGCTGCTGCTGCTCTCGGTCGCGCTGCTGGTCAGCGGCATCCAGTTCATCTCCATGGGCTTGCTCGGAGAAATCATGGCCCGCACCTATTACGAATCCCAGAACAAGCCCATCTACACCCTGCGCGAAATCAAAAGCCACCGCAAAGAAATCGGCGACTCCGCCGAACCCGCCCGCCCGTCCGGCAACTCCGAACGCTAGGCCCTTTCTCATTCCGCCATCCCGCCCGCTGGAGGCGCTATAGTGGACACTGCTCCTCGGGTCGCGTTTGGCCGGGGAATATCGCACGCCGGCGGAGCCTTGAAAGTTTGCTCCGCTTCTGAAGTACCCCCGGAACTTGCGCTCCCCGATCGCAGCGTTCGCATAACTGCCGACCTCGCACGCCAGCGAAACCTCCACATGCTCCGGCTTTTCCCAATCCATTCGCATCCTCCATGTAGTGGCGCGCTTTGGACCCTTGTTTCTTAGTGTGCAAGTTTTTTCAAACCTGCTCTTCACTGCAAACGGAACGCGATGACGTAATCTCCCTGCTTGGTCCCCAACTTCCCGTGCCCGCCCGCCGCGATCACCAGATACTGCTTTCCGCCCAGCGTGTAGGTCATCGGTGTCGCTTGCCCGCCCGCCGGCAGCTCATACTTCCAGATTTCTCTCCCCGTCTCCGCGTCAAATGCCCGCAAATAGTTGTCCATCGTCGCCGCCGTGAACACCACTCCACCGGCCGTAGCCATCGGCCCGCCCAACGTGATCGTTCCCGTCGCAGCATCCGGCAGCAAACTTCCGAGCGGCACGTCCCAAACTTTCTTTCCCGCGAACAAATCTACCGCCGCGATCGTTCCCCATGGCGGCGGATTGCAGGGAAGTTTGCTCGGCGAGAGGAGGAACATTCGAAACATTGCATAGGGTGCTCCTGTCTGCCGTGCAAACTCGCCACGCTCCCGCTCCGCATCCGTCGCATTTTTTCGCGCCGCGTCGACCTGATCCCGCGGGATCAACTTCACGAAATTTGGTAGCCGGTTTGTGTCCACAAACAGCAAGTGCCGCTGCGGATCGTATGCACCGCTGCCCCAATTCACTCCGCCCAGGTCACTCGGATACACCAGCGTCCCTTGCAGACTCGGCGGCGTGTAAATATCTCCGGTTCGCGCCGCTTTAATCTTCTCCGCGCACCATTGCCGCTCAGCATCATCTTTTCCCCAGGCGTCTTCGGCCGACAATTGCTCCGGCACCAGCGAAATCGTCGAAGCCGGCTGCGTCGGCCACGACTCCTCACCTTCGATGTCGCTCTTCGGCACCGGACGCTCTTCCACCGGCAGCAGCGGATTCCCGTTGAGCCGATTCAGCACGAACACCCGCCCCATCTTGGTCATAATCGCGACCGCCGGCGTCCCGTCTCTCCAAGTAAACAGCGTCGGCTGCGACGCCACGTCGCGGTCCCAGAGATCGTGATGCACCACCTGGAATCCCCACACAAACTCGCCCGTCGAAGCTTTCAGCGCTACCACCGAGTTTGCCCACTTGTTGTCGCCCTTGCGAAGCCCTCCGTAATAGTCCGGGCTCGCACTTCCCGTCGGGATAAAAACCAAATCGCGTTGCGCATCCACGGAAAGCGTGGACCACGCATTCCCCGCACCCGTTCTAGGAGTCGACTGATACGCCCACGGCGCAATGGGATCCCACGTCCATCGCAATTTCCCTGTCCGCGCATCAAATGCCCGCACGATCCCGCGTTCCAGCGCAACCGCGCGATTGTCGCCAATCGAAGAGCCAGTGATGACGAGGTCCCGGGCGATAGCCGGAGCCGATGTCACCTGATAGTCGCCCGGGTCGCGAATGATCACATCCGCTTTCAAATCCACCTCGCCGTTGATTCCAAAATCCGTGCAGGGCTTTCCCGTTTCCCCATCCAAGGCGATTAGCCGCCCATCCAGCGTCCCGATAAATATTCGCTGGGCACAAACGGTCCCGGCCTTCGCAGTCATATCACGCCACGCCGACACTCCTCTCGAAGTCACCTCCGAAAACCCGTAAGGATGCTCCAGCTTCGGATCAAACTCCCAAATCCTCGTTCCCGTCTTCGCATTTAGCGCAATCACGTGATCGTAAGGCGTGCTCACGAACAGCTTTCCCTCCACCAGGATCGGTGTCGCCTCAAACGTCGCTTTGTGATCCAGTTCTTGGTCGTGCGGGAGTGCGCCAGTCCGGTAGGTCCACGCTACCTGCAATTTCGTCACGTTGTCGCGGGTAATCTGCGTCGCCGGCGAGTAACGCGTCCCGCCGGGATCATTTCCGTACGTCGGCCATCCGGTGTCCGGCGCTTTTTGCGAGTAGGCACAGGTCGCGGCGCACGCCAACAACACCGTGACAGAAACCACGCGGATTGTTTCATGGAAAAATAGTTTGGCTTTCATGTCGCAAACTTAGCGGCCCAACATCACGCTGGCAACAAATCTGGGACTACCGGGCCTATTCGCGGGATAAGCAGGCTTAAATCAAGCAACCGCGCTGCCCGGCCTGCGCTGCCCGGCCTGCCAAAACGCTTCGCCCATGACCTTCCCTATCGGGAGCGTTTGCCGTTCTCGGGCATTTTGAGCTTCCTTACTTCCTAACTTCCTTACTTCCTCTGACCAATTCCGGCCGGTCCTTCACATACCGCCGGCTCCAGCGTAACTCTGTCCCATCGTTCAGTACGACCTTATATTCCCCGTGAAACCAGGGCTGCATCTCCCGAATCGCTTCCAACTTCACGACGCTGCTCCGGTTAATCCGCACGAACGCCTTCGGGTCGAGCATGTCTCTCATCGCCTCCAGCGTTGCTCGCAGCGTGTAGGTCTTCGGCCCGCAATGCAACTGCACGTAATTTCCTTCCGCTTCTGCCCACCCAATGTCCCGCGCCGCAACAAAATGCGCCCGCCCGTTTTCTTGCACCAGAATGTGTTGCGGAAACGACCGCTCCTTTTGCAGTTGCTCCACCAACTGCTGGAGTTGTGACGTGAAACCTTGGCTCCGCGGCTCCCGTTCCTTCAGCACCCGTCCCAAGGCCGTCCGTAGCCGCTCCTCGCTGAAAGGCTTCAACAGATAATCGAACGCATGCACCTCGAAGGCTTTCAGCGCAAACCGGTCATGCGCAGTGACAAAAACCACGCGCGGCATGTTTTCCGGAGGAATCGCAGCTACAACATCGAATCCATCCGCTCCCGGCATCTGCACATCCAAAAACACCAGCTCCGGCTTATTATTGTTGATTGCCGCAATCGCCTCTTCCGCGCCATCGGCCTCGCCGACCACTTGCACACTCGGTTCTTGCCGCAGCAGACGCAGAATCTTCCGCCGCGCTGGGGCTTCGTCGTCCACAACCAGCACGCGCAGTTTGCTCACAGAAATCATCACGAGATTTGTGCAGAAGCTTCGGCCAGATGAAAAGGGAGGCGCAACGTTACTTCTGCGCCGCCAGACGCGCGGTTCGCGATGGAGAACTCTTGCCCTGCGCCATAAAGCTGCTCCAACCGTCCCCGGATATTCGCCAGCCCCAGGCCGCGATTCAGAACCGCGTCCGAATTCAGCGCGCCAATCCCAACACCGCTGTCCGCAACTCGCAAAATCAAGCTTCCATTCTCGCGTCTCACGGCGATCGAAATGTCAATCCCCGTGCCGCTGTCCTTCAACCCGTGTCGCAGCGAATTTTCCACCAGCGGCTGCAAAACGAATTGAGGCACCAGCGAATCTTGCAGTCCCGCATCCACCGCGTACGTCACTCGCAACTTGTCCTCGAACCTCTTCTGCATAATCTCCAAGTACAGGCGGGCAATCTGCAGCTCTTGCGAAAGCCGGATCTCGTGAGAGTTAGCTGTTCGCAGCGTCAATCGCAGCAAGTCGCTCAACTGCGTCACCATAGCATCCGCTGCTCGCAGGTCCTCGTACATCACCGACGAAATCGTGTTCAGTGTGTTAAACAAGAAATGTGGCTGCAACTGTAGCTGCAAATTCTCCAGTTGCGCCTCGGCAAGCTTAGTCTGCAATTCTGCCGCGGCAAGCTGCTGTGCCTGCGCGATCCGCAGCCGCTCGAAAAGGTAGAACGCCGCGACCGTAATCGTGTAAAACACAAAATCAATGGAAAACTCCATGGGATACCGGAACCGCATGTTCCCGTAGTCGTAGCTGCCCAGCCCTACCACAGGCGCAATCAACCGCCGGCTCACCGCCATGAGTGTGGTGTGTGCTGCCGAAAATCCCACTGCTCCGCTGATGTGCAGCGCCGCGGTTTGTATCCATCTTTCCGGCCGGGCCACATAAAAACCTGCCCACCATAGGACCGCCGGCAGCAAAACAAACGCGGTGTAGGCACCCGTGCTTTCCTCCAACAGCCGCATCCCGAGCGTCCCCGTCCGTTCGCGCGCCAGATCGTCTAGGTATCGGTAGCTGAAGAAAAGAAAAAACGCCGCTGTGTAAACGAGGAATAGAGTCCTCCAGACCTGAGCGCGAGTGAATCCGAGATACTGCGCTCGGCCCGCGTCTTTCTGCGGACGTGCTTTGATTCGCGCAAATGCTTCGCCACCCATGTTCGCTCTGGAGATTATGCTTCAAGGCCCGGCCTACGGGAAGCTTGCGAATTCGCAGTTCGCAGCCCTGGGGCTTGTGGAGGTCCAGGCCAGCAGTTCACAAATCACGGTCACGCGACACGGAACACGAGTCCGGGATCGCCGAAGATTGCACTACACTAATCTCTCGGAGACAAACTCGAACTATGAATCGGGAACAGTTCTACGCAATCATGAATGGCGAAGGCACGCTCGACTACGAAGTCTACCTTCGCACCAAGGCGCTGCTCAGTTGCCAGACCGACTATGCCGACCTCTGCAACAAGGACGAACTTCAATTCCAAATCGTCCACCAGGTCGAAGAACTCTGGATGAAGCTGATCGCCTACACGCTGCTGGACGTGGACGAATACCTGCAGCGGGAAAATACCAACCGCGTGCTAACGCTCTTCCGTCGCATCCACGCCATTCAGCGAATGATGAGCGAGCAGATCGGCCTGCTCGAAACCATGTCGCCCAAGGAGTATCAGGCCATCCGGCAGCGGCTCGGCAACGGCAGCGGCCAGGAGTCACCCGGATTCCGCACCCTGCTGAAAATGTACCAGCCGGTCTGGAATTCGTTCGAGGAGTTCTATCTCACGAAACACGGACTGACGGTGGAAAAAATCTACGACTCCGAATACAACCACGGCGATGCCTACGTAATCGCCGAAGCTCTGGCCGAATTCGACGAGCTGTTCCAGAAATTCCGCTTCGAGCACATGCAGCTCATCCACCGCACCATCGGTTTTGATTCCAAGTCGCTCAAAGGCCGCCCCGTGGAAATCCTCGAAGAAGGCATGCGCCACAAATTCTTTCCTCAGCTTTGGGAGATCCGCAACGACATGACCGACCGCTGGGGCGCCGAATACGGCGTCAAACGCGATCCCCTTGGCGGCCACCACTGACGGTTGTGCCCGAACAGGTCTTCAGACCGGTAGGCGTTGGCGACCAGAAACCAAAGAGCCCCAAGCCAGCGGATTGGGGCTCTTCGATTTCGGTGGTGCTCCGGCTTGCGCCGTCGGTGTTTACCTCATGGGAACGGCAGGTATCTCCATACGTCGTTCAGGTGTCCGTACGGACCTCCCGCACCGGCGTAACCTTCGCCGCCGAACATGTGCACGAATCCATTCTTGTCTGGCAACCAGCGGGCCGCGCCACGCCGCGCCCCCATCTCATTATTTGTGTAGCTGAGCTGGAAGAAATTGATTGGCGTTGTGATGTAGGTGCTCGGCTGGTTGACGTCGGTCGAGCCCTTCCACCAGATCCACTGGCCGCTGGCGATGTCGAATTCCCAAACGTCGTTGAGGAAGCCCGTCGGCACCGTGGCGTTGTTCCCGTAGCCAAACCCACCAACCAGGAAGAGATTGCCGTTGTCAGGACTGACCCAACCCGCGGATCCCCATCGGGAGCCCGGAACGCTGCTGGCCGCTTCGTTCAACGTGGCATTGGAGATTGCTTGCGTCGGGTAGACTCCCTTTTGATTCGCGGTGTTGCTGCCGGAAACCCAGGTCCAGAAGCCGGTCCCGGGGTCGTACATCCAAAGATCATTCAGCACCGACCCAATCTGCCCGGTACCGCCGCTCGTGCCCGCGGAATCCAATCCGAATCCGCCGAACAGCCAGATCTTGCCCGTTGCGTCAGCCCACAGAACCGCGGTCTGGCGGCCGCCCGGCACGTTGCCAGCGGCGCCAGCGCCTTGGGTACCGTAGGAACCGTTCACATTGGAAAGAACGCTGCCACCGGAGACCAAAGTCCAGGTCTTGGCGGCGATGTTGTACTTCCAGAGGTCATTCAGGAGGCCGACGGTGCCGGCCGAGTCATAGCCCTGGCCTCCAAACATCCAGACGTTGCCAGTCGAGTCGGCATAGCTTGCGGCCCCCCAACGTCCACCCGGAAAACCGGCGGTAGTTGACTGGTTTCCGGTGCTAGAGCCCGCTTCCCACACCCATTGGCATTTCGTGAAGGTTCCGGTGCCGGTGACCATGTCCCATCCGCATCCCGCAGAGGTGATGTCGAATTCCCAAACGTCATTCAGGAGCGCAAAATTCCCGTTGGAATCGATGCCCTGTCCACCGAACATCCACAAATTGCCACCGACGGGGTCGGTCCAAGTGATGCCACCCCAGCGCGCTCCAGGCTTAGTGCAATTGGCCAAGGTGCCTCCGCTGTACCCACAAATCGTACCGGTTCCCGGCGCTGCGCCACCGTAGTTGGCACCCAAATCCCTGAGTTGCAGCGTGGTAATGTCCGCATAGCATCCCGTGGAGTCGCAAATAATCGGCAAGTCCGAAGGAATCCACCCGCCGGGGAGCCACCATCCCTCATCGTTTCCTGTGCTCGCGTTGGTCGGCCATACCCACATGTCGTTCAGGTAGCCAGGCACGCCGTCCGTGTTGACATGATTGACTTCAAAACCAAAGCCGCCAAATAACCAGCGGTTCCCGCTGTTGTCCGTCCACGCCATGGCGAAGTCTCTTCCTCCCGGCGTATCGGGGTTCGGAGCGACAATGGGCGGCGTCGGGATGGGATTGGCTCCAGTAAACACCGGCAGGCCGGCCGTCCCGTAAGTGTCGATCGAAGGCGTCGGACCGGGGAACATCCAGGCCCAATCGTTGTGCTGGCAATCTACCAGGACGTTCGAAACGTTGCCGACAACCAGCGCAGTTGCAAAAAAAATGTTGCAACCCTGGGTCTGGCTGGTCGGAGGCAAGAATCCGGTCACGCTATAAGTTGTGCCATACGAAAATTGCGTCGGGAACGTGAAGGGCACGTCGCCGGTAATGAACAGGTTGTCGCCAGCGTTGTCTTGGATTTCCAGCGTGTCCCCACTCCCCACCACAAGCCCGGTCACGCTTCCGCCTACCGAGAATCTCGGCTGTGGACAGGAGATCTGGACGTTATTCACAGCACCGTTAACCGTGCCGCTGCCGTTTGCAACCACGCAAGTCTGCCCTGGGGCTGTGGGCTGCTTTGAAATTGTTACGGCATATGCCGCGCCGGCCACGAGCGGCGTCTTAAACGTAAAGTTCACCGTGCCGGTGCCGTTCACCAGCAAGTCGTCTCCGCCGTTGTCCTGCAGAGTCAAACCGGTGCCAAGCAGTCCACTGACCGTGCCGCCAACTGGAAATACCTGAGCACACAGAACTTGAATATTGGTGACGTTAGCCGTGGCGGTGCCCAAACCGTTCGAAACGCTGCAGGTCTGCCCAGTCGGCTGGGTCTTGATAACGACGGCGTAGTTAACCGTAAGGCCCTTAAAGGTAAAATTCACCGTGCCAGTCCCGCTGATCGCCAGGTCGTCCGTGCTGTTGTCTTCTAGCACCAGGCCGGTGCCGGAAAGTCCAATCACGGTGCCGCCAATGGCAAAGGGCCCACCGGAACCGCTGCCTCCTCCAGATCCCGAGCCACCGCCCGAGCCCGAGCCGCCCCCGGAGCCCGAACCGCCTCCGGAGCCAGATCCTCCACCGCCAAAACCATTACCGCCGCCCTTGATGCCGCTGCATGCGGCAAGAGAGACTGACAAGAGAATCGTCAGCAAATAGGCCAGGAATTTGTGACGGGACATGGGGACATACTCCTTGCACAGAACTTGATTGTCGTTACCGACTGAAATTTGGCACGCTTCAGAATAATAAGGACACGCCTAATCCAAAGTACTAGTGGTACCAAAACGTGGCAAGGAGCTACTCCGCCGGATGTGTTCAGCTAGCTAATTACTGATGGCGGTCAACAGGCGGGCTGACTTATCGGGTGAGTCTGGTATAGCGTCCGCGAAAAAAGACCAAGGGATGGCCCGAAAACAGGGATGCGCTCAAGACCTCGGCCACCACGATGGTGTGGTCCCCGGCCGGATGCATCGCCGAAAGGCGGCAAGTCAGCCGGCATAGGACATTGTCCATAAGCGGGACCGAATCTTCCGTCCAGCTGAAGCTCACTGGAACGATTTCGCCTTCCTTCTTTTCCTGTTCCGGACGGGAGAAAAACTCGGACAAACCTTGCTGATCTTCTCTTAAGACATTGATTCCGAATTGGCGCCGTTGTTCCAGCAGCGGCAGTAGATGCGCGTTCTGATCCACGCAGACCGAAACCAGCGGCGGTTCCAAAGAAACAGAGGTGAACGAGTTGGCGGTCATACCGTGGACGTTGCGTGGCGTGGTTTCAACCGTAACCACGGTCACGCCGGTAGCGAATAGTCCGAGCGCACGCCGAAAATCCAGTGAAGTGAGCGTTGTGGAACTCATCGGAATTGGAAAAGATAGCACAGCCGGGGCCGCCTGGGCGTCGCACCCTTCCGCGAAGTCATCGCCGCGCAAACAGAAAGAGCGGCCGTTCCAGGCCGCTCTTTCGCTGTGACCGCCTTCGCTGAAATCGACTTCAGTGCGGCGGCCGATCCTTTTCCTTATCCTTCTTTTCCTCCTTCTGCGGCTTGGGCTGCTGCTGGCGCTGCTGTTTTTGGACTTCTTGCTGTTGTTTCTGTTCTAGCTTTTGTTGTTCCTGGTCGTGCTTGCGTTCCAGCTGTTCAAGCTGCTGTTGCTGGTGCTGTTGGGTTTGCTGCTGGCGTTGAGCGTCAGCGCGTTGCTGGTCGAGCTTTTGTTGCTCCTGGACCTGCTTCTGTTCAACTTTCTGGCGTTCCTGGTCCTGCTGTTGACGAAGCTTATCGAGCTCTTGTTGCTGGCGCTGCTGGGTTTGTGGATCGACCGTGGGCCGTGCGCTGGGCGGCCGATCATTAGCGGAACGATTGTTCCCAGGCTGCGGCAAATTCGGATTAGTACGATTGGGGTTGCCCGCGTTTGAGTTCGGCTGATTCGGATTAGGACGATTGGGGTTACCGGCGTTTGCCGGGTTCGTATTCGGGTTCTGTTGCGGGTTCCCGACGTTCGCGTTTGGCGGACGGTTCGGATTCTGCTGAACCTGAGCCGGCTGCTGCGGGCGGCCTTGCCCCTGCACGGGCAGAGCTGCTGTCCGCGCCGGAGGAGCTACTTTGATATTTGGCCGCGCGTTTTCCTGCGCCTGACGAACTTCGGAAACGGCCGGTGGCCGGCCACCGTTGGACTGTACGGCCTGAATCTGACGGTTCACTGGAATCGGCGCTGGTGGCGGTGCGGTCTTGGCAACGACGGGCCGAGAAACGACATTTGCTGGTGGACGTACGCGGGCTTCCGCACTCGCGCCGACAAAGCTCTTCTGCTGCGGCGCGACGGCAGGCGTAATCGGAGCAACCGGCGCGCTGGCGACTTCGCGCGCGTCAACACGCATTAGGTTGCGACCGACGGGCTGTGCGGAAGTAAAGGTCGCGTGTGAGGTTGCGGTGACTGCATTGTTCACCTGCTGGTTCTGGTAAGTAATGTTGGTGACGTTTACCGTCTTATTGGCATAAACGTTGTTGTAAACGTTGGTGACTTGCGTTCGATTCACGATCACAGTGTTCGAGACGTTGACGTTCTGCACGTAGGTCTGGCTGACGTGATACGACGGACAGTACACGTCGCGCGGACCCAGCGGGAACCAAGCAACGCCCGCGGCAGCGCCGCCAGCTCCTACTCCGATGCCCCAATGCGAGCCGCCAACCCAAGCAACAAGGGCAGGCGCATACACCGGGCGAACGTAAGCAACGGTTACCACAGCGGGCCGCGGTGGGCACGGCACCCAACCCCACACGCCGCCCACAACTACCCAGCGACCGTAGTGGAACGGAGCGAAGCCCCAAGGTGCCTCGTCAACCCAGGTCCAACCCCACGGCGAAATCCAGACCCAGTGGCCGTAACGATACGGAGCCCAGCCTACGACGGTCGTGTGCGGGAACCAAACGGTGCCGTACTCAGGAACCGGGCGCCAGCCACCGTATTCGTCGAGGTCTTCGTAGCCGACGACATCATCAGAAACGTAGCGTGCAGATGCGGAACGTTCCCAGCGGCGATCGCGGTCACCGCACCAGTGATCGAAATCGTCGGAGTCCGGATAGCCTTCGACGTCCACGCTAAGCTGATCTGCGCCGTAAAAGTTGGCAGACTGGCCGGCATGAACCGGATAGGCAGAGCCGCCACCGGTCACTTCTCCCTGGCCATCACGCACGGTGACGATGGTTGCGTCGCCGTTTTCATTGACATTAATACGATAAGAGCCGGGGCGAAGAACGTTGAAGGCCAGGTTCGGCGTATCAACTTCCAATGTCTGATCTTCATCAAGACGGCGCACACGAATATTCAGGCTGCCTTCCGTCAAGCGGATCTGTATGGTGCGATCGTCAAGGTTCAAAAATGAGAAACCGGTCTGCGGACCGAGGCGCAGCGCGTAGGAATCGACGCGCAATTCCGCGCGGCTGTCTTGATCGGTCCAGATCTTGTCACCGATGGTCATGGGGCGGTTGACGATGGCATCCACCCAATCGTCGGTGCCCGCCGGCTCGAAAGAAACTGCACCTGATGTGTAGCTCAGCCTAGCGGCGCGAGCGGGCGGATCGTCTTCATCCGCTAGAGCACGACTTGGTGTTGCCAGAATGCATAGGGCGAGCGCAGCTGCAAAAAGGGTGAGCCATTTCCTGATCGAGTTCATGGCTTGGTATCGCATTTCCGATCTCTCCCGAAGCGCGGTTTTGCCTGGCGGCGCTTCTTCAGTCTGCTGAAGTCTGGAACTCCACAGTAACACCGGGTTAGCGGCCTCCCGCCATCAGGGTTTTACTTGAGTTACCTGAAAGGAAGCACCAGGGTCCCGGGGTTGCTATGCGATATAACCCTGCTTGGGGATGAGAGTTGCGGCTTACGGGAAAGCCTATCGTTAACAATGGTTTTGGGTACTGGCCAATCGGGATAGGGGGAGCAGTCACCTGCTCACCCCTCCCACACCACCGTACAGGCGCATACGGCGGTTCAGTGAGTTGAGCCCTTGCAGGCTGGAGGTTGAATCGTCGTTCGCCA
>CAZQOB010000026.1:0-49089 GCA_964594885.1 uncultured Acidobacteriaceae bacterium
ACTTGACGACGGTGCCGACCTGGTCGTTGTTCACGTTGTTGACGATGGTGACGACGAGCACGATTTCGATGCCCGCTTCGTGCATGTTTTCGATGGCGCGGAGCTTAACGTCGAAGAGGTTGCCGATCTGGCGGTGGCTGTTGGCGTCGTTGCCGATGCCGTCGAACTGCAGGTACGCGTAGCGCATACCCGCTTCGAAGGCCCTCTTGCAGAACTCCTTGCTCTTGGCAAATTCGATGCCGTTGGTCGCGGCCTGCACGGAGTTGTAGCCAATCTTGCGCGCGTAGGCGACGGCGTCGAGGAACAACGGGCTCATGGTTGGCTCGCCGCCGGAAAACTGCACCGACATCTGGCGGCGCGGCTTGATCTTGAGCGCGTTGTCGAGAATTTCCTTTACTTCTTCCCAGCCGAGTTCGTGGACGTAGCCAACCTGGTTGGCGTCCATGAAGCAGGGATCGCACATCATGTTGCAGCGGTTGGTGAGGTCGACAGTGAGAACGGAGCCGCGGCCGTAGCGGACAGTCGAAGAGCCGTGCTTGTGCAGGTCTTCGTCGTTGTGGGCAGGAATATCGCGGCCGGGGAACTGCTTTTCGATCCAATCGAGGAACTTGGAGTCGATGGCCATCATGTCTTCGTAGTGGCCGTGAATCGGGCAATCCTTGAGCATCCAGATCTGGCCATCGCGCTCGACGATCTGGGCTTTGATTTCGCCGACCTTTTCGTGCATCAGGTCGCGCCAGTCTTTCTTGCCCGCGATGATGGCTTCGCGCGCTTCCTTCACACAGCCGGGGCAGAGCGAGTCGGTTTGCCGCGGGAAACCAAGCGTAGGCTTGGTCTTTTCCCAGGACTTGAGCAGCGGCTTGTCCGACCACTTCGGCGTCACCGAAGGATTCGGGTTGCGCTGGTTGAAAAACTGAATGGTGTTAAACGTGATTCCGGCGGTCTTGCAGACGATCCAATCGAGCGACCGCGCGATCTGTGTGCCTACTGTATTCGGCATAAACTCCTACCCTCCACGGCTTCAGGTGCGAGGCTCGAACACGAGCCCGCTAGAGCCCAAGAAGCAAGACAAAATTTGTTGCTAGCCAGGCCTCGCTGGATTGCCCCCCAAGAGGCCCTTTCAACCGTAACACAGTTCGCCCTGAAGGCTGCGTTGCGGGCCTAAGTCTTTCGGCATGTATAGTTTGCCGGAGGGGTAGGAGTCAGGCCACAAAGATACGCTGGATGGGGAAAATAGGGGGTTAAACGGGGATTACGGGCATTAAACGGAGAACGGGGGAGGGGCTCTGACAGGGGTGACGAATAGAGCGCAAACGGAGGAGATTTTCCCTTTTGGTGCACAAAAACACCGGTCGAGCTGGGAGTCGCTGCCATCGGAACGCCTACTCGTTGAGGATGGGACGGAGGACGGCAATCGCAAAATGGTGAAAGTTTGTGGAGCCTTCGTCAAGCTGCAGCCAGCGCACGACGCAATGGTCGGCCAGATATTTTGCAGCGCGCGCTTCCGAGATGCCGAGGTTTTCGGCCAGCAGCGATTTTAAATTGGTGTTGCCGCGTCGGGTCATCCCGGTACGCGAAAGACTGTTGATCGCGATCCGCAGAGTGTCGCAGGCCTCCACGTAATAGTAGGTGGTCATTTCGTCGTCGGTGAGGACGAAAACGCCGGGACCGGCCGGAGCCTGCGCGGAATCTTCCAACTTTGCCGGAGAACAGGTCAGCAGCCGGCGCAGCTGTTGTTCGAGCAGCGTGAGCCGCGAAGACAGACCAGGATCACCAAAACGGCCACGAACCGCGGGTCCGGACGATTCCGGAATCGGTTCCACCGGGATACGAGGAATGGCTCGGCGATCCACTACTCGCGGCGGAACGATCTCTTCTGGTTCGTTTGCCGTGGTTTTTGTCGCCGATCCGGACAAATGGCGTGCCGCAGACGAACGCACCGGCGCTTTGTGCGACTCTTGCGCCGAATCGCCGGCGCGGCCTTTGCGGCGATTGCGCCCTCCGCGACGGCCGCGGCGGCGGGGGCTGTGGTCCGCGGGCGCAGCCGCAGCTTCAGATGGTTCCTGCGCCGCACTGTCTGGCGAGTCCGAAGGTGCCGCCGACGGCGTTGATCCGTCGACGGATGTTGCTTGATCGAGCTGGGAGTCCGAGTCGGCCCCGGCAATAACAGCAGAGCTCTCGTTCGATTCGGCAGCGGACGCAGCTTCGTTAGGCTCTTGCAAATCCGCCTCGGTTTCGGACGGCACTTCGCCACCCATCCGTACGACGGCCTCGCGGGCCTTGTTTTTCCAGTCACCGCGGCGAAAGCGCTGCACAGCTACTAAATACCATTCGAGCGACTTCTCGGAATTCTTGGTGATTTCAAAGTGGCGCCCGAGTTCGAAGGCGACCATGGCGTCGCTGGTTTTTTCGTAGAGTTGCGCGAGTTGCCCGGCGGGATCCCGACTGCCGCGCGCGCGGCGAATGCGAGCCGTGATTTGCTTCCAATCCGCCATTTGTGGATGCATTGTAGCAGCGACAGCCATCCTGCGGCCAGCACCGCAAGCCCAAACGAGGTACGGCAAACTTGCGATTGACGGCGCATTGGACGGTGAGTATTCTGCTACCAGCCCTCCGGGAGGGGAAATGATTCGCGCACGGGCATTTACTGCAGTAGTGCTCAGTTACGTGCTGCTGGCGATGCCGGCGGCGGGTTCCACACCGGAAGCGGTCGGCACGATTACCGTGGCCGCCGGCGCGCGAGTTGGCGCAGCCTCCGCTTCGACGGGCTCGACAGTTTTCCAGGGAGATCACCTCAGCACCGAGCTCGCCGGAAATATTCAAATCCGCACGGGCGCAGCGCGTTTGCGGCTCTCGGGAGCAAGCTCGGCTTCGCTGGGTATGAGCGAAGGCATTCCTAACGCAACGCTTCTGAGCGGAACCGCCGTATTTTCCACGGCCAACGCGAAAGCTTTTGAGTTGCTCGCATCCACGGCGCTGATCCGGCCGGAGGGCGATCAGCCAACGGTTGCGCAAGTCGAGTACGTCAGCACCAAAGAGTTGCGAGTGCGAAGCACGCGTGGATCGCTGACGATTACGGTGGACGGAGAAACGCAAGTGGTGCCAGAAGCGACGGCCTATCGCGTGATTCTCGATCCGGATTCTTATTACGCTTCCGCGCCCGACCAGGGCCCTCAGGGCGTCGGTGGCAGGGGGAACAAGGGACCGCGTAAAGCCGGCCGCAGCCGGTTCCTGCTGATTGCGATTGTCACAACCGCCGTGGTCACGGGCATTGCGATTCACGAAGCGCTGGAAAGCCCCGACCATCCTTAAGAAGAATCAAGAGTCGAAAGTTCAAAGTGAAACCGGCCGCGCAGGGGCGTAATTGCGCTTTGCAGCAGGTCGTTGCTTCGCACTTCATAGGGCAACAATGACTTCGATCTCCACCAGCGCGTCTTTGGGGAGGCGCGCCACTTCCACCGTTGAGCGCGCGGGTGGTGCCGCGGCGAAATATTTTGCGTAAATTTCGTTCATCGCACCGAAGTCGTTCATGTTTTTCAAGAAAACGGTGGTCTTCACCACGTGATGCAGGTTCGAGCCTGCGACTTCCACAATCGCTTTGATATTCTCCATCACGCGCTCGGTCTGCTGGCGGATATCGCCGCCGAAAAACTCATTGGTCTTGGGATCCAGCGCCACCTGCCCGGAGGCAAACATAAAGCCGCCTGACTTCACCGCCTGCGAGTATGGCCCAATCGGCTTGGGGCCTTTGTCGGTCAGAACGATGTCCTTCATGGTGTCGCCTCCTGAGTGCTGGTGCTTTTTGAAGCAGACGTCGACCCATACCTCGAACGAAACTCTTCCGGAACGCCCGGGCCCTTGATCCATTCCCGCACAAAAGGGCCGATGGGCTGATGGGATTCCTGTTCGATCGCGGCGATCATGTCGGCCAATTCAAAACCGCGGCCGCGGCGCGCGGCCAGCATGTGCTGCATGGCGTCGCGAAAATGATCGGTCCCAACTCGGTCGCCTAGCGCATAAAACAGGAGCAGACTTTTTGCCCGGAAGATCTGAGGATCGCTGTTCGAAGCGCGCGCTGCATCGGCAGGAATGTGCGCCAACGCTCTGCGGATGATCTCGTCGCGGATCTGCGGACCTCCGACCGCTTCACGTGCTTGCGCGGCGGCAAACGCGGGCAGCGCGGACATCGGCAGTTCCTGCTGGTAGAAGCCGGGATTGCGCCCGTAGCCGAGCCAGCTGGCGGCGATTGCGGGAAGGGCCACGGTTTCCGGGTTCTGGCCGGCAGCGCTTGAGCCGACCACAACCGTGTCCGGCGAGATCATTTCCGAACTAGCCTCCGGCTCGTTGCCGAACAACAGTTTCGAATACCCCGATTGCCGGCTGGTGCGGCAGCCGGAACCGACTGGACAGTCCACGATCCACAAGGCCGCCCGAGATTTGTCGGGGGTGCCGAAGAGCGCATCGTAGGCAGCCAGAGCCTGGGCGAACGATTCGCTCTCTTTCGCCAAACTGCCCGGGTCGCGCTGCGCGCGAGTCCAGATGTGGACTTGCTGGCTCTGAAGCGAACCCTGATGGAATTCAAGGTAGCGTCCGGCTATAACGAACGGTGCCAGATCTGCCGAGGATTGGCGAAACCGGCATTGGCCTCCGTGTTCCTTTCCGCACTTCTGTTTTCCGCCGCTTGCGTGCACCAGAAATTCTTGCGGCACGCTGACTAGCAGATCCCATTTTCCTGGCGGCACTCCCCCAAAGCCTAATACGCCCCGGGGAGGGGGAAGTTGCGGCGCCCAGGCTTCAGCGGGCAAACAAAAGGCGTCAGCAGAAATTACGGCTGGATCGTCACCCTCAGAAGCTGCCAAGAGCTGATAAGAAAAGTGCAAGGCGTGGGTGGAGCCTTTGGCCCAAGCTTGCGGAAAATTCAGGACCGTGTCACGCGGGTGGTCGGTGGAAAGCGAAGGTGACAATACCAAACCGTCCCAGGAAATCGTCGTGCCTTCGCTGTGAAACCGTGGGCCAGGCAAGCGCACATCCAGTTTCGCCAACTCCTGATTGCCGACATTTTTCAAGCCATATTCGGCATCCACCAAAACCCGAGGCGCGGGTTGCGATTGAAACGTAACGTGGACCGACTGGCGCACGACCGAGTAGCCAGGACCAAGCGGAGTGGCGCAGCCAGCCAGGCTGCAAGCCGCCAAAAGCACCCAGGCGGCAGGGGAGGGAAAACGATGAGCAGAGCAATTCACGTCGTTATCGATTGTAACGGCGCGCACTACATCTGAAAAGAAAAGAGCTTTGCTTGCGGAAAAAGCTTGCAGCGAAAACCGGAATCAGTACCGGCGGCCGTGTACCCGGGTGAAGCCTACGCCATTGTGGGCGCGGCTGTGCTCGCGCAGGGAGGCTTCGGCGTCGGCTTGCGCATCGGTCATGCCGGCCGAGATGCGCGCCATGATCTCCTTTTCAGAAAGTTGGGTGTTCTTCAGCCGCCCGATCTCCGCGCTGGAAAGCGTAGGAATGCCGCTCATTCTGCGGCGCAGAATGATTTCGATGCTGGGGTCCGACAGTTCGAGGAGCCGCAACATCACCGCCTCGGTGCTGATGGCCTCCAGTTTATCGCGCTGGGCGAACGCCAAAATCTGTTCGTCGCTGAAATTCGCGCCATGCAGGCTGTTGGCGGCGGCAGCGCTGGTGAAAGAATGCTGATGGGCGTGCGCGGCATCCACCAGACCCAGGCATAGCGTATCGCTGTTGCCGGCGCCCTTCAGGGAAACCACCTGGGCAATTTCGGCGTCGCTGAGATTGCGCTTCTTCATGGCCTCCAGATTTTCCGACCACATGCCGGCCTTATCGAGAGGACGATAGTCTGCGAAAACGTGACTCTGGCATCCTGCCAGAAGCAGCGGCAGCAACATCACCGCAGAGAAAGACGGCCTTTTCATGCCCCCATTTTATCGAAGCGAGCCGCCGGCGTCGCAAGGTGCAAGATGCTGTGCTGTGGCTGATACCCGCCTGAAAGGACAGGTGCAAGGTTCAGTCGCCGGCGGGCTGAGCAGGCTGATACACGCGCTCGACGCCGTGTACTCCGCTGATTTTGCGAATCTTGGTTAGAATCGCTTCCAGTTGCCGGCGATCGGCGATTTCCAGACTAGCTTCAATGCGTGCGTTGAGCTTTTCCGGGCGGCTCTCCAAATTGCGAATGTTCGAGCCCGCCCCGCTGATAATGGCCGTGATTTCAGCCAGCAGCCCGGCTCGATCCTTGGCGCGAATCGCAAGCTGCACCGGGAACGTGGCTGCGCTCTTGCCTCCCCACTCGACGGCAATTCGCCGCTCCGCCTGATACATCAGGTTCTGTACATTGGGGCATGAGCGGGTGTGCACAGCAACGCCGCGTCCGCGCGTGATATAGCCGATGATTTCGTCTCCGGGAATGGGGTTGCAGCACTTGGCGCGAAAGACCAGCAAGTCGTCGTGGCCTTTGACCACCAGCGGAGCTTCGCCAATCCCCAGCATGCGCTTGACCGTTTTGACCAGCGTTGGCTTGGTGTCGTCGTCAACTTCTGCAGGCTTGGCCAGGTCGCCCAAAATCCTGCCCAGCACCTGGCGCGCAGAATATTTTCCAAAGCCGACCGCGGCGAACAGATCCTCGGTCTTGGACAATCCGTACTCCGAGGCGGCCTTCTGCAGCTCCTGGTCATTGATCTTGCTGAGGCTTCTGCCGAAAGCGCGGGACTCCTTCTCCATCAGCCGCCGACCCATATCCGTGGCTTCCTTGCGCTCCTGCTCGTTGATCCAGTGGCGAATCTTGCTTTTGGCGTGCGAAGACTTGACGAAGCTAAGCCAGTCTCGGCTCGGTGCGTGACCCTTTTGGGTAAGAATCTCCACCACGTCTCCGCTGGAGATTTCATGACGCAACGTAACCATCTGCCCGTTCACTTTGGCGCCCACGCATTGGTGACCCACTTCGGTATGCACCAGATAGGCGAAATCGACCGGCGTGGCTCCGGCGGGAAGCTCGAGCACGCGGCCTTTGGGGGTAAACGCATAAACTTCGTTGGGAGTCAGGTCCACTTTCAGCGTGGTGAGAAATTCGCCGGGTTCCTGCAACTCCTGCGACCACTCAATTAGCTGGCGCATCCAGACGATGCGCTGGTCGTTCTCGCTTGTCGGTTTGCCGTCCTTGTATTTCCAGTGCGCCGCGACGCCCTCTTCCGCGATGCGGTGCATCTCCTGGGTGCGGATCTGAACTTCGAATGCCTGACCACCGTGGATCACCGAGGTGTGCAGCGACTGGTACAGATTGGGCCGTGGAATCGCGATGTAATCCTTAAAGCGGCCGGGAACGGGACGCCAGATGTGATGAATCACGCCGAGCGCGGCGTAACAGTTGCGTTCGGTGTCGGTAATGACGCGGACCGCGAGCAAATCATAAATCTGCTCCACGTCGCGCTGTTGACGCTGCAGTTTGCGGTGCAGCGAGCACAATCCCTTGACGCGGGCTTCCAGCTCGGCAGGAATTCCATTCTCTACGAGTTTGCCACGAATGGTTGCTTGCACTTCTTCCAGGAATTTCTGATGGATCGGCCGTTTTTCGCTGACCAGCTTTTGCAAGGCCAGGTAGGAATCGGGCTCGAGGACGCGGAATGAGAGATCCTCAAGCTCGTTGCGAATGAGCCCCATTCCCAGGCGGTGGGCGATCGGCGAATATATTTCCAGAGTCTCGCGGGCGATTCGCTGCTGCTTGGCCAGTTCCAGAAATTCAATCGTGCGCATGTTGTGCAGGCGGTCGGCCAGCTTGACCACCACCACGCGAACATCATTCACCATCGCCAGGACCATCTTGCGAATGTTTTCGGCCTGGCGGGTCTCCGGCGCAGACATGTTCAGGCGGCCGATTTTGGTGACCCCTTCCACCAGCCGCGCGGTCTCTTCGCCAAAACGCTCCTGGATGCGGGAGACCGGAAACTCCGTGTCTTCGATCACGTCGTGCAGCAGCGCCGCGGTCAGCGTCGTTGCATCCATGCGCATGTCGGCAAGGATGTGCGCGACTTCGAGGAGATGGGTCAGGTAGGGCTCGCCCGAACTTCGCAACTGGTCGCGGTGGCGCTCGGCGGCAATCTCGTAAGCGCGCCGCACCTGCCAGGGATCGTCGGACGGGCGGTTCTTCTTGAGCTTTTCCAGGAGCTCGGTCAGGCGAGCGTCCAGCTTGCGCTCCGTGCGGTCGCGGTTGAACTGCAGCGGCAGGTTTGGAGTGCCCGACATCTTGTTATTTTACGCCCTGCGCAGCGCCAGAGCGAGCCGAGGAGACGAAAACGAAAACAAAGGCGCCGCGTATGGCGCCCCTTTGGATAGCGCTGATATGCGCGAACGATCAGGAAGCCGGCTGCTGCGAGGCTTTCCGCTGCTTTACCTCTTTAACCTTGTCCACCAGATCGTCGGCCTTTTGCTGGTACGACCCGCGCTCGCTGGCGCTTTCCACGGCATCGGCCTTGCGGCGGTACAGAAGGTTCAGATAGGCCATCGCATCGTCGTAGTCCGGACGAAGCTTAATGGCTTGCTGCAGATCCGTGATGCCTTCGTCGATCAGCGACCCGTACTTCGCGACATAATCCGCTCGCACCGAGCCCGGGAGCGGATCGGTGTCCTTAACCTGCTTCTTAATGTTCTTCTCGTTGAAGTCTTTGCGCAGTTCGGCGTTGGCACGGAATGCGAGAGTCCAGTCGATCACACCGATCCAGTAGTATGGCTCGGGGTCTTCCGGTTTCAGCTTAGTGTGTTGGACGTGGTAAGTCTTGGATTCCTCAAACAGCTTGGGATCGTACGGAGTGCCGCCCATTTGGAAAAGAATCGAGCCCGCTCCATCGATTGCGCTCAGATTGTCCGGATAGGAATTGAGGATGTCCTTGAATTCCGCGACCGCCTGCTTGCCGATGTTCTTGTTCTGCTCGGAAGGAGCGCCGGGAATGTACTGGCTGGCGTAAGCCGTGGCCAAGTACAAGCGGGCATTCAGCAGTGAAGGATCGAGATCCTTGGCCTGCTTGAAGTCCTCGACGGCCGCGTCGTACTGCCCGTTCTTGAAGGCGCTGACGCCCTTATTCAGAAGGTCGCGCGCCTTGAGCTTGTCGCAGCCGGAGATTCCGGCCGCGAGCACCAGCAAGGCCAGAAGAGCCACAGCCCGGCGCGGTGAGAATGCGGACTGCGAAGCGTCCGTGTGTGCGAGCGATGCGTGAGTCATCGAAGCGTCCATCCCTGCGATGCGAAGCCGCGAAGCAGCCGTCGCGAGAAGTAAGATCCGCCCTGCGCGGGCTATTCCATCACAATCAGCGAATTTGTTCCAGCCCCGGCGTCAACAAACCGACCGAGATACCCGAGCCGTGCATGACGTCCACCACCCGGGCGACTTGCGCAAACTCTACAGGAGCTTCGCCGCGAATGAAAGCGACTTTGCGGGCGCGCTCCTTGAAGATGGCTTCGAGCCGGTGGCCCAGCTGGTCCCAGCTGACCGGATCCTGGTTGATGCGAAGCTCGCCGTCCGCCTTGACCTGAATCACGATCACGCCTTCGTCGGTGGCCGGCCTTGAATCGGTGGAGGGCTGAGGCACCGTCGCCTCGAGGCCCTTCTGGTTATGCGGGATGATCATGAAGATCACCAGCAGCACCAGTAAAATATCGATCAGCGGGACTACGTTCACTTCCGCTTGAATGCCGCGATTCGAGCCAACCTGTATTGCCATGATCCACCTCGCAAATCTCGACCCAGCGAGGAGGACCTCACATCCCTTTGCTAAAATTCTGGAAAAACCTGCGCTACTGCCCTGCTTCCAGCTTTGCGGTGATCAAGCCAACCTTGTCGATTCCGGCGCTGCGCATAATGTCAATCGCCCGCGCCACCTGCTCGAAGAGCACTTCGTTGTCGCCCTTCACAAAAGCAACCTTTTCCGCCCGTTCCTTGAAAATCTGCTCCATGCGCGGACCTAGGCCGCTCCAGCTGGAATCTTCATTGTTAATCTTGATTTTGCCGTCCTTGGTGATCTGCACGACCACGGTCTTGTTGTCGATCTCCTGCTGCTGCTGCTGATTCGGATTGGGCTGTGGAACCAGCGTGTCCATACCCTTCGGCGTCAGCGGAGTGATCACCATGAAAATAATCAGAAGCACGAGCAAAATGTCGATCAGCGGAACTACGTTCATCTCCGCCACGGCACCGCCCTTACCGCCACCTACGCTCATCCCCATTGCGAGTCTCCTATCACCACAGGAATCGTATTCGCGATCCCTGCAACCTGTGAAGCCAGTCCTGCGAGGGAACCGGCTAAAGTGCCGCACCGGGTGGGATCCGGCGCGGCTCAGGAACTTTCAGCAAACGAATGGTGCTACCTACCTTACCAGGGACTACCGTCAGTCGCCGTTTGGCGGCGGTGGCGGGGTTCCCGCTCTCTCATTGCGTTCCGTCAGAAGGCCCAGCTGATCCACACCGGCGGAGCGAATCTCATCAACGACCGCGACCACATCACCATACTTAGCGCGGGCATCGCTTTTGAGGTACACCGTCTTGTCCAACTTTCCGGAAATGCGGTCTTTCACCTGTCCGGAGAGATCGGCTTTCTGAACCTGAGTGTTGCCGAGAAAGATACCGCCATCCCGGGTTACCGCGACGACGACCGCATCTTCCTTGTCGGCATCCTGCATATCCCGTGCCGTATCAGTTCGCGCCATGTCCACAGGATGGTTCTTCTGCAACATGGGCGTGACCACCATGAAGATGATCAACAGCACCAGCATAATATCCGCCATCGGAATGATGTTCGGAGAGGCCATCTGCTGGCCGGCTTGCGGCTTGTAACGGCCACCTTCCGTGTGGCCCACCTTTGCGTGACTCAAGGACATGACAAGCCTCCTGAGCTCTTACTTCTTGCTGCCACGACGAAGGATGAAGTAGTTGATGAGCTCCATCGAGGAGTTGTCCATCTCGACGTCGAAGGCCTCAACTTTGTTGGTGAAGTAGTTGTAAGCCCACACGGCAGGCACGGCCACGATCAAGCCGAGAGCGGTGGTAACTAGAGCTTCGGCGATACCGCCGGCAACTGCGGACAGACCGGTAGCGTGGCTCTGCTCGATGCCCTTAAACGCGTTCAAGATGCCGACCACGGTGCCGAACAGTCCGACGAACGGGGCCGTGGAACCGATGGTGGCCAGGGCCGAGAGGCCGCGCTTCATTTCTGCGTGCACGATGGCCACGGAGCGCTCGAGACCGCGCTTGGCGGCTTCGACCACCTCGGCATCGGACACCTGTTGCGAAGCCGACTGGAATTCCGAAAGGCCAGTGGCCACAACCTTGGCGATGTGGCTCTTCTTGTTGCGCTCAGCGATCGCGATCGCTTCGTCCAGCTTGCCGTCCTTGAGGGCACCGGCAACCTGCTGCACGAAGATGCGCGACTGCTTGCGGGCTGCGCTGTACATCAGAAAGCGGTCAATCATCACGCCGAAAGAGTAGATCGAAAGGACGAACAGAGTGACAACGACCGCACGAGGGAGAAAGCTCATCGACGCCCACATGCTCCGCAGGTCCCAGCTGGTGCCGGTGGCCGACTGCAGGAACATGGCGGCATAAATGTACAAAGTGGCTACCATTCGTGTGCTCCTTAAGGCCGGCCGCTGCGCGACCGAGCCCTGATAAGTTCCGCGTCACTAGCAACGCTGGTCGCGCTGCTGGTCAACGAGTTACTGCCAAACTGCTGCTGCGCGAAGCGCCACGCAGATCCCACGACATGCGCGGCGCCCCGTTGTTTACAAACCCTGAAATCCAACTGCTTACTGACCGTTCAAAGAGAAAATCACGTCAATGGTGGTGTCCACTTCGACTGGTTCCCCGTTGAGGGTGGTCGGGCGGTACCGCCACTGTTTCACGGCATCGAGTGCGGCTTGTACCAGCAGCGGATGACCTGAAAGCACTTCGAGCTGCTGGACCGTGCCGGACTTCGAAATGATGGCGTGCAACCGCACCGTACCGGAGATGCGAGTCTGGCGCGCAAGCGGGGGATACGCCGGTTGTACTTTGTTGATCAGGGAAGCCGCGGTCACGGCGCCGCCCTGCTTGATGCGCGTCTGGCTCGGCTTTGGAGGCGGAGGTGCCGCGCCGACACCGCCGATAACGCCGCCAATTACGCCGCCCATCTGGCCGCCCGGTACGCCGCCGGGGACACCGCCGGCAACGCCCATCATGCCGGGATCGGGTTCGGCTTCTTCCTTAATGATCTTGACTTCCTTGGGGATAACCTTCGGCGCCACCAGTTTGCCCGCGTCCATCAAATGCACCTGCGGCTTCACGTGCACAATTTGTGCAGCTGCCGGCGGTGGTGGCGGAGGCGGCGGTGGCGGCGGAGCAATCAACAGAGTCGCCAAGCTGGCCTTAGGAAGCGCTTCCGTATAGATCAACGGAATCAAGATCAGGATGGCAACAAAGGTCGCCTGCACGATCATGGACAGCATGACCGTCCAAGGCTTGTTGGTCTTTTTGCTGCCGCCCGGATTGGAAACTACCATTTCTTCAAACATGGTTCCCTACCTCCTCCCGGCGGGAGCAAGGCGCGAGGCCTCGCCGTTCCGGGATTTAATGCCGGCTGCGGTTCCGGTTCCTGCCGACGCTCTCTGGTCACGATAGCGATGCCACCAGACCACGAGCGGAGCAGCAATACCAAAACTGGAGTACGTTCCTACCACAATCCCCACCACCAGGGCAAAGGAGAAAGCACGCAACACCTGGCCGCCCATGAGGAAAAGCACGAGCACGGTGAGGAAAGTCAGACCGCTCGTGAGGATGGTTCGCGAAAGCGTTTGGTTAATCGATTTGTTCACGATGTCCGCAAACGGTTCCTTGCGGAGCAAACGAGTGTTTTCGCGAATGCGGTCGAAAATAACGATGGTGTCGTTCATCGAATAACCGACCAGAGTGAGCAGAGCCGCGATGACGGTGAGCGAAATCTCAAAATGCAGAAGCGAGAAAAAGCCCAGCGTGATCAGAACGTCGTGAAAGACGGCCAGGACGGCGGCAGCCCCAAAGACCCACTCGAATCGGAAGGCAATATATAACAGCATGCCGCCTAAAGCATAGAGGGTAACCCAGACGGCCTGGCGGCGAAGCTCAGCACCCACTTTTGCGCCAACGATTTCGCCTCCGCGAATCGTGAACGCGTTGGGGGACGGATAGATGGCGTTGAGCGCCTTGATCACCTCGGCTTTGCTGGTGTCCTCGGCTTCTTCGGTGGCGCCGTTTTGGCCGACGAAGATGAGTACCTCGTGGGAGCTGCCGCCGACGTCGGAGATGCTTTGGATCTCGCTGTTACCGAGCCCCTGCGTGCTTAATGCTTTCCGCAACTGGTCAATATTTGGCGGCTGCGCAAAACTTACATCCACGTTGGTGCCGCCTTTGAAGTCGATCCCGTAATAGAGTCCGCCCTTGGAGAAGATTGAAATCCAGCCGGCGAGCAGGAGAAAGCCGCTCAAGGCGTAGAAATACTTGGCCTTGCCCATCCAATCGTAGCTGGGCTGCTTGAATAATTCGATCATTCTGGCTCTACTTCCCTTCTTTAGACTCCAGCGGGTACAGGTTTGTTCCCGGGCTGGGCCGTTCGGACGAGGGCAGTCCATACCCATCGTCCCCTAATTCCTGAGTAAGGCAATACCGCATTCCCCCAAACAAACTACGAGGAACGATTTAGCAGTTCTAGTACAGCCTAAATGCTTAGTTCGCCCTGGCGGTCCATCTTTACCAGGTGGTACTGGAAAATCGTCTTCGAGACGTAGATCGCCGTGAACACGTTGGCGATGAGACCAATGGTCAGTGAAATGGCAAAGCCCCGAATGGGCCCGGTGCCAAACAAGAAGAGGAAGAAGGCGGAGACGACCGTTGTGACGTGGGTGTCGATGATGGTCAGGAAGGCCTTATCGAAGCCGGAGTCCACGGCCGACGCTGCAGATTTTCCGTTGCGCAATTCTTCGCGGATTCGTTCAAAAACCAGAACGTTGGAGTCCACACCCATGCCGATGGTCAGAATGACGCCGGCGATGCCAGGGAGCGTGAGTACGGCACCGAAATAGGCCAGGGCGGCAAGCAGAATGATTAGGTTCAGCAGCAGGGCGACGACTGCGTTGGCGCCGGAAAGGCGGTAATAAACAAGCATGAAAAGCATCACGACGATCAAGCTCAGTACCGAAGCCTGCATGCCGTGGCGGATAGAGTCCGCGCCCAGCGAAGGACCCACCGTGCGCTCTTCGAGATACTTGATCGATGCGGGCAAGGCGCCGGAACGCAATACGACCGCCAAATCGTGAGCCGATTGTTGTCCAAAACTGCCTTCAATCATGCCGTTGTCATCGATCCGTCCGTTGATGACCGGCGCTGAGTACACTTTGTGCTCCAACACGATAGCCAGTTGCTGCCCTTTGTGGCCTTCTGTGAATGGGCCGAAGCGGCTGGCCGCTTCCGCGGAGAGCACAAAGTTTACCTGCCACTGGCCAGGGTTGTTTGTGCTGCGCGATTCGGTGGCGTTGCGCAGGTCGGCACCAGTCACAATCGGAGCCCGATCCACTAGATACCAGACTTCGCCCGACGGTGTCGGCGTGGAGGATTTGCGGCCTTGCGGATCTTCCTGAAGAAGCTCGGTGCCGGGGGGCAGAACACCGACGTGGGAGCTTAACGCTTCGATTTGCGAAGTGTAGGTCCGCGGATCCTCGACCAACGTCAATTCCAACTGGCCGACACGCCCGATGACTTCCTTCGCGCGAGAAGGATCTCCTTCACCAGGGAGCTGAACCAGAATCTCGTTTTCATTGCGGCCGCGGCGCTGAATCGTGGGCTCGGTCAGACCCAGCCCGTTGATGCGCCGCTCGATGGTTTCGAGCGACTGAGTCATGGTGTTTTCCTGGATCTGTGCGATGGCGCCAGGACGAAGGGTCAATGTGTAGCCGGAATTTTCACCGGACGCGGGAGCGGAATCCCAATAGGCGCCGTATTGCTGCTGCACCAAGTCGCGAAAGGAGGAGGATTGTGCAGAGTCCACGTTGCGGACCAGGACGTGAGTGTCGTCCACGCGGCGAATTTCGTCGTAGCGAATGTTTTTGTCGCGCAACTGTTTGGAGATGCGGTCCACCATCTGGTCGGTTTCCTGCGCGATGGCTTCCTGCACCTGCACCTGCAATACGAGGTGCGTACCGCCTTGGAGGTCGAGACCGAGCTTGATCTGCTTGGCGAAATTGTCCCTGATGGCCCTGCCGGACGTGGGGAAGTTCGGCAGTCCAACGAGCCCGTAAATGCAGACCAGAATGACTGCGACGATGAAAACAGCTTTCCACTTCAAGTTAGGATTCATGATTGAGATAGACGGCTGGAGTTCCGCCGCGAATGGAGTCGGCTAGTGTTACGCCGCTGAGGTGAAGCCTGCGACGGCAAAGCAACCGTGGCGTCAGTTGGCACTTTCTTCTGCCTCCACGGAAGCGATCGCCGAACGCGCGATGCGAATCTTGACCTGGTCCGCAATCTTGAGGATGACCGTGTCGCCATCAAGGCCGTTGACAGTACCGTAGATGCCGCTGTTGGTGATGACTTTGTCGCCGTTCTTGAGAGCAGCGAGCATGGCCTGGGTCTTTTTGCGCTGGCGCTGCTGCGGCAGGATGAGCATGACGTAGAAAATGCCCATGACGATGATCATCATGATCAGCGGATTGCCGAGAATCCCGGGTGTGCCGCCAGCCTGGAGCAGAAGTACTGCCATCATCGTGTCGCGTTTTCCTCTAATACTGCCTATGCCGTGTACTGCGCGCGCCCCGTCTGGATCTCGACCCATAGAAGGAACACTCACCGCGCGCCGGGGGCAGGTACCACACCCTCGCGATTCACCGCGGCTGGTTGCTCTGTGATTCTCCGCAGACGGACGGCGCGCACGGACTGCCGGGGTCACTTCACGGGCTAAAGCCCGATTGGTTGCCCGGCGCTTATGCCGGAGCTAAAGCTCCGACCCCCGTTATCACACACGGTGTCAAGCCGGACCCGCAACGTAACGCGCCCGCACCTCGGATGCGAAATTCACGAGATTCCCAAACCCGATAGCCTCACGGATTTGCCGCATTAAGTCAAGGTAAAAGTGGATATTGTGGTGGGTGGCAAGGATGGCGGCGGTGAATTCTCCGGCGGCGAACAGATGCCGAAGATAGGCACGGGTATAGCGACGGCAAACACTGCAGGAACAGGTGGGATCGAGCGGCTTCTGGTCTTCGGCATAGCGCTTGTTCTTAATAAGCACGCGCCCCTCACTGGTATAGATGCAAGCGTGGCGCGCGGCGCGCGAAGGGAGAACGCAATCCATCATGTCAATGCCGAGCGCGAGGTAGTCCGCGAGCTGTTCAGGACGGCCAACGCCCATCAGGTACCGCGGCTTGTTTTGGGGAAGAAGGGCGGTGACCTCCGCGGCCATCTCGCAAGTGATTTCGTGCGGCTCGCCGACCGCGAGGCCGCCGACCGCGTATCCGGGAAAATCGAGTTCGACGAGTTGCTGGCAGCTTTGCCGGCGCAGGTCGGCGAAGGTTGCGCCCTGCACGATGCCGAATTGCCACTGCGGCAATTCCCCATTTTGCTGCGCGCGCTGGTGGAAATAGGCTCGCGCCCGCCGGGCCCAAGCGGTAGTGCGCTTCAGCGCGGCTTCGGCGACTGCACGCGGCGCAGGAGTTTCAATGCATTCATCGAGGACCATGGCGATGTCCGAGCCTAGAGCAAGCTGAATTTCGGCGGCTTTTTCGGGAGTCAGCAAATGTTCGGAGCCGTCCAGATGCGAACGGAAGCGGACGCCATCGTCGGTGATTTTGCGGAGCTCGGAAAGACTGAAAACCTGATAGCCGCCGGAATCGGTGAGGATGGCGCGATTCCAGGACATAAATTGGTGCAGGCCGCCGAGTTTGCGGATCAGTTCGTGGCCCGGGCGCAGATAGAGATGATAGGTATTGGCGAGGATGATTTGCGCGCCGAGTTCTTCCAGCGCTTCGTTACGCAGGCTCTTGACGGTGGCCTGTGTGCCCACCGGCATGAAGACTGGCGTTTCGACTGGACCGTGCGGAGTGGTCAGGCGGCCTCGGCGCGCACCTGTGGCGTCAGTCTGAAAAACTTCAAAGGCGAAGGGCACGCCTTCAGTGTATCAGGAGAAAATCCAAGCCAAGCCCATCTTGCATGCGGTGAAGACCGCCCAAACCGACGCAGCTATGGCGAACGACTTGCCCGCAAGTTTCTTGGGATTGACCGCAGCAAAGCCCACGGAAATGAGGACCAGGATCCAAATGGCGAAGATGTCCAGCGATTTACCGAGGGACTGCAGTGCCTTCGGAGTGCTATCCGGAAGGAACGCCGCAACGTTGGTAGCCACAGGATTTTCGATGTCAATGGTTCCGGGAGCCTTCAGATAAAGGATCAGAATCAACAGCAGGGTGCTTAGAATCGTCACAATGAAAGCGTGCGAGACGATTCCCAGGGCCGCGCCAAATTTCGCACCTGCGCCGCCAATCAGGTTATAGGCCAGCAGCATCACGGCAGCGACAACGACAACCGCCAGGATCGGTCCGACGGTCCCAAACACGTAGGTCAGCGGCCGCGAGATTTTGGCGCCCATTTCGATCTGCTGCTCCTTTTGTTCGGCGCTTAGGTTGGCGGCGCGAGGACTCTCCTCAATACGTTTGCTGGCGACGTCGCGCCAGTCGATTTTCTGGTTCATCACTACAGCGACGACGATGCCGAGGACCGTCATCAGAATCACCGGAACCAGCCAGCTCGGCCGCTGAGCGACATCTTCGAGCGTGGCTTTGGGCGAGAAAAATACACCAATCAGGCGGCCAAAGTGATTGATGGGTGCGGGCGCTTCCTGCGCCACGGGGGTTGTAGCCATGACCACTCCTTTGCGACAAGTTTTGCGAGCAGAGACTGTTGCTTGATGATACGTCGGCGGAGGCCAAAAGATTTCAGGAATGTGGGAACCGCTTTTTGAGAGGCCGGTCGAGATAGGTCAGGGAGCCCAAAGTGGCTTGGGCCGAAAGAAAAGAGGCCGCAAGGCAAAAGACAACGGAGCTCAGCGTCGACCGAGCGGAATCACAAATTTCAGTGCGGTATGAGTGGCGGAAAATCCAACGACTTTGACGTCCTTTAGTCCGGCTTTGCGGCCGGCGGCGATCACGTCACTCTCGCTGATTTCTTTTTTGCCTTTCGGGTACGCGACCCACAAGGCCTGGTCGCCTTTAAGCTGTTTGGCTTGCTTTCGGATGGCCGTCTGATCGTTCGGGTCCTCGATGCCCAAAAAGACGATTGCGGGCGGTGCAGAACTGCGGCCGTCGAGGATTTCAGCCTTGGCAGCCTTCAATTCGTGCACGAACGAAGCCTCAAAAGCGCCGACCAATCGAATCCGAAGTGCCGGTTGGATGCCGAGTTTTTCGGCGCGTGATTTTGGATGAAGAATTTTGTTGCGCCACTTTTCCGCAGCGCTGCCTATTTCGAAAACCGCGAGGCCATTTCCTGTCTTGAGGCCCAACTCGCCGTCCTGGACGGATACGCCGCGAATCTCGGAAAAAGGAATCCGTAAACGGAAGGTTTCTCCGCGAAAGCGAATTTCGCTGGTTTCGAGCAGGATCTTTCCGAGATACCGATTGCCGCCCGACTTTACCGCGCCTTTGATTTCATTGCCCATTGCTTACCTCCTTTCGTCGCCCGACGTTCATGCGGTGGACATCAACCAAAAACGATTACCGAAGATTGTAAACTGTATGGTCTCCATGTCCGAATCCGCGGCCACAACCCTGCCCCGCACCGACTGGCGCCTAATCTGGGCGCAGCGCGGATTCCGTTATTTTTTCTTCGCGATGTTCATTTCGTTGTTCGGCAGCGGCATGAACTTTGCCGGCGTGAGCTGGCACATTCTGGCGCTGACGCATTCCACGGTAAAGGTCAGCTACCAGGTGGCGATGGCCACCGCGCCAGGGCTGCTGGTGCCGTTCATCGGCGGCGTGCTGATCGATCGCTACGACCGGCGGCTGCTTGGTATCCTGCTGGATCTTTCGCGCGGGGTCGCAGTTCTGGCGACTGCGTACATCGCCTGGCGCGGGCACCTTGAATTGTGGCACCTCTATTTCATCACGCTGATTGTCGGGGTCGGTTCGGCGATGTACTGGGCCGACGTGAATGCGCTGGTGCAAGAAGTGATGCCGGCAAGCCAGTTCACTGGCGCCAACGCGGCCGTGGTCGTTGGCGTGCAGACAGGCATGTTCTTCGCCGGAATGCTGGTGGGATTTGTATATGACGGCGCGGGCATCGCCGGAATTTTGCTCGTGGACGGTCTGACTTACTTTGTGTCTGCCTGGTGCCTATACAAAGTGCGAAGCGGCTACGTATCGCCTCGCGCGCACCTGACCAAATATCCGCGCGAGTTTTCGGAGGCGACGGAAGGTACAGCCGAGGCGCTGGAGACGAGCGAGCTGCCGGATGTGGCGGAAGCGGGCCTTTCGCTGGCGGTTTATTCCGACTTGAAAGAGGGCCTCATTTACTTTTGCCGGCAAACGACGGTGCGGGCGCTCGGCTTGACCCATTCGGTGCTGATGGCCGGTGTGGTCAGCGGCAACGTGGTGCTGGTGGCGCTGGTGGCGGACATCCTACATGCGGGGGCGCGCGGGCTGGGGTTTCTGGAAGGCGGCTGGGGGCTTGGGGCGATTATTGGGGGCTTACTGGCATCACAGTTGCGCAATCGTATCCGAATGACCCTTTACGCTCTGTCTCTTGCTGGCCTGGCGCTGGGGCATCTGACCATGCCCTTCATAACGATCCTGGCGTTTGCAATTTTCTTGCAGTCTCTTTTCGGGTTTTTCCGCGCGCTTTCGGGGGTAGTTGCGCAAGCTTCGCTGATGCACATTGTGCCGCGGCATTTCATGGGACGCACGCAGTCCGCGATGGCGATTCTTACCACCGTGCTGCAGCTTTTGATGAGCTTTGCGCTGGGCTGGATCTCGCAGCGAATCAACATTCACGCGGCTTTTGCGTTTCTGGCCCTGATCTATGCGCTGGGCACGGCCAGCGCGTTCCACGCGCGGCGGCTCTTGGGCGGAGCATCAAGCGCAACAGCTTAGTTGGCAATCTGGCCCGGACCGGGATGGGTACAGAAAAATGTCGCGCCCTGGCCAGGCCGGCTCTCGGCCCAGATTGCTCCGCCGTGTTTGCTGATGATTCGGTGAACGGAGGCCAGGCCGATTCCGGTGCCCGGGAACTCGCTGTCGGCGTGCAATCTCTCAAAAGCACCAAATAATCTTAGCGAACCTTCGAACCCGAAACCGGCAACCATGATCGCTCACGAAGAAAACAGGTTCGCCAGAATTCACCCGGTTGCGCTAAGAGCAAAGTCCGAGGGATGCCAGCGGTATTGACGGAGAATCATGCGGGCGGACCTTCGCGGGATATTCCTGCCGGTTGCTGTTCGCCGCGCAACTTTTTTAACCTCTCTTTCGCGTTGTCGTTCTTGGGATCGAGTTGCAGTGACTTTTCATAGTTTTCAATCGCCAGTTCCTTCTGGCCCGCTTTTGCGTAGGCTTCGGCCAGACTGTCATAGACATTTCCAGACTCCGGAAACTCCTTCACGTTTCTCTCGAACAGCCGAATCGCTTCGGCAGTTTTGCCGTCTTGCAGCGCTTGGTAACCGAGCATATTGAGGACAAATTCGGGAGGACGCTTTTGCGGATCGCCGGAACTTTTCAGCTCATCGTATTTGGCCAGAGCCGCTTCGGTTCCGCCCAATCGTGCGGCCAGGTGGAACTCTTCGAATGGACCGCGCGCCTGCACGGACTTCCATCCGTATTCCTTGGCGATGCTGCGCAGCAACTCGTTCATCACCATGATCCCGTTGTCCGAGTTGGCCATCAGCGCCGCGCCTTGTCCGGTCTGCCAGTTCATCACCAGCAACGCCTGGAAACCCTCGTCCGCGCCATTGTGGCCGAACTCTCCCGGCCGGTCTTTGGGCATGAAGAACCCGAGGCCGGCTTCCTCTTTCACCGGGGTCAGCATCTCCTCCACTGTTTTTTGCGTTAGGACCTTGCTCGATTTGCCTTGCCGGGCCAGCGCGATTTCGATCGCGAACTTCGCCAGGTCGGTGGGCGTAGTCCACAAGCCAGCAGCCGCCATTTCCGGATAGACGTGCCATTTGCCGTGAATCAGCTGACCGTCACCTCTGGTGCCTGTCGGCGTTCGAGCCCGCCAAGCTGGTGGTAGCGGTTGTTCATAGCTGCTGTCGCTCATTCCAATTTTGTTCAGCACCAATTCTTTTATCAGCGCCGGGAAAGATTCCCCGGTCACATCCATCATCAATTGTTGTTCGATCGTGATTCCGCCGCCGGAATATCGCTCGAGCGTGCCAGGCACAACGTCCACTCGTATGGGCGCTGTGTTGGCGGGCTTCAGGCCGTTGAAGATCTCCACCAGTGTTGGCACCTTTTCATCAATGTCGTAACCCGGAAAGCCATGCACGGTCAGGCCGGCGGTATGGCTTGCCAGTCGGCGCAGTGTGACTTTTTGCTCCTTCGTAAATTCGTTTTCGGGCACGTTCCAGGTTTTCAGCTTTACGTTCACATCCTGGTCGAGCGAAAGCTTTCCGGCTTGCACCAGCGCCAGCATCCCCGTAGCGGCCACAGGTTTGCTGATGGATCCGGCCTGAAACAGGGTCTTGGTTGTGATGGGCTCATGGCCACCCAGCTCCGTTGTTCCGTAGGCCTTGGCCCAAGCGATCTGGTAACCGTCAATCACCGCAACGCTGACTGCCGGAGCGTTCATCAGCTTCATCAGTCCCGACAAATCCAGCTGTTTGGTTTGGCCTTTCCCAAGGTCAATTGGCGCCAGACCCTTTTCAATGCGCTCGATTCGACGGTCGCGAGCGGCGCTGTGGGTCTTCTCCACCTTCTGGTCCACCTGCGCCGAAAGCGTCGGCGAGAACGTGAAAACAACAATGCAGGCGGCGAGACTTGTAGCCCACCTATGGATTATCCGATTGACCTTTGTTTGTCCCCGCGCCAGGGCATGCAGCTTCGACATGTTTCCTCCCTAATATCCTCAAGCCTTGTTCAGATCGGAGGCGACTTCCGTCTGTCTAAGAGACGTTTGCGGCACGATTTGGTTCCGTGCCGGACGCCTCTTCCCTGCTGACGGCGGCAATAGGAATTGGGTTGCATAGTTCCCAATTCTCTGGCAAAAGAGTGTTCCATGCCTTCGAAACCGGCCATGCAAATCGCGACGCGCCAGCAGGGCGACGCCACAATCCTCGACCTTACCGGGGAGATCACCCTTTTCAATTCTCCGGAAATCCGCAAGGCGGTCCTGAACCTGCTGCGCGAGAAGCGCGTTCCTCATCTGATCGTGAACATGCTGGGCGTTCCTTACGTTGACAGTTCGGGCGTGGCTTCTTTGGTCGAGGCACTCAAGGTGTCGCGGGACGTCCATTCGCGCTTTGCCCTCTTCGGGCTTTCGAAATCCGCCCGTACGGTCCTCGAACTTACCCACCTGTTGAAGGTTTTCGAAGTTCATCAGACCGAAGAAGAAGCTTTGGGCGCGGCTGCTCCGCCAACTAACGGTTCGGCCTGATTCCTGAATAGAATGCGAGCCGGATGCGTCCCCCGAGCATCCAATAGACGCGAATATGCTCTCTCCTCAAGCCATCGGCGCTGCCACCATCGACGGACTCGCCTACGTCGGCGGACTGGCACGGCTCAGCGTCAACGCGGTCCGCGCGCTCTTTCAGGATATTTTTTCCCCGCGTCGCCTGGCCTACGGCCGGGCAGTCCATCAATCCACGGCGGTGGGCATCGGAGCGCTGCCGATTCTTTCGCTCATCTCCTTCTTCATCGGCACCATCCTGGCGCTGCAGGCGGCCTATGAGCTGCGCAAATTCGGCGCTTTGCAGTACGTGGCCAGCGCCGTGGCGATTTCCGTGTCGCGCGAGCTCGGCCCATTAATGACCGCGATCCTGGTGATCGGGCGCTCGGGATCTTCTTTCGCCGCCGAACTCGGAACAATGAAAGTGAACGAAGAGATTGACGCCATGGAAACGATGGCGCTCGATCCTATCCGCTTCCTGGTAGCGCCGAAACTCTTTGCCATGCTGCTGATGATGCCTTGCCTGACGATCTGGGCCGACTTCATGGGCGTGCTGGGCGGCTCGGTGTTCGGCATGATCGCAGCGGGATTCAGCTTTTCCGGTTACATTCAAGCCACTTTGGATGCCTTGGTGCTGCGCGATATCATCACCGGCCTAATCAAGAGCCTTATGTTCGGCTTGGTCATTACCGCTGTCGGCTGCCAGGAAGGGTTGCGCACCGGCCTCGGTGCTGAAGAAGTGGGGCGCTCGACCACGGCGGCCGTGGTGAAATCTATCTTTCTGGTGATCATGGTGGACCTGGTGTTTACCGCGCTGTTCTATGTAAACGCGCAGGGTTGAACGGAATGCCGGCCGAACCTTACTCGAGCAATAATACGCCGTCGTCGCCGCGGGAGCCGGCGATCTCCATAAGGAATCTACGCGTGTCCTACGGCGAGCGCGAAATTCTGCACGGCATCACATTCGACGTGCCGGCGGGCGAAACTGTCGTTATTCTCGGCGGTTCAGGATCCGGAAAGAGCACACTGCTGCGCACGCTCGTGGGACTGGAAACTCCGACCAGCGGCGAAGTCCTTGTGCGCGGCAAGAATCTATGCTGTTTGTCTCTCGAAGAGTGGCGCGAGCTTCGCCAACACATTGGGATTTCGTTCCAGAGCGGGGCTCTGTTTGGTTCAATGACCGTCGGCGAAAACGTGGCGCTCCCGCTGCACGAACACACCCGGCTCGATCCGGCGACAATCGGCATCATGGTCCGCCTGAAATTAAACGAAGTTGGCCTGAGCGGATATGAAGACTACATGCCGGCGCAGCTCAGCGGAGGGATGAAAAAGCGCGCAGCAGTCGCCCGCGCGATGGCCATGGATCCTGAGATCCTGTTCTTCGATGAGCCCTCGGCTGGACTCGATCCCATCATCGCGGCGGGCATTGATCAGCTGCTGCTCAAGCTGAAAGAGGCCTTCGGGATCACCATCGTGGTCGTTACTCACGAGTTGGCGAGCGCTTTTCTGATTGCCGACCGCATGGTGCTTTTGGATAAAGGCCAGATCGTCGCCAATGGCACTCCGGAAGAGCTGAAGAACAGCGCGCATCCCCGCGTTCGGCAGTTCTTGGACCGCATCGCGGAACCTGAGCTCAGTCAGGAGATCGATTACCTGCAAATGCTGACCGGAGAGGTTCCGAGGCCGCGGCAATGATTGTATCCGCCGGGCCGGTTCGATCATCTGAATTGCGCGGGCAGAGGCACGCTTCCGGGGCGGTCAAAGCAGTTCGTGCTATACTCGCGCCTCTTTCCGCAGCGATCTCGATTCGCAACGTGTACAGGCTCGCACGCTCATGAATTCGGCATCCACTCGTCGCCAGGAAGCAATGGTCGGGGTCTTTGTGTTGATCGCAGCGGCACTGCTGGTCTTCACGGTTTTTTCACTCACCGGTTTCTTCAACCGCGGGGATGTCGCGTATCACGCCTACTTCCAGAATGCCGGTGGTTTGCGGCCAGGAGCCGAGGTGCGTTACGCCGGAGGGCCGCCGGTCGGCCGTATTGAGGACATTCGTACCGACCCGCGCGATAGCACGCGCATGGAGATCGCCTTTCGCATCAAACCGGACGTGCCTGTCAAAACCGACAGTGTTGCGGAAATCACCAGCAACAGCCCACTCAGCGACAATTATCTCGGTATCATTCCCGGCTCGTCGGCGGCGCAGCGCGCTCCTTCCGGCTCCACAATAAGGTCAAAGGAATATGTCGGATTCAATGAACTGGAAGAGGAGATTGCCGAGCTCGGCCCGAAGGCCAAGGTGCTGTTAGATAATTTGAATCAACGGGTAATCGAACTGCAAACCACGCTAACCCGCGTGAACGATCTGTTGAAAGACAAAAACCGCGCCGAGCTCAGCGCCAGCCTGGCCAATGTCCACGGAATCCTGGAAGAAAATCGCCAGCCGCTGCACAGCACGGTCAATAACGTGAATCAAGCCAGCGCGAAGATCGCGCCACTGCTGGACGATCTGAAAAAGACCAACGCGGAAGCGCAAAAGGCTATTGACAACCTGAATGGCACGCTGACTGAGAATCGCCCTGATGTCCGCAAGTCTGTCGAGGATCTGCGCCGTCTGCTGGCGACGGCAAACGAAGTAACCGAACAGTTGCAGGGTACGCTGAGCGCCAACGGCGAGAATATTGACGAAATCCTGAACAATTTCCGGGAAGCTTCGCTGAATCTGAGGCAACTGACGCAGACATTGAAGCAGCGGCCTTATACCTTGTTGCGGTCGGCCACGCCGCGACCACACAAGCCGGGCGAGATTCCAAAGGACTAGGCTGGAACCAGGGTCGGAGCAGGGTTGCAATTAGGCCAGAGGGAGAAAGAAGCATGAGACGCTTGGCCCGATGCACATTGTTGCTGGCATGCGCGCTGGCGGGCTGCGTGAGCGCACGGTCGCCGCGGTACTACACCATCTCCATCCCGCGGGCCACCCCGGCTCCTGAAGCGCAATTTCCAGTGACTCTTGTGGTGGGTAGGCTGTACGCGCCGCATCTTCTGCGCGACGACCGCGTAGTTTACGGACTAAGCGACGTGGAACTCGGCGTTGACGAATATCACCGCTGGGCTGAGCCGCCTACCGGAATGATCGAACGGCTCCTGGTCGAGCATCTTCGTGCTTCTGGCCGATATCGAACCGTGCAGCATCTTTCGAGCAGCACCCGGGGCGATTTTATCTTGCGCGGGTATCTCGGCGCGTTGAATGAAGTGGACGAGCCCGGCGGCGGCTTGAAAGCGAGATTCTCTCTGCAACTCGAACTCTTCGATGCGAAAGCCGGCCACGTCGTCTGGAGCGACAGCTTCACGCACGATGAGCCGGTGCCGCAAAAATCGGTGCACTCCGTGGTTGAGTCCCTGCAAAAAGGCGTGGACATGGGAATTGAGCAGCTCACCGCAAGCCTGGCCCGGTTTTTCGCATCGCCAGCCGCCCATTAGCCGAGACTCGGCCGATGGCGTCAGGCGGGATTCGCGCCATTCGTCCAAGTGCATTCAGCTCTCTTTTGATCACTAGCTGGACCGCGCCTCGGCCACTCCACGCTTGCCCAGAAGTTCCACGGCGGCCTGATTCAGCTTGGTGCGCAACTGGTAGCGCTGATGGGCTTGCGTGATGTAGCGCACCGACAGTTCAACACCTCCGAGAATGGGTTTCAGATTGATCGCCGGCTCCGCACTGAAAGAGGCGATGTCGCGATTGCCTGCTGCGCCCTTCCATTCGAGCGCGGCTTCTTTGGCGCTTTGCTCGGTGGCTTCGATCACGCGCTTCTGTATCGCTTCGATCATGGGATACGGATCTTCGCCCGTGGGCAGCACAACTTGCAGCTCGTCCCACAACCATTGGCCCGAGGTCGAAAAATTAAAATAATGACCTTCGATCGCGTAGCTGTTGGTGAACGTAACGCGGCGCCCAGTGGGATGGCCGGAGTCGGTCCAGTTGCCGGTTTCAAGCAAAACGGTATGGAAGATCCCGATTTCCACGACTTCTCCCGTGACGCCGTTGATTTCCACCCAGTCGCCGAGGCGAAGGCCGTTCTTCCCCATCAGCACGAACCAGCCGAGGAAGCCGACGATGAAATCCTTGAGCGCGACGGTCAGTCCGGCTGTGGCCAGACCGATGAAGGTGCCGAGCTGGCTGGGCGGTCCCATGATCACCAGCAAGACCAGCAGAACCGCCAGCACTTGCACAGCAACGCTGGCCGTAGTGCGCAGAGTCTGCATTCGTCGCCTGTCGATCTTCAATGTGCTGAGAAGCTTTTCCAGCCAGGAGTTGAAAAAGAGGCCAATTAAGGCGATTCCCAGCACCACGACAATACCAATCAGGATCTGGCGCAGCACGGCCCGCTGGCGATCTGCGATCAGATCACGCCACTCGCCGTAATCTGCCGCCAATTCCTTTTCGTCGTCAACGCGCTTATCGAGGGCGGCCAGATTCCGTTGATCCGTTGTCACTGCCTTGGTCGTCGCTACGGCGGCCTTAGCTTCTGATTTGCTGCGGCTCTTCCGGACGCTCTGGGTAACAGCTGTTACGGCCTGGGCTGCTGACGTGGAGTCGCTGGCGTCGGTCTTCTTGGCATGAGCGGCCAGATCTGGGGACTGGACTTTCTCCGTTTCGATCTGCGCCGCCAAGGTGTTGTGTTGTGCGGTAATCGAAGCGACCAGCGTCTCGGCCTCAGCCCTCGCGTTCTGCAACTGAGTCTTCTTGTTGTTCAAGGCAAGCCACTGCTGCATGCGATGAATCAGGCCTGGCTGGTCAGGAGCCGGCGCGGGAAATTTCTGCTCGCTGGAAGCGCGCTGTTTGTCCGCCGCCTCGTGCATCTGCTTCATGGCTTCGATGCGGTCGTGGAGATTTCCACCGGCGTCCGCCAGGTCGCGCTTGGCGTCGTCCACGTCGTTGCTGGCCACGTCCAGATTCGCGCCAGCCAGGTCGAGCTGATTCTGCAAGTCGTCTTTTTTCTCGGCACTTGCCTTGGCCACGTCGGCCGTTAGTTGATCCACTTGAGTCTGCAGCACTTGTTGCAGTTGCTGTGCTTTTTTTAGGCGCGCTTCGATCTGTAACGCTTCAGCGGAAAGGGCCGGTGGATGGGCTTCGGCATCCTGTAGCGCAATGTTGAAAGACAGATCGAGTTCGTAGTCGCCCAGGCGCAGGACCTCCCTTGCCAGATCCTGCTCTTGCGATGTGTCGGCGAGCCGTGCAAGCTGCTGTGCCGTTTGGAACGGCGTTTGGTCCACCAGCGTGGCTTGTGCCGCTTTCTTCTTGGCCGATACCGTTGAGTTGTGCCCCAGCTGAAATATGCCGTAGCCGGCGGCGGCGAGAGCAAGTAGGAGCCCTGCAGCGGCGAGCTTGTGCGCTGTGCGCATGTGCCTCCTTCCGGCTGAAAGTTCATTCTAGTACGGAATACTCCGCGAGGTGGCTCAAGTCGTGGTTTCCGGCCGTCGGCCAGGACTGCGCGCCCCCAAAACAGCGAAAACGCCTCCGGCAGCAGAGGCGTTTGAGGTGTAGAACCTGAACTATCGACTTTCGGCACTTCCTATAGATAGTCGCGCGACGGCCCTTCTAGAAACGCACGCAGCTTGCGCGAACGCGAGGGATGACGCAGCTTGCGCAGCGCCTTGGCTTCGATCTGGCGGATACGTTCGCGAGTCACCGCAAACGACTGGCCGACTTCCTCCAACGTGTGCTCACTGCCGTCATCCAGCCCAAAACGCATCTTGATGACCTTCTCTTCGCGCGGCGTCAGGGTCTTCAACACCGAAGAAGTCTGTTCTTTCAGGTTCAAGTTGATCACCGCATCCGACGGCGAAACCACGGCCTTGTCTTCGATGAAGTCGCCCAAATGCGAATCTTCTTCCTCGCCGATCGGCGTCTCCAGCGAAATCGGCTCCTGCGCGATTTTCAAAATCTTGCGCACCTTGGACACCGGAATGTCCATGCGCTTGGCGATTTCTTCGCTGGTCGGCTCGCGGCCCAGTTCCTGCACCAGCTGGCGGCTGGTGCGCACCAGTTTGTTGATGGTCTCAATCATGTGCACCGGAATGCGGATGGTACGCGCCTGATCGGCGATGGCACGGGTGATGGCCTGGCGAATCCACCATGTTGCGTAAGTCGAAAACTTGTATCCGCGCCGCCATTCGAACTTGTCCACGGCCTTCATCAGACCGATGTTGCCTTCCTGAATCAAATCCAGGAACTGCAAGCCGCGATTCGTATATTTCTTGGCGATCGACACCACGAGCCGAAGGTTGGCTTCGATCAATTCTTTCTTGGCCTGCTCGGCCTCCGCTTCGCCGCGGTGGATCAAGGTGAGCGTACGTTTAAGTTCGGTCAGCCCGACTTCGCTCGCTTCTTCAATGTCTTTCAGCTCGGACCGCCGCGTGCGCAACTCTTTGCGCGCCTCGGCTGCGACGTCACCTTTGGCCACATCGGCGCGGCGCTCCAGCCGTCCGGCTTCGCGTTCGAGCGACTGCAGCCGCTCGACGGTCCCGCGCATCTTGTCCACCAGACGCTTCTTCTCGAACGGATTGAAGTCAATGCCGCGGATTTCCAGCGAAATCTGCACACGCGTCCGCGCTACGTCCCACTTGGCGCGAACGTAGGACTTCTTTTTGGCCTTGGGTGTTTTTTCCAGCTTGACGGCTTGTTTCAGCGCGGTGTCATAAAGTTTGGCGATCTTTTCGATGTACTTCAGCGTCTGCTTGGTCTTGTTGGCGATCTTCTCTTCGGTCAGCTCTTCGTCGTCAAATTGAACAATTTCCTTGATCGAGCGCGCGCCCTTGCGCAGGTCGTCGCCAACGGCAATCAATTCCTTAATAACAATCGGCGACCGAGTGATGGATTTCATTACTACCAGCTGCCCGCGTTCTATGCGCTTGGCGATGGTCACTTCGCCTTCGCGAGTCAGCAGTGGCACCGTGCCCATCTCGCGCAGATACATGCGCACGGGATCATTGGTCTTTTCCATCGAGCCCGGCGTCAAATCCAGGTCGCTGGCCTCGGCTTCGTGACTCTCTTCCTTGGAGATTACGTCACGGTCAGTCTGCTCCACCGACAGTTCCACCGCGCGCGCCGCTTTTGCCGCCGCTTGATCTTCATAAATTTCGATCCCGTTTCGTTCGAACGTGGTGAGCAGATCGTCAATCTCTTCCGAGGAATGAACTTCGGCCGGAAGCGAGTCGTTCACTTCGTCATACAGCAGGTAGCCGCGCTCTTTGCCGACTGCAATCAGCGCCCGTACTGCGTCGTATTTCTCTTCCAGACCCTGGGCCACGAACTCCTCCAACATTCAACTGCCCCGCACGGCTACGCCCACGCCATGCGGAATTTTTCAGCGGGCCTCACCGACACACATTTGCGCTGATAGACATTGGACGCGACGCGAACGCGCACGTTTGGGGACTTGGCCCCTGCTCACGAATCAAATTATTGTGAAGCTCTGCGCCGCGTCGCCGTCTTAGTGCCGCCCCGGTGCCGCCCGTTTGCACCGCGCGGTCGATCCCGCCGCTAACTGCATAAAGATAGATGCGTTTAGCGCGGAAATCGTTACCCCTAAAACTCTCATACGCTACATGGCCGCGTCCCTGCGCGTCAATGTTTTGCTTGTGGAATTTCTGCGAAGTAACGGCCCCCTAACCTGCGGCCGCCAGCCGTCTCATCAGCTCCTGCTTTCGTTGCAGAAGTTCCAGCATTGTCGCGCCCTGCGGATTCGCCTCAATTCCGCGCTGCACTTCGCCAAGTTCCCGTTCGATCTGTTTGCGGGCCAGCGTCTCCAAGCAGCTCTGCGCTTCTTCCCACGCCGGCTCGTTCGCTTCTTCAAACAAAATTTCAAACAGTAGCCGCCGTTCGCGCTCTTCCAGGGCCGCGCCGACTTCCGAAGCATGCAGCGGCCGTTCGGAAAGATTGGCGACAATCAGCGCCGCAAGGATTTTCTCGGTCTCCAGGCCGCGATAAAGCTGCGAAGTTTGCAGATGCTGCGCCAGCTCCCGCCGGAAGCCTTCCGATTCGGCCAGCATTCGAATCAGGCGCCGCTCGGCCGGTGTCGCCGATTGCCGCACCAACTCCGGCTGCACTTTCACTTCGCTGCGCCGTTCGCTGGCGGCCTTGCTCAAGGCCGCTCGCAACACCGGTTCATCGAGCCGCAACTGCTGCGCAATCCGCGTCGCCCACTCCGACCGCAAAATACTGTTCGGAATCTTCTGCACGTACGGCAAAAGAAAATTCACGGCCCGCTTCTTGCCTTCTCCGGTAGTCAAGTCCATCTGGCTGGCGCGGCGGATGAGGTAGTCCACATACGGCGGCGCTTCGCGGACCTGCTTCAGATAAGCCTCGGTTCCCTTTTCGCGAATGTACAAGTCGGGATCCGCTTTTTTGTCGCCTACTGCTGGCAACGCCAGCACCCGGACTTCGAAATCTTGCTCCAGAAGCGATGTCAGCGAACGTTCTGTCGCAGCCTGACCCGCCGCGTCGGGATCGTAATTCACGATAACTCGTTTCGTGAACCGGCCCAGCAACCTGATTTGAGATTCCGCCAGCGCCGTGCCGCAACTCGCAACCACATTGCTGACGCCCGCTCGCGACACGGCAATCGCGTCCATGTAGCCTTCCACCAGGATTGCAAAGTCCTGCCGCCGCATCGCATCTTTTGCGCGATCCAGGTGGTACAGCACATTGCTTTTTGAATAGATGGGCGTTTCCGGCGAATTCAGATATTTCGGCTGATCGTCACCCAGCGCTCGCGCCCCGAACGCCACGATTTTCCCCGACTCATTCGAGATCGGAAACGTGATCCGCCGCCGGAAACGGTCGAACAACCTCCCGCCCTGGTCGCGCGAAATCAACCCCGACTCCAGTAGCGTCTTCTCCGGATACTTGGTCTTGAAATACCGCAGCAGCAGATCCCCGCCGCTGGGCGCGTAGCCGATCCCGAAGCGCGCAATCGTATCCTTGTCCAGCCCGCGGTCCGCCAGGTACGCTCGTGCCGCTTTTCCTTCCAGCGTGCCCTCCAGCTGATTCACAAAAAACTTCTGGGCCTCGCGGTGTATCTCCACCAGCACCGCGCGCTGCTGATTCTCCTTCCGCTCTTCCGGTGAGCGCTCCTTGGAACGTGGCAGCGAGATGCCGCACTTTTCTGCGACGATTCGCAGCGCGTCGCGAAATTCGACCTTTTCCATCTCCATTACAAACTTGAAAACGTCGCCGCCCTGCCCGCAGCCGAAGCAGTGATAGATCTGCCTCGCTGGGTGCACATTGAACGAAGGGGTTTTCTCGGAGTGAAACGGGCAAAGCCCGCGGAAATTCTGCCCGGCCTTTTTCAGCTGCACGTATTCCCCGATGACCCGGACAATGTCCGCCTGCTGCTTGACTTTCTCTGCGATCGATCCCGCTTCCGCCATGTCAATTCCGAAGATCCACCACCGTGATCGCCTTCCCTCCACGCTCTTCCGTTTCTGCTCCGTATTTTGCGACTAAAGGATGCGTGCGCAAATACTCTCCTAACCCTTTGCGCAAAGCTCCGGTGCCGTGGCCGTGAATGATGCGCACGGTAGGCAGGTGCGCCATTGCCGCGTCGTCCAGAAATTTGTCGACCTGCTCGGTTGCTTGCTCCACTGTCTGTCCGATGACATTGATCTCGCTCGGAACCCCGGCTCGCGCCGGCGCACTCACCGAACCGCTGGTGCTGCTCGCAAGGGTTGCTTTTCCGACCGCCGCGGACTCGACACCCACAATTTCCTCGGTCGCAATCTTCATCCGCAGGGGTCCGGCTTCGATTTCCGCTTTGCTTCCTTCCACTCGCCGCAAGACGACCGGCTTGGCGAATCCTTTCACTCGTACTTTCGTGCCAACCTGCAACAAATCCGCGCTCACTGGAACTGCCATACCGGCCGACACTCCCAAATCCGTTTGGGATTGAGAAATCGTCTGGACCACAGCGGCATTCAGCTCCTCGCGAGCTTCGCCGCGCGCTTCGCCAAACTTCCGCCGCGAACTCTTTTCGATCTGTGCGCGCAGTTCCCGCTCGTTAATCGCTTCTACGACCCGCGCTACATTCTGCTCGAATCGCTTCTGCATTGCTGCAAACTCCGCTTCCAGCTCGTGAATCCGTTTTTGTTGCCGCCCTGCCCACTCCGTTTGCAGTTTCGAACGTTCTGCCTCCAGCGCGCGCCGCTCCTCGGTCATCTGTTTCTGCATGCGGTCCAGCTCTTCCCGACTGCGGTGCAGATAAGCAATCAGGTCCGCTGCTTCGCGCGATTCCGGCGAAAGCAATTCCCTCGCGCGCTCAATGATTTCGCCCGCCAGCCCGAGCCGCTGCGCAATGGCAATTCCGCTCGAGCCGCCCGGCACCCCCACCAGCAGACGGTACGTCGGCCGCAATTTCACATCGTCAAACTCCACCGCGCCATTCAGCACGCCTTCGGTCGCCGAAGCGTACGCCTTCAGCCGGTCGTGGTGCGTCGTCGCCAGCACCAAACATCCTTTCACGCGAAACTCTTCCAGCAAAGCCACCGCCAGCGCAGCGCCTTCCTCCGGCGCTGTTCCAGTTCCCATTTCATCGACTAACACCAGCGACTCCGGCGTTGCCGTCTGCAAAATCAATTTTAGATTCAGCATGTGCGCCGAAAACGTGGACAGATCCGCCGCAATGGACTGCTCGTCGCCAATGTCTGCCAGCACGCGATCAAAGAGCGGCACGACTGCTCGCTGCGCCGCCACCGGAATTCCCGACTGCGCCGCCAGCGCCGCAAGTCCAGTCGTTTTCAGCGCCACGGTCTTGCCGCCGGTGTTCGGACCACTGATCACCAGCAGCCGCTCCTGACGATTGAGCGACAGATTCATCGGCACAATCGTGCGCTGCTCGCGCTTCAATTTGTCTTCCAGCACCGGATGCCGTGCGGCTTCCAGCTGTAACTCTCCGTTCTCGGAAAACTCCGGCATGGCCGCGTCAAAATCCCGTGCGTATCTTCCACGCGCAAACAGCGCATCCAAAGCCGCGATCGCCGACGCCGCAGCCAGCAGCTCGGGACGCAGTGCTTGCAGGCTCGTCGTCAGTTCTCGCAGAATTCGCAGAATCTCCGCCGCCTCATCCGCCGCCAGCTGCACCAGCTGATTGTTCGCTTCGACCGTTTCAAACGGCTCCAGAAAAACGGTCTGGCCCGTCGAGCTCGCACCGTGCACCAGTCCCGGCGTGCTCCGCCGGTGTTCCGCGCGCACCGGGATCACGAACCGGTCGTTGCGCAGCGTGACGTAGTCTTCGCCCGCCTCCGCGTTGCGCGAGCGCAAAATCTGCCGCAGCGCTTTCTGAATCGAGTCCCGCGTCTGCGCCACACTCACGCGAATGCGCCGCAGGGCCGGCGAAGCGTCGTCGCTGATGTCGCCGTTCGGCAGAATACAACGCCGGATCGCCGCCAACGCATCTCGGAAATCAGCAACGCCCTCGGCCTTCGCGCCTAGTAACGGGAACTTGTCCGCCTCTTTGCGAAACTGCATACGCAGCCAGCCGCAGGTCCCCAGCAACGAAGCGGCTTCCAAAAACTCCCCCCCTTCCAGCGCTACGCCCGGCCCCGCAATCTTCGCGAGCCCCGATTCCGGATCCGCCAGTCCGCCGAATCCCAGCTCGTTGCCGACGCGCAGCCACTCTCGCGCTTCGCGAATCATCGCAAACTGCGTCTGTAGTCCCGCCGCATCGCGAGAAAACTCCAGCGCCTCTATCGCGCGCCGCCCGGGGGCACACGTCGACCGCTGCCGCAGCAGCACCCGCAGCTTGTCAAACTCCAGGATTTCCAGCGCTCTTCGGCTCATTTGAATTTCTTGCGCAAGTAATCCGCGACTTCCTCAGGCGTCGCTACCGTGTGCACAAGCTTCCCGTTGGCCTCGGCCCACGGCCCGGGAGGTCCAAGTTCCACTTCTCGCACGCGATCCAGAATCGGCGTCCAGAAGTCTCCCAGCACCACCATCGGTTTTCCGGCAATCACCGCCTTGTTCAGCATCTCCCACACCACCGCAAGTTCCACTAGCGTCCCGGTGCCGCCCTTGCAAGTCACAAAACCATCTCCGCGGCGCACCAATTCGAAGAGTCTCTCCTGCCAGCTAACCAACCGAATTTCGTGGTCGATCCAGGAATTCGCGGTCCTCGCGAAAAACTCCGCCGTAACCCCGATCGTCGCCCCGCCAGCTTCCTTCGCTCCACGCGAAGCCGCTTCCATCACTCCGCCGTAGCCGCCGCTGCAAATCACAAATCCTGCGCGGCCCAATGCGTATCCAAGCTGGAATGCTTCCTGATAGTCCGGGTCGCTTTCCTTCGGACGCGAACTGCCAAACACTGTAATGACCTTTTTGCTCATTACTCGTTACATTCTCACTACGGATTGAAATGACCTTTCCCCTGATTGCTGGTTACGGTTCAGCGCGGCTTCTTGCAGCAGGCGCCGCCGGTGGCATCGAACTCTTCCAGCATGGCGATACTTAGCGCATCCAGCGCGTCGGTCACTTCATGGCCTTTCGATCCCATGTTGTTGCTCATAAACGAAAAAACCAGCCGCCGCCCACTCGGCAAATCGGCATAGCCGGAGCGTGTCCGCACATGTTCCACCGAGCCGGTCTTGGCGTGAATCCGCCCGGCGGCAATGCTGTTCTTCATGCGGTCTTCCAGAGTGCCGTCAATTCCCGCCACCGGCAGCGAATCGAAATAGGCAGCAAACCAAGGCTGCTTCTGCGCGAACTGCAGCAGCGCCACCAGCGCACGCGGCGTCACCAGGTCATGCCGGGAAAGGCCTGAACCGTCCGTCTGCACTACGTCGCCTGCCGGAATCCCGACCTCTGAATAGAAACTCGCCGGGAAGTTCGTCAGATCGTCCGGCGTCGCCCACGGCCCACCCTGCCGCGCCGCAGCCCGCAGCAGCATCTCTGTGTGCAGGTTCTGGCTGATCTTGTTCACCAACTTCACTGATTCGGCGAGCGGAATGGAAAGATGTTCGGCAATCACGGTCCTGGTCTCGGCCGGCGGCGACGACGAGAATTTGGCTGCGCCGCCAATCTTCACGCCGCGGTCCTCCAGCAATCTTTTCAGCATCGCCGCCGCGTGCAGCGCCGGCTCCTGAATCGCCAGCGTCAATTTGCGCGGGGTGCTTCTCGCCGGAAGCGTTCCCGAAACGGTCACTACGTTCGACCCGGGCTCGCGCTTCAGTGTCAAATCCGCTTTCACGCCGGCCGCTGACGTCAGCACCTGATTGTCCACCGCAAATTCCGGTGCTGCCGGCGCAACGATCGCCTCGACGCTATCGCCCCTTTTCTCTCCCGCGGTTAAGGTCAGTTGCACCGTGTTGTCGTCGACCACGATCGCCGAAATTGCCGCGCCGTATTCCCAAACCATGTCGTCAATTTCCCAGCCATTCGGATATCGTTCGCGCGGAAAATAGCTGTCGTCGCCAACCACATCGCCGGAAATCTCCTTCACTCCCTTGGCCACAATCGCATCGGCGAGCTCCGCAATCGCTCTTTCCGGCGGCCCGTCGAACTCTTCTTTCAATACATAAGGGAACTTGCGGTTGGAAAGATTCGGGTCGCCGCGGCCCACCAGGTAAATTGACCCCGCAATCTTCCCGTCGGCTGACGGGACCGCGAGCGCCTCAATCGTCGTTCGAAACCGGTAATCTACCCCCAATTTCGCCAGCGCCAGCGCGGTGGTGAACAACTTCATGTTCGACGCTGGCACGAAATATTTGTCGGCATTCTCTTCATACAACACCTGCCCGGTCTTGGCGTCCGCGATCAAGATTCCCCAGTCGCCTTTCGCCGGCTGCCCGCTCGCGATTATCGTCAGCGCCCGAACGCCAAACAGTTCCGAAGCTGAAAGGGCCCGCGTCGCCGGCGCCTTCTCGTCGTGTTTTGCCGCCGTGCAACATTTTTCATTGGTATGTTTAATGCTTTGCGCGGCGGCAGCACTGAGCAATGCCATCCACACCGCGCCGGACAGTAACCATTCCCGACTTCGCCCCATCATTCCCATAAATCCCGGCCTCTGCTGGAAAATTTTCGCCTAGCCCAGTATATTCCATAGGTCGGGGAACACTTCCTCCAGAAAGGGACGCGCCACGGCCGTCTTCCCACTCGTTTCTGGATCTTGCGTTCCGCAATTTGCCGCTGGCATTCCGAACGCGGCGGCTCAACCACGCAAAGGAGATTGCAGATGAAGAAGCTCTTGGCCATGTTCCTTTCCCTGGCCGTTCTGGGATTGCCGCTTAGCGCCTCTGAGGATTCCAAGGAATCCGAACGCCTGGAAAACTGCGGCCTGGTTATCAAGGAGATCATGGACATTCCGGATGACATTCCGCAGGATCTGATCGACAAGGCCGAATGCGTCATCGTCTATCCATCGGTGCTGAAGGCAGCCTTCGTCGTCGGCGGCAGCTACGGCCGCGGCGCCATGACCTGCCGCTCGGGCGAGCACTTCACCGGTCCCTGGGGCGCGCCCACAATGATGGCTCTTGAAGGCGCCAGTCTGGGGTTCCAGCTCGGCGGCCAGGCCACTGACTTTGTGCTCCTGGTGATGAACCCCCGCGGTGCACGCGCCATTCTGCACAGCAAAGTGAAACTTGGCGCAGACGCCTCCGCCGCCGCCGGTCCCAAAGGGCGGAACGCGGAAGCTTCCACCGACGTCACCATGCGTGCTGAAGTGTTGACGTACTCCCGCGCTCGCGGCCTGTTTGCCGGTATCTCGCTCGCCGGTTCCACGGTCCGTCCAGACAATGGCGCGAACGAAAAAGTTTACGGCAAGAAACTCGAGGCTGAGGACATCGTCTTTAAGGGCACGGTCCGGGTTCCGGCTTCCGCGCAGACGCTGATCGCCTACCTCAACAAGAAGAGTCCCAAGAATCTTTCCGACCCGGAATCGCTGAAATAGTCGCCAGCCAGCAGGCCTAATTCTGTGGGAGCGCTCGAGGGACACAAGGTCCTGCGGGCGCTTTGCCTTGCGTCCAACACAATAATGACCTATAGTCATTTATGGGTAGAGGTCATAAGCATTATCCACGCCACAGAAACGGGCCCATCTTCACGCCGCGAGCGCCGCAGCGGGGAACTCCGCGAACGCCTTTTCCGCTCTGCGCTCGCCCTTTTTGGCAAGAAAGGCTACGCCGACACCACTGTCGAAGACATCACGGAGGCCGCCGACGTCGGCAAAGGCACTTTTTTCAACTACTTCCCCAGCAAGGAACACATCCTTCTGGCCTTCGCTGAGATGCAACGCACCAAGCTCGAAAACATCGTTGGCGAAGTGCTGCAGTCGAATCAGCCCGTCCGGGACAGCCTTCACCACATCGTAGAACGCATGACGGAAGCGCCGATTCAGAATCCAGCCGTGGTACGGGCTCTTCTGCTGGCGCATCTCTCCTCGCCGGTCGTGCGCCAGGAGATGTGTCGCGTTCACGATATTCAGCGGCGTCTTATGGGCGGCCTGTTCCGCTACGGACAGCAGCGTGGCGAAATTCGCCTGGACGTGCGCGCCGAGGATATCGCTCAGGTCTGGCGGCAAACCATTTTTGGCACGCTGCTTTTCTGGACTTTGACTGGAGATGCCTCGCTTACCGATCGCGTGGAACAAGCGCTGGACATGTTGCTGGACGGACTCGTGCCTCGCGACCTTTCGGGCCCCACACAAGGTCAAACGCCGGGAGAGAATTCGCATGAAGGGTAAACGCATCATCCTTGTCGTTTTGGTCGCAGCGGTCGCCGTCGCGGCAGCCCTCACCTACGGCCGCTGGCTGCATTCCGACAACGCATTGCAAGGCTCCGGCACTGTGGAAGCCCGCGACATCCGAGTCGGCTCCAAGATCGGCGGACGGATTGACAAACTCCTGGTACACGAAGGCGACCAGGTACAAGCCGGCCAGGTGCTCATGACGTTTGATGATAAGGAACTCGCCGCCGAACTCGAACAAGCCCGCGCCAGCGCCGAAAAAGCAAAACGCGGCTATCGCCCGGAAGAAATTGCCGAATCCCGCGCTGCCGCGCTCCAGGCCAAAGCCGACTACGAGTTGAAAAAGAATGGCTACCGCAAGGAAGACATCGAAGCCGCCCAAGCCGACGTGGACCGCACCGCCGCCGACGAAGTCCGCAGCCGTCTCGATTTCCAGCGCTACGACGCCCTTGCCAAGAAAGACCTCGTCTCCAAGCAACAGCGCGATACCGCCGAAGCCGCCTGGAAAATCGCCGCCGCGCAAAAGGACAACGCCCAGCACAAGCTCGACGAACTCAATCGCGGCTATCGCCCGGAAGAGATCGCCAGCGCCGAAGCGCACTATCTGCAAAACAAGGCCACGCTGGAAAAAATGGAGCACGGCAATCGCCGCGAAGACGTTGACGCCGCGCAGGCCGCTTATGCTTACGACTTGGCCCGTTTCCGCGAGCGCGAGGTTCTTGCACCTTCCAACGCCACCGTTGAAGTTCTCGACGTCCGGCCGGGCGACATCATTGCCCCTAACACTCCCGTAGCGACTCTGCTCGAACGGGACCAGATCTACGTCCGCATCTATATTCCGGAAACCGAAATCTACCGGGTCAAGATCGGCGAGAAAGCCGACGTCACGGTGGACTCCGCCGGCAGGAAAACCTTCCCCGGCGAAGTCCAGCAGATCAATCAGCAGGCCGAATTTCTTCCCCGCAACGTGCAGACCCGCGAAGAGCGCGTGCACCAGGTCTTCGGCGTGAAAATCCGCATCAACGACCCTTCACACAGTGTCCTCGCTGGAATGGCCGCCGACGTGAAGCTCAAAGGAGACAAGTAGGAATGGCCGCCGGCGTCGCAAAGCCGAACGGCGCGCAGGATCCGCAGCACCTTGCAATTTCTGCGAACAATCTTGTCCGCAGGTTCGGCCATTTCACCGCGGTGAACGACGTGAGCTTCTCTGTCGCCGAGGGCGAAATCTTCGGCTTCCTCGGCCCCAACGGCAGTGGCAAAACCACCGTGATCAAAATGCTGACCGGCCTGCTCCCGCTCAGCGGCGGCGAAGCCACCGTCGAAGGCCTCAACGTCCGCACCGACAGCGAACGCGTCCGCGAGCGCATCGGATACATGTCGCAGAACTTCAGCCTGTATAATGACCTGACCGTCACCGAAAATCTCACCTTCTACGGGCGCATCTACAGCCTGAGTCCGCCACGCCTGAAAACCCGCATGGAAGAGGTCATCGCGCTGAACGGCCTCGGTCCTTATCTGAATCGCCTCGCCGCCAACCTGTCCGGCGGATGGAAACAGCGCCTAGCCCTCGGCTGCGCCATGCTGCATGAACCCAAGCTCCTTTTCCTCGACGAGCCCACCGCAGGCATCGACCCCGTCGCGCGCCGCCAGCTCTGGGATCTGCTCTTCGAACTCTCCGGCCACGGCATTACGTTCTTCGTCACTACGCATTACATGGACGAAGCCGAGCGCTGCAGCCACGTTGCCTACATCTACTTCGGCAAGATCATCGCCGACGGCACCCCCGAATCCCTGCGCGAGCTGCCCGACGTCACACCTCCTGGCACCATCCGTGTCGAAATCACTACGCCGCAAGTAACGCGCGCTCTGAAAACCGCCCGCACCATTCCCGGCATTCGCAGCGCCACAATTTTTGGCCAGTCCATCCACGCGCTGATCAACGACCACTTCGATCTCGATGACTTGCGCCAGCAGCTCCTGAAACAAGGCATCGCCGTCGCGGAAATTCGACCGCTCGCCCCTAGCCTCGAAGACGTTTTTGTCGAGCTGACCTACAAGAACCAGGCCAACGGCACTGGAGCCGCCGGTCCGGAGGTGCCTGGTGCGTGAATACTTCCGCGGCTTCGGCGCCGTTTTCTACAAAGAAACGCTGCACGTCCGCCGCGACTTCGGCACACTTTTCTTTTCGTTGATCATTCCCCTGCTTCAGATGCTTTTGCTCGGCTATGGCATTGACACCAACATCCGTCAGATCAACACCGTGGTCTTCAACGCCGACGGCCACCGCGAAAGCCGCGAACTGCTCGACCGCCTGAAAAACTCCGACACTTTTCATATCGTTCGCTACGTCGAATCCGACCACGACATGAACGAAATGATCATCGCCGGCCAAGCCCACGTGGGAATCAAAATCCCCGTGGACTATTCCGATCGCTTGTTGCATCAAATCAGCGCCCAGGTCCTTGTGCTCATTGACGGCTCCGACTCTTCCGTCGCCGGCCAGGCCATCAACGTCACCACGTCCATCGGCCTCGATGAATCCCTTCGCCGGGTCCTTGCGAACAACGCAAGCTTCGCCGTGGACATGCGCCCCAAGCTACTCTTCAATCCCGATTCCCGCTCGCCCAACTTTTTTCTGCCGGGCCTGACCGCCATCCTGCTTCTCAACGTCACCACGTTCCTCACCGCGTTCTCTATTGTTCGTGAAAAAGAACGCGGCACGCTCGAGCAGCTCTTCGTTACGCCGGTCAAGCCGATGGGCCTGCTCCTCGGCAAGCTGCTTCCTTATCTCGGCATCGGCTTCTTCGAACTGTGCATGATCCTTACCTTCATGCGCTTCGCCTTTCAGGTCCCGATCCACGGCAGCGTCATCCTGCTCGCATTGCTCTCTTTGCCCTACATTTTCGTGTCGCTCTCGCTCGGCATTCTCATCTCCAGCAAAGCCAACACCCAATCCGAGGCCATGCAGCTGGCCTTTCTGACCATTCTTCCCAGCATCTTTTTTTCGGGTTATATCTTCCCTCGCGAAACCATGCCTAGGGTCTTCTACGTCATCAGTTACTTCGTGCCCGCCACGTATTTCATCAACATCACCCGCGGCGTCATCCTCCGCGGGGCTGGTATGATGCACCTCTGGCCACACGCTCTGGCGCTTTTCGCCATGGGCGCGCTCCTGCTTATCGTCGCCGCCCGCCGCTTCCAGAAAAAAGTCATCACCACCTGAACCCTGCTCACAAAAGGTCAAACGGAGCATAGCGAAGTGTTTTCTTCGCGTTCGCTGCTGCGAAAGCGTTGGTCTGCGCAGCCGAGGAAGTCTGTTCTTCTTACGCCGACAACGCCAGCGACAACTGCGGCAACTCCCGCACCGGCCGCTTCAACTCCTCCCACGGCCGCTTTGTCATCCCCAATCCGCGCTTGATCCGCGCCACCCTCTCCGCAATCTTCTGTCGGTACGCTTCCGGTGCATACGCATTCCGTGTGTACCATTCCTCGTACTGCCGCAGTAGGCGCGGAAACTTCTCCCGCAAAAACGGCAAAAACTGTTTCGCCGACGACGGCATCAGGAACAGCACGCCCGATACAAACCACTGCGCGCCCGCGTCCCGCGCCGCCGTTGCTACCGACTCCAGCTCGCCTTCGCGATCCGTAATTCCCGGCAACAGCGGCGAAGCCATCGCTCCGACCGAAATCCCTGCCTCCCGCAGTTTGCGGATCGCCTCCAGCCGCAAATCTGGACGCGGTGCCCGCGGCTCCAGGATCCGCGCCAGCCGCGGGCGCAGCGTGGTCACTGTAACGTCCACGTAAATCCGCGAGTGTTTTGCAATTGCTTGCAGCACATCAATGTCTCGGATGATCAGATTCGACTTGGTGGTAATCGAAACGCTCAGTCCGGGATACCGCGCCAGCTCTTCCAGGCACGCGCGCGTCACTCCATACTCGCGTTCCGCCGGCTGATAGGGATCGGTCGCCGTCCCAATGCAGATGTGCTCCGGCACGCCGGCCTGCCCTTTCGCGAACGAATACTTGGTCGCGATGTCCCGCGTCAACAGCACTGCCGCATCCTTCTTCACATAAATCTTTTTTTCAAACGCTACGCCATCGAGTTCCATAAACTCGTGGGTGTACCGTGCATAGCAGTATTTGCAAGCAAATTCGCACCCGCGATACGGATTAATCGTCCAGTCGAACGGCACCCGGTTGGAATCGCACCGGTTCAGAATCGACTTCACAGGCAGGAAGAAATACTCCGGGCGCGCGCCCGACTTGCGATGCGTCGGCGCTGCCGGAGAAATCGAAGCGAGGCGGGCAATGCCAACCAGCGGCGCCGCGGTTTGTTCCACGGCACCAGGTACGGCAAAAGCAGCGTCGTTCCGGAATCCTTCGATCGGAACCGATGGTTCGCTCGAAGCCGGCGAAAGCGGGGGGCAACCCGTATCGCCGGGGCCTTTGACCAATTCTGGATCTACGCTGCCCGGACCACAGAGCGGGGCAAGCGCTTCGGTCCGTTGGATCGGGCTATGTTCAGGGCATTCAGGAAAGAACAAAGCTAGGGTTTCAGGGTCTGTATTTGCAAACCCTGAGCGTACTGAGGAGGTTCGAGCGCGCCGCCGGGCGGGAAATCCCGTCAGCGTGGGGAAGGGTCGGGAGGAACAGACTGGAGACATAAGCCCACCTCGATCCCGAACAGTATTTCGCTTTTTATTCGCCGTGTCAAGCGTTTTCGTATTCTATTCGCCATAGCCGCCCGCCGGAGGCGGCACCAGGTAATTGGCCGCGGTGTCTAATTTCGGAAGGAGAGAAAGTTTGCGAGCCTTTCTGCTTTGCGCCGCCCTGTTTTCCTACCGAGCGTTCGAACCAGAGGCCCAAAAAGCGATTCTCAAAATTAGCTGCCCGTCCTTCCGCCCACGCCCGATAAAGATTGTCAGACAGGCGTACCCCGCCCTTGCCAAGCAAACTCACGTTGAGGGTAAAGTCTCTCTGTACTGCATCGTCGGCCCCGACGGTCTGGTGAAGAGGCTCGAGGTGAAAAAAAGTCATCCGCTGCTAATTCAAGCAGCGACCGACGCGGTCTCCCAATGGAAATTCACGCCGATGGTAGTGAACGGGAAGGCTGTCGAAACAGCTACCACAGTGGACATCGACTTTCAGCTACCGAAGAACGAGAAACGAACCGAAACCAAGTCTCAATAACCTACGGCAGGCTGCAAACGAGAACCGTGGCATTCCGATACGGGCACGAGAGCCCCGCGACTCCGGGTTGTTGCAGCACCACCCAATCCACTCCGTAGCGTTGCTGCAATCGCAGAAAATCTTCGCGCCTGAACTGCTCCCAACCGGCCTGCGCGCTGACTTGTTCTTTCCATCGCACGGCCAGTGACGGAAACATGCTCGCCGCGCCGCTGTCTTTCACGCTATCTGCCAGCATGCTGCGCTCGGCAATCGCGCGGAAACCGTGCTGATCTTCGCCCGGCATCCTCATGTGGTTCGGGTCGAGCGCAAAGTACGCGTCCTGCGGCGTATTGTTTCGAATCCACGCAAACGCCTGCACCCACGGATTCGTTGAAACCCGCCCCGGCAGTTCCATATGCGCTGTGTTCGGCGCGTTCTCATGCTGCGCATAGGCCAGCCCGGCGCACAGTGGCACAAACAGCAGCGCCCACCGCCAGGCTCTCTGGTGCAGCAAAAACCTCCCGATCAGGCCGCCGCAAAACAAAAACATCAATATGTAAAGCAGATGCAGATAACGCAGCGGCTGCAGCTCCGCCAGATTCTCAAACCGCCCCGGCCGCGCAATCACCACCGCCAAAGCAAAAAATCCTGCGCCAAACAAAATCAGGGCCGCCGAAGCCTGCCGCAGCGGCCCCAGCGCAAACTGGCGGCCGATTTTCATGAACCACGCCAGAATCGCGAACGGACCGAGCAGCCCCAGCCACTCGTACCACTCCCAGCGAGCCAGAAAAAAATAGGGCCGCGTCTCCAGAATTTCGCGGTATTCGGGCGTCACCGGCGGAAACATGCTTTGCGGCTCGCCAACAAGAAACGCTGGCGCAATCGCTGCTGCGCTGGCCGCGCTCGCCTTTTTCTTTTCGCGCCAGTACACCACCACCAAACACGCGATATATGCCGCCGCGAACACGGCCATCAGCGGATGCATCGCCGAGGTGAATAAAATCCACGCCGCGCAGCGCACATACTTGCGCTCCAAAAAGCACGCCGTCGCCAGCACTGCCGCCGGCGTGGAAAACGATCGCGGCGTCAGGTACGGATCCAGCACGAACAGCGCCGTGCCCGCCACCGGCAACGCCAGCAGCCCCGCGATCAAACCGACCGCGCACCAGGTGCCGGAACCTTCACCGAAACACAACCGCGCAATACGCCAGCAGCCCCGCAAGAACAAAAACGTCGTCGCAATCTGCCAGCCCAGCAGGGCCACCGATAGCGGCAAGTGCGTCAGCCGCACGCTCCCTGCAATCAGATTCGGATACAGCGTCAAGCGCGCATGGGCCTGAAAAAACTGATCGTTGTGCGGAAACAGCGCCGGGTGCAGCAGCTTCAAAATCTGCGGTGTGTAGAGCGCCCCATCTTCCGACGCCGGATGGTATCCTTCCACCAGCATCCCGCCGATCGTCAACGCCACCAGCAGCAAAAATGTCTTGGCTCGATTCCCCGCTCTCATCCCGGCACGGAGTATACATGGCGCCCGCTGTTTTCCGCCGCGGCAGCCTTTATACTGTTGCCTTCCGTCGCGGGCCTCTGTGCGGCCCTCGTCTCGAGGTCACGCATGTTCACCCGGCTGTCCTCCATCCGCGCGCTCGCCAGCTTGCTCCTGAGCTTTGGCCTCTCCCTCGCTGTCGCCAGTTCTGCTAGTTCCCAAACACAGACGCCGCAAAAACCCGCTCCGGCAAAGAAGCCGCCTGCAGCGCAAACTCCCGTCGCTCCGGCCGCTCCCATTTCCAAGCACTACCCGATCCTGCTCATCGCCAGCGGCTCCGACCCGGCTTGGAGCACGCGCATCGGCATGAAAGGCGTCGAACGTCTGGAACGCACCAGCTACCCGCCGATCGTGCTCGATCCGGGTGAAATCGAACAAGAACTCGCCGGCAGCGTGTGGCTGTATCACGCGCAGGACACCGCCGCCAACGCCATGGTCGTGCTGCGCCTCACCCGCGAAACCTGCACCGATGAAAAATCCGGCGCCAAGTATTCCTTCCGCGCCGTGCTGAACCACGCGCAGATCGGGGAACTTCGCGGCTGCGCCAAAATTGCTCCTGAACAGTTCCCCGAATTCAAACAGAAGAATTTGGACGAAGACGATCCGGAAAAAAAGAAAATCCAGCCGCCGCCAATCACCGGATTCAAGCCGCCGGTGGTGATCGCCTTCCTCGATGCCGCACACCGACTGATGATCGCTAAGGGTGAAGCTGCAAAATTCGTCGCCGCTGACGCGGACCAGCCTTCGTTTTCTCACGACGGCAAGAAGCTGCTGTACACGCTGAGTCTTTCCGGCGCGACCAAAGAAAACAGAATCGTTCTCTATGACCTCACCACTGCCAAAGCTACCGATGTCGTGCGTGGCTCCGTCAGCTCGCCGTTTTTCTCGCCGAACGATTCGACCATCGCTTTCCTGAAAACGGTCGGCAGCGAGTTGCAAGTGTGGACAATGCCGACGGGCGCCCCCGACAAAGCAGCGCAACTCGGCACCAGCAGCGTCTTGGCGCTGCACGGCTGGCTCGACGCACACACCGTGCTCGCCTCCGATTCTTCCAAACTGTACTTGCTGAGCCTGGAAGCGCCGCCAACTTCGCTTCCGATCAGCGACGTTTACGGCAGCTTCGGGTACAACAGCACCGACATCATCGGCCTCAACCCCAACAATTCCGACCTGTTGCTGGTGTCTGCGCTCAGCAAAGACGTGAAGCCCGGCATGGCCCGCGACGCACAGTCCAAATTCGGAAGCGTCGCTTTCCTGTACGAAATCAGATCCAAGCGCCGGGTGGTCGTGTCTCCTCCCAACGTCTTCGCGCAGGAAGCCGAATGGTCTCACGACGGCATCCAGATCTTTTTCACTGACAACGCCAACCCCAAGGCTCCTTCCATCTGCCGCATTTTCTGGGACGGCTCCGGTTTCAAGCGCGTCCGCACCGGCAGTTCCTTGGTCGTCGGTCAATAGCTGCTCCTGACCCTCCGTACAGTTGCCCTTTTCGCGGGCAGGTTCGCCCGGGCTATTTCCCTTGACTCCGCACCGTCCTAAAGTCTCAGTGTGGCGTCCCCTACTCAACCGCAAGTCGAACCGAAGTCCGTCAACATTCTGGTCTTGGACCAGGAAGGCTCCAGCGCCTCCGCTCTGCGCCAGATCCTCGACGCCGAAGGCTGGAGCGTGAAAGTGGCCGCTGACCCGCGGCTGATGCTCGGCGAACTGCGCAGCGGCGAGTGGTCGCTGGTCATCGCCGACATCGCGCTGCTGGGCCTCGATTCTCCCGGCTATCTCACGCTCCGAGAACTCGCCGCCGTTCCGGTCAGTGAAGGCGGCCGCGTCCGCGCGCTCTTCCTGGTTCCCGAATTCACTGGCATCCAGTTTGTTCACGTCCTGGAAAGGGCCCGTCTGCCTTACGTGCTGCGGCCCTATCATCTGCACGACTTTCTGGAAAAAGTCAGCGACCTGCTGTTCGAAGTTCAGGCCATTCAGGAATCACTGCGCCAAGTGCGGCACGAATTCGGCGGCCTGCGCAAGAAAAAGCGCGAGGCCAGCCGCGCCACCAACTCCATGTTCGCCGCCCGCGATTCGTACGTTTACACTGAAGAAGAGCTCGCCGAATACGAAAGACAGGAATCCGAGCTCAACAAGTCGCAGCGCCGCAAACTCCGCACCAACCTCGGCGATCCCATCCGGTAGTAGCACCGCCATTCTTGGCGATGCGGCGGTTCATCAAAGCCCGGCCGACGAAGTTTCGTCTCCGTTGTTGCGGCGCTCGGTAAACTAATCCCCGCAAGATTTTTGGACGGCTTCGTTCCAACTCTGAACGGCGCGCACCGGTGTGCCCACTCCCGGCTCAACCGGCTCACCGCGCGCGCAAAGGAGAAGCAACATGGAACGCAGCGTGTTTGCGAGGTTTATCAGCAGTATCCTCAGTCTTTCATCGCTCGGGATTCTCGGTCTCGCCTACAGCAAATCACCGGCTGATCCAACGCCCACGCCTGACAAACCGGAAGCCGACTGGCGGCTCCTGCCGTCCGTCACCTACGAAAATCTTTCCATCTTTCCCGTCGTCAGCTCGCACTCAGCCGACACCAGTTGGTTGCTCACGTTGGACGAAGGCCTCGCCAGTGGCGAAGTCCAAGTTCGCGAACAAGGCTCCGAAGGCCTGGTGCGCCGGCGCGATGACCGCGACGGCATCATCCGCCCGGCTTACACCGGCGCTTCGGTGAATCAGCTGGTGCTGATCAACCGCAGCAAGCGCCCACTGCTGCTACTTGCCGGCGAACTGGTCAGCGGCGGCAAGCAGGACCGCATCATTGGTAAAGACCGGCTCGTTCCCGCGGGCTCGGAGCCGCTGCCGCTCGATGTGTTCTGCGTCGAGCACGGCCGCTGGTCGGCCGGCTCGAATTTCACAGACGCCAAGACCATCGTGCATCCCAGCGTCCGCGAACAGGCGGCGGTTAGCGCAGATCAAGGGAAAGTATGGGGCGCGGTGCGCGGGGGCACTACCGCCTCGCCGGTGAAGGGGGGACGCGGTCGTGGCGCATCGCCCGCGCCGCCACGGCCTGCGGCGCTCTCTGGCGAAGCACTCTCAGTAACCATTCGAGACGAAGCGCCCACCGAGTCTTACGACAGGATCTACAAATCAAAGCGCGTCAACAGTTCGGTGGAAACTTACGTTGACGAAATCCAACGCCGTTTCCGGCACGCCACTGCCGATCTCAAGGGCCAACACGTCGTTGGAGTGGTGGTGGCGTACGGCGGCGAAGTGGCTTGGAGCGACATCTTTGCTTCCGACGATCTGTTGCACCAATATTGGAACAAGCTGCTGCGCAGCTATGTGGTGGAAGCGCTGGCGCGTCCGCTTTATCGCGAAGTCGCCTCGCGCGACGACGCTTCGGAATTCCTCCGGCAGCTAAATGGCCGCACGCAGGAAGACACGGAGCCGGGCGTGTACCGCTGGCGGGAGATCAACGAAGGCCGCCTGTCGCAGATTGAACTCGACTCACTCGAGCCGAAGCTGCTGACGCTGCACCGGCTGCTCATCCAACGCACCACTTAGGGAGGTCCGAACCTCGAAGACCGAGACAAAGCTCAACCCCTGCGACTAGCGTGCATTCGTTTGGAAAGCGGGGACTTCGCGCGCTGCAACACGGTTCTCCGTGACGGACTCAAATTGCGTCCAGCCCGGTTGATGTAAAAGTTCAGCATCCGCGTGCCGGACCGAACACCTTTGGGCGAAACTCGCCTGGAGGCAAGGGTTCTGGCAATCGTTACGGCGCTTTTCTTAAACAGTCCGGAAGGCGGATGGGTCGAGTCGGTGGTGACCGTCGCGACCCATCGTCTTCCAGTTTTTCTTGCGCGCTTCACGCTGGCTGCTGGAGATGACGCATGGCATTGGTCTCGGAAACGCCATGCAAGGCCTGGCCAGCCAGCGGTCCATCCTGGCGGGTGGCGAGGTCACCCATGTCCAGCCATGCGGAAGTCGTATTCGCTCCAGACCTCCACACCCAATCGTCAAC